>NZ_JBEYEY010000012.1:0-225559 GCF_040703635.1 Streptomyces sp. NPDC007189
GCCCGGTTACATTCCGAACCCGGAAGCTAAGCCTTACAGCGCCGATGGTACTGCAGGGGGGACCCTGTGGGAGAGTAGGACACCGCCGAACAATTGTTGGGAAAGGCCCACGCCGGATGGCGTGGGCCTTTCTGCATTCACGACACTTATTACTTTAGGGCATGCATTCCCCGAAGGGCGGTCGGACCGGAGCCGCTCAGAGCCGGCCCGCCGCCTTCAGGGCGAGATACGCATCCGCCAGTGCCGGCGCCAAATCCTCCGGTGTCGCGTCCACGACCGTCACCCCATGCCGACGTAGCTGCTCGGCGGTGCGTCGGCGTTCCTCCTGTGCCTGAGCCGCCGCAGCGGCCTCGTACACTGCCTCCGCGTTGCCCCGCGCCTCGGCCATACGCGCGATGTGCGGATCGGCCACCGAGGCGACCAGAAGGGTGTGCCGCTGAGTGAGCTGCGGAAGTACCGGGAGCAGGCCCTGCTCCACGGGCGCGGCGTCGAGGGTGGTGAGCAGGACGATCAGGGAGCGGCGAGGTGCCGTACGCAGAGCCGCCGCGCTGAGGCCGCGGGCGTCCGTCTCGACGAGTTCCGGTTCCAGCGTGGCCATCGCGTTCACCACTCCTGGCAGTACGTCTCCTGCGGAGCGGCCCTGGACCAGGGCGCGTACCCGGCGGTCGTATGCCAGGAGCGCCACGCGGTCGCCGGCTCGGGACGCCAGGGACGCGAGGAGGAGCGCGGCGTCCATGGATGCGTCCAGGCGTGGGGCGTCGCCCACACGACCGGCCGAGGTGCGGCCGGTGTCGAGGACGAGCAGGATGTGCCGGTCCCGTTCCGGGCGCCAGGTGCGGACGGCCACGCTGGAGTTACGGGCGGTGGCGCGCCAGTCGATGGAGCGGGTGTCGTCACCGGGGACGTACTCCCGGAGGCTGTCGAACTCCGTTCCCTCGCCGCGTGTCAGCACGCTGGTGCGGCCGTCGAGTTCACGCAATCGGGCGAGTTTCGACGGAAGGTGCTTTCGGCTGGTGAACGGGGGCAGGACCCGTACCGACCAGGGCAGTGTGTGGGAGCCCTGGCGGGAGAACAGGCCGAGGGGGCCGTAGGAGCGGATCGTCACGCGGTCCGCCTGGCGGTCGCCGCGGCGGGTGGGCCGCAGCCTCGTCGTCACACGCCGGCGTTCGCCCGGGGGGACGGTCAGCCGATGACGGGAGGCCTCGATCTCGGTGCCGGGCTGCCAGCTGCTGGGGGGCCATGCGTCCCTGAGCCGAGCCCGCAGAAGACGTCGGGAGGGGTTGGTGATGGTGAGGGTGACGTCGGCGGTGTCGCCGAGACGGGTGGAGGTGTCGCCGGACCGGGACAGGACGAGCCGTCGTACGGGGGCGGCGAGCGCGTAGTCGCAGGCGCAGGCGAGGGCCACGGAGCCGTTGACCGCGAGGATGCCCGTCCAGCCCGGTTCCAGGATGCCGACGGGGAGGGAGCCGAGGGCCGCGAGGAGGGCGGCGCGTCCGGTGAGTGCCATCAGCGGGGGACCGGGACGTTGGCGAGCACGGCGTTGATGACGGAGTCCGCCGTCACGCCTTCCATCTCCGCCTCGGGGCGCAGCTGGAGCCGGTGGCGCAGGGTGGGCAGGGCGAGGGCCTTGACGTCGTCGGGGATGACGTAGTCGCGGCCCGTGAGCCAGGCCCAGGCGCGTGCGGTGGCCAGCAGAGCGGTGGCGCCGCGTGGGGAGACGCCGAGGGTGAGGGAGGGCGACTCGCGGGTGGCGCGGCAGATGTCGACGACGTAGGCGGTGATCTCCGGGGAGACGGTCGTCTTGGCGACGGCGGCGCGGGCGGCCTCGAGATCGGCGGCGTTCGCGACGGGGCGTACACCGGCGGCGCGCAGGTCGCGCGGGTTGAAGCCCGAGGCGTGGCGGGTGAGGACGTCGATCTCGTCCTGCCGGGAGGGCAGAGGGATCGTCAGTTTGAGCAGGAACCGGTCGAGTTGGGCCTCGGGGAGGGGATAGGTGCCCTCGTACTCGACCGGGTTCTGGGTGGCTGCGACCAGGAACGGTTCGGGGAGCGGGCGTGGGGTGCCGTCGACCGTGACCTGGCGTTCCTCCATGGCTTCGAGCAGGGAGGACTGGGTCTTGGGCGGGGTGCGGTTGATTTCGTCCGCGAGGAGGAGGTTGGTGAAGACCGGGCCTTCCTGGAAGGAGAACTCGGCGGTGCGGGTGTCGTAGACGAGGGAGCCGGTGACGTCGCTCGGCATCAGGTCGGGGGTGAACTGGACGCGCTTGGTGTCGAGTTCGAGGGCGGATGCGAGGGCGCGGACCAGCAGCGTCTTGGCGACGCCGGGGACTCCTTCGAGGAGGACGTGTCCGCGGCACAGGAGGGCGACGACGAGACCGGTCACGGCGGGGTCCTGGCCGACCACGGCTTTGGCGATCTCGGCGCGCAGGGCTTCCAGGGAGGCCCGGGCGGTGCCCGCGTCCCCGGTGTTCCCGGCGTTGTCAGTGGTCGGGTCCATCATGGACGGCGTACCTCTCTTTCGAGGGCGTCGAGTTGGTCGGTGAGTGCGATGAGGGCCGCGTCGTCGCCGGGCGGCGGTCCGAAGAGGAGGGAGTGCAGATCCTGTTGGCCGTCGGCGAGGTGGGCGGACAGGGTGGGGAGCAGGGTCTCGGGCGAGTGCGCCTGGGTGACGGGGACGCCGACGAGGGGGGCGAGGCGGGTGCGGGTGGCGGAGCGAAGAGCGGCGGCGGCGCGGTCGCGGGCGTCGGCCTTGCGGTAGAGGCGGGCGCGGCCTTCGGTGGTCTCGGAGGCGCGGATCGCGACGGGGAGTTTCTCGGGCACGAGGCGACCGAAGCGGCGTGCCCGCCAGAAGGCGGCGAGGGCGGCTGCGAGGAAGAGCTGCAGGGTGCCCCAGAGCCAGCCCGAGGGGAGTAGGTCGAAGAAGGTCTTGCGGTCGCCGTCGTCGGTGGCCGAGGCGTCGGACAGCGAGGGGAGGTACCAGACCAGATGGGGGCGGGAGCCGAGGAGTTGAAGGGCGAGCGAGGCGTTGCCCTGCTTGTCGAGGCGGTCGTTCAAGAGGATGTCGGTGGCGCCGAGCACGACGGTGTCGCCGCCCCCGGACGTCTGGGGGATGCGCAGCAGGGTGGCAAGGCGGGCGCTGGGGTAGCAGGCGTCGGCGTCGAGGTGGGTGGTGGTGTAGCGGATGCCGCCGGTGTCGGCGCTGCCCGCGCGTCGGGCCTCGGGCAGGGCGCAGCCGGGGTCCAGTGTGGTGCTCGTGCTGGCGGCGGGGTCCGCGGTGACTCCGGGGGCGAGTCGCTCGACGGACGGGCTGCCGGGTGCGACGAGCACCGTGCGTCCGCCGGAGTGGGCCGTGGCCTGGTGCAGCCGGTCCTGTTGGCGATCGGTCAGCAGGTCGGGTACGGCGACGAGAAGAGTGGTGTCCGGCTTGGCGGCGGCGCGTGCGGCGTCCAGGGTGGTGACCACGCGCGTGGAGACTCCGCGGTCGGCGAGGAGTTGGGCGACGGCGCGGCTGCCGTAGGGGTCGGCGGAGCGCGGGTCGAGTTCGCCGTGCCGGTCGGTGGAGCGGACGAGCGCCATGACGACGGCCGCCGCCAGGATCAGCGTGGCGGCGAGCGCGATGCCTCGCTCGCGCGTCCACACCTGGCGGACGGTGGGCGCGGTGGAGGTCGTCGGCAGCGTGGCCTCGGCGGTCACTGGGCGGCCCCCTGGCGGGTGCTGTGGGCCGTGCCGGCGGTGCTGTGGGCGGGCCTGGTGCGTTCCAGGTCGCGGTCGAGCTCGGTGATGCGGTGGTACGACTGTTCGGTGGCCCTGCGTCCGCCGTATGTCACGGCGTCGAACTCGCGGGCCGCGGCGCGCAGCCGGTCGGTGTGTGCGGGCAGGGTCCCGCCGGCTTCGGCGGCCGCTTCGTCGGCGGTGCGGCCCGGGCGGACGTCGAGCAGGGTGCGTTCCTCCAGGGAGCGGACGATGGCCCGCATGCGTTCCTGGACGGCCTGGTTCCAGTGGCCCTGGGCCGCGTGTGCCTCGGCGGTCGCGCGGTGTTCGGCGGCGCTGCGGGGACGGTCGTCGAACAGGGCGGCGGCGGTGGAGGAGGGCTGGCGGCGCGGTGTGCCCAGGCGCCACCACAGGGCGGCCAGGACGGCGGCGACGAACAGGATGACGACGATCAGGCCGACCGTGCCGCCGGGAGTCGCCGAGGCGGCCGAGCCGAACAGCCGGTCGAGCCAGTTCCAGAACGCGTCCAGCGCACGCTGGAACAGCCCCGGATCGTTCTCGTGGTACATCCGCTTGGACAGCTCGCGGCGAGCCGCCTCCCGCGCGGGATCACGCGGGAGGGTCACCGGCGGCCCCGGAGACGGCCCGCCCGCCGCGCTGAGGACGGCGTCCGCCGCGCGCAGCAGGCCTCGTACGGCCCTGCCGTCGGCGCCGGCCGGGCCCGCCGCCGTGAACACTCCCCCCGTGGGACTCACCGCATCAGCTCCCCGGGACGGCACCGGGACCGGCGGTGCCCCGGACGCCGGCGGCGCGGGCCAGTTCGAGGTCGAGGGCCTCGCGCCGGATGCGCTGGTCGATGTAGAGGAGCACGGTGACGCCCGCGCTGATCGGGAGGGTGAGCGTGGTGCCGATCAGGGTGCCGATTCCCTGGATGATCAGGGTGGCCCAGCTGGTGTGGCCGCCGCCGGTGCCGAGCAGGTTGTTCATGCCGTCGCCGCTGACGGCGGCCCCGAAGGCGGTGAACGGGATGGTGATGACCGCCGACACCATGCCGGTGAGGAGCAGGGTGAGCAGCACGATGCCGAAGGTGCGCCACCAGGAGCCGCGGACGAGCTTCGCGGAGCGCCTCATGGACCTCGCCACGCCCTGCCGTTCCAGCATCAGGGCGGGCGCGGCCAGGTAGAAGCGGATGCCCAGCCAGACCACGACGACGGCAGCGGCGAGGATGCCCAGGACGAGCAGGGCGGCGCCGCCGGCGTTGTTGCCGGCGAGCAGCACCAGGAAGCCGGGCAGCGCGCCGCCGACGGCGATACCGGCGAAGATCAGGGCCAGCAGGATGAGCAGGCCGAAGAGTCTCGGAATCTGCGGCCGGGACTCCCGCCAGGCCTCGCCGGCGCCGACCGATTTGCCGAGGACGGCTCGGCTGGTGATGGTCGTGAGCAGGGCGGTGGCGATGATGACGGCGACCGCGCGGATCACCGAGACGATCCCGGTGCCGATCATCGTCTCGCGCAGGGCGCGGAAGGCCTCGTCGGGGCTGGCGCCGGGGTCCTTGAGCGTCGACTGGACGGCGGTGTCGTTCAGGACGAGGCCCTGCAGCAGGACGGTGCTGGTGTCGAGGAGGAGAGCGACCGCCAGCGAAATGCCGAGCACCGTGCGCCAGTGGGTGCGCATGGTGGAGACGGCGCCGTCGAGGATCTCACCGACGGCGAGCGGGCGCAGCGGGATGACACCGGGCTTGGCCGCGGGCGGGGGGCCGCCCCAGCCGCCGCCCCAGGCCCCGCCGGGGGCGCCGTAACCGCCGTAGCCGGGGGGCGGGCCGCCGTAGCCGCCCTGCGGGCCCGCGTAGCCGCCGCCGTGGCCTGCCTGGCCGTGCGGCTGTCCCGTCCAGCCCGGGCCGGGCGGCGGGGGAGGCGGGGCCTGCTGAGGGCTGGGGGCACCGGTGGGCGCGGACCACTGGCCGGGCGGCGGCTGCTCCTTGGACCACTTCACACCCGGGCCCTGCGCGTGCGGGTCCGGCTGCGGTGCGGGGGCGGTGTCGCCGGGACGGTCGGCAGGCTCGGCGGGACCGGACGTGCCGGGTTCCCGCCCCTCGTTCGACGGGGCGGTTCCGGGCGAGGCCCAGCCCGGAGTGTCTGTCATCGAAGCTCCTTCTCGGTGCCCGTCCGCGGTCGCGGCGGCAGGTTGGCAGCCATCGTGCCATGGGGTGGTCATCGGCGGACCGGCCGCGGTGGGGGCTGGATGCCTTCAATTGTTCGCCGGATCCGGGGCAGACTCATCGCATGGCTGATCAGCAGGCGCGAACCGACGGTGACAAGCGGCCGACCGAGATACCCGCGATCCGATGGGAGGAACCGCCCGAAGGCCCCGTGCTGGTCCTTCTCGATCAGACACGGCTGCCGGCCGAGGAGGTCGAGCTGGTGTGCACGGACGCGTCGGCGCTGGTGGAGGCGATCCGCTCGCTCGCCGTGCGCGGGGCGCCGTTGCTGGGCATCGCGGGGGCGTACGGCGTCGCGCTCGCCGCCGCGCGCGGCTTCGACGTGGCCGAGGCGGCCCGCCTGCTCGAGGGGGCGCGGCCCACGGCGGTGAACCTGTCCGTCGGGGTGCGCCGGGCCCGGGCCGCGCACGAGGCGGCGCTGGCGCGGACCGGCGATCCCACCGAGGCGGCGACGGCGGCGCTGGCCGCGGCGCGGGCGCTGCACCAGGAGGACGCCGAGGCCAGCCGACGGATGGCGGCGCACGGGCTGGCGCTGCTGGACGAGTTGCTGCCGGGCGGCGGGCACCGGATCCTCACCCACTGCAACAGCGGTTCGCTGGTGTCGGGCGGGGAGGGCACGGCCTTCGCGGTGGCCCTCGCGGCGCACCGTCAGGGGCAGCTGCGGCGTCTGTGGGTGGACGAGACGCGCCCGTTGCTGCAGGGCGCGCGCCTGACGGCGTACGAAGCGGCCCGCAGCGGTATGGCGTACACCCTGCTCACAGACAACGCGGCGGGTTCGCTGCTCGCGGCGGGGGAGGTGGACGCGGTGCTGATCGGGGCGGACCGGATCGCGGCCGACGGCTCGGTGGCGAACAAGGTGGGGAGCTATCCGCTCGCGGTGCTGGCGCGGTATCACCATGTGCCGTTCATCGTGGTGGCGCCGGTGACCACGGTCGATCCGGACACCCCCGACGGGGCGTCCATCGAGGTCGAGCAGCGGCCCGGCTTCGAGGTCACGGAGATCACGGCGCCGCAGGTGGCGGTGACGGGAGCGGGAGGCGGAATCGCGGTGGCACCCCTGGGGACGCAGGCGTACAACCCGGCGTTCGACGTGACACCGCCCGAGCTGGTGACGGCCATCGTCACCGAGGAGGGCGTGGTGTCACCGGTGACGGGCGAGGCTCTGGCGGAGCTGTGCGCGAGGTCCCGGCAGGTGACGACCGGCTGACCGGTCGCCGGGGAGCGCCGACACGCCCGGACCGCGGGGCGCCGGCATCCGGCACCGCCATCGGTGCGGGCGGACGGGGGCAGACAGTGACGGCCCGGTACGACTAAGGTCACCGGCCAGTGACCTCCCTCACCAGGGCACCTGTCACTGTTATGAGAATGGGATGATGTCGTTTATGAAGGGACGAGTCCTTGTCGTCGACGACGACACCGCACTGGCCGAGATGCTCGGCATTGTGCTGCGTGGTGAAGGTTTTGAGCCGTCTTTCGTAGCCGACGGCGACAAGGCGCTGGCCGCGTTCCGCGAGACCAAGCCCGATCTGGTGCTGCTGGACCTGATGCTGCCCGGACGGGACGGCATCGAGGTGTGCCGGCTGATCCGGGCCGAGTCCGGGGTGCCGATCGTGATGCTGACGGCCAAGAGCGACACCGTCGACGTGGTCGTGGGCCTGGAGTCCGGCGCCGACGACTACATCGTCAAGCCGTTCAAGCCGAAGGAGCTGGTCGCCCGGATCCGCGCGCGGCTGCGCAGGTCCGAGGAGCCGGCGCCGGAGCAGCTGACCATCGGTGACCTGGTCATCGACGTGGCCGGGCACTCGGTGAAGCGGGACGGGCAGTCGATCGCGCTGACCCCGCTGGAGTTCGACCTGCTGGTCGCGCTCGCCCGCAAGCCGTGGCAGGTGTTCACCCGCGAGGTGCTGCTCGAGCAGGTGTGGGGCTACCGGCACGCCGCGGACACGCGGCTCGTCAACGTGCACGTCCAGCGGCTGCGCTCGAAGGTCGAGAAGGACCCGGAGCGGCCGGAGATCGTGGTGACCGTCCGTGGTGTCGGTTACAAGGCAGGACCGAGCTGACATGTCCCGGGACAGTGCCGCTTCGGCTCCCGGCCGGTCCGGGACTCGGCCGGGGCGGACTGTCGGCCGGGCGGCGAGTACGCGTTTGAGGACCCTCTTCGACGGCGGGCTGCTCGAGGGCGGGGTCCAGGGCAGCCCGGTCATCCGGCTGTTCCTGCGGTGGGTGCGCCGCCCGCTGCTGCCCGTGATGCGGCTGTGGCGGCGCAACATCCAGCTGCGGGTGGTCGCCACCACCCTGGTGATGTCCCTGGGCGTCGTGCTGCTGCTGGGCTTCGTCGTGATCGGGCAGGTGCGCAACGGCCTGCTGGACGCGAAGGTGAAGGCCTCGCAGAGCCAGGCCACGGGCGGCTTCGCGGTGGCCAAGCAGAAGGCGGACGAGGCGGCCGGCGGGGCCGGGACCGGGGCGGCTGCGGGGAGCGGCACCGCGGACGGCACGGCGACCGCGGACGGCCGGCAGTCGCAGAACGTCATCCAGTGGATGAGCGACCTGGTGGAGTCGCTGTCCAGCGGTGGCGCCGGCGCGTTCGACGTCGTCACGCTGCCGGTCGGCGACGACAGCGGCGGCGGACGCAGCCCGCGCGGCTCCGGGAACGTCAACCCGACCTCCAGCATCCCCGACGACCTGCGCGAGCGGGTCAACAGCGGGACGACCGCCGCCCAGAGCTACACCAGGATCGTCTACTCCAACGGCAAGGCCTCGCAGCCGGCGCTGGTCATCGGCAAGCAGGTCAGCGACCCCAACGGGCGGCCGTACGAGCTGTACTACCTCTTCCCGCTCACCCAGGAGGAGAAGTCCCTCAGCCTGGTCAAGGGCACGCTCGCCACGGCCGGGCTGTTCGTGGTCGTGCTGCTCGGCGCGATCGCCTGGCTGGTGGTGCGCCAGGTCGTCACGCCGGTGCGGATGGCGGCCGGGATCGCGGAGCGGCTGTCCGCCGGGCGGCTGCAGGAGCGGATGAAGGTCACCGGCGAGGACGACATCGCCCGTCTGGGTGAGGCTTTCAACAAGATGGCGCAGAACCTCCAGGTGAAGATCCAGCAGCTGGAGGACCTGTCGCGGATGCAGCGCCGGTTCGTGTCGGACGTGTCGCACGAGCTGCGCACCCCGCTGACGACCGTCCGGATGGCCGCCGACGTCATCCATGAGGCGCGCGAGGACTTCGACCCGGTGACCGCGCGGTCGGCCGAGCTGCTCGCCGACCAGCTGGACCGGTTCGAGTCGCTGCTCGCGGACCTGCTGGAGATCAGCCGGTTCGACGCGGGCGCGGCGGCGCTGGAGGCCGAGCCGATAGACCTCAGGGACGTCGTGCGGCGCGTGGTCAGCGGTGCCGAGCCGCTCGCCGAGCGCAAGGGCACGCGCGTACGCGTGGTCGGCGACCAGCAGCCCGTCGTCGCCGAGGCCGACGCCCGGCGTGTGGAGCGCGTGCTGCGCAACCTCGTGGTCAACGCCGTCGAGCACGGCGAGGGCAAGGACGTCGTCGTCAAGCTCGCCGCGGCGGGCGGCGCGGTCGCGGTCGCGGTGCGCGACTACGGCGTCGGGCTCAAGCCAGGCGAGGCGAGCCGTGTCTTCAGCCGCTTCTGGCGGGCGGATCCGGCACGCGCGCGTACCACCGGCGGTACGGGGCTCGGGCTGTCGATCGCCCTGGAGGACGCGCGGCTGCACGGCGGCTGGCTGCAGGCATGGGGCGAGCCGGGCGGCGGTTCGCAGTTCCGGCTGACGCTGCCCAGGACCGCTGACGAGCCGCTGCGGGGCTCGCCGATACCGCTGGAGCCCAAGGACTCGCGCCGCAACCGCGGCCTCGACGAGGCCGGGCTGTCCGGCGGGGGTGAGGAGAAGCGGGCGACCGTTCCGGTGCAGAAGGGCGGCGCCCAGACGTCCGCACTGCCGTCCCGGGACCCGATCGCGCCGCGGCCGGCCGCCCCGGCAGCCGACCCGGCCGCGCTGCCCGGCCACGGCAACGGCGCGCGCGTGGTGCCCCGGCCCGCCGGCGGCCAACGGCGCACCGAGGACAGGCCCGCCACCACTCCGGCCGCCGACCCGGGCCCGGCCCGCAGCGATGCGGCCGATGCGGAGGACTCGACCGAGCCAGGGGAGGCATTTCGTGGGCGCTGACCGCGAGGGGGGCGCCCGGCTCAGTCCGGGGCGCGCGGTGACATGGGCCGCCTTGGGGACCGTACTGCTGGCCGGGTGCGCCTCGATGCCCGACAGCGGGGATCTGCGGAACGTGGAGTCCACGCCGCGGCAGGACACCGGGGTGCGGGTGTTCGCCATGCCGCCGGCCGAGGGCGCCGGTCCGGCCGAGATCATGCAGGGCTTCCTGGAGGCGCTGACCAGCGACGATCCGGCGTACGACACGGCCCGCAAGTACCTGACGACCGCGGCGGCGCACGCATGGCGGCCCGAGCGGTCCACCACAGTCCTCGCCAACGGGCCGAGCATCGAGCCGGACTGCAGGCCGGGCCCGGGCCCCGAGCACACCAGCAGCGTCACCTGCGTCCTCGCGGGCAGCAGGGTCGCGACCGTGGACGGGCAGCAGGCGTACAAGCCCGCCGCCGGCTCCTACCGCAAGAAAGTGCACCTCACCCGGGACCCCAAGAACGGCCAGTGGCGCATCGACGAACTGCCCGACGGCGTCGTCATGGGCAAGTCGGACTTCCAGCGCAACTACACGTCGGTCGACAAGTACTACTTCGCCTCCGACACGACCGTCGGGTCGACGAAGGAGCCGGTGGCCGTCGCCGACCCGGTGTTCGTGCGCAGCAAGGTGGACCCGATGACGCAGCTGGTCCGCTCGCTGGTGAGCGGCCCCACCAACTGGCTCGGACCGGTCGTCAGGTCCAGCTTCCCGACGGGTACGGCCCTGCAGAAGGACGTGTCGGGGCTGGCGCCGGACGACCAGAACAAGCTGACCGTGCCGCTGAACCTGAAGGTGTCGCAGGTCGCGGCGACCAAGTGCACGGAAATGGCGACGCAGGTGCTGTTCACGCTGCGGAACCTGGCGCCGACGCTGGAGTCGGTCGAACTGCGGGGCGTCGGCGGCCACCGGCTGTGCGAGCTGAGCGAGGAGCGCGCCGAGGCCACCGCCTGGCACGGGTCGGCCAAGAGCCCGGAGAACCTGTACTACCTCGACGCCAAGCACCGGCTCGTGCGGATGCCGGCGGGACCTGCGACCACGACCACCAGCGCGGTACCGGTGCCGGGGCCGCTGGGCGAGGGCGGCAAGGCCCTGGAGTCGGTGGCGGTGTCGCGGGACGAACACAGCGCGGCCGCCGTCGGCGACCAGGGCAAATCGCTGTACGTGGCCTCGCTGGCCTCGGGCGGTTCGCTCGGGAACGCGCTGGTCACCAGCGAGGGCCCGAGCCCGGACGACCGGCTGACCACGCCGAGCTGGGACGCCCGCGGCGATCTGTGGGTGGCCGACCGCGACCCACGCCGTTCCCGGCTGTACGTCCTCGAACAGGGCGACGCCAAACCGGTCCAGGTCGCCGTCCCGGACCTGTCCGGGCGGATCAGGGACGTGCGGGTCGCCGCCGACGGAGTGCGGATCGCGCTGGTGGTGGAGAAGGACGGCAAGCAGTCGCTGCTCATCGGCCGGATCCAGCGCGACGACGGCTCCGGGCAGGGCACGGCGGTGGTCGAACTTGGGCCCGCCGCACCCGACTTGGAGCAGGTCAGCACCCTGTCGTGGGCCGGGGACAGCAGGCTGCTCGTCGTCGGCCGGGAGCAGGGCGGCGTGCTGCAGATGCGGTACGTCCAGGTCGACGGCTCCACGCTCGACGGGCCGGCGCCGGGCGCGCTCACCGGCGTCAAGTCGGTCGCCGCGTCCGAGGACGAACGGGTGCCGCTGGTGGCCTGCTCGGAGGACGGGATCGTACGGCTGCCGTCCGGATCGCAGTGGCAGAAGATCGACAAGGACGGCACGGCGCCGGTCTATCCGGGCTGAGTCCCCCGTCGCGCACCGCCCCTTCCCCGTGTGGGTGAGGGGCGGTACGCGTTTCCGCGCGTTGTCCACAGGACGTTTTCCACAGGGGTGGCCGGGCCGCGGCGGCGTTGGCACAGTGATGCACATGCGGGGGTGGTGGCAGGACCTCACCGACCTGGTGCTGCCGGCCGACTGCGCGGGCTGCGGAGCACCTCGTACGGCGCTCTGCCCGCGCTGCCGAGTCGCGCTGTACGGACACGCGCCGCGGCGGGTGCGGCCGGTGCCGGAGCCGGCCGGGCTGCCGGTGGTGCACGCGGCGGCGCCGTACGCGGGGGAGGTGCGCACACTGCTTCTCGCGCACAAGGAGCGGGGCGCGCTGGCCCTCGCGGGAGCGCTGGGGGCGGCACTGGCGGGCGCCGTGCGGGCGGGGCTCGGCGCGAGCGGCGCCGGTGCCTCGGGCCGTGCGGGCGTCGCCGGGGGTGCCGGTGTCTCGGGCCGTGCCGGCGCCGGAGGCGTCGGGACCGTGCTGCTCGTCCCCGTGCCGTCCGCCCGGTGGGCGGTGCGGGCGCGTGGGCACGATCCGGTGCGGCGGATGGCGCTCGCGGCGGCCGGCGAGCTGCGGCGCACCGGCACGCCGGCCAGGGTGGCGGCCGTGCTGCGCCAGCGGCGGCCGGTGGCGGACCAGGCCGGGCTGGACGCGCGGCGGCGCCTCGCCAACCTCGCGGGCGCGCTGGAGGTGACGGCGGGCGGCGGCCGGCTGCTCGGCACGGGACAGGTCGTGCTCGTGGACGACCTGATCACGACCGGCGCCAGCCTCGCGGAGGCGGCGCGGGCCGTCCGGGAGGCGACGCAGGAGCGAACTGGAGTGAGAACAGTCGTGTACGGAGCCGTAACTCGGGAAGGAAGGGATGAACGACGGACCGGAGCGCGAGGGGAGAGCCGGAACTGGGTGCACGGTGCACCCGAAAAGGCGGCCGGGAACACCGACCGGCATGCCCTCCGTGCGGCTGTGATCGCCGCTCCGCGGGATTCTTTCGAAATGAACCGGAACTGACCGTCGACCTGCATCGTTGCAGGTAGCGAGAGGGGAATTTCACCTGAACGGGGGTACGCCGGAGTAGAGGGTGACGACATCCGTCCGGGCGAGATATGTTCGGTTGTGAGGAAAGGCGCAGGCCACACCTCTCATATCCGAATGCCGTGCCACGGGTTTTGGGCAATCACCCGTGCCGGTGGGGTGGAGATCTCGCCCACGGGGGAGGAGGAGGTGGAAGTCACCGAGTCCGAGGTCCGGTGCTCACCGGACCTGGTGCGAAAGGGAGATGCTCCGCCGACCGAGCGGAGCGATCCGGGAACGGAGTTCTGCGTGGACATCGTCGTCAAGGGCCGCAAGACCGAGGTGCCCGAGCGGTTCCGCAAGCACGTGGCCGAGAAGCTGAAGCTGGAGAAGATCCAGAGGCTCGATGCCAAGGTGATCAGCCTCGACGTCGAGGTGTCCAAGGAGCCCAACCCCCGACAGGCCGACCGCTGTGACCGAGTGGAGATCACGCTCCGCTCCCGCGGTCCGGTGATCCGGGCGGAGGCAGCGGCAAGCGACCCGTACGCGGCACTCGACCTGGCGGCGGAGAAGCTGGACGCCCGGCTGCGCAAGCAGCACGACAAGCGTTTCTCCCGCCGAGGCGCACGCCGGATCTCGGCGGCCGAGGTCGCCGACCACGTACCGGGCGCGGCGACGCTGAACGGCAACGGCCTCCCCGTCGAGGAGGAAGAGACGGACGGCGTGCCGACGAAGAAGATCGGTTCGCTGGAGGTCAAGGGCGAAGGCCCCCTCGTCGTCCGCGAGAAGACGCATGTCGCCGCCCCGATGAGCCTCGACCAGGCGCTCTACGAGATGGAACTGGTCGGCCACGACTTCTACTTGTTCGTCGACGCGGAGACGAAGGAACCGAGCGTCGTCTACCGCCGCCACGCGTACGACTACGGCGTCATCCGCCTCAGCACGGACCCGATGGTCGCTGAGGCCGAGCCCCCTGCCGCAGGTGGCACGCTGGGCGGCTGACCGACCCGGCCCCACGCGAGCCGGTGCCCCTGGAAGCGCGTGTGCGCCCCCAGGGGCACCTGTGTGCGACCAGTTCACGCCTCGCCCGTCACCTCGGTGTCGCCCGGGCATGAAATCATGGCCGGACCGGCCCAATCGGTGGGCCGCTGCCTTGGGTTGGCGATGGCACAGGACCACAGGCCACAGCCTCAGGGGGAGGAACGATGGCGGACACCTTCGGACCGATGCGGGACGAGGATGACGACGACGGTGTCATCGGCACGGGCCCTGACGCGGGCTCCGCACGCGCGGAGCCGATCAGAGTCCTGGTCGTGGACGACCACGCCCTCTTCCGGCGCGGCCTGGAGATCGTGCTCGCGGCCGAGGAGGACATCCAGGTCGTCGGCGAGGCCGGCGACGGCGCCGAGGCCGTGGACAAGGCCGCCGATCTGCTGCCCGACATCGTGCTGATGGACGTACGCATGCCCAAGCGCGGCGGCATCGAGGCCTGCACCTCCATCAAGGAGGTCGCCCCCAGCGCCAAGATCATCATGCTGACGATCAGCGACGAGGAGGCCGACCTCTACGACGCGATCAAGGCGGGCGCGACCGGATACCTGCTCAAGGAGATCTCCACGGACGAGGTGGCGACCGCCATCCGGGCCGTGGCCGACGGGCAGTCGCAGATCAGCCCGTCCATGGCGTCCAAGCTCCTCACCGAGTTCAAGTCGATGATCCAGCGGACCGACGAGCGCCGCCTGGTACCCGCGCCGCGGCTGACCGACCGGGAGCTGGAGGTGCTCAAGCTGGTGGCCACCGGGATGAACAACCGGGACATCGCCAAGGAGCTGTTCATCTCCGAGAACACGGTGAAGAACCACGTCCGCAACATCCTGGAGAAGCTCCAGCTGCACTCCAGGATGGAGGCCGTGGTCTACGCGATGCGGGAGAAGATCCTCGAGATCCGCTAGCGGCCGCACCCGCCCTAGGCGAGGGCGCGGGCCAGCTCCCGCGCCAGAGGCTCGCGCAGGGCCGGGGCGTCCACCCGCTCCACCCGGACGTCCGTGCAGTTCACCCAGGCCGCCGCCTCGATCAGGGCCTGGGCGACCGCCGGGACCGCCTTCGCGTCGTCCACGGTGACCTGCCGGGCCACCAGCGTGCGCCCCTCGCGCGCCGGGTCGACCCGCCCGACCAGCCGGCCGCCCGCGAGCACCGGCATCGCGAAGTAGCCGTGCACCCGCTTCTGCCGGGGCACGTACGCCTCCAGCCGGTGGGTGAAGCCGAAGATCCGCTCCGTGCGCGCCCGCTCCCAGATCAGGGAGTCGAACGGCGACAGCAGCGTGGTCCGGTGCCGGCCGCGCGGCGGTGTCGCCAGCGCCGCCGGGTCGGCCCAGGCCGGCCTGCCCCAGCCCTCGACCTCCACCGGCACCAGGCCCGAGTCGGCGATCACCGCGTCGACCTGCTCGGCCTTGAGGCGGTGATAGTCGGCGATGTCCGCGCGCGTGCCCACCCCCAGGGACTCGCCGGCCTGCCGGACCAGGCGGCGCAGGCACTCGGCGTCGTCCAGCTCGTCGTGCAGCAGCGCGTCCGGGACGGCGCGCTCGGCGAGGTCGTACACCCGCTTCCAGCCGCGCCGCTCGACGCACACCACCTCGCCGTACATCAGCGCGCGCTCCACCGCGACCTTGGTGCCGGACCAGTCCCACCAGTCGCTCGTCTTCTTCGCGCCGCCCAGCTCCGTGGACGTCAGCGGGCCTTCCGCGCGCAGCTGCTTGATGACCTGGTCGTAGACACCCTCGGGCAGCTCGTGGTTCCAGTGCGGGCGGTCGCGGTAGGCGCGGCGGCGGAAGGCGAAGTACGGCCACTCCTCGATGGGCAGTACGCACGCCGCGTGCGACCAGTACTCGAAGGCGTGCGTGTCCTTCCAGTACGCCGCCTCGACCGCCTTGCGGCCGACCGCGCCCAGCCGGGCGTACGGCACGAGTTCATGGGAGCGGGCGAGGACCGAGATCGTGTCGAGCTGGACCGCGCCGAGGCGGCGCAGCACCCCGCGGACGCCGGCCCGCCGGTCGGGCGCGCCGAGGAGTCCCTGGGCCCGCAGGGCGATGCGGCGGGCGTCGTCCGCGGTGAGCGTGGTGGTCGGGCGCGGAAGGGTCGTCATGCCCCGGACGATAGAGGGTGCCACTGACAGTCCTACGTGACCTGCGGTTTCACCGGACGCGTGCGGGCAGGTACGGCGCCGTGGAGGGCAGACCCAGGTCCGAGGGGAGCAGGGAGCCGACCCAGCAGTCCCGGCGCACCCCCTTGTTGTTGATCGCGGAGCGCAGCGTGCCCTCCATGGTGAAACCCGCGCGTTCGGCCACCGCGCGGGAGGCGTGGTTGCCTACCTCGGCGCGCCATTCGACCCGGTCGACGCCGACCTCGGTGAAGATCCACCGGCAGGCGGCGAGCGTGGCCTCGGTGACGTAACCGCGGCCGCGGTGCTCCTTGGCCGCCCAGAAGCCGATCTCCGCCACGCCGAGCGAACGCATGGTGAGACCGAGCATGCCGGCGAGTTCCCCGCCGTGGACGAACACGCCGAAGGTGAACATCGAGCCCTCCACCCAGCCGTCGGGAACCATCTGCTCGGTGAAGCCGCTCGCGTGCTCGGGCAGATACGGCGACGGCACGGTGGTCCAGCGCTGGATGTCGGGGTCCTGCACGGCGTCGTACACCGCCTGGGTGTCGTGCGGGCCGACCGTGCGCAGGAGCAGTCGGTCCGTGGTCAGTGTGACGGGTTCCATCGGCCGATTGTGCTGGAGTTCCCCCGGTCGGGCCATCGTTTTTCGCTGTCCGTGATCGCGTGATCACGATTCGCGCAAGACCTCGCCGGGACGCGGCACTATCCGCGCGGCCCGTGCGTTGTCCCGGATGAGACAGCCGTCGGCCCGCCGGGCCTCCCGGCCCAGCCGGGTCCTCGCATACGATGGCCGTTGCTCAGTACGTCAAATGGAAACCGACCGTCCCAGGCCCGACCGGCAAGGAGACAAACCCCCGTGTCCGTCCTCTCGAAGATCATGCGTGCAGGCGAAGGCAAGATCCTGCGCAAGCTGCACCGCATCGCGGACCAGGTCAACTCCATCGAAGAGGACTTCGTGAACCTCTCCGACGCCGAGCTGCGGGCCCTCACCGACGAGTACAAGCAGCGGTACGCCGATGGTGAGAGCCTGGACGACCTGCTCCCCGAGGCGTTCGCCACCGTCCGCGAGGCCGCCAAGCGCGTGCTCGGGCAGCGGCACTACGACGTGCAGCTGATGGGCGGCGCCGCCCTCCACCTCGGCTACGTGGCCGAGATGAAGACCGGTGAGGGCAAGACCCTCGTCGGCACCCTGCCCGCGTATCTGAACGCCCTGTCCGGCGACGGCGTCCACATCGTCACGGTCAACGACTACCTGGCCGAGCGCGACTCCGAGATGATGGGCCGCGTCCACAAGTTCCTGGGCCTGGACGTGGGCGTCATCCTCGCCAGCATGACCCCGGCGCAGCGCCGCGAGCAGTACAACTGCGACATCACCTACGGCACGAACAACGAGTTCGGCTTCGACTACCTGCGCGACAACATGGCGTGGTCGAAGGACGAGCTGGTGCAGCGCGGCCACAACTTCGCGATCGTCGACGAGGTCGACTCCATCCTCATCGACGAGGCCCGTACGCCGCTGATCATCTCCGGTCCGGCCGACCAGGCCACGAAGTGGTACGGCGACTTCGCCAAGCTGGTCACCCGCCTCAAGCGCGGCGAGGCCGGCAACCCGCTCAAGGGCATCGAGGAGACCGGCGACTACGACGTCGACGAGAAGAAGCGCACGGTCGCCATCCACGAGCCCGGTGTCAGCAAGGTCGAGGACTGGCTGGGCATCGACAACCTCTACGAGTCGGTGAACACCCCGCTCGTGGGCTACCTGAACAACGCCATCAAGGCCAAGGAGCTGTTCAAGCGCGACAAGGACTACGTCGTCATCGACGGCGAGGTCATGATCGTCGACGAGCACACCGGCCGAATCCTCGCCGGCCGCCGCTACAACGAGGGCATGCACCAGGCGATCGAGGCGAAGGAAGGGGTGGACATCAAGGACGAGAACCAGACGCTCGCCACGATCACCCTGCAGAACTTCTTCCGCCTCTACGAGAAGCTCTCCGGCATGACCGGTACGGCGATGACCGAGGCCGCCGAGTTCCACCAGATCTACAAGCTCGGCGTGGTCCCGATCCCGACCAACAAGCCGATGATCCGCAAGGACCAGTCGGACCTGATCTACCGCACCGAGGTCGCCAAGTTCGAGGCGGTCGTCGACGACATCGCGGAGAAGCACGAGAAGGGCCAGCCGATCCTCGTCGGCACGACCTCCGTCGAGAAGTCGGAGTACCTCTCGCAGCAGCTCAGCAAGCGCGGCATCCAGCACGAGGTGCTCAACGCCAAGCAGCACGACCGCGAGGCGCAGATCGTCGCCCAGGCCGGCCGCAAGGGCGCGGTGACCGTGGCCACCAACATGGCCGGCCGTGGTACGGACATCAAGCTCGGCGGCAACCCCGAGGACCTCGCCGAGGCGGAGCTGCGCCAGCGCGGCCTCGACCCCGAGGAGCACATCGAGGAGTGGGCCGCGGCCCTGCCGGCGGCGCTGGAGCGGGCCGAGGCCGCGGTCAAGGCCGAGAAGGAGGAGGTCGAGGCGCTCGGCGGTCTCTACGTCCTCGGCACCGAGCGGCACGAGTCGCGTCGTATCGACAACCAGCTGCGCGGCCGTTCCGGCCGTCAGGGCGACCCCGGCGAGTCCCGCTTCTACCTCTCCCTCGGCGACGACCTGATGCGCCTGTTCAAGGCCCAGATGGTCGAGCGCGTGATGTCCATGGCCAACGTGCCGGACGACGTGCCGATCGAGAACAAGATGGTCACGCGCGCGATCGCGTCCGCGCAGTCGCAGGTCGAGCAGCAGAACTTCGAGACCCGTAAGAACGTCCTGAAGTACGACGAGGTCCTCAACCGGCAGCGCGAGGTCATCTACGGCGAGCGGCGCCGCGTGCTGGAGGGCGAGGACCTGCAGGAGCAGATCCAGCACTTCATGGACGACACCATCGACGCGTACATCCACGCGGAGACCTCCGAGGGCTTCCCCGAGGACTGGGACCTGGACCGGCTGTGGGGCGCCTTCCGGCAGCTGTACCCGGTGAAGGTCACCATCGAGGAGCTGGAGGAGGCGGCCGGCGACCGGGCCGGTCTGACCGCCGAGTTCATCTCCGAGTCCATCAAGGAGGACATCCACGAGCAGTACGAGGCCCGCGAGGCCCAGCTCGGCTCCGAGATCATGCGTGAGCTGGAGCGCCGGGTCGTGCTGTCGGTCCTCGACCGCAAGTGGCGCGAGCACCTCTACGAGATGGACTACCTCCAGGAGGGCATCGGCCTGCGCGCGATGGCGCAGAAGGACCCGCTGGTCGAGTACCAGCGCGAGGGCTTCGACATGTTCACCGCGATGATGGAGGGCATCAAGGAGGAGTCCGTCGGCTATCTGTTCAACCTGGAGGTCCAGGTCGAGCAGCAGGTCGAGGAGGTCCCGGTCGAGGCCGCGGAGGCGGTCGGCGACGGCGTGCAGGACACGGTTCCGGCGCAGGCCGGGGCGCGGCCGGAGATCCGGGCGAAGGGCCTGGACGTTCCGCAGCGGCGGGACCTGCACTTCTCGGCGCCGACCGTGGACGGTGAGGGCGGCATCGTGGAGCGCGACCTCGAGGACGAGGAGCCGGTGCGCTCCGAGGCGGACGGTCTGACGCGGGCCGAGCGCCGGCGGCAGGCGAAGGGCGGCCGACGCCGCAAGAAGTAACACGCCGCCGCGCACTGGTCGTAGAACCAACACGCCCCTGCGCACGGGCCGTTGACAAGGGCCGGGTTCCTTTCGGGACCCGGCCCTTCTCCGGTCGCTGCTCCCTGCCGCGGCTCGGGCGCCGCCCCGGTGGTCTAGGGGCGGCTGCCGGTCTCCACGGCCGTGCAGCGCCAGCGGAGGTCCCGGCCGCGTTCCAGGCGGAAGGCCAGAGCGCGGAGCCGGTCGCCGGCGGCGATGCGGGCGAACACCTCGAGGGTGCCCTCGCCGGCGACGTAGTAGCCGATGTCATGGACGACCGGGCGGGTCCCGCGTGTGCGCAGGGGGCTGCGCTCGGCGAGGCGGGCCAGGTCGTCGTAGGCGCGGCCGGCGGTGTGCCGGAGCATCCAGTGGACGGGCCGCTGACCGCTCAGGACGGCCAGCAGACGGTCGGCGAACAGGTCGGTGGGGCGCGGCGGCGGCAGGACGGCCCGCGGCGCCGTGCGGACCGTCCCCGCGTCCGCGGGCGCGGGCGGTGGCGTCTCGCGCTTGTTCCTGACCGGCGGCTTGCGGGGCGGGGCGCCGCCCGGGCGGCGGGTGTCGTGGCGGGTCGGCGGGCGGTGGCGCGGGCGGGGGGCGCGGCTCGTCGCCCCGGGCGTGGTGCGGCTCATGACCTTGTTCATGGGGTCCCCGTTCGGCGGGCCCGGACGTACCGGGCGGTAACTCGCTGGTGGGGATCTTGTACGGGGCCCGGAACGGGGTGGCAAGGACGGTGAGCACGGGGCGGCCGCGCCGGAGCGGTTCACCTATCCGAGGGACGCCGGGGTCGCCGGCCCCCGGGACGCGGCGGCCGCACCGGGTGAACGCCGGGCACGGGGTGGACGCCTCCCGGCGTGTGGGCACAGACCCGAAAGGGGACGGGCACACGTATCCTGAAGGCCCTCCGGGAGACGCGCCAGCCGGCCTTCCCGGGGCCACAGCGGAGCCTTTTGAGCAGGAAAGAGCGGCCAGCATGCGCGTCTACGTCCCCCTGACCCTCCCCGGTCTCGCCGAGGCGCACAAGACGGGCGAGCTGGGGGCCGGACCGTTCACCGGGTATGCCGTCACCCCCGGGTTGCGCGAGTGGTACCTCTCCGAGGACATCGAGGAACTGGAGTACGCGGCGCTCAGCCGGGCCGCGCTGGCCTCGCTGCGGCTGCTGGCGGCGGATCCGGGTGCGGTAAGGCGCCGGGTCGTGGTCGCCGTGGACGTGGCCGACGGCGCCGTGCGCGTGGACCCGGACCGCGCGCTCGACCCGGCCGCGCTCGGCGAGGTGACCGTGACGGCGACCGTGCCGCTCGCCAAGGCGGCCGCGGTGCACGTCGACGCCGATGACGCGGAGCAGGACGTGGCCGCGGCGGCCGAGGCGCTCCAGGCCGCCGACGGCGGGGACGACGACGCGCAGTTCGTCGTGGACGGCGCGGACGACCACGAGCTGCTGTGGTACGCCACGCAGGAGATCCCCAACCTGGTCGGACTGGCCTGACCCGGCCTCGCGCCCCGCGGAAGCGAGCCCTGCCCGGGTGCTCGGCCGGCGCCGTTGTCAGTGGGGGCGGGTACGGTTTTTGACATGGGGATGCAGGCAAGCGCGCACATCGTCTGGGACTGGAACGGCACGCTGTTCCACGACAATGACGCGATCATCGGGGCGACGAACGCGGCCTTCGCCGAGCTGGGGCTGGCGCCGATCACGCTGGAGCAGTACCGGGCGCTGTACTGCGTGCCGGTGCCGAAGTTCTACGAGCGGCTGCTCGGGCGGCTGCCGACCGACGCCGAGTGGGAGCTGATGGACGACGTCTTCCACCGGTACTACGCCGAGCACCGGGCGCGGTGCCGCCTGACCGAGGGGGCGGAGGAGCTGCTCTCGGGGTGGCGGTCGGCGGGGGGCAGCCAGTCGCTGCTGAGCATGTACGTGCACGAGGAACTGGTGCCGCTCGTGCGGGGGTTCGGCATAGAGGCGCACTTCCTGCGGGTCGACGGGCGCACGGGGCCGTCCGGGGGCAGCAAGGCCGCGCACATGGTCCGGCATCTTCAGGCGCTGACCGGGGCCGTCGAGCCTGCGCGGACCGTCGTGATCGGGGACGCGGCGGACGACGCCATCGCGGCGCGGGAGGTGGGAGCGCGAGCCGTGCTGTACACCGGCGGGTCGCACAGCCGGGCCAGCCTCGAGCAGGCGGGGGTCCCGGTGGTGGACACGCTGGCGGAGGCGGTGGAGGAAGCCCAGCGAATAGCGGCGTAACCGACCCCGCCCCCGCCGCCCGGTCTCAGCTCACCGGCGCCCTGGTCAGCTCGCCGGCGCCTTGGAGCGCAGCACCTTCAGGAACTCGCGCATCCAGGTCGGGTGGTCGGGCCAGGCCCGGGAGGAGACGAGGGTGCCGTCGACCACCGCTTCGGTGTCCTGGAAGCTCGCTCCGGCCGCCTGCATGTCCGGCTCCAGCGCGGGGTACGCCGTGACCCGGCGGCCGCGCAGGCTGTCGATCGCCGCGGTGAGCAGGGGGCCGTGGCAGATCTGGGCGACCGGCCGGTCGGAGTCGAAGAACGCCTTGAGGATCTTGCGGAGTTCGGGGTCGTTGCGCAGGTACTCCGGGGCCCGGCCTCCGGGGATGACGAGGGCCGCATACTCGCCGGGGTCCACGTCGGCGAAGGCGAGATCGGCGGGCCAGGTGTAGCCGGGCTTCTCGGTGTAGGTGTCGTAACCGGGTTCGAAGTCGTGGACGACGAAGCGGAGGGTCTTGCGCGACGGGGCCGCGATGTGGACCTCGTAGCCCTCCTCGCGAAGGCGCTGGTAGGGGTAGAGGACTTCCAGGGACTCCGCCGCGTCGCCGGTGACGATCAGGATCTTCGTGGGCATGTCGGCTCCTCCGGGTGCTCCGGTGCTCCTGTACTGCCGGTGCGCACGGCCTGCGCGCTGTCCGCACGCTCTGTGTGCTCCGTGTGCTCCGTGTGCTCCTGTGCGGGACTCGCTGTCACTGGCAACGTGCCAACACCGGGCATGCTTGCCAAGGGGGCCGTCGCCGTTCCGGCCCACGTCCTGCTCTCAGAGTGCGGTCGGGGTCCGTGCGGCGCGACCGGGAAACACGCACGCGTCACCACCCTCCGGATACGTCATCGCGGCCCACCCCACCCCTGTGCAGAACGTCAAACTTGACCCCTCGGTTTTGTACACATACGGCTCATGACGGGCCCCCCGTAAGGAGCGATAGCCTTGTGGCGTGATCAGCGCGATATCTCGCGGGGGCGACGCTGCCCCTGCCCTGCGCCCGGGTTGCACGGAGCACCTCCGTGACCGGGCGGCGGTCGCTGGTCTTCGCGGGCGGGACGGGGCCGTGGCAGCCCCCGGGACGCCGAGGACACCCCTGGATACGGCGGCGCAGAGAGCAGCG
The DNA here is from genome assembly GCF_040703635.1 of Streptomyces sp. NPDC007189. Taxonomy (NCBI): domain Bacteria; kingdom Bacillati; phylum Actinomycetota; class Actinomycetes; order Kitasatosporales; family Streptomycetaceae; genus Streptomyces; species Streptomyces sp. NPDC007189. The sequence goes on from NZ_JBEYEY010000012.1 coordinate 23,191, forward strand.
TCACACCCGACGGGCGTATCGAGAATGGCTGAAATCCCCCCGCTCATCTCACCTCGCGGCATAGCGTCGATGCGGACCGGAGACCCCGGGCCGTGGCGTCGCGCCGGAGGGAAAGAGACCGTACTTCCTTCTACGTCACGCAACGGCGCGCGACAGGAGTCAGAGGACAATGCAGACCAAGCTGGACGAAGCCAAGGCCGAGCTGCTCGAGAGGGCTGCCCGGGTAGCTGAGAACAGCCCGGTCGGGGGGCACCTACCGACCGGGACCGCGGGCGAGGGCTCCCCGGACACCCCGGACAGCGAGTCCGTGCTCGCGTTCCTCCAGCGCTACTACCTGCACACCGCCCCGGAAGACCTCACCGACCGCGACCCGGTCGACGTCTTCGGCGCCGCGGTCTCGCACTACCGTCTCGCCGAGAACCGCCCCCAGGGCACGGCGAACGTGCGGGTCCACACCCCGACCGTGGAGGAGAACGGCTGGACCTGCAGCCACTCGGTCGTGGAGGTCGTCACCGACGACATGCCCTTCCTCGTCGACTCGGTCACCAATGAGCTGACCCGGCGCGGGCGCGGCATCCACGTGGTCATCCACCCCCAGTTCGTCGTCCGGCGCGACCTGACCGGCAAGCTGATCGAGGTCCTGCCCACCCCGCCGAGCGGCGACCTGCCGCACGACGCGCACTTCGAGTCCTGGATCCATGTCGAGATCGACCGGGAGACCGACCGCGCCGACCTGAAGCAGATCACCGCCGACCTGCTGCGCGTGCTCAACGACGTCCGCGAGGCCGTCGAGGACTGGGAGAAGATGCGGGACGCGGCGACCCGGATCGCCGACGGCCTGCAGAGCGAGCCCCTTCCCGGCGACCTGCCCGCGGCCGAGGCCGCGGAGGCCCGCGAGCTGCTGCGCTGGCTGGCCGACGACCACTTCACCTTCCTCGGCTTCCGCGAGTACCAGCTGCGCGAGGACGACACGCTCGCCGCCGTCCCCGGCACCGGCCTGGGCATACTGCGCTCGGACCCGCACCACGCCGAGGACGAGAAGCACCCGGTCAGCCCCTCCTTCGAGCGGCTGCCGGCCGACGCCCGCGCCAAGGCCCGCGAGCACCGGCTGCTCGTGCTGACCAAGGCCAACAGCCGCGCCACCGTGCACCGGCCGTCGTACCTGGACTACATCGGCGTCAAGAAGTTCGACGCGGACGGCAACGTCGTCGGCGAGCGCCGCTTCCTGGGCCTGTTCTCCTCCGCCGCCTACACCGAGTCGGTGCGCCGCGTCCCGGTCATCCGCCGCAAGGTCGACGAGGTGCTGGAGCGCGCCGGGTTCTCGCCCAACAGCCACGACGGCCGCGACCTGCTGCAGATCCTGGAGACCTACCCGCGCGACGAGCTGTTCCAGACACCCGCCGCCGAACTGCAGTCCATCGTCACGAGCGTTCTCTACCTGCAGGAGCGGCGCCGGCTCCGGCTCTACCTGCGCCAGGACGAGTACGGCCGCTACTACTCGGCCCTCGTCTACCTGCCGCGGGACCGCTACACCACCGGGGTCCGGCTGAGGATCATCGACATCCTCAAGGAGGAGCTGGGCGGCGTCAGCGTCGACTTCACCGCCTGGAACACCGAGTCGATCCTCTCCCGGCTGCACTTCGTCGTCCGCGTCCCGCCGGGCACCGAGCTGCCCCAGCTGTCGGACGCCGACAAGGAGCGCATCGAGGCCCGCCTGGTCGAGGCCGCCCGGTCCTGGGCCGACGCGTTCGCCGAGGCGCTGACCGCCGAGTGCGGCGAGGAGCGCGCGGCCGAGGTGCTGCGCCGCTACAACAACGCCTTCCCCGAGGGCTACAAGGCCGACCACACCCCGCGCGCCGCGGTGGCCGACCTCGTCCACCTGGAGCAGCTCAGCGAGGACAAGACCTTCAGCCTGAGCCTGTACGAGCCGGTGGGCGCCGGACCGGAGGAGCGCCGGTTCAAGATCTACCAGAAGGGCGGCACCGTCTCCCTGTCCAAGGTGCTGCCGGTGCTCAGCCGCCTCGGCGTCGAGGTCACCGACGAGCGGCCGTACGAGCTGCGCTGCGCGGACCGCACCACGGCCTGGATCTACGACTTCGGCCTGCGCATGCCCAAGGCGACGAGCGCGGGCGGGGATCTCGGTGACGACGCCCGCGAGCGCTTCCAGGAGGCCTTCGCCGCCACCTGGACCGGCAAGGCGGAGAACGACGGCTTCAACGCGCTGGTGCTGAGCGCCGGGCTGACCTGGCGGCAGGCCATGGTGCTGCGCGCCTACGCCAAGTACCTGCGGCAGGCCGGTTCGACCTTCTCGCAGGACTACATGGAGGACACCCTCCGCAACAACGTCCACACCACCCGGCTCCTCGTCTCCCTGTTCGAGGCCCGGATGTCCCCGGACCGGCAGAAGGCCGGCCTGGAGCTGATCGACGCCCTCCTCGAGGAGGTCGACGCGGCCCTGGACCAGGTGGCGAGCCTGGACGAGGACAGGATCCTGCGCTCCTTCCTCACCGTCATCAAGGCGACCCTGCGCACGAACTTCTTCCAGGAGGCGCAGGGCGGCAAGCCGCACGACTACGTCTCCATGAAGTTCGACCCGCAGGCCATCCCGGACCTGCCGGCGCCCCGCCCGGCGTACGAGATCTGGGTGTACTCGCCGCGCGTCGAGGGCGTGCACCTGCGCTTCGGCAAGGTCGCGCGCGGCGGCCTGCGCTGGTCCGACCGCCGTGAGGACTTCCGCACCGAGATCCTCGGCCTGGTCAAGGCGCAGATGGTGAAGAACACCGTCATCGTGCCGGTCGGCGCCAAGGGCGGCTTCGTCGCCAAGCAGCTGCCCGACCCGAGCGTGGACCGGGACGCCTGGATGGCCGAGGGCATCGCCAGCTACAAGATGTTCATCTCGGGCCTGCTCGACATCACCGACAACATGGTCGCCGGCGAGGTCGTGCCCCCGCAGGACGTCGTCCGGCACGACGGCGACGACACCTACCTGGTGGTCGCCGCCGACAAGGGCACCGCCACCTTCTCCGACATCGCCAACGGGGTCGCGGAGAAGTACAACTTCTGGCTCGGCGACGCCTTCGCCTCCGGCGGCTCGGCGGGCTACGACCACAAGGGCATGGGCATCACCGCGCGCGGCGCGTGGGAGTCCGTGAAGCGGCACTTCCGCGAGCTGGGCGTGGACACGCAGACCGAGGACTTCACGGTCGTCGGCATCGGTGACATGTCCGGTGACGTGTTCGGCAACGGCATGCTGCTCTCGGAGCACATCCGCCTGGTCGCCGCCTTCGACCACCGGCACATCTTCATCGACCCGAACCCGGACGCGGCCACCTCCTACGCCGAGCGCCGCCGGCTGTTCGAGCTGTCCCGCTCCAGCTGGGCCGACTACAACACCGAGCTGCTGTCGGCGGGCGGCGGGATCTTCCCGCGCAGCGCCAAGTCGATCCCGGTCAACGCCCACATCCGCGAGGCCCTCGGCATCGAGGAGAAGGTCACCAAGATGACCCCGGCCGACCTGATGAAGGCCATCCTCAAGGCGCCGGTGGACCTGCTGTGGAACGGCGGCATCGGCACGTACGTGAAGTCGTCGGCCGAGTCGCACGCGGACGTCGGCGACAAGGCCAACGACGCGATCCGCGTCGACGGCAGCGACCTGCGGGTCAAGGTCGTCGGCGAGGGCGGCAACCTGGGCCTGACCCAGCTCGGCCGGATCGAGTTCGCCATGAACGGCGGCAAGATCAACACCGATGCGATCGACAACAGCGCCGGCGTGGACACCTCCGACCACGAGGTGAACATCAAGATCCTGCTCAACGGCCTGGTCGCGGACGGCGACATGACCGTCAAACAGCGCAACAAACTGCTCGCCGAGATGACCGACGAGGTCGGCGCGCTGGTCCTGCGCAACAACTACGCGCAGAACACCGCGATCGCCAACGCCCTGTCCCAGGCCAAGGACATGCTCCACGCCCAGCAGCGGTTCATCCGCCACCTGGTGCGCGAGGGCCACCTGGACCGGGCGCTGGAGTTCCTGCCGACCGACCGCCAGATCCGCGAGCGCCTCGCCCAGGGGCAGGGGCTGACCAGCCCGGAGACCGCCGTCGTCCTGGCGTACACGAAGATCACGGTCGCCGAGGAGCTGCTGCACACCACGCTCCCCGACGACCCGTACCTGCGCGGCCTGCTGCACGCCTACTTCCCGACGGCCCTGCGCGAGAAGTTCGCCGAGGCCATCGACAAGCACCCGCTGCGCCGCGAGATCACCACGACCGTGTTGGTCAACGACACGGTCAACACGGGTGGTACGACCTATCTGCACCGCCTGCGCGAGGAGACCGGCGCCTCCCTGGAGGAGATCGTCCGGGCGCAGACCGCGGCCCGCGCGATCTTCCGCTCGGCACCGGTGTGGGACGCGGTGGAGGAGCTGGACAACAAGGTCGACGCGGCCGTGCAGACCCGGATCCGGCTGCACTCGCGCCGGCTCGTCGAGCGCGGCACGCGCTGGCTGCTCAACAACCGGCCGCAGCCGCTGCAGCTCGCCGAGACGGTCGAGTTCTTCGCCGAGCGGGTCGAGCGGGTCTGGCAGGAGCTGCCCAAGCTGCTCAGGGGCGCGGACCTGGAGTGGTACCAGCAGGTGTACGACGAGCTGTCCGCGGCCGGCGTCCCGGACGAAGTGGCCACGCGCGTGGCCGGGTTCTCCTCCGCCTTCCCGGCGCTCGACATCGTGTCGGTGGCCGACCGCATGGGCAAGGACCCGCTGGACGTCGCCGAGGTGTACTACGACCTCGCCGACCGGCTCAGCATCACCCAGCTCATGGACCGCATCATCGAGCTGCCCCGCAACGACCGCTGGCAGTCCATGGCCCGCGCCTCCATCCGCGAGGACCTGTACGCGGCGCACGCGGCGCTCACCGCGGACGTCCTCGCGGTCGGCAACGGCACCTCCACGCCGGAGCAGCGCTTCAAGGCGTGGGAGCAGAAGAACGCGCCCATCCTCAGCCGGGCGCGCACCACCCTGGAGGAGATCCGCAGTTCGGAGACCTTCGACCTCGCCAACCTGTCGGTGGCGATGCGGACGATGCGGACGCTGCTGCGCACGCATTCGTAGCCGTACGGCGGTCAGAGCGCCCCGGGCCGACGTCGCATCGGCCCGGGGCGTTCCCTTTCTTGCCGAGGATTAGCCAAAAAAGACCGGCGAATTTACCGTTTCCTGCTCATCGATAGGTGTCGGATAGGGTCTGCGCTGTGACTGTTCAACTCACCGAGACGCGCCCGGCAGCACCTCCCGCGCCGGCTCCGGCCCGGCGGCCCGCCACGCGGGTCGTGCTGGAAGTCGTGAAATTCGGGATCGTCGGCGGCAGCGGCGTCCTCGTCAATTTCCTGATCTTCAACCTGCTGCTGCACGGCCTGGGTTGGCAGGCGATGACCGCCACCGTGCTGGCCAGCTGTATCGCGATGGCGACCAATTACCTGGGGTTCCGCTATTTCGCCTATCGCGACCGGGCCTCGCGCACCCGCGGCCAGATCATCCTGTTCTTCGTGTTCAGCGGCCTCGGTGTCGTGATGGAAATCGGTCTGTTCTGGGTCGGTTACCACGGCCTCGGCCTGCACAGCATGCTCGAATCCAATGGGGCGAAGGCACTGTCGATCGTGCTCGCCTCCGCGTTCCGTTTCCTCGTCTACCGCACCTGGGTGTTCCGGCAGGATGTACACCGCACCGTCTGAGACCGAGCCGGTGAGCCGCACCGAACCGCCGACGGCCGCGGCGCGCGCCGGCCGGGCGCTGCCGCAGGCGGCCGCCGCGCTCGTCGTCGTCCTTCTGCTCCTGGTGATCGTCCGCCTGCCCTGGGCGGGCGACCTCGGCATGCACGCGGCCACCGTCCAGCGCCTGAGCCACCACCTGGCCCACCCCGGCAACCCGCTGGTCGACGCCGACACGCCGAGCCCCTACTACTCGCCGTGGATGCTGGTCCTGGGCGTGGTCGCCAAGCTGACCGGCCTGTCGGTGTTCGTCGTGCTGCGGCTCGCCGCGCTGACCGGGCTGAGCCTGCTGGTCACCGGCGTGTGGCGGTACGCCCGCACCCTCTCCGCGCACCGCGCGGCCCCCGCCCTGGCCCTGCTCGGCCTGGTCTTCCTGTGGGGCACGCTGCTGTTCAACTGGTCCGGCTTCCTGGGCCTGAACTCCCTCGCGCTGACGGTGTCGTACCCCAGCGTGTTCGCGCTCGGCCTCACCTTCCACTTCTGGGCCTGGCTCACGCGCGCGGCACGGGAGGAGGCGCCGTGGGGGCGGTGGCTGTGGCTCGGGGTCCTGTGGGCGCTGATCCTGCTGTGCCACCAGTTCACGGGCGTAGTGGCCTCTCTGGGGGCACTCGCCATGGTGATCGCGGCACGGCCGGCGCGGGCCGTGCTGCTGCGGCTGGCCGCCGCGCTCGCCCTGGGCCTGCTCCTGCTGTGGCTGTGGCCGTACTACGACTTCTTCTCCCTCTTCTCCGCCGGGGCGGACCTGGAGGCCATCCACAAGCCGCTGTACGAGCATCTGGCCGCGCGGTTCGGCCTGGTGCTGCTCGGGGTGGCGGCGCTGGTGGTCCGGCTGCGCCGCGACCGCTGGGACCCGCTGGCGCTGTTCTTCCTGCTGGGTGTGCTGGTGTTCGCCGCGGGCGGGCTGAGCGGCCACTACTCCTGGGGGCGTGCCCTGCCCGCCGCGCTGATTCCGGCGCAGCTCGCCGCCGCTCTGGAGGCCGTGTCGGCGGGGCGGCGGGCCGTGCGGGCGGGCTGGGCGTGCGTGCTGGGCGCCGCGCTGCTCGTCGGGGCGTGGACGCAGGTCGGCACGCTCGGGTATGTGACGGGGCGGGGCGCGCTGCCGTCCGCCGTCGCCGCGAAGTACCGGACGCCGTGGGTGGGGTACCACTGGATCACGCCGTGGGTGAAGTACGGGGACGTGGTGATGGCCCGGGAGTTCCCGGCGCGGCAGATTCCGGCGTACGGGGCGTACACCGTGGCGCCGGGGTATCCCGATGTGTTCCTTCGGGACGCGGGGCGTCGGGAGGCGGCGGTGGAGCGGTACTTCGCGGCGGGGACGTCGGCTTCCGCGCGGGCGGGGATTCTGCGGGCGTACGACGTGAAGTGGGTCGTGGGGCCGAGGAGCCTGGCGGGACCGGGACTCCGCGAGGTGACCGTCGGCCCGGCCTCCCAGGTCCTGTACCGAGTGGTGCGCTGAGCTGCGGGTGGGGCGCTGCCCCAGCGGCACGACTGCCCGCGGCTACGAGCGCCCCGAAGGGGCGCGGGGCTGCGTCGATATGCGGCTCCGCCGCGTGGGCGCGACCAGCCACGACGGCCCCGCAGTCGCCTACGCGCCCTCAGCCCGACGGCGCTTCGGAACCGGCCCTTACTACCTCAGCACGCTCGACAGCAGCTTCGCCGCCTTGCGGACGCGGGGGCGGGCGACCTTCTGGACGACCGGGCGGATCACGTGGGCGGTGACTCCCACCGGGCGCCAGCGGAGCTGCAGGCGGCCGGGGTTGCGGCCCTCGGGCTCGATGGTCAGCTCGTGCGGGGCCGCGCCGGAGCGGTACTCGATGCGGGCCGTGAGGACCGGGAAGGTCAGCGGGGCCAGCAGCAGGCCGGAGTTGGACAGGCCCTGCTGCTGGAGCCGGACCAGGGGGTGCCGTACGCCCGCGAAGCCCTGGAGGGGCAGCGGGGCCTCGGCGAGGTCCAGGCGGACCGTGCCCTCGAAGACGCCGGGGCTGACCGGGTCCAGCCGGAAGGGGACCGTCATGCGGCGGTTGCCGGGGGAGAGGATCAGGCCGGCGCGCTGCGGGCCCACCGGGAGGCGCAGGCCGGGGTCGTAGGTGCGGACGGCGAGGGTGAGGGACGCCCCCGGCCCCGGCGTCAGCTCCGTGATCTCGTGCCGGAACAGCGCGCTCGGGAACGGACGCGTGTCCAGCTCGAGGTCGGACACGGCCAGTTCACGGCGGGCGCGGTCGGTCGAGGGCACGCTGTCGCCCCAGTACGGGACGCCGGACGCGTCGGAGGTGACCTGGCGCGGAGCGACCTCGTGTCCGAGTCCGCGGGCCGCGAGCCTGGTCTGCTCCAGCCGGCCCTGCCGCAGCAGTTCCAGGACGACCCGCTCCTGGCGGGGCAGACGGGTGTACGCGCCGTCGGACAGCGTCTCCAGGTACGGGTTCATGATGTCCGCGAAGGCCTGGAGCCACTCCTCGTCCCGGTAGGGCAGGTCGCCCGCGTACATCCGGAAGTCGTGCTTGAGGAACTTGTAGTCCTTGTCCTCCCGCAGCCCCGCGTGCCCGCTCTCGACCAGGAAGTCGTCGATCAGGCGCTGGACGTGGACGCGGTCGCGGACGTTGGCGACCTTGTGCCGCTGGTTGGAGATGGACGCCGAGGCGGCCGCCGCGAACGGGTCGATGTACCAGACGTACACCGGGTCCGGGATGATCGTGAACGCCTTCGCCAGGCAGTACGCCTGCGCCGAGAACAGCTGGTCCTCGTAGTGGATGCCCTCCGGGAAACGCAGCTGGTGGCGGTCCAGGAAGGAGCGGGCGTACATCTTGCTGGTGGAGAGGTGCTCGAAGAGCAGGCGCGGGTCCGCCTCGATGCCCTCCACGGTGCGGCGCTCGGCGACCAGGTGCGGCATCCACGTCGTACGGCGGCCGCTGTCCACGCGGACCCGGCGCACCGCGCCCATGGTGAAGTCGACCTCGCGCTCGCGGTGCGCGGCGAGCAGCAACTCGACCGCGCGGGGCGGGAGTTCGTCGTCGCTGTCGAGGAACATCAGATACGGGGCGCGGGCGATGTCGACGGCCCGGTTGCGCGGGGCGCTGCAGCCGCCGCTGTTCTCCGGCAGGCGGAGATAGCGGATGCGGGAGTCCTCCGACTCCAGCCGGCGCGCCACCGCGGGCGTGTCGTCCGTGGAGTGGTCGTCGCTGATGATGATCTCGATGTTCGCGTGCGTCTGCGCGCGCAGCGAGGCGACCGCCCGGGGAAGGCGGGCGGCGTCGTTGTAGACGATGACCGTCACCGTCACGTCGGGGGTGGTCATGCCGAGGCCTCCTCGGGGGTCGGGGCGGGGACGCGTTCCTCGAGCGGGACCACCGGTGGCAGCGACTCCTCCGGTTCGCCCAGGAACACCCGTCGTACGACCCGTTCGGCGGCGCGGCCGTCGTCGTACTCGCAGAACCGGCGCCGGAAGGCGGCCCGCGCCTTGGCCGCGGTCTCGTCGCGCCAGGCGCCGGAGGCGAAGATCTCCGTCAGCTCCTCCTGGGTGCGGGCGACCTGGCCGGGGTGGTCGGTCATGAGGTCGAAGTAGACGCCGCGGGTGGTGCGGTAGGTCTCCCAGTCGTCGGCGTAGATCACGATCGGGCGGTCGAGGTTGGCGTAGTCGAACATGATCGAGGAGTAGTCCGTGACCAGCGCGTCGGCGGCCAGGCACAGCTCCTCGACGGGGTCGTAGGAGGAGACGTCGATGATCCGGCCGGAGCGGCGCAGGCCGGTCAGCGGGGAGGCGGCGCCGCCGTAGAAGTAGTGGGCGCGCACCAGCAGCACGGTGTCCTCGCCGAGCCGGTCGGCGAGGGCCGCGAGGTCCAGGCGCGGGGTGAAGCCGGCCTCGTAGTCGCGGTGGGTCGGGGCGTACAGCACGGCCGTCCTGCCCGGCGCGATGCCGAGGCGCCGGCGCGCGGCGCGGACCTCCTCGGCGCCGCTCGTGTAGAAGACGTCGTTGCGCGGATAGCCGTAGTCGAGGGAGGTGTAGCGGGCCGGGTAGGCGCGCTCCCACATGCGGGTGGTGTGGCTGTTGGCGCTGATGCTGTAGTCCCACTTGTCGATGCGGGCCAGCAGGGCGGCGAAGTCCAGGCCCTTGGCGGCGGCCGGGTGTTCCATCTGGTCCAGGCCCATGCGCTTGAGCGGGGTGCCGTGGTGGGTCTGGACGTGGATCGCCTCGGGGCGTTTGACCACCGCGTTGGGGAAGTTGACGTTGTTCGTCAGGTACTTGGCGGTGGCCAGGGTCTCCCAGTAGCGGCGGGTGCCGGGGACCACGAAGTCGGTGCCGGGCGGCAGCAGGGCCGTGTTCTCCTTCGACACCGTCCAGACCTGGTGGACGTGCGGGGCGAGCTCGGCGAGCTTGGCGGCGATCGCGGCCGGGTTGCAGGCCACCCCGCGGTCCCAGTAGGCGGCGAACACGGCCAGATTCTCGTCGACCGGGCGGCTCAGGGCGCGCCGGTACTGCTGGTCCCGGAGCTTGGCGCCGACCTGCTTCTTACGGGTCCGTACGGCCTTCTTGGCGGCGCGGCGGGTGCGGTTGGCGGCCTGGAACGCGCGGTACCTGGTGTACGCGCCCTCCTCCAGCAGGGCGTGCCGTACGCCCTCCACGCCGGCCGGGTGCTCGTGGTTCTCGGGGCGCCAGCGGACCGCGGCGAGGGAGGCGCGGCGGAAGAACTCGCGGGCCACCGCGTCGGGCAGGTTCTCACCGGCGAAGGTGCGCACCAGGTCGCGCATCATCAGGTCGTACAGCACCGCGCGGGCGGCGCGGCGGTCCCTGGCGAGCGCGAGCAGCGACTCGTAGCGCTCGATCAGCGCGAAGCGGTCCTCGGGGGCGAGCGGCGGCAGGCTCTCGGGGCGCAGTTCGCGGCTGTCGTACGCCATCTGGTTCAGGCAGGCGACGCGGCCGGCGTGCAGCAGGGCGGCATGGGCGGCCTGCGCTTCGTCGTCGGTGGTGAGCTGCTCCTCGTGGGCCCGCCAGAACGCGGCGCGCAGGGCGCGGTTGCCGAGGATCGGCGTGAGGCGCAGCAGGTCGGCGGCCTCGTCCAGGGGACGGCTCTCGCGTCCGACGGCGGCGAGGAGGCGGCCGTCGCGGGAGGGGGTGCCGGCGGTCTGCCAGGTGGTGGTCACGTGGTCGAAGAGGAGGACGTCGGCGTCCTCGGCGCCGGCGGCGTCCAGTTCGGCGGTGCGCTCGGCGATCTGCCGGGGGGCGCCGGCCGGCAGGCTGTCCTTGGCGTGCACGAAGTGCAGCCAGCGGCCGGTGGCGCGCTCCGCGCCGGCGGCCCGGGCCGCCGCGTCCGAGGTGCCCTCCGGCAGCGGGACGACCACGGTCTCGGGGGCGTGGGCCTCGGCCGTCTCCCGCGCCCAGTCGCCGACCGCGGCGACGATGACCTCGGCGTCGGGCAGCGGCCGGGACTCCAGCGAGTCCAGCAGCTCTGTCAGATGCCCCTGTGCGTTCGGTCCGTAGACGATGACGCTGAGTTGGGGCATCGCAGTGGACTCCTTCGGCTCGTCGGCGTGGGACACACTTCATAACATACTGTCACTAAGCGGATGAAAGGGATAACCGCACGTGGAGTAAGAGACGCCCGGAAGGAAGAGACGGTTCCGTAGCCCGGGGTTTCCTCTCCGGCCGCTTTTACGCCGCCTTCTTACCCTTGCCGGCGGGCTTCTTGTCGCTCTTGTCGCCGGTGAAGGCCTCGTACTCCTTCATGACCTCCTCGGTCGGGCCGTCCATGCGCAGCTCGCCGCGCTCCAGCCACAGGACCCGCTCGCAGGTGTCGCGGATCGACTTGTTGTTGTGGCTGACCAGGAAGACCGTGCCCGCGCGCTGGCGCAGTTCGCGGATCCGCTCCTCGGAGCGCATCTGGAACCGGCGGTCGCCGGTGGCCAGGGCCTCGTCGATGAGCAGGACGTCGTGGTCCTTGGCGGCGGCGATGGAGAACCGCAGCCGGGCGGCCATGCCGGAGGAGTACGTGCGCATCGGCAGGGTGATGAAGTCGCCCTTCTCGTTGATCCCGGAGAAGTCGACGATGTCCTGGTAGCGCTCCCTGACCTGCTCCCGGGACATGCCCATGGCGAGACCGCCGAGGTAGACGTTGCGCTCACCCGTGAGGTCGTTCATCAGGGCGGCGTTGACGCCGAGCAGCGAGGGCTGGCCGTTGGTGTAGATCTGGCCGTTCTCCACGGGGAGCAGTCCGGCGACGGCCTTCAGCAGCGTCGACTTGCCGGAGCCGTTGGTGCCGATCAGGCCGATCGCCTCGCCCTTGTACGCGATGAAGGACACGTTCTTCACCGCGTGCACCCGGCGCACGCCGGCCGCCTTCTCGGTCTGCTTGCGGCGCAGGATGCGGTTGAGGGCGGCGGTGGCGGAGCCGCGGCCCGCGCCGGTGCCGTTGACGCGGTAGACGATGTCGACGCCGTCGCAGATGACGGTGGGGATGTTCTGGGTGGGGGTCTGCTCAGCCACGGCCGTACTTCTCCTCAGCCTTCCAGAAGTAGATGAAGCCTCCGACACCGGCGAGCACGGCCCAGCCGGTGGCGGTCGCCCACACGTGCGGGGGGAGCTGCCTGGCGTGGAAGCTCTTGATCAGCGCGTAGCGCATGAGGTCGATGTACACCGCGGCCGGGTTGCTCTCCAGCGCGATCGTGACGATGTGCGGCAGGTGGTCCTTCTTGGTGAGCTTGCTGATGCTCCACATCACGCCGGACACGTACATCCAGGTGCGCAGCACGAACGGCATCAGCTGGGCGATGTCCGGGGTCTTGGCGCCCATCCGCGCCATGATCATCGCCATGCCCGCGTTGAACAGGAACTGCAGGACCAGCGTGGGGATCACCAGCAGCCAGCCGGGGGTGACCGGCAGGCCGAAGCCCAGCAGGATGACGACCAGCGCGGCCATCGAGAACAGCAGCTGCTGGAGCTGCTGGATGCAGAAGGAGATCGGCAGGGCGGCGCGCGGGAAGTGCAGGGCGCGCACCAGGCCGAGGTTGCCGGAGATCGCCCGGGTGCCCACCTGGATCGAGCTCTGCGTGAACGTCCACACGAACACGCCGGTGACCAGGAAGGGGATGTAGTCCGGGACGCCCTTCTTGGTGCCGAGCAGCACGCCGAAGATGAAGTAGTAGACCGCCGCGTTCAGCAGCGGTGTCATGACCTGCCAGACCTGGCCGAGCTTCGCCTGGCTGTACTGCGCGGTGAGCTTGGCGGTGGCGAAGGCGGTGATGAAGTGCCGCCGGGCCCACAGCTGGCGGACGTACTCCGGCAGGGTCGGGCGGGCGCCGCTGACCGACAGGCCGTGCCGGGCGGCGAGCGCCGCGAGATCGTCGTCGGCCGGGGCCTGGATGGGGGGCGGTGTGTCGAGGACCTGGCTCACATCCGCTGCTTTCGCTCGGGGGGAGGGGATGCCGCGGCCCGGCCGGCAGCCGGGGCGCTCGGTCACGTGATCCGACGTTTCCTTACGCTTCTCTTCACGTTCTCTTACGTCGGAACGGAACCGTATCGTCGCAACGCGAGCGTAGAACCAATCGACGTCGGAACGCAACCGTTTCGTCGTAACGCCCTATGCTGGGGGTCATGACGACGAACGCCGACGAGCCCTCGACGCGTCCGCGCCGCCGGACGCCCGCCGGGGCCGCCGTACTCCGGGAGGACGTGACCGAGGCCATCCGGGCGGCGGTCTTCGAAGAGCTCGCGGCCGTGGGCTACGCCCGCATGTCCATCGAGGGCATCGCGCGGCGGGCCGGCGTCGGCAAGACCGCGGTGTACCGGCGCTGGCGGTCCAAGCTGCACCTGGTGCTGGACGTCGTCTCGGCCATGGCGGTGCTGGGGCTGCCGGTGCCCGACACGGGCTCCCTGGAGGGCGATCTGCGCCTGCTGTACGAGGTCACCTCGCGCGCCCTGCGCCATCCGGTCGCCTCGCAGATCATCCCCGACCTCCAGGCGGAGGCCGCCCGCAACCCCGACATCGCCGACGCCTTCCAGAAGGCCCTGCGCGACGGCCAGGAGGGCGTGGCCAGCAAGATCGTGGCGGCGGCGGAGAAGAGGGGCGAGGTCCGCGCGGGCGTCGACCCCGACCTCGCCCTCGACCTGATCTCCGGACCCCTGTACTGGCGCGCGGTGGTGATCCGCACCCCGAAACTCCCGAAGGGCTACCTGGCCGACCTGGCCCGCGCGACGGCGGGGGCGCTCAAGGCGCTGTGACGAACAGGTCCTGACCTAGGCGCGTGCGATCAGTCGTTCCGCCAGTCCGGTCAGGTCCCGCGCGCGCAGTATGCGCCCGTCGAAGCCCGGCAAGGGCACATGCAGGGGCTCCAGCCAGCGCTGCGGTATCCCGGCGGCCCCGTGCACCGATCCGGCCAGCGCGCCCGTGACGGCCGCCACGGTGTCCGTGTCCCCGCCCAGGTCGATCGCCGCGCGGACCGCTTCCTCGTACGACGTCGTGGTCCGCAGCGCCCATACCGCCGAGCCCAGGCAGGGCCACACGGCGCCGTTGAACTCCGTCGCCCGGTCGGGGTGCCAGTCGGCGGAGAGGACCACCTCGTAGCGCGGCCGCTGGCCGGGGTGCAGCGCGGCCAGGGCCGCCGGTACGGCGGTGAGCGGGTCGGCGCCGGTCAGCGCGGCCCGGATCAGCTCGTGCAGCACCGCGGTGCCCTCCCATGCCGCGGCGTCGCCGTGGGTGAGCGCGGAGAGGCGGCGGGCGGCGTCCATGGTGGCGGCGCGGCCGTCCCGGGCGAAGTACACCGCGGACGGCGCCGCCCGCATCAACGCGCCGTTTCCCGCCGCTCGCTGGCTGACCTGGAAGTGGCGCGCGGCGGCCGTGTCCCAGGGCTCGCCGCCGGTCAGGACGGCCTCCGTCTGCAGGCCGATGTCCTTCGGGTCGGCGGCCGCCCAGCGCCGGAAGCGGCCGAAGACGTCCGGCAGGTCCAGGCCGCCCCGTTCGAGCAAGGACTCGGCGGTCAGGACCGCCATCTGCGTGTCGTCCGTCGCCTCACCCGGGTCCCAGCCGCCGCCCCCGCACATCTCGCCGCCGTGTCCCGGGCGGGGGAAGCGGGCGGAGAAGGCGCCCTCGGGGCCGAACTCGAACGGCGCTCCGAGGGCGTCCCCGACGGCGGAGCCGAGCACGGCGCCGATCGCGCGGTCGCGGACCCCGGGGAAGCTCACCGCAGCAGCCTAGGACAGTGCCGCCTCCGGGTGGTGGTGGGTCCAGCCGGCCCAGGCCGAGGCGATCATGTCCTCGACGTCGTACTTGGCCTGCCAGCCCAGTTCCGTGGCGATGCGGGCGGCCGAGGCGACCACGCGGGCCGGGTCGCCCGGGCGGCGCGAGGTGACGGCCGGCGGGCGGGCGTAGCCGGTGATCGCGTTGATGCGGTCGATCATCTCGCGGACGGACACGCCCTCGCCGCGGCCGATGTTGAGGGTGAGGTCGGCGCCGGGGGAGGAGGCCAGGGCGCGGGCGACGGTGACATGGGCCTCGGCCAGGTCGACCACGTGGATGTAGTCGCGCACACAGGTGCCGTCCGGCGTCGGGTAGTCGTCGCCGAAGATCCGCGGCGCCGCTCCCTCGGTGAGCTTCTCGAAGACCATCGGGACGAGGTTGAACACGCCGGTGTCGGCGAGTTCGGGGGAGGCCGCGCCCGCCACGTTGAAGTAGCGCAGGGAGGCCGTGGACAGGCCGGTGGCCCGGCCCGTCGCGCGCACCAGCCACTCGCCGGCCAGCTTGGTCTCGCCGTAGGGCGACAGGGGCAGGCAGGGGGTCTCCTCCGTCACCAGGTCGACGTCCGGCATGCCGTACACGGCGGCCGAGGAGGAGAAGACGAAGGAGGGGACCTCCGCCCGCGTCACCGCCTCCAGGAGGGTGCGCAGACCCTCGACGTTCTCCCGGTAGTACTCCAGCGGGCGCTCCATCGACTCGCCGACCTGCTTCTTCGCCGCCAGGTGCACGACCCCGCCGATCTCGTGCTCCGCGAGCGTGCGGGCCACCCGGTCCGCGTCCAGCACGGAGCCCCGCACCAGGGGGACGTCCGCCGGCACGCGCCCGGCGTCGCCCGTGGACAGGTCGTCGTAGACGACCGCGCGCTCGCCCGCCTCGGTCATCGCCCGTACGACGTGTGCCCCGATGTATCCGGCACCGCCGGTGATCAGCCAGGTCATTGCGGCCGTCTCCTCGTCAGTCGGCCCGCGCGACCGCTCGGCGGAGCGGAAGCGGGCATCTCTCGGTCAAGCAGTGGGCGTCCCGCCGGCGCACTCGACGTCGCTGGTGAGGCGGCGGGCGTCCCGGTGAGCCCGGGGGGCCGTCTCAGTGAAGCAGGCGGCGCAGCCGGCCGCGCACCACCCGCAGTACCCCGCGCACGCCGGTCGCCACGCGAATCGCCAGCGCGCCGGAGTGCGTGGCGTACGGCTGCACCAGGAGCACGCCGTGCCGGGTGCTCGGGACGGCGCGCCGGACCGGCCGTCCGGCGCCCGTCAGCGCGTGCGCCGTGACGTCCCGCTGCGCGCCGTCCGCGAAGCGCAGGCTCAGCCGCAGGTCCCAGGTCCCGGCGCCGAGCGCGGCCAGGTCGACGGGCAGTTCGGCCGACCAGCTGTCCGCGGCATTGTTCACACCGGATTCCGAACCGGCGCGCGCGTCGTTCCGGGCGCCGGAGGGCGTGAGCGGGACCGTCCTACGCCCCCGCGTCCGCTCGTCGTCCCGGGACTGCCACACCACGTCCACCTCGAGCGGGCCCGCCTCGGCGACCCTGCCGTACAGCTCGTGCAGCCGCAGGCGCAGCAGCGAGGCACGCGCGCGTGGCAGCAGTTCCGCGTCCACCGCGAGCGGAAGGACACCGACGGGGCGGGTCAGGAACGGCGTGAGGGTGACCTGGGGAAGGTCGGCGGACCAGACGGGGACGCCGTCGGGAGTGCGGGCGTACGGCGGCAGCAGCCGCGCCGGACGGGCGGCCAGCTCGCGCAGCCGGGGCAGGTCGCGCGGCTCCGGCGACTCCATGACGACCCGCGCCAGTACCCGGCCCGGAGCGCTCGGGTTCAGCTCCCAGTCGGCGGCGTCGTAGCGCGCGAGGTACTCCCGGGTGTGCGTCCACCACGCGCGCCGGTAGTCCGCGTCGCGCAACCCCAGCTCGCGCGCGTACATACGCACCTCGTGATCGAGGAACTTGGCCCGCGCCGCCCTGGCCAGCTCCTTCTGCCCGGCGCCCAGCAGGATGTCGTACGCCAGCGCGCACGCCTCCACGCGCGCCTTCCAGTTGTCTATGTGCTCCCGGTTCAGCGAGAGCGACAGCTGCTCGGCGGAGCGGCGCACATGCCACACGTACACGCGGTCCGGTACGAGCGCGATGCGCGGGCCGGCGGCCAGCACGCGCGCGGTGAAGACGATGTCCTCGTAGAGGAACCGGCCCTCGGGGAAGCGGATGCCGTACTCGCGCAGGAAGCCGGTGCGGTACAGCTTGTTGACGCACAGCGTGTCGTGGACCAGGCGCGGGCGCTGGGCGGGGCGCGCGAGGACGGTGCGCGCCGTGTAGAGCGGCGCCTGCCAGGGCTGTTCACGCCCCGAGGGCAGCTCCCGGCGCACACACAGCCCGCTCACGACCTCGGCGTGCGCCCCGGTGGCCGCCCCCAGCAGCGCGTCCACCGCACCGGGCGGCAGCACGTCGTCGCTGTCCAGGAACATCACGTACGGCGCGGTCACCGCGTCGATCCCGGCGTTGCGCGGGCTGCCGCAGCCGCCGCTGTTCACACTCAGGCGCACCACCCGCAGCCGGGGCTCCTCGGCGGCCAGCCTGTCGAGCAGCTCGGCACTGCCGTCCGTGGAGCAGTCGTCCACGGCGACGACCTCCGAGACCACCGGCCCCTGCGCCAGCGCCGAACGCACGGCGTCGCCCACATGGGTACGGTCGTTGTAGCCGATGACGACGACAGCGACCTGCGCCGTGCGCGCCGCCTCGGTGGTGCCTGCCGTATCGGGTGTGTCGTTCGCGTCTGATCGCATCGGGTCCACGGGCCGGGAGCGTAGAAATGTTCGGTAATACCCCGTTAAGAGAGGCTTAGCGCTCGTTCCGGAAGACGGTCGGAACCGGGCCGGGGTTCCGTTGTCCGCACGGTCTTTTTCCTCGGCTCCGCCGAGCGCCACAGCCGGACCAGCGACAGCACGGCCGCGACCGCCAGGATCCCGTTGCGGGCCACCATCAGCAGACAGCCGGTCCAGGTGCCGGCCATCACCTCGCCGTAGTTCATCGGGAACACCAGGGTGCTCAGCGCCGTCGCCGCCAGGACCAGCGCCGCGACCGGCCGCTGGCTGGTGTGCCGCGAGGTCAGGCACACCGCCGCCAGACCGAGCAGCCAGACCATGTACTGCGGGCTGATCACCCGGCTGGTGACCGTGAACAGCAGCACCCCGCTCAGCGCCGCGTCGAACGGCGTCGCCTCGGTCCAGTGCCGCGCCCGCACCCGCCACAGCACCAGCAGCGCGAAGGCGACCACCGTCAGCGCCAGACAGACGTCTGCGACGGCCGCCACGTGCGGGCCGACCAGTTCGGTGGCGCCGTACCGGTAGCGCGCCCGGCCCGGCCAGCCGGCGTGCCGCGCCAGGTTCAGCGCCGTACCGCCCAGCGACTCGATCTGGATGCCCCGCCCGCCCTGCTCGCGCAGGAAGGACAGGGGGTGGTCGAACCGCACGGCGAGGACGCCGAACGCGGTGACCGAGGCCGCCGTCGCCCATCCCCACGCCCGGCGCGTCGCGGCCCCCGGGGGCGTGCCCAGCAGCACCAGCGCGGGCCACACCTTCACCAGCGCGCCGAGTGCCCCGAGCACACCGCACGCGCGCGTGGAGCGCCCCAGCGCCAGCAGGGAGAGCACGGCGAGGGCGGTGGCCTGGACGTCGTACCGGGCGAGCGGCAGCTGCAGCAGCAGGGGCAGGCCGCACGTCCACAGGGCCGCGCCGCGCAGGCTGCGCCCGGCACGCCGTCCCGCGCGGGTCAGCGCGGCCGTGACCAGCGCGTCCGCGGCCAGGGTGAGCATCACGAACGCCGGGAAGTACGCCGGCCACGGCAGCATGCGCGGCGCCAGCAGCACCGCGCCGGCGCCCGGCGGGTACTGCCACAGCGTGTCGTGCACCGGGAACGAGCCGTGCGCGAGCACGCCGGACCAGTCGAAGTACAGCCGTCGCGCCTCACCCGACACCGCGCCCCCGCCGAGCAGCGGAGCGGTGTCGTGGGTGAGCAGCCACAGCATCAGGGCGCGGGTGCCCAGCCAGGCGAGAGTGACGCGGAGGACCCGACCGGAGTTGACACGGAGACGGTTCATCGCACGGGAGCCTAAGCGGCACGGATCGCATATCCCCGCTGATACGCCGTCAGAAGCGTAAAACATTGGCTAATCGCAAAAGATCGGGCGGGCGCTGTGGTGAACGTCGGGTTACCTGTGAAACCGCGGTCCCGCGGGGAGGCTGCGACGGCGGCCGTCGCGCCGCCCGGCGACCGGGGCCGCAGCCGCCGCCGGGTCGCCGTGGGCGTGCCCGCGCTGGTGATGCTCGCGGTCGGGCTCTGGGGGCTGGACCGGAACGGAATGTGGCGCGACGAGGCCGTCAGCTTCCAGGTCGGGCGGCGTACGGTGCCGCAGATCTGGCGGCTGCTGCACGACGTGGACGCCGTGCACGGCCTGTACTACCTCCTCGTGCACGTCGTCCTGACCGTGCACCCCGGCGAGGTGGTGCTGCGGCTGCCGTCGCTGTGCGCGGCGGCGGTGACGGCCGCGCTGGTGGCGGCGCTCGGCACGCGGCTCCTGCGGCCGCGGGCGGGGCTGTGGGCCGGGCTGCTGTACGCGGTCACGCCGATGGCGGGGCACTACGCGCAGGAGGGCCGCTCGTACGCCCTGGTGGCCGCCGGGGCGACCGGGGCGACGCTGCTGTTCGTCCGTGCCGTGGAGGGCGGTCGGGGCGCGCGGGCCTGGGCGGCGTACGGCGCCGTCCTCGCGCTCACCTGCTCGCTGCACGAGTTCGCGGTGCTGCTGCTGTGCGCCCACGCGGTGTCGCTGGCGCTGGCCCGGGTGGGGGCGACGGTGTGGCGCGGGTGGGGGTGCGCGGCGGGCGGGGTCGTGGTCTCGCTGGTGCCGATGGTGCTGGTGTCTCGGGGGCAGGCGGCGCAGGTGGCGTGGCTGCGGAGGCCTACGGCGGTCAGCGCGGAGGAGTTGGCGCGGGCGTTTTTCGGGCCGTCGGGGGTGGTGTGCGCGGTGTGTCTGGGTCTGGTGGTTGCCGGACTGGCGGGGCTGCTGGGGCGGGGGGGAGAGGTCACTCTTGTGGGGGTGGCCCTGCCGTTGACGGTGGTGCCGCCGGTGGTGCTGATGCTGGCCTCGCAGGTGTCGCCCCTCTTCGTCGACCGGTATGTGCTGTACGCGTTGAGCGGGGCGCCGTTGCTCGTCGTCGCGGGGGCGGAGTGGGTGGCTGGGGTGGTGGGGCGGCTGCCGCTCGGTGGTCGTCGGCCGAAGCGGCGCCCTCTCTCGCACTCCCGTCTGAGGCCACGGCTTGTTGCACTTGCCGGCGTTCTGGTCGTCGGGGCCGGATTCCTGCATCAGCTCCCGGTGCTGCGAGCCGATCGTGATCCCCGCACCCGGCCCGATGATCTCGGGGCCGTTTCTCGGGTGGTGGCGCGGGAGGTCGCTGAGGGGGACGCGGTGTTGTTTGTGCCGGGGCATGCGCGGAATGTGGCGCTGGCCTATCCGGGGGCGTTCCGCGGGGTGCGGGACGTGGCGCTGGTGGAGGGGGCCGCCGGGTCGGGGACCCTGTACGGGCGCGAGGCCGGGCCGGGTGAGGTGCGGCGGAGGGTGGCGCGGCTGGACCGGGTGTGGGTCGTGGCGGACCCGGGCCTGCTCGCCGGGCGCTGGAGCCCGTCGAGCCCCGTGGAGCGGGCCAAACTCGCCGTGCTGCGGCGGGACTTCACGGGGCGGCAGGAAACCCGGCGGGGTGGGTTGGTCGTACGGCTCTATCTGCGCGAACCGCCTGCCCGGGTCGGTTAGCCGGCCTCGCTCTCCGCTGTCAGGGCCGCCGCGTCCAGGGCGGTCGTGAGACGGTCGAGGCGTTCGCGCAGGTCGGCGATCTCCGCCAGGTCGAAGCCGGTCGCCCCCATGATGCGGCGCGGCACCTGCAGGGCCAGCTCGCGCAGCGCCGCGCCCTCCTCGGTGAGCCGCACCTGGACCGAGCGCTCGTCCCGCGCGCTGCGCTCACGGCGTACCAGACCGGCCGTCTCCAGCCGCTTGACCAGCGGGGACAGCGTGCCGGAGTCGAGCCTGAGCTGCTCGCCGAGCTTCTTGACGGGCAGGTCGCCCTGTTCCCACAGGACCAGCATCACCAGGTACTGCGGGTAGGTGAGCCCGAGGTCCTTGAGGATCACGCGGTAGACGCCGTTGAAGGCGCGGGACGCGGCGTGCAGGGAGAAGCAGATCTGGCGGTCCAGGCGGAGCCAGTCGGCGTCGGCGGAGGAAGGGGGCGAGGCGGTCATGCGTCCAGGATAGCGCTGGCGGGCCATTTAGTTGTACACAACTTAATTGTGTGCTCTACTTGAGCTCGCAAGCCCGCACCGCACACACCGCATCGAGAAGGACGGGTCACCATGGACGCGCTCTACACCGCAGTCGCCACCGCCACCCACGGCCGTGACGGTCGTGCCGTCTCCTCCGACGGCAGGATCGACCTCAAGCTGGCCCCGCCGGTGGAGCTGGGCGGCAACGGCGAGGGCACCAACCCCGAGCAGCTCTTCGCCGCCGGGTACGCCGCCTGCTTCGGCAGCGCCCTCGGCCTGGTCGGCCGGCAGGCCAAGGTCGACGTCAGCGACGCGGCCGTGACCGCCGAGGTCGGCATCGGCAAGCAGGGCGAGGGCTTCGGTCTGAAGGTGACGCTGCGCGTCGAACTGCCCGACACCGTGGACCAGGAGACCGGCCGCAAGCTGGTCGAGACCGCCCACCAGGTCTGCCCCTACTCCAACGCCACCCGCGGCAACATCGACGTCGACCTCGTCATCGAGTAAGCCCCCGCAAGAAAGCCTTCCGAGGGTGCCGGCCCCGGCCGGCACCCTCGCGCGCTCGGCGCCGCTAGGCCGAGGCCAGGGCGTCCCGGCCGGCCTGCTGCCCCGGGATCCGTACCGCGCCCGGCCCGGTCAGCGGCTCGCCCAGCAGCAGCGTCCGTACGACCCGCTCGGCGGCCCGGCCGTCGTCGAACTCGCAGAACCGGGACCGGAAGACGGCCCGCAGCCGCGCCGACTCCTCGTCCCGCCAGGCCCCCGAGGCGAACAGCCGGGCCAGCTCCCGGTAGGAGCGCGAGACATGGCCCGGCGGCTCGGCGGTGATGTCGAAGTAGGCGCCCCGGCTCGCCGCGTACGCGGGCCAGTCGTCGGCGTGCACCACGATCGGCCGGTCCAGGTTGGCGTAGTCGAACATCACGGCCGAGTAGTCGGTGACCAGCACGTCCGCCGCGAGCATGACCTCCTCCGCGCGCGGCTCGTCGGTCGCGTCTACCACGACCCCGCGCCGGGCCAGCTCCGCGAGGCCCATCCCGCGCGCGGGGCCCGTCGCCAGCGACGGATGCAGCCGCACCACCAGCGTGTGCCCTTCGCCCAGGTCGGCCGCGAACCGGGCCAGGTCGATCCGGTCCACATGCCCGAGGCGGCGGTAGTCACGGCGGGTCGGCGCGTACAGCACCACCGTGTCCGTCTCCGGGATGCCGTACCGCCGCCGGAAGTCGCTGTCGCCGCCGTTCACCAGCACGTCGTTGCGCGGGCTGCCGGTGCGCAGCGAGGTGAAGTGGCAGGGGTAGGCCCGCTCCCAGACCAGCTCGGAGTGGCGGTTGGCGACCAGGCTGTAGTCCCAGCGGTCGGCCCGGCGCAGCATCTGCGGCACGTCGAAGCCGAGCCGGGCGCCCGGCTTGTCCAGCAGATCGGCGCCCATGTACTTCAGCGGGGTGCCCTGGTGAGTCTGGATGTGGACGCTGCCGGGCCGCTTGACCAGCGTGCCCGGCCAGTTGACGTCGTTGACGAAGAACGTCGCCCGCGCGGTGACCTCCAGATAGCGCCGCGAGCCCACGATCACATGCTCCACGCCGGACGGCAGCTGGGCGGCGGTCTCCTCGTCCCTCACCACCCACACCCCGCGCAGCCGCGGGGCGATCCGGCGCGCCTTGGCGTACACGGCGGCCGGGTCGCCGAGCATGCCCCGGTGCGAGGACGCCGAGTAGACGACCAGGTCCGGATCGAGCGGGCGGCGCGCGTGCAGGGCCGCCCAGCCGGAGCGGGCCCGCGCGGCCGCCGCGCCCCGGGCCAGTCCGGCCAGCCGGGCCGCCTCCGCGCCGGCCCGCGCCGCCCGCCGCCTGATCCGGTATCCCGTCCAGGAGCCCTCCAGCAGGCCCACCTCGCCGTCGACCAGGGCGCCCTCGGGCTTGTACGCGCGGAACTTCTCCGCCGTACGCCGGAAGAACTCGCCCTTGTCGGCGGGCGGCAGCCGGTCCGGCTTGGCCAGGATGTCCAGGCAGTGCTCGCCCATCTTGCGGTGCAGGTACGGCCGCCAGTGCGCCAGCTCCGGGCGCCGCTCGACGAACGCGAAGACCCGGTCGTACTGGTCGTGGATGTCGAAGTGCTTGCGGCTGGTGGTGGACAGGATGTTGCCCTGCCGGCGCTGCCGGTAGTTCACGCAGATCCGGTCCAGCGTGGCGATCCGGCCGGCGCTGAGCATGACCGGAAAGGTCCAGGGGGTGTCCTCGTAGTAGCCCGGCGGGAACGCGAAGCCCTCCGCCTCGACGAACTCCCGCCGGTAGACCTTGTTCCACACCACCATCAGCAGGTCCAGGATCCGCGGGAACTCGCCCGCGGCGAAGGTGCCCGGGCCGGCCTCGGCGAGCACCTCGGCCAGGGCGTTGCGCCGGGTGCCGCCCCACCAGTAGGTGCGGGCGTAGTCGAAGACCAGCACGTCCGGGTCCCCGGCCTCCTCGAGACGGTCGGCCATCGCCTGCAGCGCGCCCGGGGTGAGCGTGTCGTCGCTGTCCAGGAAGAACAGGTAGTCACCGGTGGCGTGCGGCATCCCGGCGTTGCGGGCCCGGCCGAGGCCCACGTTCTCCGGCAGGTGCAGCACCTTCACCCGGGGGTCGCGCCCGGCGTACTCGTCGAGGATGGCGCCGCAGCCGTCCGGGGAGCGGTCGTCCACGGCGATCAGCTCGAAGTCGTTGAAGGACTGCAGCAGCACCGAGTCCAGGCACTCGCGCAGAAAGCCCTGCACCTTGAAACAGGGCACGATCAGACTGAAGCGGGGCACGCGGGTCAGCTCCTCACGAGGGTCGCGGCGGCGGGGACGGGGACGCGCTGCGCGAGCGGCACGACCGGTGCGATGGCCTCGGGCGGCTCCCCGAGCAGCACCCGCCGTACCACCCGCTCGGCGGCCAGGCCGTCGTCGAACTCGCAGAACCGCTCCCGGAACGCGGCCCTCAGCGCCGCCGCGTCCGCGCCCGCGTACGAGCCGTCGCGGAAGACGGCGGCCAGCTCCTCAGGGGTGCGCGCGACGGGTCCGGGCGGCTCGGCCGTCAGATCGAAGTAGACGCCCCGGGTCTCCCGGTAGACGTCCCAGTCGTCGGCGTACACGACGATCGGCCGGTCCAGGTTGGCGTAGTCGAACATGATCGAGGAGTAGTCGGTGACCAGCGCGTCCGCCGCCAGGCACACGTCCTCCGCGGAGCGGTGCGCGGTGACGTCGATGATCCGGCCGGAACTCGCCGCCGACCCCCGGTCGTAGAAGTAGTGGGCGCGCAGCAGCACGACGACGTCCTCGCCGGCCGCCGCGCAGAAGGCCTCCAGGTCGAGGCCGGGCTCGAAGCCGGTGTGGTGGTCGCGGTGGGTGGGCGCGTACAGCACGGCCGTCGCCCCCTCGGGCACCCCCAGCTCCCGCCGGACGCGGGCCACGTCCTCGGCGCTCGCCGTGTAGTAGACGTCGTTGCGCGGATAGCCGTACTCCAGCGCCTCCCAGGAGCCGGGGAAGGCGCGCTCCCACATCTGCGTGGAGTGCCGGTTGGCCGAGAGGTTGAAGTCCCAGCGGTCGACGCGGCCCAGCAGCCGGGTGTAGCTGCCCGACTGCGCCGCCACCACCGGGTACGGCGACTGGTCCACGCCCATCGTCTTCAGCGGCGTGCCGTGCTGGGTCTGCAGATGCACACTGCCGGGGCGCTTGACGACCCCCTCGGCGAAGTTGGCGTTGTTGATCAGGTACTTGGCGCGGGCCAGCACCTCCCAGGAGCGGCGCGAGCCGAGCACCGCGTACTCCACGTCCTTCGGCATCGCGTGCGCCTGGTCGGCCTCCACCAGGAACACCGAGCGGATGTGCGGGGCGAGTTCCCGGGCCTTGGCGTGGATCGCGGCCGGGTTGCAGGCGTAGCCGCGGCCCCAGTAGGCGCAGTACACGGCCAGGTTCTCGTCGAGGGGACGGCGCAGGTCGCGGGCGTAGAGCAGCCGGGTGCGCACCGCGCGCGGGCGGGGCAGGCTTCCGGCGGCGTCCGCGGCGACCCGGTTGGCGCCACGCAGGGCCCGGAACGCGCTGTACGCCCCGGTCGCCAGCAGCCGGTGCTGCACGCCCAGGCTGCCGCCCGGCGCCCGGTAACCGGCCGGCCGGTGGCGCCGGTAGAGACGGGCGGCGCGGCGGAAGAACGCCCGGTGCCCGGACGGCAGCCGCTCCGGCCGGGACGCCGTCTTCAGCACCTGGCCGAACAGCTGCTCGAAGAGCGCGCGCGTCCGCTCGGCGGACAGCTTCCGCTCGGCGGCCCGCGTCAGCACCAGGTCCACCTGGTCGAGCAGCTCGTGCTGGTGCGGCCCGGGCAGATTGAGCCGGCTGCCCTGCCGGCGCAGCCGGTGCCGTACGACGACCCGGCGCAGCACCGCGATCCGCCCGGCCGCGAGCGTGGTCAGCCCGCCCCAGCCCAGATCGGTGAAGTGGCTGTCGGGAAAGGCGAGTTCGTGCTCGGTGAGGAAGGCGCGGCGGTACACCGCGCTCCACGCCGGGAACTGCACGCCGGTCAGCTCCGGCAGGTCGGCGGGGGCGAAGGCGCCCTCGGGGGCGCGGGCGAACAGCGGTGCCGCCGGGTTCGTCGGCTCGCCCTCCCACCAGGGGGCGCGCTCGTGCTCGACGTAGAGCACGTCCACCCCGGCGGTCTCGGCCAGCCGGGCGTCCAGCGCCGCGAGCGCGCCCGGCAGCAGCACGTCGTCGCCGTCGAGGAACAGCACATACGCGCCGGTCGCCGCCCGGATCCCCGCGTTGCGCGCCCCGCCCAGACCGGCGGACGGCGGCGAGTCGACCGGGGTCACCCGGGAGTCCCGCGCCGCGAAGCCGGCGGCCACCTCGGCGGCCGCGGCCTCGGGGCCGTCGCAGACCGGGATCAGCTGCAGATCGCCGAAGGACTGGCCGAGAACCGAGTCCAGCGCCTGGGACAGCCGGCCGGCGACCCCGTGGGACGGGACGATGATGCTGAAGCGGGGCATGCTGTCCTTTCTGTCGTCGTGCGGACGCGCATCCTGCGGACGGGACCTGTCGCCCGCCCGGGCCGCCCCGCCGGGCGGCGGACGGGCGGCCGGCTCGGAGCGGGCCGGGTCGAGCCGAGGAGCACGGGAACTCCCGGAAGGGCCAACGCCGTTCAGCACCTCTCGGTGACGGGCAGGGCACCGGAAGGTTGCGGCACGGTCGCCGGCGGGGACCCGGCGCAGGCCGGCGGCACCGGCTTGCGCTCGGCGAGCGGGATCACCGGCAGCGGCTCCGTCTCGCCCAGCACCACATGCCGTACGACCCGCTCGGCGGCGCGTCCGTCGTCGTAGGGGCAGAACCGCTCCCGGAACACCGCCCGCAGCTGGGCCGAGCGCGAGCCGCGCCAGTGGCCGGTGGCGAAGATGTCGATCAGCTCGTCCTCGCTGTGCCCGACCGCGCCCGGCGGGAAGGCGGGCAGGTCGACATAGGCGCCGCTGGCCGCCCGGTACACCTCCCAGTCGCCGGTGTGCACCACGATCGGCCGGTCCAGGCCCGCGTAGTCGAACATGATCGAGTCGTAGTCGGTGAGCAGGGCGTCCGAGGCCAGGCACAGGGACGGCACGCTCGGGTGGTCGCGGACGTCGATGATCCGGGGGCCCGCGGGACACCGCTCGCCGTGGGTGCGGGCCAGGATCACGAAGCGGGGGCCGAGCCGGCGCGCGATCCGCTCCGGGTCCAGAGGCGGGCGCTGGGTGCGCACATGGTCCCGGCGGGCCGGCGCGTACAGGATCGCCACCGCGCCCTGCGGGATGCCGAGCGACTCGCGCAGCCGGATCACGTCCGCCGAAGTGGCCCGCTGGAAGACGTCGTTGCGCGGCGAGCCGTACTCCAGCGTGCGGTACCGGCCCGGGAAGACCCGCTCCCAGACGAGCGTCGAGTGCCGGTTGCCGGACAGCACGACGTCCCACTGGTCGACACCGCGCAACAGCTGGGCGAAGTCGGTGCCGCGGGCCGCCGCCGGACGCTCCTGCAGGTCCAGGCCCGTGTGCCCCAGCGGCGTGCCGTGCTGGGCCCGGACCAGGATCTGCCCGCGCCGCTTGCGCAGGCCCGCCTCCAGGACGTCGTCGGTGACCAGGTACCTGGCGCGGGCCAGCGCCGTCCAGCAGGCCGCCGTGCCGGGGCGCAGCCGGCGCGGGCCGGGCGGCACCGCGTGCTCCTGCTCGGGGCGGGCGATCCAGGCGGTGCGGATGTGCGGGGCGTGGGTGCGGAACGCCTCCTCCAGGGCGGCCGGGTCGCCGCCGAGGCCCCGGCCCGCGCCCGAGGCGAACACCGCCCGGTCGGCACGGACGGGCAGCCGCAGCTGGATCCGGTAGTGCAGCCGCAGCACACCGGTGCGCAGGGCGCGGGCCAGTCGTACGGCCGCCTTCAGCGTGCGCCGGCGCACGGCCGAGGCCAGCCGGAGGGCGCGGAACGTGCGGTGCAGACCGAAGCGGACCAGGATGTTCCGGCGCCGCATCCGGGCGCCGGGGGCGTGGTGGCGGCGGTAGTGGCCGCGGGCCCGGCGCAGGAACTCGCCGTGGCTGCCGCGCGGCAGCCGGCCCCTCTTGGTGAACACCGTCGCGTAGTGGTCGATCATGCGGCGGAACAACTCGGGGCGCCAGCGGGCCAGTTCGGGATGCGCGTCGACGTAGGCGAACACCCGGTCGTACTGCTCGAAGAGGTCGAAGTGCTTACGGCTGGTGGTGCCGAGGATGTTGCCCTGCCGGCGCTGCCGGTAGTGCACGCACACCCGGTCCAGGGTGGCGATGGACTCCGCCGTCATCAGCACCGGGAACGTCCACGGGGTGTCCTCGTAGAAGCCCGGCGGGAACGTGAAGCCGTGGCGCTCGACGAAATCCCGCCGGCAGGCCTTGTTCCAGGCCACCATCAGCAGCCGCAGCAGCTCCGGCCGGTCCTGGAGGCGGAAGGGCGCCGGGCCCTGCTCGGTGAGCGGGCCGGTGAGCTGGTTGCGCACCGACCGGCCGTCCCAGTACGTGCGCGCGTAGTCGTACACCAGCACGTCCGGCTCGCCGGACTCCTTGATCCGGTCGGCGATCGCGCGCAGCGCGTCCGGGGCGAGCGTGTCGTCGCTGTCCAGGAAGACCAGGTAGTCACCGGTCGCCTGGGCCATCCCCGCGTTCCTGGCCCGGCCGAGCCCCTGGTTCTCGGCCAGGTGCACGGGCCGCACGCGCGCGTCGCGGGCCGCGTACTCGTCGATGATCTCCCCGCAGGCGTCCGGCGAGCAGTCGTCCACGGCGATCAGTTCGAGGTCGGGGTACGACTGCGTCAGCACCGAGTCCAGGCACTCGGAGAGATACGCCTGGACCTTGTACGCGGGGACAATGACACTGAACCTGGGCAAGGCGGGCATCCATGGGTCGTCGGTCGGCGCGGGGTTTCTGACCGGAAACGGCCGATGGAGTGAATTGGTTACGGTTCGTACGGCATGTGGGGGACGCCAGGGGGACGGCCGGTGAACGGCGAGGGGCGGACCCGCCCGCGGGCCCGCCCCTCTGTGCAAGAGCCGCTACTTGACCGCGCCCGCCATCACTCCGGACACGAACTGCCGCTGGAACGCGAAGAACACGGCCAGCGGGATCACCATCGAGATGAACGCGCCGGGCGCCAGCACGTCGATGTTGTTGCCGAACTGCCGGACCTGGGTCTGCAGAGCGACCGTGATCGGCTGGGTGCCCGACTTGGTGAACACCAGCGCGACCAGCATGTCGTTCCACACCCACAGGAACTGGAAGATGCCGAGGCTCGCGATCGCCGGGCCGCCGAGCGGCATCACCACCCGGGCGAACAGCCTCAGTTCACCGGCGCCGTCCAGGCGGGCCGCCTCCAGCAGCTCGCGCGGGATCTCCGCGAAGAAGTTCCGCAGCAGGAACACCGCGAACGGCAGACCGAAACCGGTGTGGAACAGGATCACCCCGAGGATCGTCCCGAACAGGCCGACCTTGCCGAACAGTTCGGCGATCGGGATCAGCGCCACCTGCACCGGCACCACCAGCAGGCTCACCACGCCCAGGAACCACCAGTCCCGGCCCGGGAACTCCATCCACGCGAACGCGTAGCCCGCGAGGGAGCCGACCACGACGACCAGGACCGTCGCCGGGACCGTGATCAGCACGGTGTTCCACAGGGAATGGGTGATGTCGCCGTTCTCCAGCAGCTTGCGATAGCTCTCGAACGTCAGCTGGGACGGCTTGGAGAACACCTTCCACCAGCCGCTCGCGCTCATGTCCTCGGGCGCCCGCAGCGAGGAGACGAGCAGACCGATCGTCGGCACCAGCCAGAACAGGCCGACCACGATCAGAAAGACGCGGACCAGGCCGCCGCTCAGCTTCTCGGCGATCCTCGCCCCGACCGACTGCCGCGCCTTCACCGTCTGCACCGGCCCCACCTTCGTGACACTCCCGGCGGCCACCGTCATCGCCTGACCTCCCGCCTCAGCCGACGGATGTTGAACAGCATCACCGGGATCACCAGGACCAGCAGCAGGACCGCGATGGCGCTGGCGACGCCCGGCTGGTTCTCGGCGAAGCCCTTCCGGTACAGCTCCAGCGCGAGCACGTTCGCGTCGTCCTGGGAGGAGCCCGGGGCGATGATGTAGACGAGGTCGAACACCTTCAGCACGTTGATCATCAGCGTCACGGTGACGACCGCGAGGACGGGGGCCAGCAGCGGCACGGTGACCTTGCGGAACACCTGCCACTCGTTGGCGCCGTCCACCCGCGCCGCCTCCAGCAGTTCCCGGGGAACCCCCGCGAGCCCGGCCGCGATCAGCACCATGGCGAAGCCCGCCCACATCCACACGTACGCCCCGATGACCGCCGGGGTGACCAGCGACGGGCCGAGCCACTCGACCCCGTTGTACGGCTCCCGGAAGTTGCTCGCCGGAAGCCGCAGCCGGGCCCCGTCGGCGGACGCGGGCAGCGTGAACGTGCCGTCCCCGGACGCCTTGGCGGACGCGACCACCTTGCCGTCCTTCACCGCCTCGATCCGCATCCCGGCATACCCCAGCTCGGACGGGTCGGGTGCGCCGAGCCGTCCGACGCCCTTGCCGCGCGTGAAGTCCTGCCAGGTGGTGCCGGTGATCTTCCCCGGCTCCGGCTTGGCGGCCACGGCCTTCTTCGCGTCGTCCGGCATCTGGTCCGGGGCGACGCCGACGAGGGGCAGCGCGACCGGCTGCCCCGCGTGCACCGGGGCCTTGGTGAGGAAGCCGCCGCCCTGTGCGACGAGCGGCGACTCGCGGCCCGGGTGGGCCTTCGGGAACGCCGACGACTGCGCGAAGGTGTCGTGCACGCCCACCCACACCGCGTTCGCCACGCCCTTGTTCGGATCCTGGTCGTACACCAGCCGGAAGATGATCCCGGCCGCCAGCATCGAGATCGCCATCGGCATGAAGACGACCAGCTTGAACGCCGTACCCCAGCGCACCCGTTCGGTCAGCACCGCGAAGATCAGACCGAGCGCGGTGGAGACCGTGGGCGCGAACACCACCCAGATGACGTTGTTCTTCAGGGCGGTGCGGATGCCGTCGTCCGTGAAGAGCGTCCTGTAGTTGTCGACTCCGGAGAATCCGTCGCCGTTCGCGTCGTAGAAGCTGCGGACGACCGAGTACCCGATCGGGTAGACCACGAGCGCGCCGAGCAGCACCAGGGCGGGCAGCAGGAACAGCACTGCCACCGCCTTGCGCGTGCCGGTCACGCTCTTGCGACTGCGGGGCGCGGCGGGGCCCGATGGGGCCCCGGCCGCCGTTGCCGCCGACGCCATCGCCGGCTCAGCTCCCGCTTCCGTACGCGGCCGCCGCGTCCTTCTCCAGCTTCGCCTGGGCGCCCGCGACGTCCTTGGGGTTCTTCAGGAAGTCCTGCAGATCTTTCCACTCGCCCTTGCCCGGGGTGCCGCCGAAGGCCTGCGGCGCCTGGTCGGACATGTCGAAGCGGAAGTCGTCGCCGGACGCGATCAGCGCCTTGGCGATCTTCTGCTGCACCGCGTTCGGATACGCCGAGATCTGCACGTTCTTGTTCGGCGACAGATAGCCGCCGAGCTTCGCCTGGATCGTCGCCGCGTCCGGGGAGGCGAGGAAGGTGACCAGGGCCTGGGCCGCCTTGGAGTCCTTCAGGATCACCGCCGCGTCACCGCCGGAGACCACGGGCGCGCTGGAGCCGACCGCCGGGAACGGGAACACCTTCGCGTCCGTGCCGATCTTCGCCTTGGTCTCACCGATGTTGACCTGCGCGAAGTCGCCCTCGTAGACCATCGCGGACTTCGGCTGGTCGCCGCCGTTGAAGGTCTGGGTGACCGAGGCCGGGAACTCCGTCTGCAGCGCGCCGTTCTGGCCGCCCGCGAGATAGTCCTTCTTGCCCCAGATCTGCGCGAGGGTCGTCAGCGCCTGCTTGACCGACGGATCCGTCCACTTGATCTTGTGCTGGGCCAGCTCGTCGTACTTCTGCGGCCCGGCCTGGGACAGATAGATGTTCTCGAACCAGTCCGTCAGCGGCCAGCCGTCCGCGCCGGCCACCGAGAACGGCGTGACACCGGAGTCGTACACCGCCTGGGACGTGGTCAGCAGGTCCTTCCAGGTCTTGGGCTCCTTGGCGCCCGCGTTCGCGAACACCTTGGCGTTGTACCAGATCAGCGACTTGTTGGCGGCCTTGTAGTAGACGCCGTACTGCTTGCCGTCGACCTTGCCGATGTCCTGCCAGCCCTGCGCGTAGTTCTTCTGCAACTCCTTCACGGCCTCCGGGCCGAGCGGCTTGGCCCACTTGCGCTGCACGGCCTGCTTGATGGCGCCGGGCTGCGGCAGCATGGCCACGTCCGGCGGCTGGCCGCCCGCGATCTTCGAACCGAGGAAGTTGATGATCGGGTCCTGGGCGGGCACGAAGGTGACCTTCGCGCCGGTGCGCCGGGTGAACTCGGCCAGGACCTGCTTGAAGTTCTTCTGCTCCTGACCGGTCCAGACGGCGGCGATCTCCAGGCTGGCGCCGTTCAGCTTCGGCAGGCTGACGGTGGAGCCGGTCTGGGACGGCTCGCTGTTGTCCCCGTTGCTCTTCTTGTCGTTGTCCCCGCTGGAGCACGCGGTGAGCGCGAGGGCTCCCGCGAGCAGTGCGGCGAGTGCCGTGACGGCCCTGCTTGTCCGGACGGTGCTGCTCTTTCTGTGCATCACTTCCCCGTTCTTCGTTCTTCGTTGAACGTCAGAACTCTGTCCCGTGCGCTCCGGTGTACGCCGGGCCGTTCACGGCGGGCAAGAGCGCCTGCGGTGTCAAGCGGCGCATCGTGACCGGCTCGTGACCGGGGCCGTATGCGGCTGGTCCCCGACTAGAGGAGGGACGGAACCCGGGCCGCGGACACCTCGCGCGCCGCCCGCTCCACCGCGCTCGCCAGCAGGGCCAGGTCGGTGGGGCCGTTGCCCAGCTCCCGCACGGGCCGGCGGGCCGGCGGATCGCCCATGCGCTGCCAGTCCAGCGGGACCACGGTGGGCCGCTGGGTCGCGGTCCGCGGGATGCGGCCCGTCACCCGGCCGCCCTGGAAACCGACGGCCCGGCCGTCCGCGTACGCCAGCCGGCCACGCCCCGCCGCCGGTTCGTCCGGCCCCTGCTGGGGAGCGTCCAGCACGATCCGCAGGGCCGCCCGCCGCGCCGGCTCCGTCTCCGCCGTACGGCCCCCGGTCCCGGCCGCCGCCACCACGTGCACCCCGAGCCGCTCGCCCTCCCGGGCCACCGCCTCCAGCGCGCGCATCACCGACCCGGCGGCGGGCCGGCCCGGCGAGCCCAGCGGGGGCGAGACCAGCGCGTCCAGGTCGTCGACGACGACCACGAGCCGCGGCAACGGCGGGGCCGCCTCGGCCTGTTGCCGCGCGGCCGCGCCCGGCCGCAGCCGCAGGGTGGAGCTGGGCGGCGCCTCCAGGTCGCCGTTCGCGGGCGTGCGCTGCGCCACGATCCGGCCCGCCACCGCACCCCCCGCGTGCCACTGCGCGAAGTCCGTCCGGCCCAGCAGCTCCGCCCGCCGCTTCAGCTCGGCGGTCAGCGACTGGGCGAACTCCCGCATCCGCACGGGGTCGTTGGCGATGAGGTGCGTGGTGACGTGCGGTATGTCGGTGCACACGCGCAGGCCCTCGCCGCGCCCGGCGCCCACGCCGATGCCGTCCCGCCCGTCGATCAGCACCACGCCCAGCCGGTCCGGCCGCTCGGCGGCGGCCAGCGAGGCCACCACGGCCCGCAGCAGCTCCGTACGACCGCTGGCGGCCGGCCCCTCGATCAGCAGATGCGGCCCGTCGGCGACGAGGTCGACGGTGACGGGCCCACGCGGTCCGGCGCCGAGCACGGCGCGCGCCCGCCCGCCCAGGGACCGGGTGTCGTCGGCCGCGTCGGCCCAGCGCGCCATCAGCGACGCCGGGGTGGCCCGGGCCAGCCCCAGCTCGTCCAGCAGCCGCGCCGACTGCGGCAGCGGCGCCGCCACGCGCGGCTCCCGCGCACCGGCCGGGGCGTCCGGGCGCAGCGGCGCCAGCGCCCGCGCGAACCGCTCCGCCCAGGCGCCCGACACGGCGTCCACGGCGGCGAGCGTCCCCGGGCCGACGGGCCCGCCGGGCGCCACCCGCATCAGCCGCAGCGCCGTCGCGACATCGCCGCTGAGCAGCGCGACGGCACCGCAGTGCCGGAACGTCGGCGTCACCGCGCACGCGGCCTCGTACGTCAGCGACACCGGGGAGGTGGGGGAGGCGGGCTCGGTCTCGGCGAGACACACCACATGGATCCCCACCCGCGGCCCGGCCAGGGCCAGCCGCGCCACCGCGTCCCGCAACGCACCGCCCCCGGGATCACCGTCCACGACGACGACGGTGTACGGCCCCGGGAACCCGCCGGCCTCGCCGACTCCGGCGTCCTCCCTGGCCCAGGAGGGGCGACGGGCGGGGGAGGGGTGGCCGTGCGCGGTGCCGTTGGGGGCGTGTGCGGGGGCGGTGGGGTCGCCTGTTCGGCCGGGGGCGAGTCCCTGGGCCGGGGCGCCTGTGGCGTGGGAGGTGGCGCCGGTGGGCGCGGGCGCGGGGGTGTGGGCGGTTGTGGCGGGGTGGCCGGTTGCTTGGCCGTGCGCGGGGGCGCTGGGGTGGCCCGGGAGCGTTCCGTTGGTCCCGGTGCTGTGGCGGGAAAGGGGGGCCTGGGTGGAGGCGTCCCACTCGGCGGTCGCCTCGGTCCGGGCCGCGGGCGCATGTGAAGGGGCGCCGAGGTGGTGGCTGGAGGCTGTCCTCTCGGGCCCGGTGTCCTGGGTGGGCGTGCCCGTGGCGGAGCCGGGTGTGGCCGTGCCGTTCCTGGGGTCGGCCGGGGTGGTGGCGGCTGCCGGGGCGGGGGCGGGGCGGGCCGTGCTTGTGCCGGTCGCCGCGTGGTCGTCGACCCGGCGCAGCAGTTCCTCCGTACGGGCCGCCGCCTGCTCGCGGTCGTAGGCCAGCAGCAGCCTGCAGTCCTGGCCGTGGCCCGGCCGGGCGTGCGGGAGCCAGCCCAGCCAGGCCCACTCGGCCGTGCGCTCCTCCACGGGACGGGAGCGGTCGGCGCTGATCAGCACGATCTCCAGCAGATCGGGGGAGTGCAGCGCGGCCAGCTGGGCCAGCACCGCGCGGGCCAGCCCGGACAGCCGCGGGCGCGGACCGGCCAGGCCCAGTGCGCCCGCCTCGCGCAGCGCGGTCGTCACGGGCACCGCGGGCAGCAGGCCGGAGCCGTCCGGCGCGCTGCGGTCGGCCGTGCCGAGCCGCACGGTCAGCGCCTCCGGGTGACCGGGCCCGCGCTCCCACAGCCGGGGCCCGGGACCGAGCGCCGTCAGCAGCAGTGAGGCGGGATCCGGCCAGGTCTCGGGCTGCTGCGGCGCGGTGCCGGCGGCCGGGACGGCGCCGGAGGGGGCCGCTGGGCCGTCGTACGTCCCGGGTGCGGCGGACTGCTCTCCGCGTCCGCCGGTCAGCCGGCGCGCCCAGGCGCCGAGCCCGCGCCGCCGGGTCCCCTGGGGGGCGTCGACGCCTCGGAGGGGAGTGTCCTTACGGCCACCGCCCAGCGGCTGTCCGCCCGTCCCGCCGACACCGAGCCGCCCCGGGTGGGTGTTCCCGCCGGAGGGGCCGCCGGGCGCTCTCTCGATCAGAGGCGCCCCGGCCTGCCCCGGCACCACGGCCGCGTCCTGCCACCGATGCTCCTGCCCCCCACTGCCGGAGGTCCCCCACCCATCTGCCCCATAGCCGTGCTGCCCCACCCCGGAGACACCCCCGGCCTCCGCCCCAAGGGCGCCCTCCGCACCCGCCGTCGGCGCTCCGGCCCCACGGCCCCCCGCGCCGGGCGACGCCGCTCCCGCCCCACCAGGGCCACCCGCACCCGACGACGACGCCCGCACGGGTGGTGCCGGTGGGAACCCAGACCCGGCCGAAGGCCGGGTGTTCCCCAACGCACCCGCACCCGAAGACGCACCAGCACCCCCATCCCCCGACGCACCGGCACCCGGACTCGCACCGCCGACAACCCGAACGCACCCCTCCCCGTCGGCGACGGTCCGCACGCGCGCCCCCGGTCCCCCGGACGGAGTAACCCGCAGCGCCGACTCGCCGATCCGCAGCAGCCCCCCGGCAGGGACCCGCACCGGACGCTCGCCGACCCGCGTCCCGTCCAGCGCCGTACCGTTCGTGGAGCCGAGGTCGGCGACCGAGACGCGGCCGTCGGCGTCGACGGTGACCGCGCAGTGCAGCCGGGACACGTCGGGGTCGTCCAGCGGCACGTCCGCGTCGGCCGAGCGGCCCACGGTGATCCGGCCGCCGTGCAGCAGATGGACCCCGCCCGCGTCCGGGCCCGCGACGACATGCAGCTGGGTCGGCGCCTCGTCCAGCTCGGGGTGCGGCTCGGGGGCCGCCGGGGCGCCCAGGGACAGCACGGCGCCGTCGATCAGCGGGGGCTCGCCGAGGGTGCAGCGGCGCGGGTCCAGCCGCTCGGCACCGGCGTACAGCACGGGGGAGGCGGAGTCGCGGCCCTCCCCGGCGACCGCCCCGGCCAGCGCCGACGCGACCGCGGCCAGGTCCGTGCCCGCGGGCGCCGTGACCAGCACGTCGCGGCTCGCGGCGCGGCCCCGCTGCGGAGCCGGGCCCAGCGGGTCTACGACGGTCAGCCGGATCTGCATCCCCACCCCAACACGAGCACGTCGGTCAGTACTGCAGGGCATCCTCGCACCTGCCACTGACAACACGCCCGCCACCCGGCATCAAGTGATCTTGATTGGTCGGCTCTGCCCGCAAAAGTGCCTGACCAGTGCCGTACGAACGATCAGTTGAGATCGGTCACGTCCGCTCCCCGGCAACCGACGGACCGGGCCGCGCGTCTTTCCGTCGAACACATCGAACAGGGTCGGGAACGCTTACGTAGTGCCCTCGAGGGCGGCACTACAGTGGACCGGAACCGGAACGACAACCGGAATGCAGGCAAGCAAGCATCCGCAAGCAACAGGGAGCGCGTGACGTGCGGCCAGTCGGCAGCAAGTACCTGCTTGAGGAGCCGCTGGGACGCGGCGCCACAGGCACCGTCTGGCGTGCCCGCCAGCGCGAGACCGCGGGCGCCGAGGCGGCCGTGGCCGGACAGCCCGGCGAGACGGTCGCGATCAAGGTCCTCAAGGAGGAGCTGGCGAGCGACCCGGACATCGTGATGCGCTTCCTGCGGGAGCGCTCGGTCCTGCTCCGCCTCACCCACCCGAACATCGTCCGGGTGCGCGACCTGGTCGTCGAGGGCGATCTGCTGGCGCTGGTCATGGACCTCGTCGACGGCCCCGACCTGCACCGCTACCTGCGCGAGAACGGCCCGCTCTCGCCGGTCGCCGCCGCGCTGATGACCGCGCAGATCGCCGACGCGCTCGCCGCGAGCCACGCCGACGGGGTGGTCCACCGGGACCTGAAGCCCGCGAACGTGCTGCTCATGCAGCACGACGGCCAGATGCACCCGATGCTGACCGACTTCGGCATCGCCCGGCTCGCCGACTCCCCGGGCCTGACCCGCACCCAGGAGTTCGTCGGCACGCCCGCGTACGTGGCGCCGGAGTCCGCCGAGGGCCGCCCGCAGACCTCCGCCGTGGACATCTACGGCGCCGGCATCCTGCTGTACGAGCTGGTCACCGGCCACCCGCCGTTCTCGGGCAGCTCGGCCCTGGAGGTCCTGCACCAGCACCTGAGCGCCGAGCCGCGCCGCCCCTCCACCGTCCCGGACCCGCTGTGGACGGTCATGGAGCGCTGCCTGCGCAAGAACCCCGACGAACGGCCGAGCGCCGAGAACCTCGCGCGCGCCCTGAGGGTCGTCGCCGAGGGCGTCGGCGTGCACGCGAACGCCGCGCAGATCGCCGCCGCCGAGGGCGTGGGCGCGCTGCTGGCCCCGGACCCGGACCCGACCGCCGTACCGGGTCTGCCCGGCGCCGCCGACCCCACCCAGGTGCTGCCGCAGGGCTCCGCGGGGGCGTACGACCCGAACGCCGCGACCAGCGTGCTGCCGCACACCGGCGGCCCCTCGGGCACCGCCGACCCCACCGCCGTCCTGCCGAACACGGGCGCGGCCGACCCGACGGCGGTGCTGCCGAACACCGGCCCGCAGGGGCAGCAGCCCGAGCAGCCGCACCCCTGGCAGACTCAGCTGCGCGCGGCCCGCGACCGCAACGAGCAGACGCAGATCCAGTACCTCTCGCCGGAGGACGACCCGCTGCGCCACCGGCCCCAGCGGCAGGTGGCCCGGCCGCAGCAGCAGCCGCGGCAGGCCCCGCAGTCCCGCCCGCAGCAGCCGCAGCCGCGCGGCCGTCAGCAGGGCTACCAGCAGGGGTACGGCTATGCGCCCGAGCCCCAGCAGTACGCGCCGCAGCGTCCGCAGCGGTACGCGCCGCCCGCGCCGGAGCCGCAGCGGCCCGCGCGCGAGCCCCGGGAGCCGCGGCAGCGCAGCGCCAACCCGATGAAGATCCCGGGTCTCGGCTGCCTGAAGGGCTGCCTGTTCACGATCGTCATCCTGGTCGTGGCGAGCTGGCTGATCTACGACCTGACACCGGTGCACACCTGGATCGGCCAGGGCCGCAGCTACTGGCACGAGGTGAGCCACTGGGTCGGCCAGGCCAGGAAGTGGATCAAGGATCTGGGAGGCTCCTCCGGCGGCGGAAGCTGAGCGCACGCGCGCGTGGCGGCCGATGGCGCGAACGCGCGGTGCCGGACCGCGAGTTTGCGGATTTGTCGACATCTGGCGGGTGATTTCCGTCTCCGCGGTGAAGGTTGGCTCGTCGGACGCGTAGTTTTAGCGACACCACGCGACAACGCGCGTCTGTAGGAGCAGTCTTGGCACGGAAGATCGGCAGCCGGTACACCGCGAACCAGATCCTGGGTCGGGGCAGCGCCGGCACGGTGTGGCTGGGCGAGGGGCCGGACGGGCCCGTCGCCATCAAGATGCTGCGCGAGGACCTCGCCTCGGACCAGGAGCTCGTCGGACGCTTCGTGCAGGAGCGCACCGCGCTGCTCGGCCTGGAGCACCCGCACATCGTCACCGTGCGCGACCTGGTGGTCGACGGCAACGACCTCGCCCTCGTCATGGACCTGGTGCGCGGCACCGACCTGCGCACCCGGCTGGAGCGCGAGCGGCGGCTCGCCCCCGAGGCGGCCGTCGCGATCGTCGCGGACATCGCCGACGCGCTGGCGGCGGCCCACGCGGCCGGGGTCGTCCACCGGGACGTCAAGCCCGAGAACGTGCTCCTGGACATGCAGGGCCCGCTCGGCCCCGGCGGCTCGCACCCCGCCCTGCTCACCGACTTCGGCGTGGCCAAGCTGATCGACTCGCCGAAGCGGACACGGGCCACGAAGATCATCGGCACGCCGGACTACCTGGCTCCGGAGATCGTCGAGGGCCTGCCGCCCCGCGCGGCCGTCGACATCTACGCCCTGGCGACGGTCCTGTACGAGCTGCTGGCCGGCTTCACCCCGTTCGGCGGGGGCCACCCCGGCGCGGTCTTGCGCCGCCACGTCACCGAGACCGTCGTCCCCCTGCCCGGCATCCCCGAGGAGCTGTGGCAGCTGCTCGTGCAGTGCCTGGCCAAGGCGCCCGCGTCCCGGCTGCGCGCCTCGGAGCTGGCGGCGCGGCTGCGCGAGCAGCTGCCGACGCTGGCCGGGATGCCGCCGCTGGACGTCGACGAGCCGGAGCCGTCCGAGGAGGCGGCACAGGAGCCGGTGGCGCCGGCGCCGGGCGGCGAGCCGGTACGGCGGCGGGGCGCGGTCCCGCTGGTCCCCGGCGCCAAGCCGGACTCCAACCGCGACACGCACACGTCGATGCGCGTACCGGGACCGGACGAGCTGGCCGGAGGCGCCCATGGAACCGCGCGCGCCCCCCGGGCCACCGGTGCGCCCCGGCCGGGCTCGGCGAGGCACCGGGCGGCGCTGCGGCGGCGCAGGCTGACCCTGGGCGTGGCCGGACTGGTCGTGGCGGCCGTCGTGGGCGTCGGGGCGTGGTGGGTGTCCGCCGACGACGACTCCGGGACGCCGTCCGGCACCCACAGCACGTCGACGCCCTGACCCACCGGGGGCCAGCGCGGCGCCGGGGACGCTCGGCCGAGGTCGGTTGCCGCAGCCGTTACGCTGGGAGGCGTGGCAGTCGTCGATGTATCCGAAGAGCTGAAGTCCCTCTCCTCGACCATGGAGTCGATCGAGGCCGTCCTGGACCTCGACAAGATGAGGGCAGACATCGCCGTGCTCGAGGAGCAGGCGGCCGCGCCGTCCCTGTGGGACAACCCGGACGAGGCGCAGAAGATCACCAGCAAGCTCTCCCACCTCCAGGCCGAGGTCAGGAAGGCGGAGGCGCTGCGCGGCCGGATCGACGATCTCGCGGTCCTCTTCGAGATGGCCGAGGAGGAGAACGACCCGGACACCCGCGCCGAGGCCGAGTCCGAGCTGGCCGCGGTGAAGAAGGCGCTGGACGAGATGGAGGTCCGCACGCTCCTCAGCGGTGAGTACGACTCCCGTGAGGCGCTCGTCAACATCCGCGCCGAGGCCGGCGGCGTCGACGCCGCCGACTTCGCCGAGAAGCTCCAGCGCATGTACCTGCGCTGGGCCGAGCAGCGCGGCTACAAGACGGAGCTGATCGAGACGTCGTACGCCGAAGAGGCCGGCATCAAGTCGACCACCTTCGCCGTCCAGGCGCCGTACGCCTACGGCACCCTCTCCGTCGAGCAGGGCACGCACCGCCTCGTGCGCATCTCGCCCTTCGACAACCAGGGCCGCCGCCAGACCTCCTTCGCGGGCGTGGAGGTGCTGCCCGTCGTCGAGCAGTCCGACCACGTCGAGATCGACGAG
The DNA here is from genome assembly GCF_040703635.1 of Streptomyces sp. NPDC007189. NCBI lineage: Bacteria > Bacillati > Actinomycetota > Actinomycetes > Kitasatosporales > Streptomycetaceae > Streptomyces > Streptomyces sp. NPDC007189. The sequence goes on from NZ_JBEYEY010000012.1 coordinate 63,783, forward strand.
TCCGACCTGCGCATCGACGTCTACCGCTCCTCCGGCCCCGGCGGCCAGGGCGTGAACACCACCGACTCCGCGGTGCGCATCACCCACCTGCCCACCGGCATCGTGGTCTCCTGCCAGAACGAGCGGTCGCAGATCCAGAACAAGGCCACCGCGATGAACGTCCTCCAGGCCAAGCTGCTGGAGCGCCGCCGGCAGGAGGAGCAGGCCAAGATGGACGCCCTCAAGGGCGACGGCGGCAACTCCTGGGGCAACCAGATGCGCTCCTACGTGCTGCACCCGTACCAGATGGTCAAGGACCTGCGCACCGAGTACGAAGTGGGCAACCCGGAGGCCGTGTTCAACGGCGAGATCGACGGGTTCCTGGAGGCCGGTATTCGCTGGCGCAAGCAGCAGGAAAAGTAACCGCAGAAGTAACTTTGTCGACATGACAACTGCCGCCCGAGAGGCGGCAGTTGTCTTTTGTCTGGGTTTTACATCACACTCACACGCTTCAACTCGCCGCATACGGCCCCCGAGCGGACATAGCGCCCGCAACGGCCTTGACGTTGCTTTGAAAAATCGGAAGGGTAAAGCGCGGCATGCGTAACTTCAGGGGCGCATGTGAACCGGGGGAATGAGTTGACGCGCTTCGTCACCGGCTGCCTCCCGTCGATCACGGCACGCCCCATGCGCCGCCTCATGGACGATCAGCTACTGGGGGTAGCAACCATATGACGAAGAAGACGCGGATCCGGGTCGCGCGGATAGCCGCCGGCGCCGTGATCGCGGCCGGTGCGTCACTGACCGCAGCCGGCGCGGCCTCCGCCCTCGACCTCGATGTCAAGGCCGGCCCGATCAGCCTCGGTGTCACCACGGACGGCAACGACACCGACGGGGCGACCCAGGGAACGACCGAGGGTGCCATCCAGGGCGCCACTCTGGGCGTGACCGAGGGGACGACCCAGGGGACGACCGAAGGCGACACCCAGGGGACGACCGAAGGCGACACCCAGGGCTCGACCCAGGGTGACACCCAGGGCACCACCGAGGGCGACACCCAGGGTGAGACCCAGGGCACGTCCCTGGGGACCACCGAGGGCACGATCCAGGGCACGACCCAGGGCTCCACCGAGGGTTCCATCCAGGGCAGCACCCAGGGTTCGACCCAGGGCTCCACGGAGGGTTCCACCCAGGGGTCGACCCAGGGCAGCACCGAGGGCTCGACCCAGGGTTCCACCCAGGGCAGCACCGAGGGCGGTTCCGGTGACGGCGGCAACGGCGGCCACACCGGCGGCAACGGCAACGGTGGCAACGGCAACGGCGGCAACACGGGCGGCAACGGCGGCTCCGGCACCGGCGGTTCCAGCACCGGTGGCAACCACGACAACCCGCAGGGCGGCAGCGGCACGGCCCCCCAGGAGGAGGGCTCCTCGGCCCTCACCGACACCGGGTCCGACAGCAAGGCCCAGGGCGGCGACAAGCAGCTCGCCGAGACCGGTGCCGGCCAGACCGCGTTCCTGGTCATCGGCGCCGCCACGATGATCGCCGGGGGCATCGGCTTCCGCATCCTGCCGCGCCTGGTCAACGGCCGCGGCGGCGCGGCCGCCTGAGCGTAGCCGTACGCTCACACAGCGCGCGCGACGTGCACGCCGAAGGGCCCGGAGCCTGACGCTCCGGGCCCTTAGGGGTTTTGTGAGACTTCTCTTACGCGGTCTGATGCGCCAGCAGCGCCAGCGCGGCGATCAGCACCGCCAGCAGTGCGATCAGCGCCATCGGGTTCACCCCGCCGAGGAAGCCCTCCTGCTGCAGTCGCTCGCGGTTGGCACGGCACACCGGGCACCGGCCCTCGCTCACGGGCGCCGCGCAGTTCGCGCACACCAACCGGTCGTACGTCATGCGCTCGCCCTCCTTGCACCGGCCATCACACGTACAACGCTCAGGGGAACGAGAACGTTCCCCCCTCCACTGTGCCAGGTTCACGGAGCGCGTGCGCGGGCCCCCGAAGAGCCGGGGAAGAACAGCGGCCGGTACAAAAACGTACAAGCCTTACCCAACCTCGACCTGCGACTGCACTTGCACACCCGGTTCGCGTATGGTCACGCTCATCTACCCCCGGCGACCCGTGGTGCATCCGTGATCCGATTCGACAACGTCTCCAAGGTCTACCCCAAGCAGACCCGCCCCGCACTCAGGGATGTCTCCCTGGAGGTGGAGAAGGGCGAGTTCGTGTTCCTCGTGGGGTCCTCCGGCTCCGGAAAGTCCACCTTCCTGCGGCTCGTCCTCCGCGAGGAGCGCTGCAGCCACGGCCAGGTGCACGTGCTGGGCAAGGACCTCGCACGCCTCTCCAACTGGAAGGTGCCCCAGATGCGCCGCCAGCTGGGAACCGTCTTCCAGGACTTCCGCCTGCTGCCGAACAAGACGGTCGCGGAGAACGTGGCCTTCGCGCAGGAGGTGATCGGCAAGTCCAAGGGCGAGATCCGCAAGTCCGTGCCGCAGGTGCTCGATCTCGTCGGCCTCGGCGGCAAGGAGGACCGCATGCCCGGCGAGCTGTCCGGTGGTGAGCAGCAGCGCGTCGCCATCGCGCGGGCGTTCGTCAACCGCCCGAAGCTGCTGATCGCCGACGAGCCCACCGGCAACCTCGACCCGCAGACCTCCGTCGGCATCATGAAGCTGCTCGACCGCATCAACCGGACGGGCACCACCGTCATCATGGCGACGCACGATCAGAACATCGTGGACCAGATGCGCAAGCGCGTCATCGAGCTGGAGAAGGGCCGCCTCGTCCGCGACCAGGCCCGCGGCGTCTACGGCTACCAGCACTAAGCAAGTTCACGACGGAAAGGCTCGACCAGACGCCATGCGCGCCCAGTTCGTCCTGTCGGAGATCGGTGTCGGTCTCCGCCGCAATCTGACGATGACCTTCGCCGTCATCGTCTCCGTCGCCCTGTCCCTGGCCCTCTTCGGCGGTTCGCTGCTGATGAGCGACCAGGTGAGCACCATGAAGGGCTACTGGTACGACAAGGTCAACGTCTCGATCTTCCTGTGCAACAAGCACGACGCCGACTCGGACGTCAACTGCGCCAAGGGCGCGGTCACCGAGGACCAGAAGAACCAGATCCTCTCGGACCTGCACAAGATGACGGTCGTCGAGAAGGTCACCTACGAGTCGCAGGACCAGGCGTACAAGCACTACAAGGAGCAGTTCGGCAACTCCCCCCTGGCCAGCTCGCTCACGCCGGACCAGATGCAGGAGTCGTACCGGATCAAGCTCAAGGACCCGCAGAAGTACCAGGTGATCGCGTCCGCGTTCAACGGACGGCCCGGAGTGCAGTCCGTGCAGGACCAGAAGGGCATCCTGGACAACCTCTTCCAGCTGCTGAACCTGATGAACCGGGGCGCGCTCGGCGTGATGGCGATGATGCTGGTCGTCGCGCTGCTGCTGATCGTCAACACCGTGCGCGTCTCGGCGTTCAGCCGCCGGCGCGAGACCGGGATCATGCGCCTGGTCGGCGCCTCGGGCTTCTACATCCAGGCGCCGTTCATCGCCGAGGCCGCGGTCGCCGGGCTCATCGGCGGCGGACTCGCCTGTGTGGCGCTGGTGGTCGGCCGGTACTTCACCATCGACCACGGCATGGACCTGTCCCACAAGCTCACGCTCATCAACTTCGTCGGCTGGGACGCGGTGTTGACCAAGCTGCCGCTGATCCTCGCGACGAGCGTGGTGATGCCGTCCTTGGCGGCGTTCTTCGCTCTGCGCAAGTACCTGAAGGTGTGACGCATGCCAAGACGGGCCGTACGGTCAACCGGCCGTACGGCCCTTCGCGTTGTCCTAGACTCACCGCCATGTCAGGTCGTGACCTGTTCTGCCCGCCCCGCCGCTTCCGCCGCGGGGCCGCCCTGACATTGGTCTTCGCCGGCGTCCTGGTCACCGGCGCCGCCACCGGCTCCTTCCCGGAACCCGACGCCGCCGCACCGGTGGCCTCCGCGCGCAGGGCCGCCCCCTCCCCGAAGGGCGCGGCCGGCGGGCACGAGGACGTGCAGCGGGCCGCCGCCGAGGCGATGGCCGACGGCACGTCCCCGATGGAGGCGGCCGAGCGGGCCGTCAGCCGCAGCGGGGACCGCTGGGGCGCCGTCTATTCGGAGGGCGAGTACCAGGAGTTCCAGGAGGCTCTCGACGGCCGCTACACCGGCGTCGGCCTGTGGGCGCGGCGCGAGCGGGACGGCCGGATCGAGGTGACCCGGGTGCAGCCCGGCTCGCCGGCCGCCGAGGCGGGGATCCGGGCCGGCGACCGGCTGCGCAGCGTCGACGGCCGCAAGGTCGACGGCCGGCCGGTCACCGAGGTCGTCTCGCTGCTGCGCGGCGACGCCGACGACGCGGCCGCCGGCACGACGGTCACCCTGGGCCTCGAGCGCGGCACGCGCGCGTGGACCGAGACCCTGCGCCGGGCGCGGCTGTCCACCGACTCGGTGACCGTGCGCCGGCTGCCGGGCGGGGTCACCATCATCAGGATCGCCGCGTTCACCAAGGGCTCCGGGGACGCCGTCCGTGCCGCGGTACGGCAGGCGCCGGCCGACGGCGGGATCGTGCTCGACCTGCGCGGCAACTCCGGCGGGCTGGTCACCGAGGCCGTCAAGACCGCCTCCGCCTTCCTCGACGGCGGTCTGGTCGCCACCTACGACGCCGACGGCGCCCAGCGCTCCCTGCACGCCGACACCGGCGGCGACACCGCCCGGCCCCTGGTCACCCTGGTCGACGGCGGCACGATGAGCGCGGCCGAGATGCTCACCGGGGCGCTGCAGGACCGGGGCCGCGCGGTGGTCGTCGGCTCCCGGACCTTCGGCAAGGGCTCCATCCAGATGCCGACGGGGCTGCCCGACGGCTCGGTGGCCGAGCTGACCGTGGGCCACTACCGCACCCCGCTGGGGCACGCGGTCGACGGCCGCGGCATCACCCCCGACCTCGAGGTGGCGCCGGACGAGGCCGAGCGGCGGGCCGAGACGGTCCTCGCCGGCCTGGGCGACCCTTCCTAGCCACGCGTAATCGGCTGTACGCACACCCCCTGTGTGGTGCGAAAATGGGCGGCACTATGGCTAAGGAAAAAGGGCGCAAGCTGATCGCGCAGAACAAGAAGGCGCGGCACGACTACCACATCCTCGACACCTACGAGGCCGGACTGGTCCTCATGGGCACCGAGGTGAAGTCGCTGCGCCAGGGGCGGGCCTCGCTGGTCGACGGCTTCGTGCAGCTGACCGACCACGAAGCGTGGCTGCACAACGTGCACGTCCCCGAGTACAGCCAGGGCACCTGGACCAACCACAGCGCCCGCCGCAAGCGCAAGCTGCTGCTGCACCGCGCGGAGATCGACAAGCTGGAGGCCAAGTCCCAGGAGACGGGTCACACCATTGTGCCCCTCGCCCTGTACTTCAAGGACGGCCGGGCCAAGATCGAGATCGCGCTGGCGCGGGGCAAGAAGGAGTACGACAAGCGGCAGACCCTGCGGGAGAAGCAGGACCGGCGCGAGGCTGACCGGGCGATGGCGGCGGTCCGGCGCAAGCAGCGCGGCTGAGCCGGCGAGGATTGGCGCCGGTCCCGGGAATGTTCCGGAGCCGGGCCGCGTTGGAGGCGTGGAAAGCCGTACGACGGCCGGGTGACCGGCGGGAATACGGTGGCATCGGCGGGCGTTGTTGCTCTACGATGGCAGCCGCACTCCACAGCGGGTGCGTGCGACCCTCCTCGGAGGGTTTGAAAAATCAACATGGGGATGATCGGTTTCGACAGCGGCTGTCGAAGCAGGGGAAGCGTGTCGAGGAAGCGGCCATGATCTCGTAAACCACAGGCCGAAAAAAATAATCGCCAACACCAAGCGCGATTCCTTCGCCCTCGCTGCCTAAGTAGCGACTCGCGAAGTGTCAGCCCGGGGCTGTTCCCGACCCGGATCCTGGCATCAGCTAGGGAACTAAACCTTGATCCCGGTCACGGGGTGAAAAGGGAAATCACACAGTGACTGAGCCCGTCGGAGACTTGTCCGCGTGATCTCCGGGGCCGAGAAAAGCGCAGCGGACTGCACACGGAGAAGCCCTGATTCTGCACCGTTGGACGCGGGTTCGATTCCCGCCATCTCCACCAAGCCCCTCCGGGGGTTCGCCCCATGTTCACAACGCCCTGTCGCTTTCGAGCGGCGGGGCGTTTGTCATGGGGGCAGCGCCGGTAAGCGACGCCACCCCCAGCGCCAGCGTGGCGGCGCCGGCCGGGACCATGAACGCGGTGACCGGCGAGAGGCGTTCCGCCGCCCAGCCCCCCGTCGCCGAGCCGCATGCCACCCCCGTGAGCAGGCCCGTCACCATCAGGCTCATGCCCTCGTTCAGACGGTCGGCCGGGGTGCGCCGCTGGACCAGGGTCATGGCGGTCACCATCGTCGGCGCCGTGGCCATTCCCGCCACCAGCAGCGCTCCCGCCAGCGCCCAGAGCGAACCGGCGAGGCCGGCGGCGGCCCACGGCAGGGTCATCAGCGCCGCCATCCCCGCCAGACAGTGCACCAACCGCACCCCCGCCGGCTTCAGCGCGCCGTACACCAGCCCCGCCGCGCACGACCCCGCCGCCTGCAACGCGAGGACCGCGCCGGCCGCCGTGCGGTGACCCTGCGCGTCGGCGTAGGCGATCGTGACGACCTCCATCGAGCCGAACACCGCCCCGGTCGCGGTGAAGCACGCCAGCAGCGGCGGGATCCCCGGCGTGCGCAGCGGCGACCGCGCCTGTGAACGCCCGCGTGGCGGCGGCTCGGTGGCCCGCTGCGCGGTGAACAGCAGCATGCCGGTCAGCAGCAGGACCGCCCCGGTGAGGGTGCCCGCCTCCGGGAAGAACGTGCCGGTGAGGAAGGAGGCCAGCACCGGCCCGAGCATGAAGCACAGCTCGTCGGCGGCCTGCTCGAATGAGTTCGCGGTGTGCAGCGCGCCGGGGTCGTCACACAGCAGATGGGCCCAGCGCGCCCGGGACAGGCCGCCGATGTTCGGGGTGGCCGCGGTGCCGGCGTAGGCGGCGAACAGGGTCCAGTCGGGGGCGCCGTAGCGGACGCACAGCAGCAGCGCGAGGCTGCCGAGCACGGAAGCGAGGGTGGCCGGGACGGCGACGCGGGCCTGTCCGTGCCGGTCGACGAGCCGCGCGACCCACGGCCCGGCCAGCGCGGTCGCCGTGAGCCCGGTCGCGGTCACGGCGCCGGCCAGGGCGTACGAGCCCCGTGAACCGGCGATCATCACGACCGCGCTCACGCTGAACATGCCCATGGGCAGCCGGGCGAGGAGGTTGCCGGCGGTGAAGGCACGGGCGCCGGGGAGAGCGAAGAGGCGGCGATAGCCGCTGGTGGTGGATATGACCGAGGGCATGGGCTCACCCTCGCCCGCGGTGGATCACCCGGTCCAACACCTTCCCGGCGCCGATTCACACACTCCCGTTGTAAGTTCACGAGCATGCCCGCGCCCACCGACATGGATCCCCGCCTGCTCCGCGCCTTCGTGGCCGTCGCCGAGGAACTGCACTTCACCCGCGCCGCGGCCCGCCTGTACGTCGCCCAGCAGGCGCTCAGCCGCGATGTTCGGCGGCTGGAGCGGGAGTTGGGGGCGGAGCTGTTCGTGCGGACGACCCGGCAGGTGACGCTGACCCCCGACGGCGTACGGCTGCTCCCGCACGCGCGCCGGGTCTTGGCCGCCCAGGACGACCTGCTCGCCGCCTTCGCCCCCGGCCGGTCCCGCCCGCTGCTGGTGGACGTCAACTCGCCGGGCCTGGCCACCGGCCGCCGCGTGCTGCACCGGGCCCGTGAACTCGCCCCCGACTGCGAGCTGATGGCCCGCTACGAGAGCGGCCTGACCGGAGCCGCCGCCGAGCTGCTGGCCGGTCGGCTGGACGCCTCCTTCGGCCGTTTCGCCGGCCTGGACCCGGCGCTGCGGTCCGGCCTCGCGCAGCAGCCGGTGCGCTACGAGCCGATGGCCGTCGTACTCCCGGAGGACCACCCCCTGGCCGCCCGCGCCGAGGTGCCGCTGGCCGCGCTGGCCGGGGAGACGGTGTACGCCGGCGCCGGGAACCCGCGCACGCTGGAGTGGACCGACCTGGCGCGCCGGCTCTTCGAGGAGTACGGCGTCCGGCTCGCCCCGCCGCTGCCGCTGGCCGTCGGGGACGAGGAGTTCGAGCGGATCATGGCCAAGACCCGGCACCCGGTGCTGGCCGTGGTCGACTTCCCGGCCCTGCCCCGCACGGTCCGCCGCCCGCTCGTCGATCCCGTGCCGCTGTCTCCGGTCTCCCTGGTGTGGCGGAAGGGGCTGGTCCACCCCGCACTGGACGCGCTGCGCCGGGCGGCGAGCGGGCTCGCCGCGGAGGAGGGGTGGCTGCGGCGGCCCGCCGGGGGATGGATTCCGGCCATGGACGAGACCGTGATGGGACGGTGACCTGCGGCCGGAAGAGATGCCCGGACATCACGGGCGCACGGCGTGCGCTGCATTCATGCCGCGAGCGCAGAGTTGGTGGGTGGGGGCGCTCGAACCAGGTGGGGGCGTGTTCCGGTCGACGGTGTTCGGGCCGTCATGCGGCATCGCGCACGCCCGGTACGACCTGATCGTGATGATGGACGGCGACACGGTCTTCGAGCCGTCCACCGTCCGCGAACTCGTGCAGTCCTTCGCCGACCCGCGCGTCGGCGCCGTCGCCGGCAACGCCAAGGTCGGCAACAAGAACCGGCTGATCGGCGCCTGGCAGCACATCGAGTACGTGATGGGCTTCGACCTCGACCGCCGGATGTACGACGTCCTGCGCTGCATGCCGACGGTCCCGGGCGCGGTCGGCGCGTTCCGCCGCGCGGCCCTGCACCGGGTCGGCGGGATGAGCGACGACACGCTCGCCGAGGACACCGACATCACGATGGCGCTGCACCGCGACGGCCGGCGGGTCGTCTACGCCGAGCGCGCCCGCGCCTGGACCGAGGCGCCCGAGTCCGTCCAGCAACTGTGGTCCCAGCGCTACCGCATGCAGGCGATCTGGAAGCACCGCCGGGCCCTGTTCGAGCGGGGGCCCTCCGGCCGCTTCGGCCGGGTGGGCCTGCCGCTGGTGTCGCTGTTCATGGTGGTGGCCCCGCTGATCGACCTCTTCCTCGTCTACGGCCTGGTCTTCGGGCCGACCGCGAAGACGATCGGGGCCTGGTGCGGCGTCCTCGCGGTGCAGGCGGTCTGCGCGGCGTACGCCTTCGCCCTGGACCGCGAGCGCCTGACCCCGCTGCTCTCGCTGCCCCTGCAGCAGATCCTGTACCGGCAGCTGATGTACGTCGTGCTGCTGCAGTCCTGGATCACCGCGCTCACCGGCGGCCGGCCGCGCTGGCAGAAGCTGCGCCGCATGGGCGGCGTGGCCGCGCCCCCGGCGGAGCGGGACCTCTCATCCCCCCTCCGGACAGGGTGAGAGCAACGTTCCCTTCCGGTCACTCACAGCCACAGGCCGGAAACGCGCCCTCCCTACCTTCGGGCTCAGTCACTGGTGTGGCAGACCGAGCAGCCGTAGCCCCGTGGAGGCGTGATGACAGCCCCAGCCCCAACCCGTCGCAGTGGCCGCTGGATCGAGCGCTGGGACCCGGAGGACGAGGGATTCTGGAAGGCGACCGGGGAGCGGATCGCCAACCGGAACCTGTGGTTCTCCGTCCTCTCCGAGCACATCGGCTTCTCCGTCTGGACCCTGTGGTCCGTCCTCGTGCTGTTCATGGGCCCGGAGTACGGCCTCACCCCCGCCGACAAGTTCCTGCTGACCTCGATGGTCACCCTCGTCGGCGCGGTCGTACGGGTCCCGTACACCTTCGCCGTGGCCGTCTTCGGCGGCCGCAACTGGACGATCATCTCGGCGAGCCTGCTGCTCATCCCGACGATCGCGGCCTTCACGGTCATGGAGCCGGGCACGTCCTTCACCACCTTCCTCCTCGTCGGCCTGCTGGCGGGCATCGGCGGCGGCAACTTCGCCTCCTCCATGACCAACATCAACGCCTTCTTCCCGCTGAAGAAGAAGGGCTGGGCGCTCGGCCTGAACGCGGGCGGCGGCAACATCGGCGTGGCCGCCATCCAACTGGTGGCCCTCGCGGTGATCGGCGCGAACGGCGGACCGCGCGTCCTGCTGGGCATCTACATCCCGCTGATCGTCGTGGCCGCCCTGCTCGCCGCCGTCTTCATGGACAACCTGGCGACGGTGAAGAACGACACCGGCGCGGCCAAGGACGCCGCGAAGGACGCCCACACCTGGATCATGTCGCTCCTGTACATCGGCACCTTCGGCTCCTTCATCGGCTACAGCTTCGCCTTCGGCCAGGTGCTGACGAACCAGTTCGGCCGGACCCCGCTGCAGGCGACGTACCTCACCTTCATGGGACCGCTGCTCGGCTCGCTGGTCCGGCCCATCGGCGGCCGGCTCGCGGACCGCTTCGGCGGCGCCCGCATCACCCTGTGGAACTACGTCGCCATGGGCGCCGCCACCGCCGTCCTGGTCGCGGCGAGCCTGCAGAAGTCGCTGCCGCTGTTCGTCGTCGCCTTCGTCGTGCTGTTCGCGCTCACCGGTATCGGCAACGGCTCGACGTTCAAGATGATCCCGGGCATCTTCCACACGAAGGCCCTGGCCAAGGGCCTGGAGGGAGAGGCAGCGGTGCTCTGGGGCCGCCGGCTGTCCGGCGCCTCCATGGGCCTGATCGGCGCGGTCGGCGCGCTCGGCGGCGTCGCCATCAACCTCGCCTTCCGCCAGTCCTTCCTGTCCTACGGCACCGGCACCGGCGCGTTCGTCGCCTTCCTCGCCTACTACGCCGTCTGCTTCGCGGTGACGTGGTCCGTATACCTTCGCCGGCCCGCGCGGCAGGCGGAGCCCGTGGCGGCTTCGGAGACGAAGTCGCAGCTCAGCTACGCCGAAGTGTGACGTAACACCGGCGCAATGAAGTCGAACCGAGCCTGTCACGCGCCGTTGACAGGCTCGATTCGCGTGCCGGTCAGCTAGGAGATCCCATGTACGACGAAGAGCAGCAATCCGGAGCCGAGCACGGCCCGCTCGCGGGATTCACGGTGGGCGTCACCGCCGCCCGCCGTGCCGACGAGCTGGGCGCCCTCCTCCAGCGGCGCGGTGCCGCCGTCCTGCACGCACCCGCCCTGCGCATCGTGCCGCTCGCCGACGACGGCGAACTCCTCGCCGCCACCAAGGAGATCATCGACCAGGCGCCGGACGTGGTGGTGGCCACCACGGCGATCGGCTTCCGGGGCTGGGTCGAGGCCGCCGACGGCTGGGGCCTGGGCGAACCGCTGCTCGGCCGGCTGCGCGGGGTCGAACTGCTGGCCCGGGGCCCGAAGGTCAAGGGCGCGATCCGCGCGGCCGGTCTGACGGAGGAGTGGTCGCCGTCGTCGGAGTCCATGGCGGAGGTGCTGGACCACCTGCTGGCGGAGGGCGTGGACGGCCGCCGTATCGCCGTACAACTGCACGGCGAACCCCTGCCCGGCTTCGTCGAATCCCTCCGGGCCGGGGGAGCGGAGGTGGTCCCGGTCCCGGTGTACCGCTGGATGCCCCCCGAGGACATCACCCCCCTGGACCGCCTGCTGGACGCGACGGTCTCCCGCTCCCTGGACGCCCTCACCTTCACCAGCGCCCCGGCCGCAGCCTCCCTCATCTCCCGCGCGGAGACCCGGGGCCTGCGGGAGGAACTGCTGTCCGCCCTGGCCCACGACGTCCTCCCGGCCTGCGTGGGCCCGGTCACGGCGGTCCCGCTGCAGGCGCACGGCGTGGACACGGTCCAGCCGGAACGCTTCCGCCTGGGCCCCCTGGTCCAGCTCCTCTGCCAGGAACTCCCGTCCCGCGCCCGCCCGTTGCCCATCGCCGGCCACCGGGTGGAGATCCGGGGCCACGCGGTCCTGATCGACGGCGACCTGAAACCGGTCCCCCCGGCGGGGATGTCCTTGCTCCGCGCCCTCTCCCGCCGCCCCGGCTGGGTGGTCCCCCGCGCGGACCTCCTGCGCGCCCTCCCCGGCGCCGGCCGCGACGAACACGCCGTGGAAACGGCGATGGCCCGCCTCCGCACGGCCCTCGGCGCCCCGAAGCTGATCCAGACGGTGGTCAAACGCGGCTACCGCCTGGCCCTGGACCCGGCTACGGACGCGAAGTACGCGGACGCGTAGGGGGCGTGGCCCGGCGGCTGGCGGCTCCCGCAAACCCGGGTGCTTGGCCGGGCTCGGCGTGTCAGCTCTGGGGAATGGAGCCCGATCTCGTCACCGACAAGCGACTGCAGGGTGTTCTTGATGGACAAGCCTTGCCGCCCATCAACAACCCCACCCTGCGCCAGCGGCGTCTGGGCGCCGAGCTGCGCAAACTTCGCGAGCGCGCGGGGCTCACCGTCACCCAGGCCGCAGTGCACCTGGGCGTCAACCAGGGACGTGTCAGCATGATCGAGACCGGTCGCAGCGCTCTCAGCGCCGACCGGGTCCGAGCGCTGGCAACCGCCTACGACTGCTCGGACGGAGCCCTGGTGGACGCCTTGGCGGCGATGACCGGCCGCCGGAAGCGCGGCTGGTGGGAGGAGTATCGGGAACACCTCCCGGCCGCACTGGTCGACGTGGCGGAAGTGGAGGAGCACGCGGCCGGCCTGCGGGTTGCCCTTGCCATGCACATCCCGGCGCTTCTGCAGACAACGGACCACGCCCGTGCCCTGTTCCGGGCGGTGGTGCCCGCGATGCACCAGTACGAGATCGAACACCGCCTTACGTACCGCATGAAACGCCAGGGCATCCTGTACCGGGAGGAGCCGCCCCCCTACGCGGCGATCATCCACGAGTCGGCTCTTCGGATGAGATTCGGCGGCGCGGACGTCAGGCGCGGTCAGCTCAAGCATCTGCTCGACATGAGCGAGCTCCCGCGGGTCACCGTCCGGGTGATCCCTTTTGACACGGAGTACTACCCGAGTACGGGGCAGTCCTTCGACTACGTCGAGGGTCCGGTTCCGCAGCTCGACACCGTGCAGTTGGACACCCACCACGGCGGCTGCGAATTCCTCGACGCAGAGGCACAGTTGAGCAAGTACCGTGCCGTGCTGGAACACATGGAGTCCTGCGCGCTCGGGCCCGACGAGTCGCGCGACTTCATCCGAAACCTTGTCCAGGACCTCTAAGAGAGCGACCGTGCAGACACTCCACTGGCAGAAGTCCACCTACAGCGGCGACAGCACGAACTGCGTGGAAATAGCCACCACCCCCACCACCATCCACATCCGCGACTCCAAGACTCCCACGGCCCCCCACCTCACCGTCACCCCTTCCGCCTGGGCGAACTTCGTCTCATGCGCTGGAGGCAGGGGGAACCGGCGTTAGCAACGGGGCCGGGACGGTCTCACTGGTCCTTCTTCGTGAACCAGTCGATCAGGTCCTGGGCCGTGTTGTGGGCGGAGTCGATGCCGGGCATGTCGTCGGTGATGGTCTCGGCGTTGCGGCGGAACATGGACTGCTCGTACTCGGTGAGTGCCGTTTCGATGTCCTCGGGGTGCGCGGCGAGGGCCTCGCCGAGTTCGGCGCCGTCGAGCATGGCCAGGTTGGCGCCCTCGCCGTTGGGCGGCGCGAGGTGGGCGGCGTCGCCGAGCAGGGTGACCCCCGGCACCCGGTCCCACCGGTGCCCGGTCGGCAGAGTGTGCTGGGAGCGCGGGACCGGCGTGGTGTCGCTGTCGGTGATCAGCGCGGTGAGCTCAGGGGCCCAGCCGTCGAATTCCTGGGCGATCCGCGCGGTGGCCGCGGCGGCATCGGTGAAATCTATGGCGGCGAACCATTCCTGCGGCTCGAACAGTCCCACGTAGGCGTGCAGCGTGTCGTCCTTCTCCCGGTGAGCGAAGATCTCCCTGCCCGGCGAAGGAACGATCAGCATCCCGCCGCCGACCGCCTTCGCGGTGGCGGGGTGCCGGGTGTCGGCTTCGAACAGGTAGGTCTCGACGAACGACGTGCCGGTGTACTCGGGCGTGGCGGTGGACAGCAGCGGCCGGACCCGTGACCACGCGCCGTCCGCGCCGACCAGCAGGCCGGTGACGACGCAGGTGCCGTCGGCGAACGTCACCTCGTGGCGACCGTCGCCGAGGGCACGGGTGCCGCTGACCTTGTGCCCCCACCGGACGGTGCCGGCCGGGAGTGAGTCGAGCAGGACCCGTCGCAGGTCGCCGCGCTGCACCTCGGGGCGTCCGCCGGTGCCGTCGTCGGCCTGGTCGAGCAGGACCGTCCCGTCCCGGTCGAGGACTCGCAGCGCCTGGCGGCCCTCCAGGACGATGGCGTGGAACTCGTCCATCAGGCCGGCCGCCTTGAGGGCGAGCTGCCCGTTGTAGTCGTGGATGTCGAGCAGTCCGCCCTGCGCGCGCGCCGAGGGGGAGGTCTCGGCCTCGTAGACCGTGGCGGGGATGCCGTGGACGTGCAGGACGCGGGCCAGCGTGAGTCCGCCGAGTCCGGCGCCGATGATCGTGACGGGCGTGTGCATGGTGGCTCCTCGGGATCGGGGCCGCCCGGTGAGCTGCGGCGGCCGTCTTCTCCCGAAGGTTCCAGGCCCCGCCGACGAGCCGCCGACATCGGCCCGACCAGGCCCCGACAGCGCTCCGACACGGCACCGACATGGCACCGACACGGCAGATCAGGCGGCCGGCGGACGGCCTCCTCACCCCTTCGTCGCGGAGAGCGCGCCGCCGGGGCGCTCGGCCGCCGATGATGCTCGAAGCAGGCTCTGTGCGATTCGCCGGCGAGGCGGCCAGGCCGTTCAAGCCTCCGAGGGGATCGATGAGGTTCCTGGTCCGCTGCTGTGGCTGAGCGTCGTCTCTGGAGGCCGGTACATGGGGAAGGTCCTCGGCGACGTCCTGGGATACGCGGCCGGTGTCATGATCAGCCCGCTCCCGATCACTGGGTCAGCCGGACGGTGACGGGAGGGACTGCTCGGCCCAGATGGTCTTGCCCTCGGCGGTGTAGCGGGTGCCCCAGACCTGGGCCAGCCGGCCGACTATGAACAGCCCGCGCCCGCCCTCGTCGACCGTGCGCGCGTGGCGCAGGTGCGGAGCGGCGGGACTGGTGTCACGCACCTCGCAGGTGAGCGCGCGGTCGTTGATCAGCCGCAGTTCTATGGGAGGCCTGCCGTGGCGGACGGCGTTCGTGACGAGTTCGCTGACGATGAGTCCGGTGTTGTCGGCTGTCTCCTCCTCCACGTCCCAGGTGGCGAGTTGGGCGCGGACGTGGCGCCGGGCGGCGGCGACGGCAGTCGGGTCGGGGTCGATCTGCCAGGTGGCGACGCGGTCGCTCGGGAAGCGGCGCACGCGCGCGAGGAGGACCGCGGCGGGCGTCGCAGCGGCGTGGGCGGCGAAGGAGAAGAGGATCTCGTCCCGGAGATCCGGCAGGGGGCGGTCGGCGCGGGACAGTGCTTGCCGGAGGATCCCGGGTTCGCCGGCCGGGTCCGAGGTCATCGAGGGACTTGCGAGGGCGAGCGTGTCGCCTTCCGGCATCCCGAAGGTGGTGGCGGCGAACGGCGTGCTGTCGGCTTCGCCCAGCGTGGGACCGGTGGCCGTGTCGGGGATCTCGAGGGTTCCCCCGGGATGGGCGATGACGCAGGACGGGCGGCCTGCGCTCGCCGTGGTGCAGCTGTGGGACAGGGGATCGTAGACGGCGTAGGTGCAGGTGGCGGCGAGCGGCTCGTGGTGCAGCGCGTCGGTCGGCGGCAGGGCTGCGCGTTCCGCGTCCAGCAGCTTCACCGTGTCGTCCAGGCGGGCGAGGAGTTCGTCGGGCCCCAGGTCGAACGCGGCCAGCGAGCGGACGAGGGTGCGCAGCTGCCCCATGGTCGCCACGGCGTGGATGCCCCGTCCCGCGACCTCTCCGACGACCAGTGCGCTGCGGGCGCTGGACAGCGCAATGGTGTCGCACCAGCCCACTCCGTCCTCGGGGGAGCACGGCATGCCCACCGTTTCCAGAGCGGTGTGGGGGACGGGCCGGCAGGGCAGGTGGGGGCGTCCCAGCGCCGCGGCGATGGTGTGCTCTCTCGTGTAACGGCGGGCGTTGTCGATGCACAGGGCAGTGTGGTTGGCCAGGCCGAGCGCGAGGGTGACGTCCTCCTCGTCGTACGGATCGCTCTGCCCGGTCCGGTAGAGGCTGATCAGCCCCAGAACCGTGCCGTGCAGGGTCATCGGGGCCAGCAGCAGCGTATGGGCCCCGGATCCCAGGATCGCTTCGGCGCGAGCGGGGTCGGCGGCCAGCCACGGCGGGTCGTCGTTCAGGCTGAGCACACGGGGACGCAGGTCGGTCAGGGTCTGTGTGTACGGGGTGGGGGCGGGGATGTCGCGTACGTCGCCCACCGGATGCGCCTGCGGGGCGCCCTCCGCCCGGCTGCGGAACGCGGCACGGCGCAGCGGGACGCCAGGGGGAAGCGGAGGGGGAGGCGGGTCGTCGCCCCGCATCACGCTGTCCACCACTTCCACGACGACGGTGTCGGCGAAGGCCGGCACGACGATGTCCGCCAGTTCTCGGCAGATCACCGCCACGTCGAGCGTGCTGCCCACACTTTCGCGTGCGGCGTCGAGGACGCGCATGCGGGCCCGCGCCCTTTCCCGCTCCGTGACGTCCACCACCGCCGCCGCAAGGCCCAGCACCGTCCCGTCCTCGGCCTGAAGGCGGAAGACCGAGACCGAGTACAGGCGATCGTGCGCAGCGTCGGCCTCCGGCCGGGCCCGCACCACACGGTCGATCAAGGGAACACCGCTCTCCAGCACCTCGCGCACGAGCTTCTCGGTTTCGCGCGGTTCGACCAGTCCGTACGTCTCCGTGAACCGCCGCCCGACGATGTCCTGTGCACGCCAGCTCCGCGCGCCCAGTCCCGCGGTGTTGAACCGCAGGACCCGCAGCTCGGGGTCCACCAGGTGCAGTCCCACCGGCGACTGAGTGAAGAGAGCGTCCAGCAGCGCCCTGTCCTCATCACTCCTTCTCATCGCGTCGTCGCTGTCTGTCACAGGGATCAACCCCCTAGGAGTGCTCGCAGAAGGCGCCCCGCCGCCGGGGCCGCCAAGGGCCCTGCTCTTCAGGTCTATAGCGACTCGGCCACCGTCGCGAGTCCACTCGGCCGGGCGGGATTCCCGCACTGCCGCATGGGCGCGCCCCCAGGGGTTCCGGCCGGGCGTCCGGACGGGCACTGTGAAGAGGACAGCCCCTCAGCGAACAGCCCCACGCTTCCTGCCTAGGCGGTGACAGGCACATGGCACTGGGTACGGCCACGCCCCCCTACGAGCCGCGGTTCGATGCCGGACGGATCTGCCTCGACCTCCTCGCGACCGCGCACCCGGCCGAACGGCTGGACGGCGTCGAGGCGTTGCGCGCGTGGATCACCGGGGCGGGACTCGTCCCGGCGGGTACGGCGCTCGGGCAGGCCGACGCCTCCTGGCTGGTCGGGTTCCGGGAACTGCGCGCCCACATCGGGCAGTTGGTGCGCAACCCGCAGGCGCCGGACACGCCGTCGTACGAGCGCGCGCTGCGGCGGGTCAACGAGGTCGCGCGGGACGAGACCCCCGCCCCGCGTGCCGTACGCGATCCGGACGGCGGTCTCACCCGGGAGCTGGCCGGCCCGCCGACCTGCGCCGGGCTGCTCGCGCTCGTCGCGCGGGACGCCGTGGACCTGCTCACCGACCCCGTCGCGCGGGCCGCCGTACGGGAGTGTGAAGGGGACAACTGCCCGCTCGTGTACCTCGACACGTCACGGGGGCGGCGCCGGCGGTGGTGCTCCAGCGAGGTGTGCGGCAACCGGGAGCGGGTGGCCCGGCACCGGCGGCGGGCCGCGCTCGCGCGGGCGTGATTTCCGTAACACCGGGTTTGAGTGGCCCGTACACGGGAGTCGGCGGTCACCTCCGGCCCTGTGCCTGAATTGTAAAGATCGAGGGGTGGGAATGTGCGCCCATGTCCCTGTCGTCACGTCAGCCGAGAGAAAACTGTCACCTCCGTTTGAACACCGCGCCGCTTCCTTCCGTACCGGTGGGCGAGCGACCGACTGGGGGAACCCCCGGACACCGGAGGTGGGCGTGCGCAAGGATGCGGCCGTGGCCAATGAACGTGGATCGAGGGCCCGACATCGCATGTCCTCACAGCCCTCGGAACCTGACGAGGAGTTGATGCGTGCGCTGTACCGAGAGCACGCCGGACCCCTGCTCGCGTATGTCCTGCGCCTGGTCGCCGGTGATCGGCAGCGCGCCGAGGACGTCGTACAGGAAACGCTCATCCGTGCCTGGAAGAACGCCGGTCAGCTCAATCGGGCGACCGGTTCGGTACGCCCCTGGCTGGTGACGGTCGCACGCCGCATCGTCATCGACGGCCACCGCAGCCGGCAGGCCCGGCCGCAGGAGGTCGATCCGTCGCCGCTGGAGGTCATCCCCGCGGAGGACGAGATCGACAAGGCGCTGTGGCTGATGACGCTGTCGGACGCGCTCGACGACCTGACCCCGGCCCACCGGGAGGTGCTCGTCGAGACGTACTTCAAGGGGCGTACGGTCAATGAGGCGGCCGAGACGCTGGGCATACCCAGTGGCACGGTGCGGTCTCGGGTGTTCTACGCCCTGCGTTCGATGAAGCTGGCACTGGAGGAGCGGGGGGTGACGGCGTGATGAGCAGTGGTTACGGGGGAATGCAGGGATTCGGGGCGGGAGGTCCGGGTATGCCTGGGCCCATGAACCCCAGTCCGGGATCTCCGGTGCCGAGCGAGCACGAGACCGTGGGCGCCTACGCCCTCGGGATCCTCGACGACGCCGAGGCAACCGCTTTCGAGGCCCACCTCGCCGGCTGCGAGTGGTGCGCCCAGCAGCTGGACGAGCTGGCCGGGATGGAGCCGATGCTGGCCGCCCTCGCGGACCTGCCCGGTTCCGGCAGCACCCCCGCGATCGGCGAGTCGCTGTCCGCCAAGCCCACGCCCCGGCTGGTGGAGAAACTGGTCGACGAGGTCGCGGACAAGCGCGCCCAGAAGCGCCGGCGCAGCTTCTACATGATCGCGGCCGCGGCCGCGCTGATCATCGCCGGCCCGCTGGCCGCGGTGGCGGTGAACGGCGGCTCCGACGGGGGCGGCGGCCAGGTCACCGCGTCCTCGGCGCAGACGGCGTTCGCCGCCATGCCCGACAAGAAGTCGGCCACGGACCCGTCGTCGCAGATCAGCGCGACGGTCGCCATGGCGCAGAAGGACTGGGGCACCCAGGCGGTCCTGGAGCTGAAGAACGCCAAGGGGCCGATCAAGTGCTCCCTGGTGCTCGTCGCGAAGAACGGACAGCGCGTGACGATGTCCTCCTGGTCCGTGCCGAACTGGGGCTACGGCATCCCGAACGGCAAGACGCCCGAGTCCAGGAAACCGCTCTACATCGGCGGCGCGGCGGCCTTCAAGCCGAACGAGATCGACCATTTCGAGGTCGTGACCTTCCAGGGGAAGAAGCTGGTACAAGTCGACGCGTAGCTTCCACCGGCCCCCTTCGCGTACGGTTGACGGCTGCCCAGCACGTCAGAAGGGGGCCAGGTGGCCGCTCAGGTTCAGCAGTCCGCGGTCGGCTCGGTACACGGCGCACACGATTCCGTCCGTGACCGGGAGATCGGCGTCGAACAGGAACACCTGGACCGGGTGTACCGGCGGCTGGAGGAGAAGATCCACGAGGCCGAGTTCCTGATGCACGACGCGGCCAAGCGCGGCCAGGTGGGCACCCCGGGCGCGCTGGCCGAACGGGACGCGCAGGTCTTCCGCGCCGGCATCCACCTGAACCGGCTCAACAACGAGTTCGAGGACTTCCTCTTCGGCCGGATCGACCTGCTCCCGGGCAAGGACGGCAAGAAGGGGCCCGACGGGGCCTACACCGCGGTCGAGCCCGCCGAGGGCGCCGTACGCGACGACAACACCGCCGACATCGCCGAGACCCTGCACATCGGGCGGATCGGCGTCCTCGACCAGGACTACGCGCCGCTCGTCATCGACTGGCGCGCGCCCGCCGCCGCCCCCTTCTACCGGGCCACCCCGGTGGATCCGGGGCGGGTCGTACGGCGCCGGGTCATCCGCTCCAAGGGGCGCCGCGTGCTCGGCGTCGAGGACGACCTGATGCGGCCCGAGCTGACCGCCCGCCTCGACGGCCGCGAGCTGCCCGTCATCGGCGACGGCGCCCTGATGGCCGCCCTCGGCCAGGCCCGCACCCACACCATGCGGGACATCGTCTCCTCCATCCAGGCCGAGCAGGACCTGGTCATCCGCGCCCCCGCCGCCTCCATCACCTACGTCGAGGGCGGCCCCGGCACCGGCAAGACCGCCGTCGCCCTGCACCGCGCCGCCTACCTGCTCTACCAGGACAGACGCCGCTACGCTGGCGGCATCCTCATCGTCTCCCCGACCCCGTTGCTCGTCGCCTACACCGAGGGCGTGCTGCCCTCGCTCGGCGAGGAGGGCCAGGTCGCGATCCGCGCCATGGGCTCGCTCGTCGACGGCGCGGAGGCGACCCTGTACGACTCCCCGGCCGTTGCCCGCGCCAAGGGTTCGTACCGGATGCTGAAGGTGCTGCGGAAGGCGGCCCGGGGCGCCCTGGAGCTGGGGCCGGGCGGCGCCGCCCGGGCGGCCGGGCAGCTCGCCCTGGACGGCTTGGACGACCACTCCGGCACCGGGCCGCAGGCCCCCGCCGGGCCGCCCTCGCGCCTGCGGGTCGTCGCCTTCGGGCGCCGTCTGGAGCTGGAGAGCGAGGAGCTGGAACGTATCCGCCGTACCGCCCTCGGCGGCACCGCGCCCGTCAACCTGCTCCGCCCGCGCGCCCGCAGGCTGCTGCTGGACGCCCTGTGGGCCAGGTCCGGGGCGGCCGACCGGCACACCGACCCGGAGCTGGCCGCCGAACTGCGCTCCTCCTTCGACGAGGACGTCAGCTCCGAGGACTCCTTCGTCGCCTTCCTCGACGCCTGGTGGCCCGAGCTGACCCCGAAGGCCGTGCTGGCCGCCATGGCCGACGAGAAGCGGCTCGGCCGCTGGGCCCGCCGGATCCTCAACCCCGGCGAGGTCCGCAGGGTCGCCCGCTCCCTGGCCCGGGACGGCTACTCGGTCCACGACATCGCCCTGCTCGACGAACTGCAGGCGATCCTCGGCGCCCCGGCCCGGCCGCGCAAGAAGCGCGAGATCGACCCGCTCGACCAGCTCACCGGCCTGGAGGAGCTGATGCCGGTGCGCGAGGAGTCCCAGCGGGAGCGGGCCGAGCGGCTCGCGCAGGAGCGCACCGAGTACGCCCACGTCATCGTGGACGAGGCGCAGGACCTCACGCCGATGCAGTGGCGCATGGTCGGCCGCCGCGGCCGGCACGCCACCTGGACGGTCGTCGGCGACCCCGCCCAGTCCTCCTGGTCCGACCCGGACGAGGCGGCCGAGGCCCGCGACGAGGCCCTGGGCACCCGGCCCCGGCGCCGCTTCCAGCTCACCGTGAACTACCGCAACCCGGCGGAGATCGCCGAGCTGGCCGCCAAGGTGCTCGCGCTCGCCATGCCGGGCTCCGAGGCGCCGAGCGCGGTCCGCTCCACGGGCGTGGAGCCGCGCTTCACGGTGGTGCGGGAGTCCCTGGGGGCCACGGTGCGGGCGGAGGCCGAGCGGCTGCTGGACCTGGTGGACGGCACGGTCGGCGTGGTCGTCGCGATGAACCGGCGCGGGGAGGCCCGGCGCTGGCTGGCCGGTCTCGGCGACCGGGTGGTGGCGCTCGGCAGCCTGGAGGCCAAGGGCCTGGAGTACGACGCGACGGTGGTCGTCTCGCCCGCGGAGATCGCCGACGAGTCCCCGGCCGGCCTGCGCGTGCTGTACGTGGCGCTGACCCGGGCGACCCAGCAGCTCACGGTGGTCTCGGGCGACCGCGACGAACCGGACGCGGCGGGGGTGCCGGATCTGCTGCGCGACTGAAGTTTCCGGTGAATCTCCGGGACAGGAATGGTCACCGGCATCCGTTTGTTAGCCTGAGTACGGCACCGGCTCGATCCAAGCCCCCGGGCCCAACCTTCGTCCCTTAGAGGGACCACTTGCCGCGAGGCGAGCATGGCGGGTCGGTGTCGTCAGCGTGAGAGAGACCCACGTCCGTGTGACGTGGGTCTCTTTCTTTTGACCGATCGTTTCTCGTATGGTGGAAGTGGTTTTCCGAAACCAGTGCACCGCTCATGAACAAAACGTCCGCAATCCAGGGCGACTACCACGTACTCCGCGGTAGGTGCGACGATCGGACGGCTACAACTCGCGACACGGTGAAAGCAGAGGAAGTCGGCCATGGCAACGGCGCCCAGCGTCTCCTACTCGATGACCATCCGGCTGGAGGTGCCCGCGAGCGGAACCGCCGTCTCGCAGCTCACCACCGCGGTGGAGTCCTCCGGAGGCTCGGTGACCGGCCTCGACGTCACCGCGTCCGGCCACGAGAAGCTCCGTATCGACGTCACCATCGCGGCCACCTCCACGGCCCACGCCGAGGAGATCGTCGAGAAGCTGCGCGGGATCGAGGGCGTCACCCTCGGCAAGGTCTCCGACCGTACGTTCCTGATGCACCTCGGCGGCAAGATCGAGATGGCGTCGAAACACCCCATCCGCAACCGTGACGACCTGTCCATGGTCTACACGCCCGGCGTGGCCCGCGTCTGCATGGCCATCGCCGAGAACCCCGAGGACGCCCGCCGCCTCACCATCAAGCGCAACTCCGTTGCGGTCGTGACGGACGGCTCCGCCGTGCTCGGCCTCGGCAACATCGGCCCCAAGGCCGCGCTGCCGGTCATGGAGGGCAAGGCGGCCCTCTTCAAGCGCTTCGCCGGCATCGACGCCTGGCCGATCTGCCTGGACACCCAGGACACCGACGCCATCGTCGAGATCGTCAAGGCCATCGCCCCCGGCTTCGCCGGCATCAACCTCGAGGACATCTCCGCCCCCCGCTGCTTCGAGATCGAGGCCCGGCTGCGCGAGGCCCTCGACATCCCCGTCTTCCACGACGACCAGCACGGCACCGCGATCGTCGTCCTCGCCGCCCTGACCAACGCACTCCGCGTCACCGGCAAGGCCATCGAGAACATCCGGGTCGTCATGTCCGGCGCCGGCGCGGCCGGCACGGCCATCCTCAAGCTGCTGCTCGCCGCGGGCGTGAAGAACGCCGTCGTCGCCGACATCCACGGGGTCGTCCACTCCGGCCGCGAGGACCTGGTGGCCGCGCCCGCGGACTCCCCGCTGCGCTGGATCGCGGACAACACCAACCCCGAGGGCCTCACCGGCACGCTCAAGGAGGCCGTGCGCGGCGCGGACGTCTTCATCGGCGTCTCCGCCCCGAACGTGCTCGACGGCGACGACGTGGCCGCCATGGCCGACGGCGCCATCGTGTTCGCGCTCGCGAACCCCGACCCCGAGGTCGACCCGGCAATCGCCCGCCAGACGGCGGCCGTTGTGGCCACCGGCCGCTCCGACTTCCCGAACCAGATCAACAACGTGCTGGTCTTCCCGGGCGTCTTCCGCGGCCTGCTGGACGCCCAGTCCCGCACCGTCAACACCGAGATGATGCTCGCCGCCGCGCAGGCCCTCGCCGACGTGGTCAGCGAGGACGAGCTGAACCCGAACTACATCATCCCCAGCGTCTTCAACGACAAGGTCGCGGGCGCGGTCGCCGGCGCGGTCCGCGAGGCCGCGAAGGCGGCGGGCGCGACCGCCTAGCCGCCCTCCGCGCCGCCTCGCCGGGTGACGGCGGAGCGGCGGCCGGGCGACGTCCCGGTGACCGCGTGCCGTACTGTGCTGGGGCTGTGAGGATCACCACGGCGGCCCCCGCACCGGCGCGTCGTGGAACCAGCCGATGCCGTGCGCCCTCTAGGGTGACGCCGAGCGGGCGCTTTTCGTGTGACTCCCCAGGGTGTTCTCACGACTCCTACGGGTGCCGGATTGGCTTTACCGCCGCAGGTAGGGGCAGGATGCTCCCCCAGGGACTCCGTCCCCGGGGGTACCCCCACCTGGGCGCGAGCGCATCGGCATCGCAGTGCCTCGGGCGGATCCGCCGCGTGGCACACCCCAACGGCAAGAAATACACGGGAGTAACAACATGAACCGCAGTGAGCTGGTGGCCGCGCTGGCCGACCGCGCCGAGGTGACCCGCAAGGACGCCGACGCCGTGCTGGCCGCGTTCGCCGAGACCGTCGGCGAGATCGTCGCCAAGGGCGACGAGAAGGTCACCATCCCCGGCTTCCTGACCTTCGAGCGCACCCACCGTGCCGCTCGCACCGCCCGCAACCCGCAGACCGGCGAGCCGATCAACATCCCCGCCGGGTACAGCGTGAAGGTCACCGCGGGCAGCAAGCTCAAGGAAGCCGCCAAGGGCAAGTAAGCGCAAGCGCTCCGCCTCGAGCGCCGGTCCACCGGAGCGCCGTGGGTCACTGCGGGGCTCGGCCCAGCCGGAGACGCCGAAAGGGCGGCCCCCCTCTCGCAGGGGGGCCGCCCTTTGCCGTGCGTGACGCCTAGCCGAGCGCCTTGCCCGGAAGCTCGACCTTCGCGCCCAGTTCCACGAGCTTCTCCATGAAGTTCTCGTAGCCGCGGTTGATCAGCTCGATGCCGTGGACCCGGGACGTGCCCTCGGCCGCCAGGGCCGCGATGAGGTACGAGAAGCCGCCGCGCAGGTCGGGGATGACCAGGTCGGCGCCCTGGAGCTTGGTGGGGCCGGAGACGACCGCGGAGTGCAGGAAGTTGCGCTGCCCGAAGCGGCAGTCGGAGCCGCCCAGGCACTCGCGGTAGAGCTGGATGTGCGCGCCCATCTGGTTCAGCGCGGAGGTGAAGCCGAGCCGGGACTCGTACACCGTCTCGTGGATGATGGACAGGCCCGTGGCCTGGGTCAGGGCCACCACCAGCGGCTGCTGCCAGTCGGTCTGGAAACCGGGGTGCACGTCCGTCTCCAGCGCGATGGACTTCAACTGTCCGCCGGGGTGCCAGAAGCGGATGCCCTCGTCGTCGATCTCGAAGGCGCCGCCCACCTTCCGGTAGGTGTTCAGGAACGTCATCATCGACCGCTGCTGGGCGCCGCGGACGTAGATGTTGCCGTTGGTCGCGAGCGCGGCGGAAGCCCAGGACGCGGCCTCCAGGCGGTCCGGCAGGGCGCGGTGGGTGTAGCCGCCGAGCTTGTCCACACCGGTGATGCGGATCGTGCGGTCGGTGTCCATCGCGATGATCGCGCCCATCTTCTGCAGCACGCAGATGAGGTCCTCGATCTCCGGCTCGACGGCCGCGTTGGACAACTCCGTGACGCCCTCGGCGAGTACGGCCGTCAGCAGCACCTGCTCGGTCGCGCCGACGGACGGGTACGGCAGCCGGATCTTCGTGCCGCGCAGCCGCTGCGGCGCCTCAAGATACTGCCCGTCCGCGCGCTTCTCGATGACCGCGCCGAACTGCCGCAGCACGTCGAAGTGGAAGTCGATGGGCCGGCCGCCGATGTCGCAGCCGCCGAGGCCCGGGATGAACGCGTGGCCGAGACGGTGCAGCAGCGGGCCGCAGAACAGGATCGGGATACGGCTGGAACCGGCGTGGGCGTCGATGTCGGCCACGTTGGCGCTCTCGACGTGCGTCGGGTCGAGCACCAGCTCGCCGGGCTCCTCGCCGGGACGGACCGTCACCCCGTGCAGCTGGAGCAGGCCGCGCACGACCCGCACGTCACGGATGTCGGGAACGTTGCGCAGTCGGCTCGGCGCGCTGCCCAGCAGGGCGGCGACCATGGCCTTCGGTACGAGGTTCTTCGCACCTCGGACACGGATCTCGCCCTCCAGCGGGGTTCCGCCGTGGACAAGCAGGACATCGTCGTTGACGGTCATGTATCTCGCGTTCCGATGAGTTGGGCAGGGGGTGGCTGCGGCCGATCACTCGCGCAGGGGCCGGGGAGACAGCGTAATCGCCGATTACCCCCCGTCCGTAAGTCCAAGTACCGCCCAGGCACGTCATAGCTGTGTCACAACACGAACCGTGCGCTTTCGGGCACATGGGGTCACCGCTCGCGGCGTGCGCCGTCAGTGCTTCCGCGCTCTCTGAGCTGCGTTCACTCCCCGGCCCCGATTGGCTCCCCACCGGAGGGGAAGATGCGGGATCATGTCTGGCATGACCGAGGTGTCCTCGCTCACAGGGCGGCTGCTCGTGGCCACTCCCGCCCTGGCGGACCCGAACTTCGACCGCGCGGTGGTGCTCCTTCTCGACCACGACGAGGAGGGCTCCCTCGGTGTCGTCCTCAACCGCCCCACCCCGGTGGACGTCGGCGACATCCTGGAGGGCTGGGCCGACCTCGCCGGCGAGCCCGGTGTGGTCTTCCAGGGCGGCCCCGTCTCGCTGGACTCGGCGCTAGGCGTCGCGGTGATCCCCGGCGGGGCGAACGGCGACCTCGCACCGCTGGGCTGGCGCCGGGTGCACGGCGCGATCGGCCTGGTCGACCTGGAGGCGCCGCCGGAACTGCTCGCCTCCGCCCTGGGCTCCCTGCGCATCTTCGCCGGATACGCCGGCTGGGGCCCCGGCCAGCTGGAGGACGAGCTGGTCGAGGGCGCCTGGTACGTGGTCGAGTCGGAGCCGGGGGACGTCTCCTCGCCGGCCCCGGAGAGACTCTGGCGCGAAGTGCTGCGCCGCCAGCGCAACGAGCTGGCGATGGTGGCCACGTATCCGGACGACCCGTCGCTCAACTGAAGGCTGTGAGCTTCAGTACCCTGGGGCTTATGAGCACTCTCGAGCCCGAGCGCGGGACTGGTACGGGGACCCTCGTAGAGCCGACGCCACAGGTGTCCCACGGCGACGGCGACCACGAGCGCTTCGCCCACTACGTCCAGAAGGACAAGATCATGGCGAGCGCCCTCGACGGCACCCCCGTCGTGGCGCTGTGCGGCAAGGTCTGGGTGCCGGGCCGCGACCCGAAGAAGTACCCCGTGTGCCCCATGTGCAAGGAGATCTACGAGTCCATGGGCAGCGGCGGCGACGACAAGGGCGGCGACAACAAGTAGGGGCCCGTCCGAGTCCGTGAGGCCCCCGGTGTGCGCGCGGCGTGCGCGTGCCGGGGGTTTTGCCGTCCTCTGGTCATGCAGTGGTCCAGACCGGTAGCCTCCGTCGCGTTGTACGCAGCGGAACGGTCGTTGCACGTGGTGCAACGGTTGGGGCGGAGGTACGACGGCGGCATGAGCGGCACACCCAGCGAGGCGGGCGACCGGTCCCGTGAGGCGCCTGGCCGGTCCCTCTTTCCGGAGCCCGAGGTGGCGCTGATCCCGGCGCCGAGCAGTCTCGCGGCCTCGCTGCCCGGCGGCGGCACCGGGTTCGTCGTCGACGCGGACACCGAGATCGAGGCCACCGAGGGCACCGAGCGGGTCGCGCGCTGGCTGCGGACGACCGTCGGGGCCGCGACCGGGCTGCCGCTGGCCCCGCACCGCGACAGCGGCTCCCGCATCCTGCTGCGGATCACCCCCTCGCTCGAGGACGAGCTCGGCAGCCCCGAGGCCTATCAGCTGTGCGCCGACGGCTATCTGGTCTGCATCGACGGCGCGAGCGAGGCGGGCCTGTTCTGGGGCGCCCAGACCTTCCGCCAGCTGCTCGGTTCCGAGGCGTTCCGGCGCGCCCCGGTCACCGGCCGCACCGCGTGGGAGGTCCCGGCCGTCACCGTCCGCGACGCGCCCCGGTTCCGCTGGCGCGGTCTGCTCCTGGACGTCGCCCGGCACTTCATGCCCAAGGACGGCGTGCTGCGCTACCTCGACCTGATGGCCGCGCACAAACTCAACGTCTTCCACTTCCATCTGACCGACGACCAGGGCTGGCGGATCGAGATCAAGCGGTATCCGAAACTGACCGAAACCGCCTCCTGGCGGCCGCGGTCGAAATTCGGTCACCGGGCCTCCCCGCTGTGGGAGGAGAAACCGCACGGGGGTTACTACACCCAGGACGACATCCGCGAGATCGTCGCCTACGCCGCCGAGCGGCATATCACCGTCGTCCCCGAGATCGACGTACCCGGCCATTCGCAGGCCGCCATCGCCGCGTACCCGGAACTCGGCAACACCGACGTCATCGACACCACCGCCCTCACCGTCTGGGACAACTGGGGGATCTCGTCCAACGTACTCGCCCCCACCGACACCGTCCTGCGCTTCTACGAGGGGGTGTTCGAGGAGGTTCTGGAGCTGTTCCCGTCACAGTTCGTCCATGTCGGCGGCGACGAGTGCCGCAAGGACCAGTGGGCCGAGTCGGCGACCGCGAGGAACCGGATCGCCGGCCTCGGCCTGGCCGACGAGGACGAGCTGCAGGCGTGGTTCATCGGCCACTTCGACGCCTGGCTCGCCGCGCGCGGGCGCCGGCTCATCGGCTGGGACGAGATCCTGCAGGGCGGGCTCGCGAAGGGGGCCGCGGTGTCCTCCTGGCGCGGTTACGGCGGCGGGATCGCGGCCGCGCGGGCCGGGCACGACGTCGTCATGTGCCCCGAGCAGTACGTGTATCTGGACCACCGTCAGGCCCCGGGCGAGGACGAGCCGGTGCCGATCGGGTACGTGCGCACCCTGGAGGACGTCTACCGGTTCGAGCCGGTGCCGGACGGGCTCACCGAGGCCGAGGCCCGGCATGTGCTGGGCACCCAGGCCAACGTCTGGACCGAGGTGCTGGAGGACGCCGCGCGCGTGGACTACCAGACCTTCCCCCGGCTCGCCGCCTTCGCCGAGGTGGCCTGGAGCCGCCTGCCCGCCCCCGCGCAGCGGGACTTCGCCGGCTTCGAGCGCCGTATGACGGCCCATTACGCGCGGCTCGACGCCCTCGGCGTCGCCTACCGGCCGCCCGCCGGCCCCCGGCCGTGGCAGAAGCGCCCCGGCGTCCTCGGCCGCCCGATCGAGGGACCGCCGCCCGCCAGGTGACCCCCCTCTCCAGACGGTCCTTTCGAACAAGTGCCGGAAAACCGCGCCAAGTATCACCGAAGAGTGTCAATCGCCGCGCACCGGCGATGCCGTACGAAAACGGAACATCTCTGCGGTGAGGTGGGCGAACACCTCGTGATGCCGGGCGGCGGACCCCCGTCCTCGGGTCTTGCGAAGATGTGCCAGAGTTGCCACGTCCGCCCTGTGAGCACGTACCGTACGGCCACACAGGTGGGACCAGGTGGGGCAGCGGGAAGGGGCAGCCGGTTTGACCACGCACGCACCGCAGGCGGAGCAGGCTGTCACGCTGCCCACGACGCTGGACGAGGCCGTGGCGGCCCTCACCGCCATGCCCGCCGCCGTGCCCGTGGCGGGCGGCACCGACCTGATGGCCGCCGTCAACTCCGGCCAGCTCAGGCCCGCCGCCCTGGTGGGACTCGGGCGGATCAGCGAGATCCGCGGCTGGCAGTACCAGGACGGCCACGCGCTGCTCGGCGCGGGCCTCACCCACGCGCGCATGGGCCGCCCCGACTTCGCGGCCCTGATCCCGGCGCTCGCCGCCGCCGCGCGCGCCGCGGGCCCGCCGCACATCCGCAACGCCGGCACCCTGGGCGGCAACATCGCCTCCGCCGCGCCCACCGGCGACGCCCTGCCGGTGCTGGCCGCCCTGGAGGCGACACTGATCATCGCGGGCCCGGGCGGAGCCCACCGGGAGATCCCGGTGTCGCACCTGCTGGCCGGCATGGAGATGCTGCGCGGCGGCGAACTCATCGGGTACGTGCGCGTGCCGCTGCTGCACGCCCCGCAGGTCTTCCTGAAGGCCACCGGACGCACCGGCCCGGGGCGCGCGCTGGCCTCCGTGGCCGTGGTCCTCGACCCCGCCCGGCGCGGTGTGCGGTGCGCCGTCGGCGCCATAGCGCCGATGCCGCTCAGGCCGCTGGAGGCCGAGCAGTGGGTCGCCCAGCTCATCGACTGGGACAACGACCGCGCGCTCGTCCCCGAGGCCCTGAACGCCTTCGGCGAGTACGTCGCCGCGGCCTGCATCCCGGACCCGGCGCCGGAGCCCGACGGCTCGGTGACCCCGCTTCCGCCCGCCGTACTGCACCTGCGGCGCACCGTCGCCGCGCTGGCCCGACGAGCACTGGGGAGGGCGCTGTCGTGACCGACGACCAGCACGGAGAGGGCACGCCCCAGGGCGGCGGACGCTGGGACCCGCTGCCCCAGGGTGACTACGACGACGGCGCCACCGCCTTCGTCAAGCTCCCCGAGGGCGGCATCGACGCCCTGCTGAACGGCGAGAGCCCGCTGGCCGCACCGGGTCACGGCTATGTGCCGCCGCAGATAGCGGTCGCCCCCGGCACCGACGACCCCGCGGCGACGGGCAACTGGTCCGCGCCGGCGGGCGGCGCCGAGTGGCCCGACCCGAACGCCGGGCGGCAGTCACCGCAGGCGGACGACCGGTTCACGTACAGCCCGGGCGCGACCCAGCACTGGACCTTCGAGGAGCCCGCGGCTCCGCCCGCGCCCGGACACGACGTCACCGGGCAGTGGTCGATCCCGGTTGCCGGTGGCGATCTACCGGACGAATCGGGCGAGTTCACCACCTCCTCGCTGGTCGAGCAGTGGGGCGGAACACCGCCGGCCACCCTGCCCGGCGGCGCGCCCGCCCCCTGGGCGACGGACGCCCCCGGCCCCTGGAACAGCCCCGCCGAGCCGGGCCACCCCGGCCTGCCGGACCACACCGACGCGCATCCGTCGGGCGACGCACCGGCGCGGGACGCGTACGCGCGTGACGACCGGCCGGAGGTGTACGCGCGTGAGGAGCGGTACGGGCACGCTCCGGCGGCGTACGCCGAGACCGGCCGCCCGGCCACGCCGCACACGGAGAGCCTCGACGACGCGGGGGGCCGGGCCGAGACCGGTCACGGGGAGCCGGGTCAGGGGGAGTACGGCGCGGAGTACGGCCACGACGGGGCCGACGGCGCGGAGTTCGGGCACGACGGGGCCGGGCGCGCCGAGTCCGGTCGGCCGGAGTTCGGTCAGGACCCGGCAGGCCACGCCGAGTCCGGTCCCGCAGCGGCCAATGGCAGGGCCGAACCCTCCGACGCCCACGCCCCCGTAGACGCCCACGCCCCCGCGCAGGCCCCTGACGGCGCCGCTGAGGCCCGTGCCGACCACGAGGGCCCCGCAGACCACGGCGCCGCTCCGCAGGCCGCCACAACGGCGGACACGGCCGGCGCACAGCCCCCTGCCGCCCACGGGACCCCGGCCGCACACCCGGACCCGGCCGCCGCCCACCGCGTCGAGGCCGGCGCACCCGAGCACGCGGCCGACGCCGCCGCACCGCACGGCACGCGCGAGGAACCCGCAGGGGAACCCGGCGAGGGCCCCACCGGTGAGTCCGCCGAGGCCCCCGCGGCGGACCCGGCGCCGGACAGCGCCGAGGCCCCCGCATCCGCGCAGGCCGACGGCGACGAGACCGGTGAGGAAGCCGCCGTACCGCTGCCGCGGCACGACGACCACCCGCTCGCCTCGTACGTCCTGCGCGTCAACGGTGTCGACCGGCCCGTCAGCGACGCCTGGATCGGCGAGTCGCTGCTGTACGTCCTGCGCGAGCGACTCGGGCTCGCGGGCGCCAAGGACGGCTGCTCGCAGGGCGAGTGCGGCGCCTGCAACGTCCAGGTCGACGGCCGTCTGGTGGCCTCCTGCCTGGTTCCCGCGGCCACCGCGGCCGGCAGCGAGGTGCGCACCGTCGAGGGCCTCGCCGCCGACGGGCAGCCCTCCGACGTGCAGCGCGCGCTCGCCCGCTGCGGAGCCGTCCAGTGCGGTTTCTGCGTGCCCGGCATGGCGATGACCGTGCACGACCTGCTGGAGGGCAACCCCGCCCCGAGCGAGCTGGAGACCCGGCAGGCGCTGTGCGGCAACCTGTGCCGCTGCTCCGGCTACCGGGGCGTGCTGGACGCCGTCAAGGAGGTCGTCGCCGAACGCGAGGCCTCGCACGCCGCCGACGCCGAGACGGACGCGGACGAGGCCCGTATTCCCCACCAGGCGGGCCCCGGCGCCGGCGGGGTCCACCCGTCGGCGTTCGAGGCGCCGGGCGCGTTCGACACGCCGCACACCGCTCCCGGCGGCTACGCCGACACGCCGCCGTACGGCACACCCGACCCGTACGGCACACCGCCGCACGGCACACCGGGACCGCACGGCGAGCACGACCCGCACTACGGCCAGGACGGAGGACAGGCGTGAGCAACGAAGCCGCCACGGCGACCACCGCCGCGGAAGCAGCCCCCGAGGCCGAGCCGCTGCCGCACGGCCTCGGCGCCTCCCTGCCGCACGCCGACGCCCGCGCCAAGACCGAGGGCACCTTCCCGTACGCGGCCGACCTGTGGGCCGAGGGCCTGCTGTGGGCGGCCGTCCTGCGCTCCCCGCACGCGCACGCGCGCATCGTGTCGATCGACACCAGCCACGCGCGCGAGATGCCCGGCGTACGGGCCGTCGTCACCCACGAGGACGTGCCCGGCACCCCGCGCCACGGCCGGGGCACGCCCGACCGGCCGGTGTTCGCCTCCGAGGTCGTACGGCACCACGGCGAGCCCATCGCGGCCGTGGCCGCCGACCATCCGGACACCGCGCGGATGGCCGCGGCGGCGATCATCGTCGAGTACGAAGTACTCGACCCGGTCACCGACCCCGAGCAGGCCTTCGAGGCCGAGCCGCTGCACCCCGACGGCAACCTGATCCGGCACATCCCGCTCCGGCACGGCGACCCGGAGGCCGTCGGCGAGGTCGTCGTCGAGGGCCTGTACCGCATAGGGCGCCAGGACCCCGCCCCGATCGGCGCCGAGGCCGGCCTCGCCGTGCCGCGCCCGGACGGCGGCGTCGAGCTGTACCTGGCCTCCACCGACCCGCACACCGACCGCAACACCGCCGCGGCCTGCTACGGCCTGTCCCCGGATCGGGTGAAGATCGTCGTCACCGGGGTGCCGGGCGCCACCGCCGACCGCGAGGACCAGGGCTTCCAGCTCCCGCTCGGCCTGCTCGCGCTGAAGACCGGCTGCCCGGTGAAGCTCACCGCGACCCGCGAGGAGTCCTTCCTGGGCCACGCCCACCGCCATCCCACGCTGCTCCGGTACCGCCACCACGCGGACGCCGAGGGCAAGCTGGTGAAGGTGGAGGCGCAGATCCTGCTGGACGCCGGCGCGTACGCCGACACCTCCTCCGACGCCCTGGCCGCCGCCGTCTCCTTCGCGTGCGGCCCGTACGTCGTCCCGAACGCCTTCATCGAGGGCTGGGCCGTCCGCACCAACAACCCGCCCTCCGGCCACGTGCGCGGCGAGGGTGCGATGCAGGTGTGCGCCGCCTACGAGGCCCAGATGGACAAGCTGGCCAAGAAACTCGGCCTGGACCCGGCCGAGCTGCGCCTGCGCAACGTCCTCGCGACCGGTGACGTCCTCCCGATCGGCCAGACGGTGACGTGCCCGGCGCCGGTCGCCGAACTCCTCCAGGCCGTACGGGACTTCCCGCTCCCGGCGCTGCCCAAGGACGCGCCCGAGGAGGAGTGGCTGCTGCCCGGCGGCCCCGAGGGCGCGGGCGAACCGGGCGCGGTGCGCCGGGGCGTCGGCTACGGCCTGGGCATGGTGCACATGCTCGGCGCGGAGGGCGCCGACGAGGTGTCCACCGCCACGGTCAAGGTCCACGACGGCGTCGCGACCGTGCTGTGCGCGGCCGTGGAGACCGGGCAGGGCTTCACCACCCTCGCCCGCCAGATCGTCCAGGAGACCCTCGGCATCGAGGAAGTCCACGTCGCCCCGGTCGACACCGACCAGCCGCCGGCCGGCGCGGGCTGCCGGGGCCGGCACACCTGGGTCTCGGGCGGCGCGGTGGAGCGCGCGGCCAAGATGGTCCGCACCCAGCTCCTGCAGCCCCTCGCCCACAAGTTCGGCATGTCCACCGAACTTCTCCAGATCACCGACGGCAAGATCACCTCGTACGACGGCGTGCTCTCGACGACGGTCACGGAGGCGATGGACGGCAAGGAACTGTGGGCGACGGCCCAGTGCCGCCCGCACCCCACCGAGCCGCTGAACGACTCCGGCCAGGGCGACGCCTTCGTGGGCCTCGCCTTCTGCGCGATCCGCGCGGTCGTCGACGTCGACATCGAGCTGGGCTCGGTACGGGTGGTGGAGCTGGCGGTCGCCCAGGACGTGGGCCGGGTCCTCAACCCCACCCAGCTGACCGCCCGGATCGAGGCGGGCGTGACCCAGGGCGTCGGCGTCGCCCTGACGGAGAACCTCCGTACGCCCCGCGGCCTGATCCGCCACCCCGACCTGACCGGCTACGCCCTGCCGACGGCCCTGGACGCCCCGGACATCCGGATCGTCAAACTGGTCGAGGAGCGGGACGTGGTCGCCCCCTTCGGCGCCAAGTCCGTCAGCGCGGTCCCGGTCGTGACGGCCCCGGCCGCGATCGCCTCCGCGGTCCGCGCGGCCACCGGCCGCCCGGTCAACCGCCTCCCGATCCGCCCCCAGGCGGCGGTGGTCACACCGCAGTGAGACGGCGGGGCGCACCCGGTGACCCGACTGGGCACATCCGGTGGTCCCGTGCCCGCCGTACCGGAGTTCGCCGCCGGGCAACGTGCACCGCCCGCCCGGCGGCTTTCCCGCTGAGGGCCGTTGTCAGTGGTGCGGCGTAGTGTGCTGAGCGGTGGGGGCACTCGCACTCACGGACTCACGTGCGCACTCACGCACGGGTGCACCGACGGGGAAGATCGCGGGGGAGCGATGAGCACGACCGACGCCGGGGTTCCGGCGATCACGCTGACGGAAGCGGAGCTGGACCGCTATGTCACGCACGGGCCGACACGCGGCCTGCTGGGCGGCGCCGGACTGCCCGCGGGCACCGACCTGCTGACCTTCTCCCCGCTGCGCACGCACGGACTGCGCACGCTCGCCGACGCCGCCGACGGCCCGTTCCGGGTGGCGGACGAGCTGCGGGACCGGCTGGTGATAGGCGAGTTGCTCAACCCGGCGGGCATGCGGCGCGAGTCGATCCTGCTCGACGGCGGCACCGGCGAGCTGACGACGGCCTACCTCTTCGCCTCGCCCCGCCCCCGCCCCTTCGCGCCCTCCCTGGACACGCTGCTGCGTTTCGCCGCGGTCACCGAGGAACTGGCGGGCCTGCGCGGCCGCTTCGCCTCCCTCGCCGGCCGGTACGGCCCCGAGACGGCGGCCGAGGCCACCCGCGCCCTCCTCTCGCTGTTCGAGGAGGGCGCGGAAGGCGAGGTCCCGCCGTACTGGAAGGCGGCGGCCCTGATCCGCCCGCTCGCGCTGGCCGTCGGCCCCGGCACCGCCTCCGGCCTCACCCTGGACGTCCCCGCCCGGCTGCTGGACCAGCAGTTCGGTCACGGCCGCGTGTCCCGCTTCGAGGAGGTCGACTTCCCGGCGACGCTGACGCACGAGCCGACCCGCCGCTTCCTGCGCGAGACCGGCCTGCCGGAGGAGGCGGTCCTCTTCCACGCCGACACGGACGTCCCACTGCCGACGCTCCGGGAGTACGCCACCGACGAGTACCCCGGGGACTACTCCCTCGACGAACTCCCGGCCCACGCGGACCACTTGATCCGCCTCGGCCGCCTCGTCGAGGACAACAGCGTGGTCCTCGACGGCAGAACGGGCGCGGTCCTGACCTTCAGCGAGCCGGAGGCCACGCTCCACCCGCTCAACACCGACGTCTCCACCCTCGCCTTCACGCTCTGGCTCCTCCACCACGAGCGCACCATCGACGAACACCTCGCCCACGAACTGACCACCCGCGCCTACGACCACCTGGCCGCGGCCATGCTCCACACCCTGTCCGCAGTCGACCCCACGGCCGCACCCCCCGGCCCCGACTGGCACTACTGGACAAACCTGTTCCAGAACGAGCGGGGCGGAGTCCTCTGACCTGCCCCACCCGGACTCCTGGAGGCCGTGGCGGGATTCGAACCCACGTAACTCGCTTTGCAGGCGAGCCCCTAAACCACTCGGGCACACGGCCGTGTTCGTGGGAATGACGTTATGGGGACGTGCTGGGCGGGCTCAAGGGAAACGGGCGGGGTGCAATGGGACTGCCATACGGCGTTCATGAAAGGGGGGCGTAGGGCCAAGGGCTCGGGGGGACTGGGACCCGCGACAGGGGTGAAATCCCGTTGCGGACCTTACTCTGGTGGTCATGAGTGCCCTTGAGTCCCGTGATGCCGATGCCGTGAAGCCCGTCGGGCAGGGCGACGGGGTGCTGGGGCGGGGGTATCGGGCGCTCAGTGTCGGGATCGTGTCCGTCGTGCTGCTGATCGCCTTCGAGGCGACCGCCGTCGGCACCGCGATGCCGGTCGCGGCCCGGGACCTGGACGGCGTGGGCCTGTACGCGTTCGCCTTCTCCGGGTACTTCACCACCAGCCTGTTCGGCATGGTGCTGGCGGGCCAGTGGTCCGACCGGCGCGGCCCGCTCGGGGCGCTGACCACGGGGATCGGGGCCTTCGCGGCGGGCCTGGTCGTCGCCGGGACCGCGCGGGCCATGTGGGTGTTCATCCTCGGGCGGGCCGTGCAGGGCCTCGGCGGCGGGCTGGTCATCGTCGCGCTGTACGTCGTCGTCGGCCGCGCCTACCCGCAGCGGCTGCGGCCCGCGATCATGGCGGCGTTCGCGGCCTCCTGGGTCGTCCCCTCCGTCGTCGGCCCGCTCGCCTCCGGCGCCGTCACGGAGCACCTCGGCTGGCGCTGGGTCTTCCTCGGCATCCCGGTCCTCGTCGTCCTCCCGCTCGCCCTCGCCCTGCCGCAGATACGGCGCAGGGCCTCCGGCCCGGTGGACGCGGAGACCGGTGCCGCCTCCTTCGACCGGCGGCGGATCCGGCTCGCCCTCGGCATCTCCGCCGGCGCGGGCCTTCTGCAGTACGCCGCCCAGGACCTGCGCCCCCTCTCCCTCCTGCCGGGGCTGGCCGGCGCCGCCCTGCTGGTGCCCGCGGTCCGCGGTCTCCTGCCGCCCGGCACCTGCCGGGCCGCCCGCGGCATGCCCTCCGTGGTGCTGCTGCGCGGGCTGTCCGCCGGTTCCTTCATCGCCGCCGAGTCCTTCGTGCCGCTGATGCTGGTCACCCAGCGCGGGCTCTCCCCGACGCTCGCCGGGTTCTCGCTGGCCGCGGGCGGCGGCTCCTGGGCGCTGGGCTCGTGGGTGCAGTCCCGGCCGCGCCTGCAGCCGTACCGGGAACGGCTGATGACCTTCGGCATGCTGCTGGTCGCCGCCGCGATCGCCGCCGCGCCGAGCGTGCTCGTGCACGCCGTGCCCGTGTGGACCGTCGCCGTCGCCTGGGGCTTCGGCTGCTTCGGCATGGGCCTGGTGATCTCCTCCACCGGCGTGCTGCTGTTCCAGCTGTCCGCCCCGGAGGAGGCCGGCGCCAACTCCGCCGCGCTGCAGATCTCCGACGCCCTCTCCAACGCGCTGCTGCTCGCCGCGACCGGCGCCGCGTTCGCCGCGCTGGGCGGCGGCAGCACGGCCGCCACGGCCACGGCGGCCGGGAGTTCCCGTCCCGCCGCCTTCGCCGCCGTGTTCCTGCCGATGGCGGTGGTCGCGCTGGCGGGGGCGTGGGTGACGCGGCGGCTGCGGGCTCACTGACGGCCGGTACGAGTCGGGCACCGTGCCATCGTGCTTGCCGTCACCGGCCGTCATCGTGCCCGGCGCCACCGGCCGTCATCGTGCTTGCCGTCACCGGCCGTCATCGTGCCCGGCGCCACCGGCCGTCATCGTGCCTGCCGTCACCGGCCGTCATCGTGCCTGCCGTCACCGGCCGCCACCGTGCCTGCCGTCACCGGCCGTCATCGTGCCTGTCGTCACCGGCCGCCGTCCTGCCTGCCGCCACCGCCCGGCAGCCGCACCGCGCCGGGTGGGCCGCCACCGCCGGCAGCCGCACCGCGCGGGGTTCCAGGGCGCCGTACGAGGCGGTGTGACCTCGGTCCCACCCGCGAGGGACCCGGCTTGGTTCGCGCGTTGACACCGCCGGGCCGCCGGTAGGGTGGCCCGGTTGTCGTACGTAGCCGAGCCGCCGAGCCCCACAAACGGAGACCGTGACTACCACCACCGCTTCCTCCCACCACCTGTCGCCCGCCTTCCCCGGCCGCGCGCCCTGGGGTACCGCCAGCAAGCTGCGTGCCTGGCAGCAGGGGGCGATGGAGAAGTACATCCAGGAGCAGCCGCGCGACTTCCTCGCCGTGGCCACGCCCGGCGCCGGCAAGACGACCTTCGCGCTGACGCTCGCCTCCTGGCTGCTGCACCACCACGTGGTGCAGCAGGTGACCGTGGTCGCGCCGACCGAGCACCTGAAGAAGCAGTGGGCCGAGGCGGCCGGAAGGATAGGGATCAAGCTCGATCCCGAGTACAGCGCGGGCCCGCTCGGCCGGGAGTACGACGGCGTCGCCGTCACCTACGCCGGCGTCGGCGTACGGCCCATGCTGCACCGCAACCGCGTCGAGCAGCGCAAGACGCTCGTCATCCTCGACGAGATCCACCACGCCGGTGACTCCAAGTCCTGGGGCGAGGCCTGCCTGGAGGCCTTCGAGCCCGCCACGCGCCGGCTCGCGCTGACCGGTACGCCGTTCCGCTCCGACACCAACCCCATCCCCTTCGTGACGTACGAGGAGGGACCGGACGGCATCCGGCGGTCCGCCGCCGACTACACCTACGGCTACGGCTCAGCCCTGGCGGACGGCGTCGTGCGGCCGGTCATCTTCCTCTCCTACAGCGGCAACATGCGCTGGCGCACGAAGGCCGGCGACGAGGTCGCCGCGCGGCTCGGCGAGCCGATGACCAAGGACGCGATCAGCCAGGCGTGGCGTACGGCCCTCGATCCGCGCGGCGACTGGATGCCCAGCGTGCTGCGCGCCGCCGACCAGCGGCTGACCGAGGTCAGGAAGGCCATCCCGGACGCCGGGGCGCTGGTCATCGCCTCCGACCAGGACTCGGCGCGTGCGTACGCCAAGCTGATCCGGGAGATCACGGGCACGAAGGCGACGCTCGTCCTGTCCGACGACGCCGGCGCCTCGAAGCGGATCGACGAGTTCAGCGCGAGCGACGAGCGGTGGATGGTCGCCGTGCGCATGGTGTCCGAGGGCGTCGACGTGCCCCGCCTCGCGGTGGGGGTCTACGCCACCACCATCTCCACCCCTCTCTTCTTCGCGCAGGCCGTCGGGCGCTTCGTACGGTCCCGGCGGCGCGGCGAGACCGCGTCCGTGTTCCTGCCGACCGTGCCCGACCTGCTGACCTTCGCCAACGAGATGGAGAAGGAGCGGGACCACGCCCTCGACAAGCCGAAGAAGGAGGGCGAGGAGGACCCGTACGCCGAATCCGAGAAGGAGATGGAGGAGGCGAACAAGCAGCAGGACGAGGACACCGGCGAGCAGGACATGCTGCCCTTCGAGGCGCTGGAGTCCGACGCCGTCTTCGACCGGGTCCTCTACGACGGCGCCGAGTTCGGCATGCAGGCCCACCCGGGCAGCGAGGAGGAGCAGGACTACCTCGGCATTCCCGGCCTGCTGGAGCCGGAGCAGGTGCAGTTGCTGCTGCAGAAGCGGCAGGCCCGGCAGATCGCGCACAGCCGTAAGAAACCGGACAGCGAGGCCGACCTGCTGGAGCTGCCGGCCGAGCGGCGGCCGGTGGTCACGCACAAGGAGATGATGGAGCTGCGCAAGCGGCTGAACACCCTGGTCAGTGCGTACGTCCACCAGAGCGGCAAGCCGCACGGGGTGATCCACACCGAGCTGCGGCGGGTGTGCGGGGGACCGCCCAGCGCGGAGGCGACGGCGGGGCAGCTGCGGCAGCGGATCGCCAAGGTGCAGGAGTGGGCGACCCGGATGAGGTGACCTGGCCACCAGGTGGCGGGGCTGTTCCCGGACCCCCCAGGGACTGGCGCGTGTCAGTTCCTGGGGCCTGTGCTTTTCCGGACGAATGACAGCAGGCCGGATCTCGGCTTGACCGGATTCTGGACGGAGACTTCCGCTCAGCGAACCTGCTTCGCTACTGTCCCGCTACGCACACGCCCCGTGGCAGCGCCGCCGCGGAGCGCAGCCGTGAAGCGACATGGCCCGGAGCCGCTGGGCCTTTCTGTCGATCGGCGGCCTCTTGAAGCGCGTCGCCGACGGGACTCGGTGACGCATCCGTCGCTCAGGGGGCCGCCGACCTCACCACCAAAGGAGTGGGCGTCGTGACCGCGGAGACCTCTCAGACGCTCGATCGGGGACTGCGCGTCCTCAAGCTGCTGGCCGACACCGACCACGGGCTGACCGTCACCGAGTTGTCCAGCAAACTGGGCGTGAACCGTACCGTGGTGTACCGGTTGCTCGCCACCCTGGAGCAACACGCCCTCGTACGGCGCGACTTGGGCGGGCGTGCACGGGTCGGGCTGGGGGTGCTGCGGCTCGGCAGGCAGGTGCATCCGCTGGTACGGGAGGCCGCGTTGCCCGCGCTGCGCTCGCTCGCCGAGGACATCGGGGCGACGGCGCATCTGACGCTGGTGGACGGGACGGAGGCGCTGGCCGTCGCCGTGGTCGAACCGACGTGGACCGACTATCACGTGGCGTACCGGGCCGGGTTCCGGCATCCGCTGGACCGGGGGGCGGCGGGCAAGGCGATCCTGGCCGCGCGGCAGTCTCCGGCCGCGGACCCCGGGTACACCCTGACGCACGGCGAACTCGAGGCAGGCGCGAGCGGGGCGGCCGCGCCGCTGATCGGGGTCACCGGCGTCGAGGGCAGCGTGGGCGTCGTCATGCTGGCGGACTCCGTGCCGGAACGGGTGGGCCCGAGGGTGGTGGAGGCGGCCCGAGAGGTCGCGGAGGCGCTGCGCTGACGTCAGCCGCGCTGAGCCGAAGCCGGTCGCGGGGAACCGCGCGACCGGCCCGCGGCACAAGGCACACCCCGTGGTCACGTTAGATTGAGCTCGTGCTCTCACGTCTCACACGCCTCCAGGCCGTAGCCGTCTGCGCCGTGCCCGTCGTGGCCCTGCTGGCCACGGCGGTGTTCGCGCCGCTGCCGTTCTCCGTGGCGCAGCCCGGCATGACGGCGAACGTGCTCGGCGAGAACAAGGGCACCAAGGTGATCACCGTCTCCGGTGCGCCGGTACGGCGGACCAGCGGGCAGCTGCGGATGGTCACGATCGTGGCGACCGGGCCGGACTCCCGGGTCAGTCTCGGCGACGTGTTCGGCAGCTGGTTCCGCACCGACCGGGCGGTGATGCCGCGCGACGCGGTCTACCC
The DNA here is from genome assembly GCF_040703635.1 of Streptomyces sp. NPDC007189. NCBI lineage: Bacteria > Bacillati > Actinomycetota > Actinomycetes > Kitasatosporales > Streptomycetaceae > Streptomyces > Streptomyces sp. NPDC007189. The sequence continues at coordinate 104,897 of NZ_JBEYEY010000012.1, forward strand.
GAGCGGCGACACCGTGAAGGAGATCGAGAAGCACAACGAGGCCCAGATGAAGCAGTCCCAGGACGCGGCGACCCAGGCGGCGCTGAAGTACCTCGGGCTGAGCGCCGACAAGGTGCGGGTCACGCTGAGGCTCGCCGACGTGGGCGGGCCGAGCGCGGGCCTGCTGTTCACCCTGGGCATCATCGACAAGCTGCACGGCAACGGCAGCGGCGGCGACCTCACCGGCGGCCGCACCATCGCCGGCACCGGCACGATCGACGCCTCCGGGAAGGTCGGCGCGGTCGGCGGGGTGGCTCTGAAGACCCAGGCCGCCCGCCGGGACGGCGCCACCGTCTTCCTGGTCCCGAAGGCCGAGTGCGCCGACGCCGAGGCCGAACTCCCCAAGGGCCTCCGCCTGGTCCCGGTCACCACCCTCAAGACCGCGGTGAACGCCCTGGACGCCCTGAACACGGGCAAGGAGACCGTACCGAGCTGCTGAGCCGCAACCGATCGGCCTACGCCCCCTCCGTGCTGTCCGCCGACGCCTGTTCCACCAGGGGGATGATCCGGAGCGGTACGGGGTTCTCCATGACGATGGCCGTGGAGGCGCGGACGATGCCGTCGAAGCCCACGACCCGGTCGATGACGCGCTGGAGGTCGGCGTTCGAGCGGGCCACCAGGCGGCACAGCATGTCGCCGGTGCCGGTGGTGGTCAGCAGTTCCAGGACCTCAGGGACGGTCGCCAAGTGGGCCCGGACGTCGGGGCCCTGGCCCTGGCGGATCTGGAGTGTCGCGAAGGCCGTCACCGGATAGCCGAGGGCCGCCGGATCCACCTGCGGGCCGAATCCGCGGATGACGCCGTTCGACTGGAGCCGGTCCAGCCGCGCCTGCACCGTGCCCCGCGCGACGCCCAGCCGCCGGGACATCTCCAGCACGCCGATGCGCGGCTCCCGGGCGAGGAGCACGATGATCCGCCCGTCCAGACGATCGATCGCCACGGCAACCTCCAGGGGTGGGCATCCTGTACAGAAACACCGCCGAAACGGCCGTACCGCTGAACATATTGCCCAGTGAATACGCGAACTATTGCGCACCTTGCAGGGCCGGTCCACCCTTCCGGTATGACGCAGACCACACACCACACTCCCGACACCGCACGGCAGGCCGACCCCTTCCCGGTCAAGGGAATGGACGCGGTCGTCTTCGCCGTGGGCAACGCCAAGCAGGCGGCGCACTACTACTCCACCGCCTTCGGCATGCAGCTCGTCGCCTACTGCGGACCGGAGAACGGCAGCCGCGAGACCGCCAGTTACGTGCTCGAGAACGGCTCCGCCCGTTTCGTGTTCACCTCGGTGATCAAGCCGAGCAGCGACTGGGGCCACTTCGTCGCCCGGCACGTGGCCGAGCACGGCGACGGCGTCGTCGACCTGGCCATCGAGGTCCCCGACGCCCGCGCCGCACACGCCTACGCCGTCGAGCACGGCGCGCAGTCCGTCGCCGAGCCGTACGAGCTGAAGGACGAGCACGGCACCGTCGTCCTCGCCGCGATCGCCACCTACGGCGAGACCCGCCACACCCTGGTCGAGCGCTCCGGCTACGACGGCCCCTACCTGCCCGGTTACGCCGCCGCCAAGCCGATCGTCGCACCGCCCGCCCAGCGCACCTTCCAGGCGATCGACCACTGCGTCGGCAACGTCGAGCTCGGCAGGATGGACGAGTGGGTCGGCTTCTACAACAACGTCATGGGCTTCACGAACATGAAGGAGTTCGTGGGCGACGACATCGCCACCGAGTACTCGGCGCTGATGTCCAAGGTCGTGGCCGACGGCACGCTGAAGGTGAAGTTCCCGCTCAACGAGCCCGCCATCGCCAAGAAGAAGTCCCAGATCGACGAGTACCTGGAGTTCTACGGCGGCCCCGGCTGCCAGCACATCGCGCTGAACACCAGCGACATCGTCCAGACGGTGCGCACCATGCGCGCGGCCGGCGTCGAGTTCCTCGACACCCCGGACTCCTACTACGACACCCTCGGCGAGTGGGTCGGCGACACCCGGGTGCCGGTGGAGACCCTGCGCGAGCTGAAGATCCTCGCCGACCGCGACGAGGACGGCTATCTGCTGCAGATCTTCACCAAGCCGGTCCAGGACCGGCCGACGGTCTTCTTCGAGATCATCGAACGCCACGGCTCCATGGGCTTCGGCAAGGGCAACTTCAAGGCCCTGTTCGAGGCGATCGAACGCGAGCAGGCCAAGCGCGGCAACCTCTGAGGCAGGCGGAGAAGACGGCCACGGCGTGCGCGAGCGCCGTGGCCGTCCCGCGCTGCCGGAGCCGGAGCGCCCCGCCCGTCGCGACACCGGCGCCCCGGACGCCGGGCCCGGCGGGGTTCACACCGGTGGCCGGGAGTGCGAACCTTGTGATCATGAGCCGTATCGAAGCCCCACGCGACGAGGCGACCGGCACTCTCACCGACCGGCTCCTGGCCGGCCTGCCCGCCGAGGCCGTCCTCACCGACCCGGACGTCACCGGCGCCTACGCCCACGACATGGCGAGCTTCTGCCCGGCCGGCGCCCCGGCCGTCGTCGTCCTGCCGCGCACCGTCGAGCAGGTCCAGCACGTCATGCGCGTCGCGAGCGAGCTGCGCGTGCCGGTGGTCCCGCAGGGCGCCCGCAGCGGCCTGTCCGGCGCCGCGAACGCCAGCGACGGCTGCATCGTGCTGTCCCTGACCAAGATGGACCGCATCCTGGAGATCAGCCCCGTCGACCGCATCGCCGTGGTCGAACCCGGCGTGATCAACGCGACGCTGTCCCGCGCGGTCGAGGAGCACAGCCTGTACTACCCGCCGGACCCCTCCAGCTGGGAGATGTGCACCATCGGCGGCAACATCGGCACCGGCTCCGGCGGCCTGTGCTGCGTCAAGTACGGCGTCACCGCCGAGTACGTCCTCGGCCTGGACGTGGTGCTCGCCGACGGCCGGCTGATGTCCACCGGCCGCCGTACGGCCAAGGGCGTCGCCGGCTACGACCTCACCCGCCTGTTCGTCGGCTCGGAGGGCTCGCTCGGCATCGTCGTACGGGCCGTGCTCGCGCTGAAGCCCAAGCCGCCGGGGCAGCTCGTGCTGGCCGCCGAGTTCCCCTCCGCGGCCACCGCCTGCGACGCCGTGTGCCGGATCATGGAGGGCGGTCACGTCCCGTCCCTCCTCGAACTGATGGACCGTACGACCGTCAAGGCGGTCAACGACCTCGCCCGCATGGGCCTGCCGGAGACCACCGAGGCGCTGCTGCTGGCCGCCTTCGACACCCCGGACCCGGCGGCCGACCTCGCTGCCGTCGGCGCCCTGTGCGAGGCCGCCGGCGCCACCGAGGTCGTCCCGGCCGAGGACGCGGCCGAGTCCGAGATGCTGCTCAAGGCCCGGCGGCTCTCGCTGACCGCGCTGGAGGCGGTCAAGGGCACGACGATGATCGACGACGTGTGCGTGCCCCGCTCGCAGCTCGCCGCGATGCTGGAGGGCGTCGAGCGGATCGCCGCCAAGTACGGCCTGACCATCGGCGTCTGCGCCCACGCGGGCGACGGCAACACCCACCCCACCGTCTGCTTCGACGCCCAGGACGACGACGAGTCCCGGCGGGCCCGCGAGTCCTTCGACGAGATCATGGCCCTCGGCCTGGAACTCGGCGGCACCATCACCGGCGAGCACGGCGTCGGCGTGCTGAAGAAGGAGTGGCTCGCCCGGGAGATCGGCCCCGTCGGGCTCGAGATGCAGCGGTCCGTGAAACAGGCCTTCGACCCGCTCGGCATCCTCAACCCGGGCAAGCTCTTCTGAACCGGGACCGGGGCTCACTGCGCGAGCAGCTGGTCGAGCGCGTCGTCGATGCCCAGCTGCCCGCCCTCGGTCCCCGGCGGCACGGCCCGCAGCGTGCGCTCCAGCCAGGCCGACACCTGCGGGACCGGCGCCTCCAGCAACGCGTCCCCGTCCGGGGAACTCAGCGCCATCAGCACGACGCTGCGCCCCTCCACCTTCGTCGGCCACACCCGCACGTCCCCCTGCCCGCACGGCCGGAACACCCCCTCCACCAGGAGGTCCCTGGCGAACGTCCAGTTGACGGGGCAGTCCGAGTTGATGTGGAAGGAGATGTGGACGGCGTACGGATCGTCGGACCGGTAGCTCAGCCGGGCCGGCACCGGGACGCTCCGCTCCGGCGACAGGACGAGCCTCATCTCCAGCTCCCGCTCCACCACGGTGTGATGCATGACCTGCGTTTCCTCTCTTCCGGGGGCCGCTCGGACCGGGCCCGCGCAGAGGGAGAGCGAGCGGGGGCTGCGCCATTACGCGGGTTCGGGGAAATTTTTTTCGCGGACGTGTGAGACACCGGTACGGCATTGCCCGGAAAGGGGTGGGTCCTGCGGGACTGGCGCTGTCGGTGCCCGCGGTCTGATAGATGTGGAGGCCCCCATCCCACCCCCGAGCAGATACGGGACGACGGACATGAGCGCCCCAACCCCGGCCCCAGGTGACGACAGGCCCCGCGAGGGCTACTACCCGGACCCGTCCATCCCCGGATACGTCCGGTACTGGAACGGCGCCTCCTGGGTGCCCGGCACCAGCCGCCCGGCGCCGAAGGACGGCGAACGGCTCACCCCGCCGCCCGGCATCCGCCCCGCGGTCCCGGCCGTCGAGGAAACGGGCCCCCACTTCTTCGACGAGGACCCACAGCCGACCCCTTCCGCCCAGGCAGGACCGGGCGCCTGGCCATCGGAGGGTCAGGGCGGCGCGGGCGCCTGGCCATCGGAGCGTCAGGGCGGTCCGGGTGACGGCCAAGGCGGTCGGGGTGCCTGGAACACCGACGCGCACAGCGGCCCGGGGCACGTTGGGTACGGCGAGCAGGGCACGGCGGGTCATGCCGGGTACGGCGACCAGGGCGCGGCGGCGCAGACCGGGTACGGCGAGCAGGGCACGGCGGCGCAGGCGGGGGCCGGCGGTCAGGGTGCCGGTGGCCAGGCGGGGCGTGGCGGTCAGGGTGCTGGCGGCCATGCGGGGACCGGTGGTCAGGGTGCCGGTGCGTCCGGAGCCGGGACCGGTGGTCACGGTGCCGGGCAGCCGGGCGCCGGGCACGGTGGTCAGGGTGCCGGTGCCGGTGGTCACGGTGGCGGGCAGCCCGGTGCCGGTGGTCATGGCGGCGGTGACGGTCGGCCGGCCTGGGGCGCCGATCCGCGGGTGCCCGCGGTGGGCTCGTCCCGGCCGGGTGGCCAGGGCGGCCGTCCCGACGGTGCGGCCTCGGCCGCGCCGGGGGAGGGCGACGACCAGGATCCCGGCGGCACCTTCATCTTCCGCCGCCCGGTCCCGGGACCAGCGGCGGTCAAGGACGACGGCACGATGACGTTCCGCCCGGTGCCGGGCCAGGCCCGGCGGGGCGCGCAGCCCGCGTCCGGTCCGCAGACCTCCGGCCCACAGACTTCCGGCTCTCCGGCCTCCGGCGCGGATCCCGCAGCGGGCTCAGGCTTCGGTGCGCACGGGGCGCCCCAGGGTCCCGGCTTCGCCGCACCCGCCTCCGGCCCCGACGCGGGCGCGGCCGGTTCGTCCCCAGCCTCCGGTTCGTCCGCGGCGCCCGGTGGCGTAGGCCGACAGGGCGCCGGTCCCGGCTTCGCCGCACCCGGCTCCGGGAACGGTGCCGCGCCGGGCGGCTTCGGGCCGCAGGGTCCCGTCGGCTCCCCGGCCTCACCGGCGTCCTCCGCCGCCGACCCCGCCCCGGCCTCGCCGGCCGCAGGCCCCGGCTTCGGGGCCGGCAAGGCCGCCGCCGCCCGCGCCGGTGCCGCGCAGACACCCCCGCAGGCCCAGCCCGCCCAGGCGGCCGTGGCTCCGTCGGTGCCCGCGCAGGGCGGCGCCCCGGTCACCCCGGTGACCAGCGGGCCCGGTGGTGGGCAGGCGTCCTGGGCGCAGCAGGTGCACCAGCTGGCCGGTGGGGACGAGCAGCCGGTGGCGCCGTGGAAGCCGCCGGTGGAGGACCCGTTCCAGGCGGCCGCCCGCCGGCAGGCCGCCGCCCGTCCCGCAGGACTCGGCAAGCGGCTCGTCGCCCGGCTGATCGACACCCTGATCGTGGGCGCCGTGACGGCCGCCGCCGCGGTGCCGCTCGGCCTGAGGGCGGCCGACCACATTCAGCAGAAGATCGACGCGGCCAAGCTGTCCGGCCGCGAGGTCACCGTCTGGCTGCTCGACGGCACGACCGGCACCAGCCTCGGCATCGTGCTCGCCGTCCTGCTGCTCGTCGGGGTCGGCTACGAGGTGCTGCCGACCGCCAAGTGGGGCAACACCCTGGGCAAGAGGCTGCTCGGTCTCGAGGTCCGGGACATCGAGGCGCACGAGCCCCCGACCTTCGGCGCAGCGCTGCGCCGCTGGCTGGTCTACAGCGTGCCCGGGCTGCTCGGCATCGGAATCGTGGGCGTGCTGTGGTGCCTGTTCGACCGGCCCTGGCGCCAGTGCTGGCACGACAAGGCGGCCCACACCTTCGTCGCGGGCTGAGCCGGACCCACCGGAGCGCCGGGGACTGGGCGTGCCGGGGACACCGACTGCACCGGGCGCACGCCCGCCCCGCCGTTACCCCGTCCGGCCGTCCGCCGGATGCGGAGCCGGGGTGTTCGCGGTCCACTCGGGCCATGAGCAGCGAACCGCCCCACGGCTCCGGAGAGCAGCCCCCCGAGGACGACCCGTTCAGGAAGCGGCCCCCGTCGGACCAGGGGTCGGGCTCGCCGTACGACACCCCGTACGGCGGCGCCCAGCAGCCCCCTCCGCCCGGCGGCGGCGAGCCCTCACCCCCCGGCGGCGGCCAGCAACCGCCCCCCGGCGGCTGGCCACCCCCGGCCAGCGGTGGGCAGCAACCGCCTCCCGGCGGCGAGCCCCCTCCGCCCGGCGGCGGCCAGCCTCCCCCCTACGGCACCGGCCCCTACGGCGGCAGTCCGCACGGCACCGGCCCCTACGGCGGCGGCCCGTACGGCAGCGGGCCGTACGGCGCCGGCCCCGGTGGTTACCCCAGTGATCCGCTCGCCGGTATGCCCCCGCTCGCGGACAGCGGCAAGCGGACGCTCGCGCGGATCGTCGACATGGTGCTCGTCGGGATCGTCGTCTGGCTGCTGACGTGGGCCTTCGGGGTGCGCGAGTACACCGTCGACGACAACCACGTGGAGGTCGGCCGGTCCGTCGCGCAGTCCGTCGTCGCGGCCCTGCTGTACATCGCCTACGACACGTACATGATGAGCCGGTACGGCCAGACCCTGGGCAAGAAGTGGTTCCGCATGCGGGTGGCGAACCTGGACAACGGCGCCACCCCCTCGGTGCAGACCAACCTGGTCCGCTCCCTGGTCCTGTGGCTGCCGTTCGCCTTCTGCTGCGCCTGCATCTGGACGGCGATCTGCGGCGGCTGGAGCTACTTCGACAAGCCCTACAAGCAGGGGCTGCACGACAAGGCGGCCAAGACGGTGGTGGTCAGCACGGGTTGAGCACCGGCGGCGCACAGGAAAGCGGCGGCTGCGTGAACGTCACAAAGCCGCCGCTTTCCTGTGCCCGCGTGCCGTTCACAGGGCCGTGGACACCCGCTGCTCCTGGTGCGCCTGCTCGGCGGCCCCGGCCGGCGCCTCGGTCGTACGTGCCTTCGGCAGCGGCACCGTCATCGCCACGAGCAGCCCGAGGGCCAGCGCCACGAGGGCGATGACGGCGACCCCGACGCCCGAACTCGTCTGCGACAGCAGCAGCATGGCGAGCGTCGAGAAGATCACGGTGCACGAACCGTAAACGAGCTGTGCGGCAGTCGGACGAGGCATGGCAATCGTGTCCTCGGAAGGCTTCGGGGGATTCTTCGGATGGGGCGCCATTGGTCTCTCTTCGCGTGCATGCCCGAGCCGGACGCCTGGTAAGCGTGACCTAACCCACGGTACCGGTGCACAGGGGGCGCACGGAGTCATGGGGTGGAGGCATAGTCCGCGAGCAGATTCGTAAAGGAATCGTCGGCTGGGCGTAGTGCATTGGGCCTGAGCAAGTCAAGATCTGTTTTTTCCTCCCAACGTCTAGTCAAATGACGTCACTTGGCATGCGCCGAACAGGCGCAAGGGGAGGAACTCAAGTGACCAGCAGATCCTGGACGTTCAGAGCGGCCGCGATCGGCGTGACGCTCGCGGCGGCCTCCGCCACGTTCGCCACGTTCGCCGTCGCGGAGGCGAGCACCCAGGCCCGGCCCGCTGCCGTCAACCGGCACGACCCGGCCCCGGTGAAGCAGCGGGCGCACGACCTCGACGGCCCGCTCAGCAAGACCCAGGAAGCCCAGCGCCGCGAGGCGCTCAGCCGGCTGATCTCCGGCAAGGCCAAGGCGCAGGAGCGCGACGGCTCCAAGGTCGTGGCGCTCAAGAGCCGCAAGGGCAAAAGCAAGTACGTCGAGCTGAGCCGCGAGAAGACCGACAAGATCTTCACGATCCTGGTGGAGTTCGGCGACAAGACCGACCCCAAGTACGGTGGCACGCCCGGCCCGCTGCACAACCAGATCGCCGCGCCGGACCGCACGAAGGACAACTCCACGGCCTGGCAGAAGGACTACGACCAGCAGCACTACCAGGACCTCTACTTCGGCACCGGCAAGAAGACCGAGTCGCTGAAGAAGTACTACGAGAAGCAGTCCTCGGGCCGCTACTCGGTGGACGGCGAGGTCACGGACTGGGTCAAGGTCCCCTACAACGAGGCCCGTTACGGCAACAACGCCTGCGGCCAGACCAACTGCTCCAGCGTCTGGAACATAGTCAGCGACGGTCTGAACGCCTGGGTGGCGCAAGCGAAGGCGGCCGGCAAGACGGACGCCGACATCAAGAAGGACCTCGCCCAGTACGACCAGTGGGACCGCTACGACTACGACGGCGACGGCGACTTCAACGAGCCCGACGGCTATGTCGACCACTTCCAGATCGTGCACGCCGGTGAGGACGAGTCCGCGGGCGGCGGCGCGCAGGGCACCGACGCGATCTGGGCCCACCGCTGGTACGCCTTCGGCACCGACGCGGGCGCGACCGGCCCGGCGAACAACAGGCTCGGCGGCGCCCAGGTCGGCGACACCGGCGTCTGGGTCGGCGACTACACCATCCAGCCGGAGAACGGCGGCCTCGGCGTCTTCGCCCACGAGTACGGCCACGACCTCGGCCTGCCGGACGAGTACGACACCGCGGGCGGCGACAACTCCACCGGTTTCTGGACCCTGATGTCCTCCGGCTCCTGGCTCGGCACCGGCAAGCAGTCCATCGGCGACCTGCCGGGCGACCTCAACGCCTGGGACAAGCTGCAGCTGGGCTGGCTGAACTACGACACCGCCAAGGCCGGCACCCAGTCCACGCACAAGCTGGGCCTCGCCGAGTACAACACCTGGGACAAGCAGGCCCTCGTGGTCACCCTGCCGGACAAGGCGGTCACCACCACGATCACCGAGCCGGCCCAGGGCTCGACCCAGTGGTGGAGCGGCAGCGGCGACAACCTGAAGAACACGCTGACCCGGTCGGTGGACCTGACCGGAAAGTCCTCGGCGAAGCTGGACCTGGACGGCTGGTGGGCCATCGAGGACGGCTACGACTACCTGTACGCCGAGGTGTCGACGGACGGCGGCGCCAACTGGACCGCGCTGGACGGCACGGCGGACGGCCAGGCCATCCCGCGTGACGGCAGCGGCAAGCCGGGGCTGACCGGCGTCTCGCAGACGCACAAGAAGCTGTCGTACTCTCTCGACGCCTACGCGGGCAAGAAGGTCGACCTGCGCTTCCGCTACGCCACCGACGGCGGTGTCGCGGAGAACGGCTTCACCGCCGACGAGATCACCGTGACCGCTGGGGGTACCCCCTCTGGGGGAGGCACGCCGGTCTTCTCGGACAACGCCGAGACGCAGGACGCCGGTTGGACCGCGGACGGCTTCTCCCGCATCGGCGCGTCCTTCACCAAGGACTACCAGCAGTACTACATCGCCGAGAACCGGCAGTACGTGTCGTACGACAAGACCCTCAAGTCCGGCCCGTACAACTTCGGCTTCGCCTCGCGCCCCGACTGGGTGGAGCACTACCCGTACCAGAACGGCCTGTTGATCTGGAAGTGGGACACCTCCCAGGCGGACAACAACACCAACGGCGCGAACGGGCACCCCGGTTCGGGTCTGATCCTGCCGGTCGACTCGCACCCCAAGGCGCTGAAGTGGTCCGACGGCACGCTGATGCGGGGCCGCATCCAGGCCTACGACTCTCCGTTCAGCCTGTACGGCACCGACGGCATCACGCTGCACAAGGCGGACGTCCCGACGGTGATCAAGGCGTCGAAGGGCGTTCCGGTCTTCAACGACCACACCAGCACCTACTACGACCCGTCGAACCCCACCGCGGGCGTACAGGTCACTGACACCAACACCAAGATCGCGATCGTCAAGGAGGCCCGGGACGGCTCGACGATCTTGCTCAAGGTCGGCCCTGCGGTGAAGTAGTCCGCATTTTTGCAGGTCAGAGACGTATCGGCGGCGACCCCTTGGCGGGTCGCCGCCGATCGTGTTTAGGTGCGTCCTGTGGACCGCTTATTGACACCGACCGAAACGGGGATGTGACCGCATGGCCGCTGGAGGCTTCTGCAAGCTGCCGAACGGCACGGTCGTGGTGGCACTGAACCTGCCCTACGACTCCGCCGGGGTGCGGGTTCTGGTGCACGCCCAGAACCGCGCCCGAGCCCTGACCAGGCTCCGCAACCTGGGGTTCCGCGCCATCTACCTGCGGGGGAACGCCGCGCCCCCGACACCGGACGAGATCACGGCGGTCCTGCACCATCCGGACGGCCTGATATGGCGCACGGCACCGGCCGGCAACGGTGTCATGGTGAACGAGCTGTGGCACCCGATCAGAGCACTCCTGCGCAGGTCACCGGTGGTGCAGTGATCTCTAGCCGCTGACCACCGGCTTGCCCGTCAGCTCCACGCCCGCCTCCCGCAGCTCCTCCAGCGCCCGCTCCGTCGTCTCCGGGGCGACCCCCGCCGTGAGGTCCAGCAGCACCTGGGTGCGGAAGCCCTCCCTGGCGGCGTCCAGGGCGGTGGCCCGTACGCAGTGGTCGGTGGCGATGCCGACCACGTCGACCTCGTCGATGTGGCGGGCGCGGAGCCAGTCGGCCAGCGGGACGCCGTTCTCCTCCTGGCCCTCGAAGCCGCTGTAGGCGGCCGCGTACTCGCCCTTGGAGAAGACCGCGTCGACCGCGCCGGAGGCGACGGCGGGGGCGAAGTTGGGATGGAAGCCCACCCCCTCCGTGCCCGCGACGCAGTGCGCGGGCCAGGAGCGGACGAAGTCGGGGTTGTCGGCGAAGTGACCGCCGGGCGCGATGTGGTGGTCCCGGGTGGCCACCACATGGCGGTATCCGGAGCCCGCCGCCTGACCGATCAGCTCGGTGACGGCGGCGGCCACGTCCGCACCCCCGGCCACCGCGAGGCTGCCTCCCTCGCAGAAGTCGTTCTGCACGTCTACGACGATCAAGGCGCGGCGCATGGTGGGTGTCCTTCGACTGTGAATGGAGTAACTGAGCCTAGAGACTTACGGGCCCGTACGGGAGAGGGCGTCGGACGGGGGCGTACGGCGGTCCCGTTCTGGCTACCCGAGTCCCCTCAGACGTACTCCGTCGGAATGACGGGTTCCCCTCGGGAGAGCTGGGTCGCGGACAGCGGCAGGTTCGCGCGGGCGGCCTTGTGGCGGTCCCGGGGCACGTCGAGCGGCTCGCGGGCGACGATGGCCCCGCCCTTGACCAGCTGGACCAGCAGCTGCCGGTCGGCCAGCTCCGCCGGCACCGGCCCGGTGCCCAGGACCTCGGCCTCCGCGACCCCGTCCTCGTCCAGCCGGCGCGCCGCCCACTTGCGGCCGCCGATGGAGGTCTTGCCGCCGCTGGACTTCTTCGCGACCGGCACCAGCGGCGCGTCGGGGTCGCCGGACTCGGCGCGGGCGACCAGCTTGTAGACCATGGAGCAGGTCGGGTGCCCGGAGCCGGTGACCAGCTGGGTGCCGACGCCGTACGCGTCCACGGGGGCGGCGGCGAGCGACGCGATGGCGTACTCGTCCAGGTCCGAGGTGACGACGATCTTGGTGTCGGTCGCGCCCAGCTCGTCCAGCTGCTGCCGGACCCGGTGCGCGACGAGCAACAGGTCGCCGGAGTCGATGCGGACGGCGCCCAGCTCCGGGCCGGCCACCTCCACCGCCGTACGGACGGCCTCGGCGACGTCGTAGGTGTCCACCAGCAGGGTGGTGCCCCGGCCGAGGCTGTCGACCTGCGCCTGGAAGGCGTCCCGCTCCCGGTCGTGCAGCAGGGTGAAGGCGTGCGCGGAGGTGCCGACGGTCGGGATGCCGTAGCGGAAGCCGGCGGCCAGGTCCGAGGTGGTCGCGAAGCCGCCGACGTACGCGGCGCGCGCGGCGGCGACCGCGGACAGCTCGTGGGTGCGGCGGGCGCCCATCTCGATCAGCGGGCGGTCCCCGGCGGCGGAGGCCATCCGGGAGGCCGCGGCGGCGATCGCGGAGTCGTGGTTGAGGATGGACAGGATCACCGTCTCCAGCAGCACGCACTCGGCGAAGGAGCCCTCGACGCGCATGATCGGCGAGCCGGGGAAGTAGACCTCGCCCTCGGGGTAGCCCCAGATGTCGCCGCTGAAGCGGTAGCCGGCGAGCCAGGACAGGGTCTCCTCGTCGACGATCTTCCGCTCGCGCAGGAAGCCGAGGACGCCCTCGTCGAAGCGGAAGTTCTCCACCGCGTCCAGGACGCGTCCGGTGCCCGCCACCACGCCGTAGCGGCGTCCTTCCGGCAGCCGCCGGGAGAAGACCTCGAACACGCTGCGCCGTTCGGCCGTACCGCCCTTCAGGGCGGCCTGCAGCATCGTCAGTTCGTACTGGTCCGTGAAGAGCGCCGTCGAGGGAACATCCACCGGCAGCCCAAGGTCCGCTGTGTTCATGACCAAGATGCTACACCCCTTTTCGTCGGTGTGACGATTTCCGGGCTCCGTGGCAGCATGGGCAGTGTGACGTCACCCGCGCCCGTAGAGATCGAACGCACCGAGTCGGCGGAGGAGGTCTTCGCCGTACCCGAGCCCGACGTCCCCTGGGTCACCATCGTGCACAACGACCCGGTCAACCTCATGAGCTATGTGACGTACGTCTTCCAGACGTACTTCGGCTACTCCAAGGACAAGGCCACCAAGCTCATGCTCGACGTCCACCACAAGGGCCGGGCCGTCGTCTCCAGCGGGACGCGCGAGGAGATGGAGCGCGACGTGCAGGCGATGCACGGCTACGGTCTGTGGGCCACCCTCCAGCAGGACCGGAAATGACCCGAACCCGTCCGCAGGACCGGAAGTAGCGAACTCACTTACATGCCCGGACTCTTCGAACCGCTCCCCGGCGGCGGCGCGGCCGTCGCGCTCGATCCCGTCGAGATCTCGATCATCCGCTCGCTGGCCGTCCAGCTGCTGGAGCTCATCGGTCCCGGCCCCGGCGCGGACAGCCCCCAGGACCCGCTCGCGGAGCTGTTCGCCGACGGTCCGAGCGAGCCGCCCGCCGACCCGGTGCTCAAAAGGCTCTTCCCGGACGCCTACAGCGACCCGGAGGAGGCGCCTCACTCGCCCGCCGAGGCCGAGGAGTGGCGTGCCCACTCCTCGGAGTTCCGCCGCTACACCGAGAACGACCTGCGGGCCGGCAAGCGGGACAACGCGCTCGCGGTGATCCGCGCCCTGGACGCGCTCGCCCCGGTGGACGAGGGCGGCGCGGTGCTGAAGCTGACGCCTCAGGATTCCCAGCGGTGGCTCGGCGCGCTGAACGACCTGCGCCTCGCGATCGGCATCCGGCTGGAGATCGCCGATGACGACGACACCGATCTGCTCTACGGACTCCCGGACGAGGACCCGCGCAAGCCGATGGTCATGGCCTATCTGTGGCTCGGCGGACTCCAGGAGACGCTCGTCCACACACTGATGCCGTAAACCGGGCATTTTACGGTGCACGGGTGTTCGCTCAGCGGACGCTCAAATCCGGATAACGATCCCGTCACCGTTGCGGCCTGGTCTGCCCGTTCAGCGCATCATATGTCCGCTTCTTCTTGTGGGCTGCGCCACAATCGACCCCTGTGATCACTGTTGCGGCCGTGATAAATCTTCACGATCGCCCGGCCGACACCACCCATGTCCAGCCGGGTGCGCCACCGAGCCGACGACCGTCGGCCAGGCTCAGCGGACCCGACGAAGCCCGAGCACGGACGTCGTCGAGCCCGCTCGCTCCAGCAATCCGGGGGGATCGAAACCCGATCCGAGGCCGAGGTGAGGCCCGGGTCGGCATGGAGAAAGGCGCACCACACATGACCTCAGCGCAGGTCGACCAGCATCGCGACGGCACGGAAGCCGCGCCGGCCGACAGCGAGGGCGGCGAGGGATACCAGCGCGGGCTCGGGGCCCGGCAGATCCAGATGATCGCCATCGGCGGTGCCATCGGCACCGGCCTGTTCCTCGGCGCGGGCAAGGGCATTTCCAAGGCCGGACCGAGCCTGATCCTGGCCTACGCGGTCGCGGGCCTCGTCATCTTCCTGATCATGCGGGCGCTCGGCGAGCTGCTGATGTACCGCCCGGTGTCGGGTTCGTTCTCGGAGTACGCGCGCGAGTTCATCGGACCCTTCGCGGGCTTCGTCACCGGCTGGACGTACTGGCTGTTCTGGGTGGTCACCGGCATCACCGAGGTCACGGCCGCGGCCGCCTACATGACGTACTGGTTCGACATCCCGCAGTGGGTCTCGGCCCTGGTCTTCACGGTCGTGCTGTACGGCGCCAACCTGATCTCCGTGAAGCTCTTCGGTGAGCTGGAGTTCTGGTTCTCCATGGTCAAGGTCACCGCGATCGTCGGCATGATCCTGATCTGCGCCGGCATCCTGACGATCGGCTTCTCCGACGCCGGCGACACCGCGTCCGTGAGCCACCTGTGGAGCGACGGCGGCTTCTTCCCGCACGGCGTCGGCAACACCCTGATGACCCTGCAGATGGTCATGTTCGCCTTCCTCGCCGTCGAGCTGGTCGGCGTCACCGCGGGCGAGTCCAAGGACCCCAAGACGGTGCTGCCGAAGGCGATCAACACCGTGCCGTGGCGCATCGCCGTGTTCTACGTCGGCGCGCTGATCATGATCCTGTCGGTCGTGCCGTGGACCAACTTCCACCCCGGCGTGAGCCCCTTCGTGGCCGCCTTCCAGAAGATGGGCCTCGCCGCCGGCGCCGGCATCGTGAACTTCGTCGTGCTCACCGCCGCGCTGTCCTCCTGCAACTCCGGCATGTACTCCACCGGCCGCATGCTGCGCGACCTGGCGCTCAACAGCCAGGGCCCGAAGTTCTTCACCAAGCTGACGCGCAGCGGTACCCCGCTGGTCGGCACCACGTTCTCCGCCGCGCTGATGCTGGTCGGCGTCTGGATCAACTACCAGTGGCCGGGCAAGGCGTTCGACTACGTCGTCTCCTTCGCGACCATCTCCGGCATGTGGGCCTGGATCGTCATCCTGCTCTGCCAGCTCCGCTACCGGGCCAGGGCCGACCGCGGGGAGCTGCCGCAGAGCGAGTTCCGCGCGCCGGGAGCGCCGTACACGAGCGTCTTCGCACTGGCCTTCATCTTCATGGTGATCGTACTGATGGGTATCGACAAGGACGCCCGGGTCTCGCTTTACTGTGCTCCGCTGTGGGCCGCGATCCTCGGCGTGTCCTACTGGGCGCTCCGGCGCCGCAACCCGGACGCCGTGGCCTTCAAGAAGCGCTGACCCTCCCCGAGGACGTCCGGCCGCACGGGGCTCTCGTGGCGCCCCGTTCGCGGCCGCCGCTCAGGACGTCCGCCATGTGGGCCGTTCCGTACCACCTCTCGGTACGGAACGGCCCATCTGCTTATCCTGACCACCATGCTGACCATCACCCAGGCCCTCGTCGACCAGATCGTCGCCCACGCGCGCAAGGACCACCCCGACGAGGCGTGCGGCGTCGTGGCGGGCCCGGCGGGCTCGGACCGGCCCGAGCGCTTCATCCCCATGCTGAACGCCGCGATGTCGCCGACCTTCTACGAGTTCGACTCGGGCGACCTGCTCAGGCTCTACCGCGACATGGACGACCGCGACGAGGAGCCGGTGGTCATCTACCACTCCCACACCGCCACCGAGGCCTACCCCTCGCGCACCGACATCTCCTACGCCAACGAACCCGGCGCCCACTACGTCCTGGTCTCCACCCGCGACACCGACGACCTCGGCGACTTCCAGTTCCGCTCCTTCCGGATCGTGGACGGCGAGGTCACCGAGGAGGAGGTCAGGATCGTGGAGACCTACTGAGAGCCTGCGGTCACGCCGTGCGGTCTCGCAGTGCGGATGAAATCTGTCCGCGATGCGGGATCACACTCCGGGATCCGGACCGGGAATCGATACGATGAGCCCATGGTTCTCATCGACGTGAGCGACAAGGCGCCGGGCACGCTGCTCGTGGCGCGGCTGCACGTCGACCTGTGCAGGCTGAACAGCGCCATCTGTTGATCCACCCCGCTGCGCCCGTCCGGCCGTGAGCCGCGGGGCGGCCCCGCCGCGCGCCTGACCGAACCGACGACACCTTCCGACAGGAGCCCTGAGCCATGGCCATCGAGGTCCGCATCCCCACCATCCTCCGCACCTACACCGACGGTCAGAAGGCGGTGGAGGGCACCGGGAACACCCTCGCCGAGCTGTTCGCCGACCTCGAGACCCGGCACGCGGGCATCCAGGACCGCATCGTGGACGAGGGCAAGCTGCGCCGCTTCGTCAACGTGTACCTGAACGACGAGGACGTCCGCTTCATCGACGGCATCGACACCAAGCTGTCCGACGGCGACACCGTGACGATCCTGCCGGCCGTGGCCGGCGGCATGGCCTGAGATCCGGCATGCGCTACGACTCCCCGCTGGCCGCGGTGGGCAACACCCCCCTGGTGCGCCTGCCGCGTCTGTCGCCGTCCCCCGACGTCCGCATCTGGGCCAAGCTGGAGGACCGCAACCCCACGGGCTCGGTCAAGGACCGCCCCGCGCTGCACATGATCGAGCAGGCGGAGAAGGACGGCCGGCTCACCCAGGGCTGCACGATCCTGGAGCCCACCTCCGGCAACACCGGCATCTCCCTCGCCATGGCGGCCAAGCTCAAGGGCTACCGCATGGTGTGCGTGATGCCGGAGAACACCTCGCAGGAGCGCCGGGACCTGCTCGGGATGTGGGGCGCCGAGATCATCTCCTCCCCGGCCGCGGGCGGCTCCAACACCGCCGTGCGCGTGGCCAAGGAGCTGGCCGCCGAGCACCCCGACTGGGTGATGCTGTACCAGTACGGCAACCCGGACAACGCGGGCGCCCACTACGCCACCACCGGCCCCGAGATCCTCGCCGACCTGCCCTCGGTCACCCACTTCGTCGCGGGCCTCGGCACCACCGGCACCCTGATGGGCGTCGGCCGCTATCTGCGCGAGCACCGGCCGGGCATCCAGATCGTCGCCGCCGAACCACGCTACGACGACCTGGTCTACGGCCTGCGCAACCTCGACGAGGGCTTCGTCCCCGAGCTGTACGACGCCTCGGTGCTCACCACCCGCTACTCGGTCGGCTCGGCCGACGCGGTCACCCGCACCCGTGAACTCCTGCAGCAGGAGGGCATCTTCGCGGGCGTCTCGACCGGCGCCGCCCTGCACGCGGCGATCGGCGTGGGCCGCAAGGCGGTCAAGGCGGGCGAGTCCGCCGACATCGTCTTCATCGTGGCCGACGGCGGCTGGAAGTACCTGTCCACCGGCGTCTACACGGCGGCCACCACCGAGGAGGCCATCGAGACGCTGCAGGGCCAGCTCTGGGCGTAGCCCGGCGGCCCGGCACCTTCCAAGTGCGGCCCAGCCCCCTCTTATGAGGGGGCTAAGCCATTCCTATGGCAGGGCAAAGAATTCCGCCCGGTACTGCCGGTAACAGCGGGGTCGAGGCTACGTTCCTCCCGCACCTGGCATGTCACGCTCATCCGGCGCGCTGTCAGGTGTCTGTGAGTGTCATGCTCATGACTGCGCGGTTCCGCCGCCGCTTCGCGCGCGTCAAGGGCCTGCCAATCCAGTGCGAAACCCCACGTCAACCGGAGGCAGCACCCCATGCGTGAGTCACGCCCGAGCAGGCGGAGACGGAGTCTGCGAAGACTGGTCGCCGTCGCCTTCCCCGCCCTCGCCCTCACCGTCGCCGGTCTCGTCGCGGCCCCCACGGCCGGAGCACAGACCGCTGTCGGACACCCCCACACCACCAAGGTCACGCAGAACGCCACAGCGCTGACCGACCCCGCGCGGCAGACCTTCCACGCGACCGGCAAGGCCGGCCAGAAGGTGCCGACCGAGCACCTGTGCGGCAAGCCCTCGCCGGGCCACGCGTCCTGCTTCGCCCAGCGCCGCACCGACATCAGGCAGCGCCTCGCCTCGGCGGTCGCCGCGGCCGCGCCGTCCGGCCTCTCCCCGGCCAACCTGCACAGCGCCTACAACCTGCCCACCACGGCCGGTTCGGGCATGACGGTCGCCATCGTCGACGCCTACAACGACCCCAACGCCGAGTCGGACCTGGCCACGTACCGCTCCACGTACGGCCTGTCCGCCTGCACCAAGGCCAACGGCTGCTTCAAGCAGGTCAGCCAGACCGGCTCCACCACCCAGCTGCCGACGAACGACAGCGGCTGGGCCGGTGAAGAGATGCTCGACGTCGACATGGTCAGCGCGGTCTGCCCGAACTGCAGCATCATCCTGGTCGAGGCCAACTCCGCCAACGACACCGACCTCGGCATAGCCGAGAACGAGGCGGTCTCCCTCGGCGCCAAGTTCGTCTCCAACAGCTGGGGCGGCTCCGAGGCGTCCTCGCAGACCACCGAGGACACCCAGTACTTCAAGCACCCCGGCGTCGCGATCACCGTCTCCGCGGGCGACTCCGGCTACGGCGCCGAGTACCCGGCGACCTCCCAGTACGTGACCGCCGTCGGCGGCACCGCGCTCACCACCGCCTCCAACTCCCGTGGCTGGAGCGAGTCGGTGTGGAACACCAGCTCCACCGAGGGCACCGGCTCCGGCTGCTCGGCGTACGACCCGAAGCCGAGCTGGCAGACCGACACCGGCTGCTCCAAGCGCATGGAGGCCGACGTCTCCGCGGTCGCCGACCCGGCCACCGGCGTAGCGGTCTACGACACCTACGGCGGCTCCGGCTGGGCGGTCTACGGCGGCACCAGCGCCTCCGCCCCGATCGTCGCCGGCGTCTACGCCCTCGCGGGCACCCCGGGCGCGAGCGACTACCCGGCGAAGTACCCGTACAGCCACACCGGCAACCTGTACGACGTGACCAGCGGCCACAACGGCTCCTGCTCCACCTCGTACTTCTGCACCGCGGGCGCCGGCTACGACGGCCCGACCGGCTGGGGCACCCCGAACGGCACCGCCGCCTTCACCTCCGGTGGCAGCACCGGCGGCAACACGGTGTCCGTCACCAACCCCGGCAGCCAGTCGACCACGACCGGTGGCTCGGTCAGCCTGCAGATCAAGGCCACGGACAGTGCGGGCGCGGCCCTCACCTACAGCGCCTCCGGCCTGCCGACCGGGCTGTCCATCAACAGCTCCACCGGCCTGATCTCCGGAACCGCGTCCACCGCGGGCACCTACCAGGTCACGGTCACCGCGAAGGACTCCACCGGCGCCTCCGGCTCGGCCTCCTTCACCTGGACCGTCGGCTCCTCCGGCGGCGGCTGCACCTCCTCCCAGCTGCTGGCCAACCCCGGCTTCGAGTCCGGCAGCACCGGCTGGACCGCCTCCAGCGGCGTCATCACCAACGACACCGGTGAGGCGGCCCACGGCGGCTCGTACAAGGCCTGGCTCGACGGCTACGGCTCCTCGCACACCGACACCCTGTCCCAGTCGGTGACGATCCCGGCCGGCTGCAAGGCCACGCTCACCTTCTACCTGCACATCGACACCGCCGAGACCGGCAGCACCGCGTACGACAAGCTGACGGTCACCGCCGGTTCGACCACGCTGGCGACGTACTCGAACGTGAACGCCAACTCGGGTTACGCGCAGAAGACCTTCGACCTGTCCTCGCTGGCGGGCCAGACGGTCACCCTGAAGTTCAACGGCGTGGAGGACTCCTCGCTGCAGACCAGCTTCGTCGTGGACGACACCGCCCTGACGACCAGCTGATCAGCACCCGCCGAACAGGTGATCCCGCACGCGGAAGCCGTCCGCGTGCGGGATCCTTTTTCCGCCCGGGTACGTCTCATCCGCACCACCGGCCGCCCCTCACGGCCACGGCAGAAAGGCGAACCCCCATGCGGCGTACGACGACCCCCCTCGCCCTCGCGGCGGCAGCGCTGCTCCTCGCCGGATGCGGCTCGCACAGCGGCAAGGACGACTCGAGCGCCGGCAGGGTCTCGCCGTCGCCCTCCGCACCGGCCACGCGCGGCTGCGCCCCCCTGGTGCAGCTCAAGGCCGCCGACAGCGGCCGTACCGTCTGCGTGGCCAAGGGCGGCGAGGTCCGCCTCACCCTGGACGGCACCAAGTCCCGCCCCTGGAAGCCGGTGACGGCCCACGGCAGGGTGCTGCAGGGCATCAACGCGGGCTTCGTCATCCAGCCGGGCCAGGCCACGGCCGCCTACCGGGCGGTCGCCACCGGCACCGAGACGCTCACGTCCTCCCGCCCCCTGTGCGCCGAGCCGACGGCTCCGGGTCAGGTGTCCTGCAAGGGGATCCAGGAGTGGACGGTCACGGTGAACGTGAAGTGATCAGCCGGCCAGGTGCCGTACCTGGTCCCACAGCACGGGGTCGACCACGCCCACCCGGCGGCGGAAGTCGCCCACCGGCACCTCGCGCAGCTCGTCGGTCTCCACGAAGCTGGGGCGGCCGCGGGCGTCGCCGACCGCGCCGGGCGGCAGCGGGATCACCCCGGCCCGCTCGTCGTGGTACTTGCTGGTGATCTTGGCGACCGTGGCCCGGTTCCCGCGCACCGCCAGCACCAGACACGGCCGGTCCTTCGCCCGCCCGTCTCCCGCCACCGCCCTGTCCGACGCGCTGCGCGCGGCCCCATTTGATCCTGCGCGGTCCTCGTACGGGACGTCCGCCCACCATATGTCCCCGGGGGCCGGCCGGGTGGCCCGGCCCTCACGCGTGCCCGCGCGGCCGAACGCGCCGAGGCGCCGGCCGGCGTACCGGCGGCCGCGTCCCCAGCCGTCGACGAGCGTGGCGACCAGCGCGAGCAGTACCACCGCCGCGAGCGCCAGCCACCAGGACGTGTCCATACGACGACGTTACCGGCGCGCGCCAAGGAATGCGCGCCCTCTGCAGAACCTTCTGCGCCCCCGGTCCAGCCGAACCGGTGACAGCACAGGTGAGTTCGCCCACAACGGCCCCTGGCGGAGGAGCGACCCGTGGTTTTGCGCCTTACGCTCGACGGACCGCACGACCCCCGTTCCCCGCCCTTGTGATCTTTTCCGCCAACGGAGGTTTCTGCTTCATGAAGCTCACCGTCGTCGGCTGCTCGGGGTCGTTCCCGTCCGCGGAATCGGCCTGCTCGAGCTACCTCGTCGAGGCCGACGGCTTCCGGCTGCTTCTCGACATGGGCAACGGCGCCCTGGGCGAGCTGCAGCGCCACTGCGGTCTCTACGACCTCGACGCGATCTTCCTGAGCCACCTGCACGCCGATCACTGCATCGACATGCTGGCCTACTTCGTCGCGCGCTACTACCGCCACGACGGCGGCCGCTGCGACCCGATCCCGGTCTACGGCCCCGAGGGCACCGAACACCGCCTGACGACGGCCTACGCCGACACGCCCTCCGCCTCCTCCATGAGCGAGGTCTTCGACTTCCACACCGTCAAGCCGTCCACGTTCGAGCTGGGGCCGTTCACCGTGCACACCGAGCGGGTCCGCCATCCGGTGGAGGCGTACGCCATCCGGATCGAGCACGGCGGGCGGTCGCTGACGTACTCCGGCGACACGGGGGTCACCGCGGCGCTGGACCAGCTGGCCCGGGACACCGACCTGTTCCTGTGCGAGGCGGCGTTCACGCACGGCAAGGAGGACATCCCCGATCTGCACCTCAACGGCCGCCAGGCGGGTGAGACGGCCGCGCGGGCCGGCGCCCGGCGCCTGGTCCTCACCCACATCCCGCCGTGGACCGACCCCGGCATCAACCTCCGTGACGCGCGCGAGGTGTTCGCGGGGCCGGTGGAGCTGGCCGCGCCCCGGGCGACGTACGAGATCTAGCCTCCGCGCATGACGAAGGCGCCGGAACCCGAGGGGTTCCGGCGCCTTCGTGCGTCCTTGAAAGGGCGCGTCCTACGCCTTGGTGAGGTCCTCGATCTCCTCCTCGGGCTCGCGGCCCGGGGTCGGGAGGTCGAACTTGGTGATGGCGAAGCGGAAGACCGTGTAGTAGATCGCCGCGAAGACCAGGCCGATCGGGATGATCAGCCAGGGCTTGGTCGCCAGGTTCCAGTTGAGCGCGTAGTCGATGAAGCCCGCGGAGAAGGTGAAGCCCGCGTGGACGCCGAGCGCCCAGGTGATCGCCATGGACAGCGCCGTCAGCACCGCGTGGATCGCGTACAGCAGCGGCGCGATGAACATGAAGGAGAACTCGATGGGCTCGGTGACGCCGGTGACGAACGAGGTCAGCGCGAGGGAGATCATCATGCCGAGGACGGCCTTGCGGCGCTCCGGGCGGGCGGAGTGCGCGATGGCGAGCGCGGCGGCCGGCAGACCGAACATCATGATCGGGAAGAAGCCGGACATGAACATACCGGCGTGCGGGTCACCGGCGAAGAACCGGTTGAGGTCACCGTGCACGACCTGGCCGGCGGCGTTCTTGTAGTCGCCGATCTGGAACCAGGAGACGGTGTTGACGAACTGGTGCATGCCGACCGGGATCAGCGCGCGGTTGACCAGGCCGAACAGACCCGCGCCCAGCGCACCGAGACCGGTGATCCACTCGCCGGCGTGGGAGATGCCCTCACCGATCGGCTTCCAGACCAGACCGAAGAAGACGCCCATGGCGGTGCCGACGAAGGCCATGATGATCGGCACCAGCCGGCGGCCGTTGAAGAAGCCGAGCCAGTCCACCAGCTTCTTGCGGTGGTAGCGCTGCCAGAGCACGGCGGCCAGCAGACCCATCAGGATGCCGCCGAGGACACCGGGGTTGTTGTAGGTCGCGGCTATGTCCGCGCCCTTGGTGACCTGGGCCTCGGTGACCGGGAACGCCTTCAGTACATTGCTGTAGACGAGGAAGCCGACCAGGGCGGCCAGCGCCGTCGAGCCGTCCGCCTTCTTGGCGAAGCCGATCGCGACGCCGATGCAGAACAGCATCGGCAGATTGTCGAAGATCGCGCCACCGGCCGTGGCGAACACCGCCGTGACCTTGTCGGGCAGGTTCAGCTTGTCATGGATGTCCTGCTGGCCCAGGCGCAGCAGGATGCCCGCCGCCGGCAGCACGGCGATGGGAAGCTGCAGGCTGCGGCCGACCTTCTGCAGGCCCTGGAACAGGCCCGATCCCCGCTTCTTCGCGGGAGCCGCCGTGGCGGTGGCGGTGCTCATGGTGGGTTCCTCCATCGGGTGGTGGTCTACACCACTCAGTGGTGTAGACCTGTTTTAGCAGATGAAGGCCGGACAAGGAACCGCGAAATCCGCGACGGAAGCGCTACGCGCAGTGCCGGTGTGCCAAGGCGTCACGCCTTGGTGATGTCCTCGACCTCGTCCTCCGGCTCGCGCCCCGGCGTCTTCAGGTCGAACGTCGTGATCGCGAACCGGAAGACCGCGTAATAGACGACCGCGAAGCACAGGCCGATCGGGATGATCGCCCACGGTTTCGTCGCCAGGTTCCAGTTGATCACATAGTCGATCAGGCCCGCCGAGAAGCTGAAGCCGTCGTGCACCCCGAGCGCCCAGGTCACCGCCATCGAGACCCCGGTGAGCACGGCGTGGACGGCGTACAGAAGAGGAGCGATGAAGAGGAAGGAGTACTCGATCGGCTCGGTGATGCCGGTGACGAACGACGTCAGCGCCACCGACAGCATCAGCCCGCCGACCTCCTTGCGGCGGTGCGGCTTGGCGCAGTGCGTGATCGCCAGCGCGGCCGCCGGCAGCGCGAACATCATGATCGGGAAGAAGCCCGAGGTGAACTGGCCCGCGTGCGGATCGCCCGCGAGGAACATGTTGATGTCGCCGTGCACCACCGTGCCGTCCGGCCTGGTGTAGCTGCCGAACTGGAACCAGATGGGCACGTTCAGGAACTGGTGCAGGCCCACCACGAGCAGCGCCCGGTTGGCGAGCCCGAACACGCCCGCCCCCCACGCCCCGATGGACCGCAGCCAGTGGCCGAAGCTCTCCAGGGCGCCGCCGATCGGCGGCCAGATCCACAGGCACAGCGCCGCGAACACGATCGCCACGAACGCCATGATGATCGGCACCAGCCGCCGGCCGTTGAAGAAGCCCAGCCAGTCCACCAGCCGGGTGCGATGGAAACGCGCCCAGAAGAAAGCGGTCAGCAGCCCCATGACGATGCCGCCGAACACGCCCGGGTTCTGGAAGGTGAACGGCGTCACCGACCCCACGCCCGCCCCGACGCTCACCTGGCAGCCGACCTGCGGGACCGTCTTCGACCCGCCGGGGCACGCCTCGGGGAACTGGTGCAGCACGCCGTAATAGACGAGGAAGCCCGCCACCGCCGCGAGCGCGGTGGAGCCGTCCGCCTTCTTCGCCATGCCGATCGCGACGCCCACGCAGAACAGCAGGGGGAGACCGAGGGAGCCGTCGAGCAGGGCGCCGCCCGCGCCGGTCATGACCTTGGAGACGGCCGTCCACCCCAGCCCCTGGTCCCCGAACACGTCCGGCTGTCCCAGCCGGTTCAGGATGCCCGCCGCCGGCAGCACCGCGATCGGCAGCTGCAGACTCCGGCCCATCTTCTGCAGGCCCTGGAACAGGCGGTTCCAGCGCTCCCGCGCCGGACCGGCCGTGCTGTCGGCGGGCGCGCTCCCGGCACTCATGGCGTCCTCCCGGCACTCGACTCCCGCGCGGTTTGGCGACCGTACCCGCTGTGGTGTAGACCAGTTGGCGGACGGTTCCGCTGTCGTGATCGCCATCATTCGGCACGTACGGCATGACCGCTCGCGAAGATGGGCCAACTGTGGGTTACTGCGACAAAGCGGTTCGGATCAGGGAGAAGGAACATGGCCAGCAAGGCTGAGAAGATCGTCGCCGGCCTCGGCGGTATCGACAACATCGAGGAGATCGAGGGCTGCATCACCCGGCTGCGCACCGAGGTGTCCGACCCCTCCCTGGTCGACGAGGCCGCTCTGAAGGCCGCCGGCGCCCACGGCGTCGTCAAGATGGGCACCGCCGTCCAGGTGGTCATCGGCACCGACGCCGACCCCCTCGCCGCGGAGATCGAAGACATGATGTGAGCCGCGCCGGTTCACCCCCGAGGGGCTCCTCCCGACGCGGGAGGAGCCCCTTGCGCGGGAACGGCTAGGCTCCTGGCCATGTCTCGCATCGACGGCCGTACTCCCGAACAGCTCCGACCGGTCACCATCGAACGCGGCTGGAGCAAGCACGCCGAGGGCTCCGTCCTCGTCTCCTTCGGCGACACCAAGGTGTTCTGCACCGCCTCCGTGACCGAGGGCGTCCCGCGCTGGCGCAAGGGCAGCGGCGAGGGCTGGGTCACCGCCGAGTACGCCATGCTGCCCCGCGCCACCAACACCCGCGGCGACCGCGAGTCCGTCAAGGGCAAGATCGGCGGCCGTACCCACGAGATCTCCCGGCTCATCGGCCGCTCCCTGCGCGCCGTCATCGACTACAAGGCGCTCGGCGAGAACACCATCGTCCTCGACTGCGACGTCCTCCAGGCCGACGGCGGCACGCGTACGGCGGCCATCACCGGCGCGTACGTCGCCCTCGCCGACGCCGTCGCCTGGGCGCAGGGCAGGAAGCTGATCAAGGCCGGCCGGCAGCCGCTCACCGGAACCGTCTCCGCGGTCTCCGTCGGCATCGTCGGCGGCGTCCCGCTGCTCGACCTCTGCTACGAGGAGGACGTGCGCGCCGAGACCGACATGAACGTCGTCTGCACCGGCGACGGCCGCTTCGTCGAGGTCCAGGGCACCGCCGAGGCCGCCCCCTTCGCCCGCGAGGAACTCGACGCCCTGCTCGACCTCGCCGTCGGCGGCTGTGCCGAACTCGCCGCCCACCAGCGGACGGCGCTCGAGGCCACGCTCGCGGCGCAGAAGTAAACGGCGGACAAAGCCAACCAGGGCGCGCGGGCAACCCCCGCGCCCTCCCCGGCGTCCTAGGAACGGACAGCCCACCAGGGGAGGGGAACACCGCCATGGCCGTCAGTCCGCGCCGACGCCGTCTCACCGCAGCCGCCGCCGTGGCGCTCGCCGCGCTCGCCGCCGGCCTCACCGGCTGCGACAGCGTGAACAAGGCCCTGGACTGCGTGCAGACCGCCGACTCCATCGCCGACAGCGTCACCAGCCTGCAGCAGGCCGTGGAGAACGCCGCGAACGACCCCGCCCAGGCGGACAGCTCCCTGAACGCCATCGAGACCGACCTCGGCAAGCTCGGCGACAAGACCGACAACGCCGACGTCAACAAGGCCGTCGACGACCTGAAGAAGGCCGTGGGCAACGTCCGTACGGCCCTCAGGAACGGGGACCGCACACCGGACGTCAGCCCGGTCACGGACGCGGCCGGCGAACTGACCAAGGTCTGCACGAAGTAGCGCCCCGAGGGAGAGCGCCGCTCAGTACCCCCGGCGCCGCTCCCGCTCATCGCGGCGTTCCTCGCGCCGCGCCCGGTGCACCTCGTTCCGGGACTCCCTGCGCTCCAGCCTCTCCTGGCGGCGCTGCTCCTTCAGGGCGAGGCGTTCCGCGCGGGTGACCTTGCGTTCCACCGCGACCCCGCCCCAGAAGGCGAACCCGCCGATGACCACGCGCGGCGCGCCCGGCTCGGGCGGGCCGGTGTCCCGCGGGTGGTCGAAGCCGCCCATGATGCCGATGCCCCGCACCACGACCTCGACCCCCGGCGGCACGATCACCTGCACGCCGCCCATGACCGCCACGCAGTTGACGACGACCTCGCGGTCCGCGAAGTCCGCCTCCCGCAGGTCGATCTCGCCGCCGCCCATGAACGCGAAACAGGTGAACTGCCGCGGCACCGTCCAGCGGCCCTTGCGCTGGAACCCCGACATGACGGCGACCGCACCCGCCGAGGACCCCTCGCCCCCCACGATCCGGCCGGCCCAACCGCCGCCGTCCGCCGGCTCCTTGGTGAAGGACACCGGAGCAGGCGCCGGTGCGCCGCCCGCCGGCAGGTCACGCGTGAGCGGTGCCAGCTCGCCGTACGTGCGCGCCTTGTACGCCGCGTCCAGCCGCTCCTCGAACTCCCCCATGTCCAGCCGGCCCTCGGCCAGAGCGTCCCGCAGGACCTCGGCGACCCGCTCACGGTCGGCGTCGGACGCCCTCAGGTCCGGGACTGCGTCGTCGGTCATGACAGCAGCCTACGAGACCGCCTTCTCCGCGTACATCTTGGCGATGACGGCCTCGATGTCCGGCTCCCGCACCGACAGGTCCACCAGCGGATACTGCGCCGCGAGATACGCCACGAGCGGCGCCGCCGACTGCCCCGCCGGGAACGCCAGCCACTGCCGCGGCCCCTCCACCCGCACCACCCGCGCCGACGGCACCTCGACGGGCGGCACCTCCCGCTCCAGGTCCACCACCAGCGTCCGCTCGCTCTCCCCGGCCTCGTGCAGCCCCGCGAGCGGACCGTCGTACACCAGCCGGCCGTGGTCGATCACCATCACCCGCGAGCACAGCTGCTCGATGTCCTGCAGGTCGTGGGTGGTCAGCAGCACCGTCGTGCCCCGCTCCGCGTTCAACTCCCGCAGAAAACCCCGCACTTTCGCCTTCGACACCACGTCCAGGCCGATCGTCGGCTCGTCCAGGTACAGCACCTCCGGGTCGTGCAGCAGGGCCGCCGCGATGTCCCCGCGCATCCGCTGCCCGAGCGACAGCTGCCGCACCGGCACGTCCAACAGGGCGGCCAGATCCAGCAGTTCCACGCACCGGTCCAGGTTCTCCCGGTAACGCGCCTCCGGGATCCGGTACATGCGGTGCGCCAGCCGGTAGGAGTCGATCAGCGGCAGGTCCCACCACAGCGTCGTACGCTGCCCGAACACCACCCCGATCCGGTGCGCCAGCCGCCGCCGCTCCCGCGACGGATCGATGCCCGCGACCCGCAGCCGGCCCGCGCTCGGCGTGAGGATCCCCGTCAGCATCTTGATCGTGGTCGACTTCCCGGCGCCGTTCGGCCCGATGTACCCGACCATCTCCCCGCGCCCCACGGTGAACGACAACGAGTCCACCGCCCGCACCTCACGCCGCTCCCGTTTCAGGAACCCGGTCTTCCTGCGCACGGAGAACACCTTCTCCACCCGCTCCAGTGCGATGAAGTCACCCACGCCTAGCTCCCTGTGCTCCGGTACGAACGAAGTCCCGCCCGCCAGGCCAGCCCCGCCAGCGCACAGCACCCCACCGCCACCAGCGGCGGAGCGAACGCCGTCCACCCGGGCAGCCCCAGCGGATACGACCGCCCCAGCACATAGGTGGCGGGCAGCCAGTTGACGAAGGCCAGCGGCAGCACGAACGTCACCCCGCGCACCAGCTCCTTCGCGAACACCGTCGGCGGATACTGCAGCAGCGTCGTACCGCCGTAGGTGAAGGCGTTCTGCACCTCCGACGCGTCCGACGCCACGAACTGGAACGCCGCCCCCGCCACGAACACCGCGCAGAAGATCCCGCAGCCGCTCACCAGCATCACCGGCATCAGCAGCAGCTTCAGCGGCGTCCAGTCGACGTCCAGCCGCACCAGCGCCCACCCCAGCACCAGCAGGCCCTGCGTCACCCGGCCCAGCCGGCGCAGCGCGAACTGGTCGGCCGCCACCTGCGCCAGCACCGGCGCCGGACGCACCAGCAGCGTGTCCAGCGTGCCGTCGCGCACCCGGCGCCCCAGCCGCTCCATCGACCCGATCACCAGATCCGCCAGACCGAACGCCGTCCCCGACAGGCCGTACAGGAACGCCACCTCCGGCAGCGACCAGCCGCCGAGCGCGTCCACCCGGGAGAACATCAGCAGGATCGCCACGAAGTCGAAGAACGTCGTCGCGAAACTGCCGAACGTGGTCATCGCGAACGAGGCGCGGTACGCCATCGTCGACCGGATCCACATCCCCGCGATCAGCAGATAGGCCCGCACACCCGCACGGACCCGCCCCGCCTCAGCCACCCTGGACCACCACCCGCCGCGTCGCCGCCGACTGCACCAGCCGCCCGGCGCCCAGCAGCACCACCGCCCATGTGCCCTGGAACACATACGTGCCCAGCGGATCACCGTGCTCGAGCAGGATCTCCGCCGGCGCCTGCAGCAGCGACGACCAGGGCAGCGCCCGTACGACCTCGCCGAGCGCCCCCGGGAAGACGTTCAGCGGCAGCAGCATCCCCGAGCAGAAATAGCCGACCAGCCAGGACATCTGCGTCACACCCATGCCGTCCAGCAGCCAGAACGCGCTCAGCGCCACCAGGTACCGGATGCCGAACCCGACGATCATCGCCAGCACCACAGAGACGAGGAAGGCGGCCCAGGTGCCCACGTCCGCCGGCAGGTACACCGGGAAGAACAGCGCGCCGAACACGAACGGCACGAGCCCCCGCCCCAGCAGCTGGAAGAACGCCCGCCCCAGATCGGTGGCCAGCCACCACAGCTGCAGGTCGGCGGGCCGGTACAGGTCGATCGCCACGTCCCCCGTACGGATGCGCTCCATCAGCTCGCCCTCGACGCCACCGCCGCCGATCGCCAGCGTCGACAGGAACGCCTGCCCCAGCCACACATAGGTCACGACCTGCGCCTGGTCCCACCCGCCGAGGTGCGGACGCTCGTCCCACAGGGCGCGATACGTGTACACGAGGATCAGACCGAAGACCGTGTTCGTGAAGACCCCTGCCGCAGTGGCGGTCCGATACGTCGCGTACCGTCTGAATCCCCCCGCCGCGACGGCCACGTACAACCGTCCCGCGCCCACGCCAGTCCACCTCCCGGGACCGCTCGACACCGAAGCGCAGGAGCCTAGTCCCGGGGCCCGGCGGCCGGCCACACAATTTCGTGCCCGAAGCGTGCTGGAATCCGGGAACGGAACGCCTGGTGCGAGAGTCTTCAGACTGGGGGCGCAGAAGCGTACGAGGCGTACGGGAACGTACGACGCGAAACAGGAGTCCGTGCACGACATGAGCGACGAGCCGCAGCCGCAGCAGCCGACCGAGGCCGTGCCGCCGAGAAAGCCGCTGCCGGCTGAAGGGCCCGGTGACCCCGGGGACCAGGAGACGGTCAGCACGACCACGGAGGAACCGATCAGCAAGACGGAACCGGAGACGCCGAGGACATCGGCGGGGACCGGGGAGTCCGGGTCCTGGGCCGGTGGTGTTGGTGATGCCGGGGCCCGTGAGCCTCGTGCGGCCGGATCACGTGCCGCGGGGTCGGGTGACCACGCTGCGGCCCTGGACGGCTCGGCTGAGCAGGACTCGTCGGCCCCGGACCGCACGGCATCGATCGCCCGCGCCCGCCAGGCGGCTCGCGGCGGTCGGACGGAGCGGCAGGAGACGAACGAGCCTGCGGCGGCCCCGGCGTCCGGGCGGTCCCCGGCGGGCTCCGGGAAGGCGCGGGTGCCGGCGGCGCGTGCCGGCTCCGAGCAGGCTCAGTCGGCCGAGAGCACGCAGGTGCTCCGGCGGGTCACGGCACCCGGGGCCCAGAAGGACCGGTCCGGCAAGGCGGCCGGAGCTGCCCAGGCTTCCGGTGCGGCGGGGACGCCCGAGACCACCCAGGTCCTGCGTCGCGTCACCGCACCCCGAGCAGCCGAACCGGGCGCTTCCGCCAAGACGCCGTCCGCTTCTCCGTCCGGCACCCCGAACGCCACCGGCCGTACCTCCCCGGGGACCGGACCGAACGCCGGCGACCGTACGTCCGGGGCGACCGGCGCGGACGACACCGGCCGTACGTCCGCGGTGACCGGGGCGGACGCCGTCGGTCGTACGTCCGGGGTGACCGGCGCGGACGCCACCGGCCCTGCGCCCGGGGCGACCGGCGTGGACGCCGCCGGCCGTGCCCCTCGTACGACCGGCTCCGACACCACCCCCCGCGCCGCGCGCCCGGCCGGCGGCGCGGACCGCGCTGCCCGGGCCGCCGGGGCGCTCGGCGCCGCCGGCCTGGCCGCCGGTTCCGCCGGCCAGGCATCCCAGGCGGGCCCCGCGGGCGCGGCCGGCACGGCGAGCGCGGCCGGAGCAGCCGCCCGCGGCACCGGCGCAGGCGCTCCCACCGGCCCCGCCGCCCGGACCCGCACCCCTGTCACCGGCACCGCCTCCACCGGCACCAACGCCGCCCCGACCTCCGCATCCCCCGACGACCCCACCACCCTCCTCGCCGCCACCCCCTCCGACGCCGCGCCCGCCGGAGGCGACGGCGGGAAGAAGGGGAAGCGGCCCAAGCGGACCGGGTGGCGGCGGGTCGTTCCGAGCTGGCGCATGGTGCTCGGCACCTTCTTCGTCGGCGTCCTGCTGATCATCGGTCTGTTCTTCCTCGGCTACTCCATGGTCAACATCCCGCCGGCCAACGCGCTCGCCACCAAGCAGGCCAACGTCTACCTCTACGCCGACGGCTCGCAGATCGCCCGCGACGGCGAGATCAACCGGGAGAACGTGACGCTCGCCCAGGTCTCCAAGGACGCCCAGCACGCCGTACTCGCCGCCGAGGACCGCGACTTCTACACCGAGTCCGCGATCGACCCCAAGGCGATGATCCGCGCCGCCTGGAACACCGCGACCGGCAAGGGCAAGCAGTCCGGCTCCACGATCACCCAGCAGTACGTGAAGAACTACTACCTGGCCCAGGAGCAGACGCTCACCCGCAAGGCCAAGGAGTTCTTCATCTCCATCAAGCTGGACCGCAACAAGTCCAAGGACGACATCCTCGAGGGCTACCTCAACACCAGCTACTTCGGCCGCAACGCCTACGGCATCCAGTCCGCCGCCCAGGCCTACTACGGCGTGGACGCCAGGGACCTCGACCCCGCCCGCGCCGCCTACCTCGCCGCGCTCGTCAACGCGCCCAGCGAGTACGACGTCGTCGCCCACCCCGAGAACAAGGCCGCCGCCGTCGCCCGCTGGAACTACGTCCTGGACGGCATGGTCAAGAAGGGCTGGCTCAGCCAGTCCGAGCGCGCCGGGATGAAGTTCCCGATGCCGAAGGAGCAGACCGTCTCCACCGGCCTGTCCGGCCAGCGCGGCTACCTCGTCGAAGCGGTCAAGCACTACCTGACCACCAACAACATCATCTCCGACGACCAGCTCGCCGCCGGCGGCTACCGCATCACCACCACCATCCAGAAGAACCGGCAGAACGCCTTCGTCAAGGCGGTGAACGACCAGCTGATCGCCAAGCTGGACAAGAAGAACAACAAGGTCGACACCTACGTCCGCGCCGGCGGCGCCTCCGTCGACCCCAAGACCGGCAAGGTCGTCGCCATGTACGGCGGCATCGACTACGTCAAGCAGTACACCAACGGCGCGACCCGCGGCGACTTCCAGGTCGGCTCCACCTTCAAGCCGTTCGTGTTCACCTCCGCGGTGCAGAACGGCTCGACCACCCAGGACGGCCGCCCCATCACCCCGAACACCATGTACGACGGCACCAACGAGCGCCCCGTACAGGGCTGGAGCGGCGGCCCCTACGCCCCGCAGAACGAGGACCAGAAGTCCTACGGCCAGATCACCGTCACCAAGGCCACCGACCTGTCCGTGAACGCCGTCTACGCACAGATGGCCGTCGACGTCGGCCCCGCCAAGGTCAAGCAGACCGCCGTCGACCTCGGCGTCCCCTCCGACACCCCGGACCTCCAGCCGTACCCGTCGATCGCCCTCGGCACCGCCACCGCCAGCGTCCTGGACATGGCGGAGTCGTACGCCACGCTCGCCAACCACGGCCGGCACGGCACGTACACGATGATCGAGAAGATCACCAAGGACGGCACGGACGAGGTCGAGCTGCCCGACCAGGCGGTCAAGCAGGCCGTGCCCCGCGAGGCCGCCGACACCACCACTTCCATCCTGCGGAGCGTGGTCGACAACGGCACCGCCACCGCCGCACAGGCCGCGGACCGCCCGGCGGCCGGCAAGACCGGCACCGCCGAGAACGACACCGCCGCCTGGTTCGCCGGCTACACCCCCGACCTGGCCACGGTCGTCTCCGTCATGGGCCAGGACCCGGTGACCGCCAAGCACATGCCGCTGTACGGCGCCCTCGGCCAGGACCGCATCAACGGCGGCGGCGCCCCGACCCAGATCTGGGCGCAGTACACGCACGACGCGCTGCAGGGCACCCCGTCCTCCGACTTCGACCTGCAGTTGGAGCAGGGCGCCGACCAGCCGCAGCCGTCCGGCTCCGACAATCCCAGCCAGCCCGCCACCACCCCCGGCCAGAACAACGGCGGCACCACCGGCACCCCGACCGGCGGCACCCCGACCGGCACCCCCACCAACGGCGGCACCACCGGCACGCCCACCAACGGCGGTACGGCCACGGGCGGCAACACCACCGGCACCCCCACCACGGGCGGCGGCGCCGACGGCGGTACGACCACCGGCGGCGGCACCAACGGCGGCACCGACACCACCGGCGGCGGCACGACCGGCGGCCAGACCACCAACGGGGGCGCGGCCAACGGCGGGCCCACGGACGGCGGCGGTACGACCGGCACGGCCGCCGGCGCGGGAGGCGGCGACCCGGCCGTCTGACGCTTCCGCGCCCACGCCCACCTCGAGCGGACCGGCGACGACAAGCAGAACCGAACGACAAAGGGGCTGGTGACCACGGTCACCAGCCCCTTGCCGCCAGCCGCTTCACCGCGGCGGACTCACAGATACAGCCCGGTGGAGTCCTGCGACCCCTCGAAGCGGTCCGCGGCCACGGCGTGCAGATCCCGCTCACGCATGAGCACGTACGCCACACCGCGCACCTCGACCTCGGCCCGGTCCTCCGGGTCGAACAGAACCCGGTCACCCGGCTCCACGGTCCGCACGTTCTGCCCGACCGCGACGACCTCGGCCCAGGCCAGCCGCCGACCGACCGCGGCGGTGGCGGGAATCAGAATGCCGCCCCCCGACCGCCGCTCGCCCTCACCGGTCTCCTGCTTGACCAGAACCCGGTCGTGCAGCATCCGGATGGGAAGCTTGTCGTGATGGGGGGTGCTGTGCTCGTTTCTGTTGGCGCTCACGCCTCGAACCTACCTGCCTTCGACCCGCTCGTCCGCCTCCGGGTCAGCCCTTGCGCCGCCGCGTACCCAGGGCCAGCAGCCCGACGACACCGACCGCGACCAGCGCGACGGGCACGACCCGCGCCATCCGCAGCGCGCCCTCCTCGTCGACGAACTGCCCCCTGACCTCGCTCACCACCCGGTTGACCTGCACATAGGCGCGCCCGACGGTGTGATCGACCTGGGCGACGACCTTCGCCTTCGCATCCCCGATGATCGTCTGCGGGTGCACCCGCACCCCGATCTCGTCGAGCGTCTCGGCCAGCACTTCACGGCGGCGCTTGATGTCCGCCTCGATCTGCGCCGGGGTTCTGGTGTCCGCCGTGTCCGCCACCGTACGGCCTCCGAAGTCTGCCGAAGTCTCCTGATGCTGTCCCGAACAGTCTGTCAGCTTCTCCTCACGGCGCACCGCAAGGCCCCCCGGTTACGCTGGCCCGATGAGCGAGCGACTCCAGCCGGGGGACGTGGCCCCCGCCTTCACCCTCCCCGACGCCGACGGCAACGAGGTCTCCCTGTCCTCCCACCAGGGCCGCAAGGTCATCGTCTACTTCTACCCCGCCGCCCTGACGCCAGGCTGCACCAAGCAGGCCTGCGACTTCACGGACAACCTCTCCCTCCTGGCCGACGCCGGCTACGACGTCATCGGCATCAGCCCCGACGCCCCGGAGAAGCTCGCCAAATTCCGCGAGAAGGAGTCCCTCAAGGTCACGCTGCTGGCCGACCCGGACAAGAAGGTCACCGAGGCCTACGGCGCCTACGGCGAGAAGAAGAACTACGGCAAGACCTACATGGGCGTCATCCGCTCCACGATCATCGTCGACGAACAGGGCAAGGTCGAAAAGGCCCTGTACAACGTCCGCGCCACAGGCCACGTAGCCAAGATCATCAAGGACCTGGCCATCTGACCCCCGCCCCAACGACTGGCGGCTCGCACCGGAAGGACTTGGTGCGAGCCGCTTTCTCTATTACCGCGCGTGACTGTCCGACAACCGGCTCGTTACTCCGTACGGGCAACGAACGCTTGCCCGGAAAGGGGGGCTCGATGGGGGCCGGCGCATACACGAAGGAACGGCTGGAAGAGGCGGCTCGCGGGGCACGGACGGTGTCGGGGGCTGACGCGCGCGGTTCTTGAACCAGTGGTGGCAGCATCCACCAGCGTCAACGAGGTGGTGCGCCGGCTCGGGCTCGGCTCTGTGGGTGGCCACCAGGCCAACATCGCCCGGCGGATCAAGACGTACGGACTCGACACCTCGCACTTCACGCCTGCGATCCGAACCGAGCGGATGAGGCACAACCAACGCCGCCGAACCCCCGCAGAGATCCTCGTCGAGGACACATCGGCGCACGCGGCGCATCCCGTATGAGCAGCGGAGTGCAGTACACCCGCGAACGCCTGGTCCAGGCAGCCGCGCAGTGCTCGAACCTTGACGAGGTCATCGCCTTCTTCGGCACGCGGCCGTACGCCAATGCCCGTCGATACCTCACGAAGCGATTCGCCGATTTCGGCATCGACATCTCGCACTTCTCGCCATGCGGCAGGCAGGCGCGTCCCACTCGTGATGAATTACGAGCGGTGGTCGACGAGTCGGCGTCCGTCGCCGAGGTGCTTCGCCCCTTGGGCCGTCCGAGCAACGGCGGTCAGCGCGCGACGCTTCGCACGTGGATCGCCGAAGACGGCCTCGACACCGCCCACTTTGTCGGTCAAGCGCATCAGCGAGGAAAGCCGGCTCCGAATGCCAGACGGCCGGAAGACGTCCTGGTACGGCACGACGGCGGACACCGGATCGCGACCGAACGCCTCCGGCGCGCACTCCGCGAAGTGGGCGTACCCGAACAGTGCGCCAGATGCGGGGTCGGTCCCGAGTGGCGGGGGAGGCCCATGACGCTTGAGGTTGACCACATCAACGGGGACTGGCGCGACAACCGGCGGGAGAACCTGCGGTTGCTGTGTCCCAACTGCCACGCGATCACCAGCACGTGGTGCAGGGGCGGCAGAACGCAACGGACCACTCCCGGTACGATGACAGGCAACCAGCGGCGGTGGCGCAATGGCGACGCAGCAGGTTTAGGTCCTGTGGCCCCTGACCGGGCTTGAGGGTTCGAATCCCTTCCGCCGCACGCGAACGGCCTGCGAATCGAAAGCTGGACTCGCAGGCCGTTTCCGTCGCTCTCAGCCCACCAGCTCCCGTACCACCGGTACCAGTGCCCGGAACGCCTTGCCGCGGTGGCTGATGGTGTTCTTCTCGTCCGGGGTCAGTTCGGCACAGGTGCGGGTTTCGCCGTGCGGCTGGAGGATCGGGTCGTAGCCGAAGCCGTTCGTGCCGGCCGGCTCGCGGCGGAGGACGCCGCGGAGTTGGCCCTCGACCACGCGCTCGCGCCCGTCCGGCAGGGCCAGGGCCGCCGCGCAGGCGAAGTGGGCGCCGCGGTGTTCGTCGGCGATGTCGGCGAGCTGGGCGAGGAGGAGGTCGAGGTTGGCCTTGTCGTCGCCGTGGCGGCCCGCCCAGCGGGCGGAGAAGATGCCGGGGGCGCCGCCCAGGACGTCGACGCAGAGGCCGGAGTCGTCGGCGACCGCCGGGAGGCCGGTGGCCTGGGCGAGGGCGTGGGCCTTGAGGAGGGCGTTCTCGGCGAAGGTGACGCCGGTCTCCTTGACGTCGGGGACGTCCGGGTAGGCGTCCGCGCCGATCAGCTCGTGGGGGAGTCCGGCCTCGGCGAGGATCGCCCTGAGTTCGGTGATCTTTCCGGCGTTGCGGGTGGCGAGGATCAAGCGGGTCATGTCCGCCACCCTATTCCCGCCTCCGCGCCTACAGTTCCGCCTGGCCCGCGCCCTTGAGCGTGCCGAGGTCGAAGATCGCGGCCATCCTGGCGAAGCCGAGGTCGCTGGGGTGGAGGTGGTCGCCGGAGTCGTAGTCGGGGCGGAGGCGGCGCGGGTCGTAGGGGTCGCGCAGGGCCTTGTCGAAGTCGACGACGGCGTCGTAGACGCGGCCGGCGCGGATCTCCGCGTTGACCTGCCGGCGGACGGCCTCCCGGGCCGGGGTCCAGCCGCGGTGGCCCTCGAAGGGCATGAGGGTGGCGCCGACGACCTTCAGGCCGTGCGCGTGGCCCTCGCGGACGAGGGTGCGCAGGCCGCCGATGATCTTGTTCGGGTCGGCGAGGCGGGGGTTGCGGAGGATGTCGTTGACGCCGAGGTCGATGACGACGACCTTGACGTCGGGGTGGGAGAGGGCGTCGCGGCCGAAGCGGCCGAGGCCGCTCTGGTTCTCGGCGGGGCGGCCGAGTCCGTCGGCGAGGACCTGGTTGCCGCTGATGCCTTCGTTGACGACGCTGTAGCGCGGCACCTGGCGTCCGCTCTCGACGGCGGTGCGCAGGCGGCCGGCGAGGAGGTCGGGCCACCGGTGGTTGGCGCCGATGGTGGAGGTGATGCCGTCGGTGATGGAGTCGCCGAAGACGACGACGGTGCCGTCGGCCTCGTTGCTGAGGAGGTCCAGGCCGGTCACGTAGCGCCAGTAGGGGGTCTGCTCGGTGTAGGGGGTGCCGGTGGCGTCCTCGGTGGCGTCGCCGGCGGCGACGTAGGAGATCTGCCGGGCGTGCGGGTGGTAGGTGACGGGGCCTGAGGGGGTGGGCGAGTAGGTGGTGATCAGGACGTCGGTGCCGTGGGGGACGGTGAGGCGCACGGCGTCGCTGGCGGCCTGTTCGCCGGCGGGGATGACGACGGTGGTGGAGCCGTTGAAGGTGAGGCGGCGCATGGAGCCGGGATCGGCCGCGGCGGTGCCGTCGCCGGTGGAGAGGGCGATGGAGGCGTGCGTGATGGTCAGCGGGGAGTGGCCGTAGAGATTGGACAGCGTGATCCGGGCGCTGGTGCCGCCGGTGTCGGCGTGGACGACGTTGCGGACGGAGTGGCCGGCGAGGCCTTCGGTCTCGGTGCCGGGCTCGCCGCCGACGGGGGAGGTGGACCAGGCGCCGACCCAGATGCCGGTGGAGGCGGGGGCGACGGAGGCTCCGTGGTGGGGGCGGTCGTCCGTGAGGGCGCCGCCAGCGGTGCCGCCGTCGGCGGCCACCGTGAGGTAGATGGCGGCGGACACGGCCAGGACCAGCGCGACGAGTGCGCTGAGCACCGCATAACCATGACGCTTGGTCATGCTTGTGTTGTTCTCCTCGGGGATGGGAGCCCGAGGCTCCGATCGTGATGAGCCCATGATGCGTCATGGGCGGGGGAGAGCTGTCAGGACCCTGTCCGAGCCCCCGGTCTTTCAGACGCCGGGAACTGTTGTTCCGTTCCGGGAGTCGGTCAGGAAGGGACAATTGTGTGCGGGATCACCGACGTGATCGCCGGACGTGATCGCCGGACGTGATCATCGTACGGCCGAGCTGAACGGGTGGAGCTGATGGGACCTACGGAGACCGGGACGGCGCCGGCGCGGGGTGTGTCGTACCGGACCATGACGGCCTTCACCCCGGCCGACGAGGAACGCCGGCGCGGGGTACGGCGGATGAAGCTGACGGCGACGGCCATGCTGCTGTTCGTGGCGGTGGTCTATGTGCTGGCCAAGCTCGCCTCGCACGAGGGGGCGGGGGCGTGGGCGGGCTATGTGGCGGCCGCCGCGGAGGCCGGCATGGTGGGCGCGCTGGCCGACTGGTTCGCCGTGACGGCGCTGTTCCGGCATCCGCTGGGGCTGCCCATTCCGCACACCGCGATCATCCCCACCAAGAAGGACCAGCTGGGCGTCTCGCTGGGCGAGTTCGTGGGGGAGAACTTCCTGTCCGAGGACGTCGTACGGCAGCGGCTGCGCGCGGTCGGCATCGGCAGCCGGCTGGGGGCGTGGCTGGCGGAGCCGGAGCACGCGGACCGGGTGACGGCGGAGCTGGCGACGGCGCTGCGCGGGGCGCTGACGGTGCTGCGGGACGCGGATGTGCAGGCGGTGGTGAGCGAGGCGATCACGCGGCGGGCGAACACGCAGGAGGTCGCGCCGGGCATCGGCAAGATGCTGGAGAAGATCGTGGCGGACGGCGGGCACCGGCGCGCGGTGGACCTGGTGGTGGCGCGTGCGCACGACTGGCTGGTGCTGCACCGGGACGATGTGATGGTGGCGGTGGAGGGCGGTGCTCCCGGCTGGACGCCGAGGTTCGTGGACCGGAAGGTCGGCGAGCGGGTCTACAAGGAGCTGCTGCGGTTCGTCACCGAGATGCGGGACATGCCCTCGCATCCGGCGCGCGGCGCGCTGGACCGGTTTCTCACCGATTTCGCCTCTGATCTGCAGTCCGACTCGGACACCCGGGTGCGGGTGGAGCGGCTGAAGGCGGAGGTGCTGGGCCGGGGCGAGGTGCAGGACCTGATCGCGTCGGTCTGGACGGCCGTACGGTCGATGGTGGTGGCGGCGGCCGAGGACGAGCGGAGCGAGCTGCGGGTGCGGGTGCGGGCGGCGCTGCTGTCGCTGGGGGCGCGGATGGCGACCGAGCCGAAGGTGCAGGGGAAGGTCGACAGCTGGGTCGAGGGCGCGGCGGTGCACGTGGTGACGACGTACCGCAAGGAGATCACCTCGCTGATCACGGACACGGTGGCGGGCTGGGACGCGGAGCACACCACCCGGAAGATCGAGGCGCACATCGGCCGCGATCTGCAGTTCATCCGGATCAATGGCACGGTGGTGGGGTCACTGGCGGGACTGCTGATCTACACGGTGACGCGGACGCTGGGCGCTTGAGGAGCGGTTCCGACTGGTTCCGCGGGTCGGGGGCACCCGTTGTGCCGTCCCCCGTTCGTCGCCGTGGGGACGTCCTTCGAGGAGGAGGGAGCCCATGAGCGCAGCCGAGGCGTCGTCGCCGGGCATCGGGAGGCCCGGGGAGACCGGCAGGACGATCACCACCGACATTCCCGCGCGGCTGGACCGGCTGCCCTGGTCCCGCTGGCACTGGACGATCGTGATCGGTCTGGGGACGGTGTGGATCCTGGACGGTCTGGAGGTCACGGTCGTCGGCAACATCGCGAGCCGTCTGGCCGAGCCGGGCAGCGGGGTGTCGATCACGTCGGGTCAGATCACCGGTACGGCGGCCGCGCTGTATGTGGCCGGCGCCTGCTTGGGGGCGCTCTTCTGGGGGCGGCTGACCGACCGGTTCGGCCGCAAGAACCTGTTCATGATCACCCTGGCGCTGTATCTGGCGGCCACGGCGCTCACGGCCGTGTCCTGGGAGGCCTGGTGGTTCTTCCTGTTCCGCTTCCTGACCGGGTTCGGCATCGGCGGTGAGTACGCGGCGATCAACTCCGCGATCGACGAGCTGATCCCGGCGTTCTACCGCGGCCGGGTGGACCTGATCATCAACGGCAGCTTCTGGCTGGGCGCGGTGGGCGGCTCGCTGCTGTCGATCGTCGCGCTGAACACCGATCTGCTGGCGAAGAACGTCGGCTGGCGTCTGACGTTCGCCCTCGGCGCCGTCCTGGCCCTGGTCATCCTGCTGGTACGGCGGCACGTCCCGGAGAGTCCGCGGTGGCTGCTGATCCACGGCAGGGACCGGGAGGCGGAGGGGATCGTCTCCGGGATCGAGCACCAGGTGGAGCAGGAGAAGGGGGTACGGCTGCCGGAGCCGGAGGGCGAGCTGGAGATCCACCAGCGCAAGAGCGTGACGTTCCTGGAGATCGCGCACACGGTGTTCGCCCGCTACCGCAGGCGTGCCGTGCTCGGCTTCTCCCTCTTCATCGGGCAGGCGTTCCTCTACAACGCGATCACCTTCGGCTTCGGCGCGATCCTGACCAAGTTCTTCAACGTGCCCGCGGACCACACCGGTTACTACTTCGCGGTGATCGCGGTCGGCAACTTCTGCGGGCCGCTGCTGCTGGGCAAGCTGTTCGACACGGTGGGCCGCCGGGTGATGATCTCCTCGACGTATCTGCTCTCGGGTCTGCTGCTGTTCGGCACGGCGTGGCTGTTCGACCGGGGCGCGCTGAGCGCGGGGACGCTGACGGCCTGCTGGTGCGCGGTGCTGTTCTTCGCCTCGGCGGGCGCGTCGAGCGCGTATCTGACCGTCTCGGAGATCTTCCCCATGGAGACCCGGGCGATGTCGATCGCGTTCTTCTACGCCCTCGGCACCGCGGCCGGCGGCATCAGCGGGCCGCTGCTGTTCGCGGACC
The DNA here is from genome assembly GCF_040703635.1 of Streptomyces sp. NPDC007189. Lineage (NCBI taxonomy): Bacteria > Bacillati > Actinomycetota > Actinomycetes > Kitasatosporales > Streptomycetaceae > Streptomyces > Streptomyces sp. NPDC007189. The sequence goes on from NZ_JBEYEY010000012.1 coordinate 146,422, forward strand.
TCACGGGCACGGGCCGGGTCGGCGACACGGTCCTGGCGTTCTCGATCGGCGCGGCCCTGATGTGCGCGGCGGGCCTGGTCGCCGCCGTACTGGCGGTACGGGCGGAGCGCCGCTCCCTGGAGGACGTCGCCCGCCCGCTGACGGCGGTGGCGAGCCGGGCCAAGGCGGCGACGCGGGGGACGCGCGGGCCGAGCGAGGGGCCCGCGGCACCGCCGGCGGCGAGCACGCCGTAGCCCGGCCGGTGTCAGGCGCCGGTGGTGGAGCCGGGCCGCACGATCATCAGGACGGTCACGGCGGCCCAGAGCAGGTTGAACACCCCGGTGAGCATGGCGAGCCGCACGGTGTCCGTGCCGCGCCCTTCCACCAGCGCGCTCTGGGCGGGCAGCACCAGCGCGGCGAGGACGACGGCCGCGAGGGCGGTGAGCACGATGGACGCGATCAGCCACGCGCTCCCGAGTACGCCCATCTCGCCGGCGGTGGCGAACCCGAAGACCGGTACGGCGACACCGACGAGGGCGTAGACCCGGCAGACCCGGTGCAGGAGGTTCAGGGCCCCGGTGGCGCTCACGTCCTCGGGGGCGGCGAGGGCCCGGCGCGCGGCGGGCGGGAACATGCTGGCGGCGACGGTCACGGGCCCGACCGCGACGATCGCGGCGAGGACGTGGACGACGAGGAGGAACTTGGTCACGGGGTGACGGTAGGGGCCGGGGGGATCTTGGAGAACTGGCGAAAGTGCCAGGGTTCGACGGTTTTCCGCCAGGCGGGGGAACAGGGTGCTGGGCCGGCGTCCGAGCGGCTCGGGACGGCAGGCAGGGCCGCTTCCTGCACAGTTCGGTGCTGATGGGGCCGCCGTTGGCCGTAATCCGTCGTAGCTCTACGATCCCGCCATGCACACCGTGGCCGTACTGGCGCTGGACGGCGTCATCCCGTTCGACCTGTCCGCCCCCATCGACACCTTCGGCCGGGCGCGGCTGCCCGACGGCCGGGAGCCGTACCGGGTGCGGGTGTGCTCGGTGCGGGAGGAGGTGAGCGCGGGCGCGTTCACGATGCGGGCGCCGTACGGCCTCCAGGAGCTGGCCCAGGCCGACACGATCGTCCTGCCGGGCGTGGCGGAACCCCCGCCGGAGCTGCCGCCGGGCGTGACCGGGGCGCTGCGCGCGGCGGCGGCGAACGGCACCCGGATCGCTTCGGTGTGCGTGGGCGCGTTCCTGTTCGCGGCGACGGGCTTGCTGGACGGGCTGCGCGCGACGACGCACTGGCGGGCGGCGGAGCAACTGGCGGCGCGGTACCCGGCGGTGACGGTGGACCCGAACGTCCTGTACGTCGACAACGGCCAGTTCCTGACGTCGGCGGGCGCGGCGGCGGCGCTGGACATGTGCCTGCACATGATCCGGCGGGACTTCGGCTCGGCGGTGGCGGCGCACGCGGCCCGGATGTCGGTGATGCCGCTGGAACGGGAGGGCGGGCAGGCCCAGTTCATCGTGCACGACCTGCCGCCGGCGCCGTCGGGCGCCACCTTGGAGCCGTTGCTGCACTGGCTGGAGGACCACTGCGGCCGCGATCTGCCGCTGGACGAGATCGCGGCGCAGGCCGGCATGAGCACCCGTACCCTCAACCGCCGCTTCCGCGAGCAGACGGGCACGACGCCCTTGCAGTGGCTGCACCGGGCGCGGGTACGGCGGGCCCAGCACCTGCTGGAGACCACGCCGTACCCGGTGGAACGCATCGCTGCCCAGACCGGTTTCGGCTCGCCCACGGCGTTCCGGGAACGCTTCCGGAGGGTGGTGGGGACGAGCCCGCAGGCGTACCGGAGGGCGTTCAGGGCGGGGGAGAGGCCGTAGCGCGGGGGCGGTGCCCGCGCCTTTCAGACCTCCCGGTGTCCGTTTCAGGCCTTGCGGTCGGCGACGGCCCAGGAGGCGAGGGCGACGGCGCCGGCGACACCGAGGACGGAGGGCCAGGCGCCGATCTTCTTGGCCAGCGGGTGGGACCCGGCGAACCCGGCGACGTACGCGGCGCTCAGCGCACCGGCGGCCTTCCCGCCGGCCCGCGCCCGCCACTGCCGGGCGGCGGCGACCCCGGCGGCGGCCAGGACGGCCCCGCCCAGCTGCCGCTTCCTGGTCCAACGGGCGACGCCGTACCCACCGACGAGCCCGGTCGCGGCGACGACTGCACTGGGAACCCTGGCCACGACAGCCTCCTCTTTCTCCACTTTTGCGCGGTGTCCGAGCCCGAGGCTAGCGCGCGGTCGGCCACACTCCCCGAACCTGAGTCGAGGCTTGTCAAGTTTCCGGCGGAGAGTTATATAAGAAGAAGCCGTAGGGCATCGCATACCAGCCCCTGAAGAGAGGAGTGACCTGTGATGCTCATGCGCACGGACCCCTTCCGTGAACTCGACCGCCTCACGCAGCAGTTCTTCGGAGACGCCACGCGTCCGGCCGCGATGCCGATGGACGCCTATCGCGCGGGGGACGCGTTCCTGGTCCACTTCGACCTGCCCGGCATCGACCCCGAGTCGATCGAACTGGACGTGGAGCGCAACGTCCTCAACGTCCGCGCCGAGCGCCGCAACCCGGCCCCCGAGGACGCCGACATGCTCGTGGCCGAACGCCCCGCGGGCACCTTCACCCGTCAGCTGTTCCTCGGTGACACCCTCGACACGGAGCACATCGACGCGTCGTACGAGGCCGGCGTCCTGACCCTGCGCATCCCGGTGGCCGAGCAGGCCAAGCCGCGCCGCATCCAGATCACGGGCGGCGACGCGGGCCGCAAGGAGATCAGCGGCTGACGGCGGCCCCGCCGGCCGGCTGACGACACCGCGCGTCCCGGACTCCCAGCGAGCCCCGGGACGCGCCGCCCTGCGCACTCCGGCCGCCACCACCCAAGCCGCACGAAGGTCACCCGGGCCACCAGGCCCGATCGGGCCACGCGTTGGCCCGAATCACACCTATAACAACAGCAAAACGGGGTATTCGGGGTCCACACCCGATACCTCACGGCGCGACCTGCCGATCTCCGGATCTGCCGGTCCGCCGCAGTATCGAAGCGTCCGGAGGAGGAGCCACCACGATGACCGTGACGACCCCGCAGCCGAGAACGACGATCCCGACCCCGACCCCCCTGGTCACCCGCGACCGCGACACCGACACCACGCGCTGGCACGAACTGACCGAGAGGGTGCGCGAGGCGGGCCAGTACACCACGAGGGCGGAGGCCGAACGCGTGACCCGCATCGTCCTCTCGGCCCTGGGCGGCCATGTCACCGGCGACGAACGCGTCGCCCTGGTGCAGGCCCTCCCCCAGGAGGCGGGCCGCGTGATCGCCTCCCAGATCCCCGCGACCCATCCCCTCACAGCCCGGGAGTTCGTCGACTCGGTCGCCACCCGCATCGAGGGCGCGACCCCGGCAACGGCCCGCTGGGACGTCAGCTCGGTCCTCAGCGTCCTCGCGGACTGGGTGGGCGACCCCCTGACCACCGACCTCCTCACCCAACTTCCCCCGGGCTACGCCCTCCTCTTCGGTCGCGCGGACTTGATCCCCACGGCATGACAAGGCCCCGGGCGCCGCACACCACCGTGCGGCGCCCGCCGCGTACCTGCTCCTCCCCGCAGCCGTCACTCCTATCCGGCGCCCCACACCGCGACCGCGCCCCTCAACCAACGACGCGAACGCAGCGCCCCCAGGGCCCAACTCCGCCAAGCCGCCCCTTCCCCGGGGCCGCCCGGTCGCTTCTCCCCCGTGCTGGAGCGAGCCGAGTCAAGGGTGGCCCGCAGGGCCATCGCCGAAGGCGACGCGGCAGTGAAGCGCAGCGGAACGGACGCGCCCTTACTCGGCTCGCGGAAGCACGACACTGACCAAAGAAGCGGGCGGCCCTACGGCAACGCGTAACCAACAGCAACTCAATACGGCTGCTTGTCACACCGCGCCCGCTCATAAGGCAGGACACGGCAGCTCAGGCTTCGAACGGTTCGGAGAACAGGCCACCACCGCGAGCGACAGATACGAAGGCCGCTCGAGGTAGAACCCAAGCGACACATCCCGCCCTGAATCCAGCCTCTCAGCAATCGAGTTGACCAGCACGGCGTGATCCATGAAGTCCCGCTCCCACTCGGATGCCATCCGAGGCGCGTACTCGCCCACGCATGCCCCCACCCACCCGGCGGCATCCTTGGCCTCGTCCCACGTGCCACGCACCAGCGAGAGCGGCTTGACGAGCCAGTACGCCGTTTCCAAGGGAGGAAGATCCACGGTCGGAAAGGCCGCCGCCACCTCCCGATAGCGCTCGATCAACTCAGGCTTGCACCCGGCCGGTGGTGGCTCAGGATGCGGAGGCCGCCGTAGCGCCTCCTGGTCGAAACGCTCTTTCGCTCCGACCCACAGATAGCCGTGGTAGTGCACCAGTCATCCCTGTCGGGCCTCGAAGGACGAGCGGGGCCGGTCCCGGCTTCCCCACGGAAGCCGGGACCGGCCCGTGAAGGTCAGACGGACAGCCCGAACCGCGCCGGATCGATGCCGGCCACGGCCAACTCCTCCGTCGTGAACCGCAGCGGCTCCGCATCCGGCCGCTTGCTGTCACCCAGCGCCCAGGCGTCGTCGCCGATCCGCGCGAGCGTCACGCACCCCTCGGTGCAGGGTCCTCCGCAAGCCTTCACGAAGGAGACCCCGCTGATGTCGAGCCCATACAGCTTGTTTCCGTCCAGCATCACTGCACCTTCCTGCTCAACTGGTCACGGCCACGACTGACCGCCGCCGCCCGGATGGGCGGGAGTTCATGGGAGGAGTCAGAGACCTCAGAGCCCGGAGCGTTTACCGCGCCTCTCGCAGCGCATGCATTGACACGGCGGCCATTCATTCACGATCAGAGGTGGGAGGTCATCTGTGGCGAATACGACACGCTCGGGCCCCCAGGTCTTCCCGGAGTCTCGAGAGACGCGCATGGTCATGAGTGGGCGGTCGGCAACTTGTCGGAGACGGGCCGCCCCGCCCTCGTAGTCAGCAGGCAACGTCATGTCCCCCAGCACCGAGTTAGCTTTGTGTCTCCTGCCTGCGCGCGATCAGGCCGAAGCAGTGCGGCGGCCAGTCGGGAGCGCCCCAACTCCAGAAGAGGGGTGATCGATCTCGGCGCGCGCAGGTCAGCAGCGAAGCGTGGAGGAATGATCCAGTACGTGTCGGGTGGCTGTTGTTGGTCGACTCGCGGCACTCCGAGGTACGTGCCTTCCCTGATGCACGGGTGGCTACGGGCGAGCCTTTCGTCAATCGCTCTGTCCAAGGCCTCTTGCGTGTCCAATGAGCCACCTCCCGTGCTGGGTTCCGTTCGAGCACGTGCTTCAGCCTCCAGCAACTCAGCGAGGTGATCTAGGACTTGAACAGGTCGGAAGGAGGACCTCAATGGGACTCGTATGGACCCATGTGAGGGAAACAGTGCCTGAGAGAGGACTAGATATGGGAGTGTTGAAGGAGTCGCAGCAGGAGGTGTCTACGTGTCCAGGCCCACCGGCAACGTTCGACTCAAGGCCGCTCGAGTAGCCGCTGGCTTCAACTCCCAGCAGGACTTGGCAGATGCTCTAACCAGGCACGCGGAGAGCATGGGCCTCCGAGGGCTGTCGATCGGAGTACGACAAGTCCGCCGCTGGGAGTCGGACAGCCCGCCCTGGCCTCAGCCGGATTGTCAGCGAGTGCTCGTTCACCTGCTGGGCCAAAGCATGGAGGCACTCGGATTCACACCCCCTTGGGGCGCTGACAGTTCGCGAGTCACGGAGCCCACGCGGCGCGCCGTTGCCGCTGGGGGCGCGGCTGCTCTTGGTGTGGCAGCTATGCCTCGGCGAGCCGCCGCAGCGCCACAGCCGTCAACGGCCGGCGTCGACTTCCAGGCGGTCACTCGAGCTCACCGGAGGCTCTACTGGTCCGTCGCTCCGCCCCAACTCCACCCCGCCGTCGTCGCCCACGCGCGACTGGGTTGCGCCTTGCTCCCAGATACCTCGGCCTCGACACGTCAAAAGGTCGCGGGAGCGCTGGCGGAGACGTACCTTCTGGCAGGTCGGATCGAGTTTTTCGACCTACGCGAACCAGGTGCCGCCAATGCCACCCTTCTCCTGGCACTACAGGCCGCGGGTGAGGCAGACGATCCACTGCTCGGCTCGGCGATTCTCGCGCACATGGCGTTCGTACCTGGCTGGGTGGCGGACCGCGACGGAGCCTTGGAGCGGATGACAGCGGCTCGGACGTACGCCCGGCGGGCTTCGGCCTCAGCCGAATTCCTCGCCTGGCTTGACGCGGTGGAGGCCGAATGCGAAACCCGGTGCGGCAACACGCGTACCGCTGTGCACCTGATCGGACACGCTGAAGACGTCCTGGCAACCGGTAACGAACATCCGTCGCCGGAGTGGATGGACTGGTTCTCCCCAGCTCGCTTGGCTGCCTTCAAGGGAAACACCCAAGTGATCGCGGGGCACCTCCCGCAGGCCCGCGAGAGCCTGCTCCAGGCGCTGGACGCCATGACACCGGCCGAGGACAAGCAACGCTCGGTGATCTATGGCGACTTGGCCGCGGTGGAAGCGGCCGCGGGTAATCCGGAGCAGGCCTGCGACTATGCGGGTAAGGCTCTGGATCAGCTGGCCGTCACCTGGTACGCGACCGGCATGGACCGCGTTCGAGAGGCCCGCCGCGCGCTGACGCCGCACCAACACGAGCGCTGTGTTCGTGACCTCGACGACCGGCTGTACGACTGGTCGACAACGCTCAGCGTGCTGAGCGGTTGAAGTCTTCGACCGCTACCGGCAGCTCGAGCAGAGTCCTCACTCGGAAGGTAGGTAGCTCACGCGCCTCAGGGGAGTTCCACTGAATGGTCGCCCAGGGGCCGCGATGAATGAGTGCCGTAGGCATGCCCGCCTGACGTGCCGGGCGGATGTCGTTGTCGCAACGATCTCCGACGTAAAGGATCTCGCCGACGTCGTACGGCACAGCCTCGGCGACCCGCTTGAAGAACTCAGGGTCAGGCTTGCTGGCCCCCCAGTCGTCAGAGGTGCCGATCAGGTCAACGTCGCTTGAGAACAACCCACGCAGTATCCGCCCGGCACGCACGGTCTGGTTTCCAGCGATGCCGAGCCACAGTCCGTCGGCCCGGAGCCGTGCTAGCGCCGGGCGAACATCGGCGTACAGATCCTCTTCCCCGAACGTCTCCGGCTGCCCGGCGACGGCCCTCTTCTCCCGCTCCTCGTAGAGATCGAACCCCGGCCGGAACTCCTGGAAGACGTCCCTGTAGTCCCGCCCCTGAGCGATCACAGCGCCGAACATCGCATGAAACGTGTGCCGCGGCACCCCCAGCCAGTCCGCCCAGGTGCCGTACTCCCGGGTCTCGTCCACCAGGCACTCACCGACGTCGAAGACGACTGCGCGAATCATGGGAGAAGGGTAGCCGGACTTGCCCACCCCCCCACGGTGCATATGGTGTTAATGGGGCATATCGAACATGACGCCGGCGTCTCAGTGTGAAAAGTGCCCGCAGGTACCGATCCGCGATCTAGTCTGTAAAACTAGACCGGTTGATAAACCTGTAGCACCCTCAGGTTCGGATCCATGAAGTGGGGAGCGGCGTGGCAAACGACGACGGGCTTGACTGGGACGACCTAGACGGTGAAGAAGAGGACACTGCCGCGTCAGTCACGTCTGAAGAGGTCACACGGGCCGTTGTAACAGACACAGACTGGACAGCTGAGACCATTCTGAGCCAGCTGCGCCGTGGCAACATTCAGCTCAATCCGCGATTTCAGCGGCGAGATGCCTGGAATAAGCCCAGGAAGAGTCGTTTCATTGAATCGTTGATTCTTGGCCTACCTATTCCTCAGATTGTCCTCGCCGAAGATAAGAATCGGCGCGGCAAGTTCATCGTTTTGGACGGAAAACAACGGCTTCTGGCGCTAAGGCAATTTGCGGCTGGTTCGTCCTTTGCGGCGTCGGCCGAAGAAGAGAACTTCAAAGGGTTCTCGCTCACCGGGCTTGAGGTTCGGGAAGACCTCAGGCTCGTCACTCTCAAGAAGATGGAGAGCGACGACAGCTACGTAGACGACCTTAACTCGCTCCTCAACGAGACCATTCGAACTGTCGTCGTTCGTCGTTGGCCCAACGAGGACTTCCTTAATCTGGTGTTCCTCCGCTTGAACACGGGCAGCGTGAAGCTGTCACCGCAGGAACTTCGTCAAGCGCTTCACCCAGGCCCGTTTACAGACTTCTTGGACGACTGCGCATCGGATAGCGAGTGGCTTCGGGCTGCCCTCCGAATTGACAAGCCCGATTTCCGTATGCGGGATGTCGAGGTACTTCTACGGTACTTCGGTTTCCAGTTCACCCTGGATGAGTACACGGGCAACCTCAAGAAGTTTCTCGATGACACCGTTAATGTCCTCAACGCCCAGTGGGTAAAAGAAGAGGAACGGATCAAGCAAGTAGGGGAGAACTGCAACCGCTCTATTGAGGCGACGTTCAAGGTGTTCGGCGACAACTCCTTCTATCGCTGGGCCGGCGGGAAGTATGAAGGACGTTTTAATCGGGCTGTGTTCGACGTCATGACCTACTACTTCTCTGACGCCAACGTGCGATCTGCCGCTGTCTCTCGCGCAGAGATCGTGGAATGGGCCTTTCGCAATCTCTGTGACACCAATCAGCGATTTGTCGAGTCGATTCAAACGACGACCAAGACGCCCCTTGCGACACATCGGCGTCTTTCCCTCTGGGGTGAAGCGCTTGGTGACGCTATCGGCGTCAAGCTGCGCGTGCCGGAACTGCGTGATAACCGACTTATTCCGTAGAGGCGAGATGGCGTCTTCACGATTCGAGGAGTTGGCGAAGCGGATAGAGGAGCTTCGTCAGTGCTTTCTGCCGAAGGAATTCGATCCCACCGGCTCATACGAAGAGTCAGTCTATGAGCACACGCGAGCGTTTAGAGTTCTGGCGCACGCTGAATTCGAATCCTTTATAGAGGATCGCGTGATCGAAGTCGTCGACCACGCTGTATCGAAGTGGAAGGTTGCTGGATCGATATCCACGAGCTTGTTGGCGATCGTGGCATACCGTGAGTCTGCACCTGCCATACCTGACTCTTTAAGTGAAGCTGCGGCAAAGCCGGCTAAGTTTCCATCGCTGGAAGCGCGAGTAGATGCAGCTCGGACAGACCTTCATCGGTATGTGAGAAATCAGAACCACGGAATAAAGGAAAAGAATCTTCTGCGCTTGCTTTTGCCAATTGGCGTTCAGGAGGTGGAGATTGATTCCGCCTGGCTGAGCGCCACGGAGACTTGGGCTACAGCCAGGGGAGACGCTGCGCATAAGGGCGCCAAGATGCAGGTGAAACCCGATCCGCAGAATGAGATAAAGGTCGTGAATCTTGTTCTCGAAGGGTTTCGCGACCTAGATGAACAGATGGCCAAGAAGTAGGAATCAGTTCTCGGCGGTTTTCGTTTCCTGCCGCCGATGTGATATGTAGGAGGATCCCCCATGGCCTTGATCGACGAATTTAAGTCGGTCTCTGCTGACGTGCAAAGAGTGCATGGCCCCGTAACTTGCGGATTCCGGTCGTTTGTTGTCGACGGTCGACGTGTGCTTCAACTTGACACTTATGGATCTACCGAACGGCAGATCCTCGATAAGGTCAGCCAGAGCATCCAACTTGACGTCGAAGGGGCCCGTAAACTCGTTCAGATCATCCAGGAAGTTTTTCCAGAATTGTGATCGGGCGAATCTGAGCAGGACTGGACTTGGGCAGGGTGGGGCGCATTGGGCCGCCCCACCCTCCCTGCAGTGCTAGAGGCCCAGTTACTCGCGCCTCAGGCGTCATTTCCCATGGCAGGCTTCGTAAGTCCGACCGGAGCCACACCAACACTCCGCCCCCCTCCCCGGAGGCCAAGCCACCGCACGCCCCCGCGCCGCCAGTGTCGTCGCGTACTGCGGGAGCAGGGTCGCGTCCGTCGGGGACGAGCCCTCCGACGCTGCGAAGGCCTCGTACGACGGCACCGTGCCGGTGACGATGCCCAGGTTGGGGGTGCCGGAGGCGGAGAGTTCGCGGAGGGACGACTCTATGGTCGCCAAGTGGGTCTCGTGGGACGGGTACTCCGTCGCCAGGGCCGGGTAGGCCGACAGGAGTTCCGACAGCTCCGGTGCCGGCCAGTGGAGGATTGCCACCGGGAACGGGCGGGAGAGGGCCTCGCGGTAGGCGCCGAGTTCGGCTCGGAGGCGGGAGATCTCCGCGACCAGTTCCGCGGGGTTGTCCGAGCCGAGGGACCAGACGCGTTTGGGGTCGTGGAGTTCGTCGAGCGGCACGGGGGAGGTGTGGAGGGTGTCCGCCAGGGTGTCCCAGTCGTCGTGCGGGAGGCCGCGCATGCGGCGGACGCGGTGGCGGCCGTAGAGGAGGGGGTGGGTGGCGGGCGGGGGCTCCTCCTCGGCCGGCAGGAGGAGGCGCGCCGCCTCCGTGAACGTCTCCTCCGCCGCCTCCAGCTCGTCGTGCGACTCCAGGGACTCCGCGATGATCACCCAGGGGGCCGGGTCCCGCGGGGCCGTCGTGCGGATGCCGTCGATGATCGCCCTCGCCTCCGCCTCGTGGTCGTACTCCCAGAGGTTGGAGGCCTTCAGGGCGCGGACCAGTGCGGGGTTGTCCAGGCCGTCCGGTGAGGACAGCAGGCGGTCGTAGAGCGCGGTGGCCGCGGGGCGGTCGCCGGACAGTTCGAGGTGGGCCGCGGCGCGCAGCAGGAGGGCCTCGGCGTCCTCGGGATACAGTCCGGCGGTCCGCTCCAGGCGTGCCGCTTCGGCGGTGTGGTCGACGTTCTCGGCAGGCGTGTCGGGGCGCATGGGGGACACCGTACTGCCGAGCACTGACTCAAGGGGGTAAGTGCAGGTCAGGGACCCCTTGAGGCCTTGTTCAGACCGTCACTCCGTCCACCTGGAGTGTCTGGATCGACTTCGGGGCGAAGGGGAGCGACAGCGTTGTGCCGGACAGGTGGGTGTCCGCGTGGGGGGTGTAGAGGTCGGAGCCGCCCGTCGTGACCGTGTTCCAGCGGGGGACCAGGCCGCCCGAGCCGCCGGTCACCGATGAGAAGCGGGAGAGGTCGAAGGTCAGGGTCGTGGCCGAGGAGGAGGTGTTCGCGGCCACGATCACCAGGCGTTTCGCCGTACTGTCCAGTGCGGCCGTCGCGTAGCCGACCCCGGTGTCCAGGATCGTCATGCCCGGGCGGATGTGGCGGGTGAACTGGGCCAGTACGTAGTACTTCGTCTGGACCGCTCCCGGCTGCAGGGTGCCCGCGTCGTACGCGATCGTCGCCCAGCCCGCGCTGGGGTCCATCACCTGCCAGTACACCCACGCCGTCGGGTGCAGCCAGCGGAAGTCGTACAGCAGGTTGCCGGCCAGGGTCAGGCCCGTGGCGTCGCCGTCCCCGGTCTCGGAGTTCCACAGGGCCTTGCGCGCCGTCGTGACGACGTCCGTGTAGAGCAGGTCCCGGCGGCCGCCCGAGCCCTGGTAGCCGTGGACGTTCACCCGGTCCACGTACCCCTTGGTCGTGGAGGAGAAGGAGTTCCAGGTGGTGCGGGCCAGGTCGTAGCTCGTCTCGTCGGATGCCGAGATCCTCGTCGCCGTCAGGCCCCGCTTGTCCAACTCGCTGCGCAGGTAGGGCAGTACGGCCGCCTGGACCGTCGCGTCCATGTGGCAGCCCTCCTGCGTGCCGGTCGCCGTCCACCAGGAGGACGAGGGCTCGTTGAAGGCCTCCACCGTGCTGAAGGTCACGCCCCAGTTCTGCTTGGCGTACAGCGCCACCGACGCCAGGTGGGAGGCGTGCTGACGGTAGTTCCAGGACTGGAGGTTGTTGCCGCCGTCCGAGGCGCCGGAGGGGTTGTGGTCGAGGCACATCCACCACATGGGGGAGTTGGCGAACAGCTCGCTGATCGCGCCCCGTTGAGTCGCCTTCACCAGCATCGCGCGCTGCGTCGCGTCCGCCGTCCACTTCCAGGACGACGACGTGGGATCCTCGTTCGTCCAGTCCTGCCAGTAGCCCTCGATCTGCTTGAAGCGCGGGATGTTCGGGGAGGCGGCCATGGACTCGCCGTTGACGCTGTTCCAGCTGCACGCGCCGAGGTTGTAGCGGGCGATGTTCAGGCCCAGGCCGGGGAGCGACGTGCCGTTGTACGGCGTCGTCTTCGTGGTGAAGAAGATGTCCGCGAAGTCGTCCCGGGTGCCGAAGATGTTCGCCCACCAGGCCAGCGAGGTGCCCCAGCCCTCCCAGGTGCCGTAGGCGGCGGACGGGTCGACGGGGATGGTCGCGTCCGCCCTCGCCGTGCCCGTGGACAGGGCGCCGCCCAGGGCGGCGCCGCCCGCTGCTGCCAACAGGGTTCTGCGTCGGATCATGGGTGGCTCTCCGCTTCTCCGTTGCGGCTTTCGGCAGCAGGAAGCATGGGGGTGGCGGGTGGGGTTGTCGAGAGTTCTGACAGTGCTTTCTAAAATGGGTTGAGGAAGAGCTGCCGTATCCCGACTTCCTTGCGGATATGGCCGGTTGTGGTCTGTGTGTCTGCCGTGCGGGCGGCTCCGGTGGAGGCGCCGGGCTCGCGGACGCGCTCCCCGGGCGGCCGGCCGCGTCTCAGTCCGGCCCCGCTAGGGCCGCCGCTCCCGCAGCACCCCCACCAGCACGGCCCCCACCAGTGCCAGCCCTGCCGACACCAGCAGGGCGGTGTTCGTGCCGCTCGCCAGGGTGTGGGAGGAGGTGGCGAGGGCGATGGTCAGGGCCACGCCGGCGCAGGAGCCGATGTAGCGGAGGGTCTGCTGGGCGCCGGAGCCCATCGCGGCCCGTTCGCGCGGGACCGAGTCCACGGCCAGCAGCGGCAGCGCGCCGTTGAGCAGGCCGCTGCCGATGCCGCTGATGATCAGACCGGGCAGCAGCCGGGTCCAGGAGCCGGAGGCGAGGGCGCCGAGCATGGTCAGGACGGCGACGGCGTGCAGGGCGAAGCCGACGGCGAGTTGTGCGCGCGGGGCGATACGGCCGGCCAGGTGCTTGACCTGGAGGGCGACCAGGAAGCTCAGGCCGGACCAGAGCAGGAGCAGCCAGGCCGTCCGGATCGGGGACAGGTGGAGGACCTGCTGGAGCAGGGCCGGCAGGAAGCTGAAGGTGCCGATCACCGCGAGGCCGGTGAACAGCCCGCCCGCGGCCGAGGCCAGGAACGGGACGTGGCGCAGCAGGCCCAGCTCGATCATCGGGGTACGCGTCCGGTGCTCCACGGCGGCGAAGAGCGCCAGGAGGAGGACGGCTGCCGCGAGCAGCAGTCCGACCGGGGCGCGCAGCCAGCCGTCGCGGCCCAGGGTCAGGGCCGCCACCAGGGCCACCAGGGCCAGGCCGAAGGCCAGGGCGCCCGGGATGTCCGGGCGGCCGCCGCGCGGGGCGCGTGATTCGGCGAGCGCGCGGGTGCCCAGCGCGGCCAGGACGACGGCCGCCGCGCCCAGCACGCCGTACGCCACCCGCCAGGTCGGCAGCGCGCCCGCGACCAGGGGGCCCACCGCGATGCCGCCGCTGACGAAGGCGCCCCACACGCCGGTCGCGTGCAGCCGGCCGCGCGGGGACGGGAAGGCGGCGACCAGCAGGCCGAGGCTGCTCGCGAGGATCGCCGCGCTCGCCGCGCCCTGGGCGATGCGGGCGAGGGTGAACTGCCAGGTGGACGTCGAGAGGGCGCCGAGGGCGGTGGTGAGGCCGAGGGCCAGCGTGCCGGCGAGGAAGATCCGGCGGCGGCCGTAGTCGTCGGCGAGGCTGCCGGCGACCAGCAGTACGGCGGCGAGGCCGAGCGGGGTGCCGTTCAGCAGCCAGGCCTGGGCGGAGAGCGGGGTGTGCAGGGCGGTCGCGGTGCCGGGCAGCGTGACCATCGGGGCGGTGTACGTCATCAGCGTGACGGCGGTGGCCGCGCTGGTCAGGGCGAGTGTGGCCCGGGGGCGGACGGGGGCGTCCCGGGTGGTGGCGCCTCGTACGGCTGTGGCGGCGGGCGTGGTGGCGGTGGAGGAGTCGAGCCCGGTCATGGCGTGGTCCTGTTCATCGGGGGCTGCGGCCGGGGTGAGCGGCAGGGCGGTTCATGGTTCAGTCATTGAACTGACCTGACCGCACCACCGTAACATCGATGGTTCGGTCAGTGAACCTAGGCTCGGAAAGTGGTTACAGTGGACGGCATGGCACTGGGCAAGGACTACGCGTCGCAGGAGTGCTCGATCGCCCGCGCGCTCGAGATCGTCGGCGAGCGCTGGACGCTGCTCGTCGTCCGCGACGCGCTGTACGGCGTCCGGCGGTACAACGACTTCCTGGTCCACCTCGGCATCCCGCGCGCCGTCCTCGCCGCCCGGCTGCAGACCCTGACCGCCGAGGGCATCCTCGAAAAGCGGCGGTACCAGCAGTCGCCGCCGCGCGACGAGTACGTCGTCACCGAACGCGGCATCGCCCTGTGGCCCATCCTGCGCGCCCTCGGCGTGTGGGGGCGCGAGCACTTCAGCGAGGCGCGGCTGCGGTATTTCCGGCACGCGGAGTGCGGCACGGAACTCGGCCCGTACGGCGAATGTCCCGCGTGCGGGGTCGCCGTACCGGTCGGGGACGTGGTCATGGTGCCCGGGCCCGGCCTCGACCCGGACCCGGCGGATCCGGTCAGCCGGGCCCTGCTGAAGCCGAAACGGCTGCTGGAGCCGCTGGTGACGGACCCCGCCTGACCCCTCAGGCGGCGCCCGCGTTCCGGAGCACCTCGATGCCCGCCTGGTCGGTGGCGTCCGAGTCGCCGCCCAGCCGGTGGACGACCACCCAGCGGCCGTCCGCGCGGGCGGCGGCGAAGACCGACGCGTGGCGGGTCGCGCCGTTGTGCCAGTGGACCGGGCCGGCCGTCTGCCACGAGGGCGCGGGGTCGCCCAGCCGGCGCTCGATCACCAGCCGGACGAGGAGATCGGCGACCGCGCGCGGCGTCGCCCACAGTCCGCCCGCCGGAAGGATCGCCCCGTCCATGGTCCAGGGCCGCCGGCCCCTGCCGAACAGTCCCGGGGCGAGCAGACGCCGGTCCCGCTCGGGCCGTGCGCTCACCTCGTGGACGTCCAGCGGCCGCAGCACGTGCTCGGCGAGCAGTTCCTCGTACGACGCACCGGCCGCCCCGGCCAGCGCGGCGCCCAGCACGGCGTACCCGAGGTTGGAGTACTCCTCCTGCTGTCCCGGCGGCCGGATGACGACCGAGTCAAGGCGGCCCAGCAACCGGCGCATGGCGTCGGCGTCGAACGCGGCGTACGGATCGCGGCGGCGGGCCGCTCCGGGTGGCAGGCGCGGCAGTCCGGAGGTGTGCGCGGCCAGGTGCCGCAGGGTGATGCCGGTGCCGGGGGCGGCGGGGAGCCAGCGCTCGACGGGGTCGTCGGCGTCGAGCAGGCCCGCGGCGGCCATACGCATGAGCGCCGTACCGGTGAGCACCTTGGTGAAGGAGCCGATCTCCACGAACCGGTCCACGGCGTGGCCGTCGGTGACGCGGGCGGGGCGGGCGTCGGTGAGGACGCAGGTGGGGATGTGCGGCATGCGGGGCCCTTCGCGTGTCTGCCATCAGGTATACAAGGAGAGAGAGGGCAAGCAGGCCTGGGTGGTTGAGGCCGTGGGGAGGGGGAGACAGGTGGTCCGACGTCTCGCGCGGTCGCGTGCGCTCGCCCCGCTGCTGCTCCTGCTCCTGCCGGTCCTGCTGCTCGACGCCGGCAACCTCTCCGCGACCGTCGCGCTCGCCGCGACCACGGCGGCCGGGGCCGCCTTCGCCGCCTGCCTGTTGATGGCCGCCCGCACCGCGCCCGCCGTACCGCCCACCCGGGTGCGCACGGCGATCCGCGACCGGGCCCGGCGTACGGCCTTCCTGCCGCAGCGCGATCCCGACGCGCCCGGCCGGCGCCGGCCCAGGGCGCCCGGACAGGGCCTTCCGGCGACCGCCGCGTAGGGCACCCGCACTCCCGTAGGTGACCCCGCGCGGGTCGTCATGCCGTTCTGCGTCATTCCGGCACGACGAGACCCCCGGAGGGCTCACCCATGTCCGTCTTCCCTGTCTTCTCCGTTTTCGCCCACCTGGTCGAGCGCCTCGCCGACCTGCTCCAGCCGCTCTTCCACGCCTCCGCGGCCGCCGCCGCGATCGTCCTGTTCACCGCGCTCGTACGACTCCTCGTCCACCCGCTGTCCCGCGCCGCCGCCCGCGGCCAGCGGGCCCGCGCCGAACTCCAGCCGCGCGTCGCCGAGCTGCGCCGGAAGCACGCCGAGGATCCGCGCCGGCTGCAGCAGGCGGTGCTCGAACTGCACGCCGAGGAACGCGTCTCGCCGCTGTCCGGCTGCCTGCCCAGCCTGCTCCAGATGCCCGCCTTCTTCCTGCTCTACCACCTCTTCTCCAGCACCACGATCGGCGGCGCGAGCAACGGCCTGCTCGCCCACCGGCTGTTCGCGGCACCGCTCGGCGGGCGCTGGGCCGACGCCCTCGCCGGCGGCGGGGTGTTCGGCCCGGCCGGGCTGGTCTACCTCGGGCTCTTCGCCGTCGTCGCGGCCGTCGCCACCTTCAACTACCGCCGCACCCAGCGGATGACGGCGGACAACCCGGTCGCGGTGGGCGCCGGGGGTGGCGAGCAGGTGCCGGGGCTCGGCGCGGTCACCAAGGCCATGCCGTTCATGTCCTTCTTCACGCTCGTCACCGTGGCGGTCGTCCCGCTGGCCGCCGCGCTCTACGTCGTCACCAGCACGGCGTGGAGCGCGGTCGAGCGGGCCGTGCTGTACCGGTAGAGGGCCGGGTTACGGTCCAGTACGTGAACAGGGTCTTGCCTAGTGGACCGGCGGATTGGAGGATCGACCAGTCCTCCGATGGCTGCACCCATCGGTCCGGGCGTCCGCGATCGAGGGAGATTGTGACCATGAAGCTGCTGCGAGTCGGTACGGCAGGGGCCGAGCGGCCCGCGCTGCTCGACGCCGAGGGGACCCTGAGGGACCTGTCGGGCCTCGTGGACGACATCGACGGCGCGCTCCTCGCCGACGACGGCGCGCTCGGCCGGGTACGGGCGGCGGCCGAGTCCGGCGAGCTGCCCGCGCTGGACGCGACCGGACTGCGGATCGGGCCGCCGCTGGCCCGCATCGGGAAGATCGTGTGCATCGGGCTCAACTACCACGACCACGCCCGCGAGACGGGCGCCGAGCCGCCCGGCGAGCCGGTCGTCTTCTTCAAGGCGCCGGACACGGTCGTCGGGCCCAACGACACGGTGCTCGTCCCGAGGGGGTCGGCCAAGACCGACTGGGAAGTGGAACTGGCGGTCGTCATCGGACGGACGGCCCGCTACCTCGGCTCCGCCGAAGAAGGGCTCGCGCACGTCGCCGGGTACGCGGTGGCGCACGACGTGTCCGAGCGGGAGTTCCAGATCGAGCGCGGCGGGACCTGGGACAAGGGCAAGAACTGCGAGACCTTCAATCCCCTGGGCCCGTGGCTGGTCACGGCGGACGAGGTTCCGGATCCGCAGAGTCTGTCGCTGAAGCTGTGGGTCAACGGCGAGCTGAAGCAGAACGGCACGACGGCCGAGCAGATCTTCCCGGTCGGCGAAGTCGTGCGGTACGTCAGCCAGTTCATGACGCTGTACCCCGGGGATGTCATCAACACGGGGACGCCGGCGGGGGTGGCGATGGGACAGCCCGAGCCCAAGCCGTATCTGCGGGCCGGGGATGTGGTGGAGCTGGAGATCGCGGGGCTGGGTCGGCAACGCCAGGAGTTGAAAGACGTCTGAGGGGGTGGGGCTGCGTGAGTGCGGCGGGTGCGGGTCCGTCGCGGTTTCTCACGCCCGCGCGGCGGAGCCGCACATCCGACACAGCCCCGCGCCCCTGAAGGGCGTTTCCGCTCACCCCAGGAGAGAAGCGAGCCTGCGCCACTCCTCCCTCGGCAGAGTGTCCCTGTCACCGCCTGTGACGACCTGGAGGGCCACGTGGTCCGCGCCCGCCTCGTGGAAGGTGTTGATGCGGTCCCGGATCCGGGTCTCGTCGCCCCAGGCGAAGACCGCGTCGACCAGGTGGTCGCTGCCGCCGTTCGTCAGGTCGTCCTCGGTGAAGCCCAGGCGCAGGAAGTTGTTGGTGTAGTTCGGCAGGGCGAGGTACATCGCGAGGGTCCCGCGGGCGAGGGTGCGGGCGCGGGACGGGTCGGTCTCCAGGATCACCTTCAGCTCGGGGGCGAGCAGCGGGTCCGGGCCGAGGATCTCGCGCGCCTGGGCGGTGTGCTCCGCGGTGACCAGGTACGGCACCGCGCCCGCCGCCCGGTCGCGGGCCAGCTCGAGCGTCTTGGGGCCGAGGGCGGCCAGGACACGGCGGTCCGCGGGGACGCCGGCCGTGTCGAGGGCGTCGAGGTAGGCCACCAGGGCCGAGTACGGCCGGCGGTACTGGTCGGCGAGCTTGGCGTGGCTCACGCCGAGGCCGAGCAGGAAGCGGCCGGGGTGGGCCGCGTCCACCTCGGCGAAGGACGCGGCGCTGGTCTCGGCGTCGTAGTCCCAGATGCTCTGGATGCTGGTGCCGACGGTGAGGGTGCGGGTCGCCTCGAGGAGCGGTACGGCGTGCCGGGCGGCGCTGCTGCCGCCCAGCCATACGGCGCCGTAGCCGAGCTGCTCCAACTCGGCCGCCGCTTCCGCCAGTTCGCCCCGCAGCGCGGGGTCCTCGGCGCGCAGTCCGACGCTCCAGACGCCGTACCGGCCGATCCTGTCCTTCAAGGTGCTCAGGGTGCTCATGGGGCCGTCCCTCCGGGTGGGGCCGTGATCGTCGACGTCTGCAGCCATTCCCAACCGGAGGGATCCCTCACGTAATCCCGGCGGGTGTCACACCTTCAGAACCGGCGGTGGTCACACCTTGAGGAACTGTTCCAGCGCCTCCACGACGAACCGGTGGTCCTGGAGCTGGGGCAGGCCGGAGACCGTGACCGCGCCGATGACGCCCACGTTCTCCACGGTGACCGGGAACGAGCCGCCGTGCGCCGCATAGACGTCCGGGTCGAGGCGGGAGGAGTCCTCGAACGTCGTGCCCTTGGCGCGGAAGCGGGCGCCGACCAGGTAGGAAGAGGCGCCGTAGCGCTCGACGACCCGGCGCTTGCGGGCGATCCAGGCGTCGTTGTCCGGGGTGGAGCCCGGCAGGGCCGCGTGGAAGAGCTGCTGGCCGGCCCGGTGGATGTCGACGGCCACCGGGGCCTGCCGCTCCCGGGCCAGCTCCACCAGGAGCGAACCGAGGGCCCAGGCGTCGTCGTAGGTGAACTGCCGGAAGACCAGGCGGCGTTCCTGCGCCTCCAGCTCCTCGACGGACGGCGTGAGTTCGGGGGTGGACCTGGGCGTGAGCTGCGGATGGTGCTGCTGGTGGGGCATCAGAGGGTCACCGTCACCTTGTCTCGGGCCGACGTGCGGGCCGCTTCCAGTACGTCGAGGGCGGCGGCCGCCTCCAGGGCGGTCACCGGGTTGGGGCCGGCGCCGGTCAGGGCGCGGGCGACGGCCGCGTAGTAGGCGGGGTAGTCGCCGGGGACGGTCGGGACGGCGGTGCCGCCGCCGGTCAGCGGGGACTCCCCGGCGCCGATACGGCCGTACAGGGACTCCGGCTCCGCGCCCCACTGCGGGCCGGGGCGCAGGCCCTCGCGCAGCGCGGCCTCCTGCGGATCGAGGCCGTACTTCACATAGCCCGCCCGGGAGCCGAGCACCCGGAAACGGGGGCCGAGCTGGGCGGTCGTCGCGGAGACGTAGAGGTGGGAGCGGACGCCGCCGGCGTGGGTGAGCGCGATGAAGGTGTCGTCGTCGGTCTCGGCGCCGGGGCGGCGGACGTCCGTCTCGGCGTACACCTCGGTGACCGGGCCGAAGAGGACCAGCGCCTGGTCGACGACATGGCTGCCGAGGTCGTACAGCAGACCTCCGATCTCTGCCGGGTCGCCGGACTCGCGCCAGCCGCCCTTGAGCTGGGGGCGCCAGCGCTCGAAGCGGGACTCGAAGCGCCATACGTCACCCAGGTCGCCCTGGGAGATCAGCTTGCGCAGGGTCAGGAAGTCGTTGTCCCAGCGGCGGTTCTGGAAGACGGACAGGAGCAGACCGCGCTCCTCGGCGAGGGCGGCGAGGTCGCGGGCCTCGGCCGCCGTACCCGCGAGCGGCTTGTCGACGACGACCGGCAGGCCCGCCTTCAGGGCGGTGGCGGCGAGCGGTACGTGCGTCTTGTTCGGGGAGGCGACGACGACCAGGTCCAGCTCGTCCGCGCGGTCGAACAGCTCCTCGGCGGTGGCGGCCGGCCGCACGTCCGGGAACTCGGCGCGGGCCTGCCGCTGCCGCTCCGGGCTGGAGGTGACCACCGTGTCGAGGGCGAGCCCGTCGGTCGCGGCGATCAGCGGGGCGTGGAAGACGGAGCCGGCGAGGCCGTAGCCGATCAGGCCGACGCGGAGGGGGGTGGCAGTCGTGCGTCCTGTCATGCCGTCCACTTTCGCAACGCTGTTGCCAAAGTGCAAGTGGTGGGGAGAATGGGTGGCGTGAACAGGGCGAGTACGGGGTCGGGTGCGGAGATGGGGGCGCAGTCCGCTTCGGGGCCGGGCATGGGGCGGCCGGGGGCTGGGGGCGGGGTGAGGTCCGGGGACGAGGCCGGGGTGGGGTCGCGGTCCGGGCCGGGGGGTCGGGTCGGGTCCGCGTCGGGAGCGGGGATGGGGCGTGGTCAGGCCGCGGGGCGTGCGGGGGCGAATCTGGGGGCGGTGCGGAGTCATAACGCCGCGCTGGTGCTGGGGTTGCTGCGGGACGCCGGGGCCGAGGGGATCAGCCGGCTGGAACTGGCCGAGCGTACGGGGCTGACCCCGCAGGCCGTCAGCAAGATCACCGCGCGGCTGCGGGAGGAGGGGTTCGCGGCGGAGGCCGGGCGGCGGGCGTCGACCGGGGGCAAGCCGCGGACCGTGCTGCGGCTGGTACCGGAGGCCGGGCACGCGGTGGGGGTGCATCTGGACCGGGACGAGCTGCGGGTGGTGCTGGTCGATCTCGACGGGGCCGTGGTGGGCGAGCGGCGGGCCGAGCTGGGGCTCGGGGCCGGCGTGGACGCCGTACCGGCGGTGGTCGGGGACGCGGTGGAGACGGTGGTGCGGGAGAGCCTGGGCTGCGACGGCCCGGGGCTTTCCGGCGCCGGGACGCTGCTCGGGGTGGGGGTGGCGGTGCCGGGGCCGCTCGATCATGCGCGCGGGGTGCTGCACCGGGTGACCGGGTTTCCCGAGTGGGACGGGTTCCCGCTGCGGGACGCGCTCGGGGAGCGGCTGGGGGTGCCGGTCGTGGTGGACAAGGACACCAACGCCGCGGCGCTCGGGCTGTCGGTGGGCGGCGAGGGGGGTACCGGTGGGTCCTTCGCGTATCTGCATCTCGGTACGGGGCTCGGTGCCGGGCTGGTGATCGGCGGGCGGGTGCACCGGGGGGCGCGGACCGGGGCGGGGGAGTTCGGGCACCAGGTGATCCAGCTGGACGGGCCGGTGTGCGAGTGCGGGGACCGGGGGTGCGTGGAGGCGCTGTGCCTGGACGCGGTACGGCGCGGGGAGGCGGCGGAGGCGGCGCGGGTGCTCGGGGTGGGGGCCGCGAACCTGGTCGGGCTGCTGGACATCGACGCGGTGCTGCTGGGTGGGCGGACCGTCGCCGGAGCGCCGGAGGTGTTCGTCCGGGGGGTCGGGGAGGTCCTCGACGCCCGGGCCCGGCGGGAGGGGGCGACGGGCGGGGCGGTGCCGGTGCGGTGCGCTCCGCGGGGGGAGCGGGTGGTGGTGGAGGGGGCGGCGCAGCTGTTGCTGGCGCCGGTGTTCGGGAGGGGGGAGGCGTGACGGTGTGCTGTGCTGCGGCGGCGGGTCATGAAGCCGGCGGCACTGCAGCGCCCCGTAAGGGGCGCGGGGAACTGCGCGACCAGCCACAGGGGGCCCGCAGCCGCGCACGGTCCCGGACGACCCGATGGGTAGGCGCTCGGTTCACGCCCCCGGCAGGTTCAGCTGCCACGACACCCCGAAGCGGTCGTTGACCCA
Organism: Streptomyces sp. NPDC007189; assembly: GCF_040703635.1. Taxonomy (NCBI): domain Bacteria; kingdom Bacillati; phylum Actinomycetota; class Actinomycetes; order Kitasatosporales; family Streptomycetaceae; genus Streptomyces; species Streptomyces sp. NPDC007189. Next base: position 168,427 of record NZ_JBEYEY010000012.1, read on the forward strand.
GCTGAACTTGGGGCTGAAGCCGTAGTTGCCCAGGGGCATCAGTTCGGTGCCCTCGTCGGAGAGGGCGGTGTGGAGGCGGTCGATCTCGGCCTCGTCGTCGCACTGGACGAAGAGCGAGATCGCCGGCGTGAAGGTGAACTCGTGCTGCGCGGGGCTGTCGATGCACATGAACTGCTGACCGGCGAGCGAGAACGTCGCGTGCTGCACGCTGCCCTCCTTGCCGGGCCCGTCGGCGCCGTAGCGGGTGATGTGCACGATCTCGGCGTCGTCGAAGAGCGAGGTGTAGAAGGTCATCGCGGCCTCGGCGTTGCCCTCGAACATCAGAAACGTGGTGATCTTCTGCGACGACTCGATCCTCATCCCACCGCTCCTTCGACACGGATCCATACCTGTGCCCACAATGGAACCAACAGCATCGACTGAATCAAGCGCATCCAATCGCATCAAGCGCCTCGCGGCGCGGTGAGGAGTGAGTATGCGCTGCTCCCGCATCACCACCGCCACCCTCGTCGGCGTCAGCGTCGTCGCCCTCGCCGGGACGGCCGCCGCCTCCCCGGCCGGCACCGTCAGTCCCGCGAAGGTGAAGCCCGGCCAGACCGTCTCCCTCACGCTCAGGGGATGCAGTGATCCCGCCGAGGGCGGCCGGGCCGAAGGCGAGCAGGTCGGCGCGCACACCTCGGAACGCACCCCCATCCGCACCACCCAGCTGAGGCCGACGAAGAAGGGTGTGCTGGTCGGGGTCGCCGGGATCGAGCGGAACACGCGCCCGGGCGTGCAGCACATCTACATGGCCTGCGCCTCCGATCCGGACAACGTGGTCACGGTGGACGTCACCGTCACCAGCTGACCTGCTTCACCGGCACACCGTCACGAGCCATCCCGCCCCCATCCCGCTGATCGAGCGGACTTCCCGCCCCCTGCCGGAGTGGCGGGCCACGGCGAGCCGGCCGACCGGCATGCTCATGTGTTCATGAGACTGCCGCCACCCCTGCCTCCGTCGCTCCGGCTCGCCGCGGCCGCCGCGTCCGCGTCCGTCGTCGTGGTCGTCACCACCGCGCCGGCCGCCGCGTCGGCCGCCCCGCCGCCCGCGTGTGCGGGCGCGGACGCGCGGGCCTTCCCGCTGGCCGCCCGGATCCGGGGCGGTCCGCCGTCCTACGAGGCGGGCGGCGGATACGGCACCTGGTACCTCGACCTCACCAACACGGCCGGCGAGACCTGCACCGGCATCCACCCGGTGGTCGTCCTCGTCGACGACAAGCACGCGCTGCGCCCCGACCAGCCCCAGCTGGAGTTCTACGACGGCGCTCGGCCCCTGCCGGTGACGTTCGAGAGCACCGACGAGCAGGAGCTGGTCGGCGTGCTCGACGGCGCCGGGTTCGAGGGGTTCGCCGTACCGCCCGGCAAGACCGTCAGCGTCAAGCTCAGGCTCGCGCTTCCCTCCGACACCCCCTCCGACCAGGTCACCGTCAACGCGGCCGTCGTCCAGCGCCGGGGCGACGACGGCGACTGGGTCGGCGAGTCCAACGCGTACCGGTTCGCGATCGGCCCGTACGGCGACGAGCCGCCGCCGCAGCCGGACGCGACCGGGAAGAGCGAAGAGCCGAGGCCGTCCGGCAGCCCGCAGGCCACGCCCAGCACCGGCACCGGTACCGGCACCTCCAGCCCCGGGCCCTCCCTGCCGTTCGCCGCGGACGCGGCGGAGGCCGCCGAGCGGGCCCGTGAGCTGGCGGACACCGGACCGGGCCTCGCCCACGGGTTGCTCGCGGCCGGCGGGGCGCTCCTCGCCGTGGTCTGCGGGGCGCTGCTCCTGGCCCGCAGGCGCCGCTGAGCGGAGGGCGCATGACACCGCTGAGCCAGGGGCGTACGAGACCCCCCGTGCCGTCTGCGACGATCCCTGCGTGGACTACCCGAACGACCAGGCCCCCGGCGCCCCCGTCCGCTCCGGCATTCCCGAGCACGGGCGCATCCCCAAGTACTACGCGGTGAAGGCGCGGATCGCCGCCCTGCTGGAGGAGCTGGGGGAGGGCAGCGTCATCCCCACCGAACGGGACCTCGCCGAGCGGTACGACGTCGCCCGGGAGACCGTGCGGCAGGCCGTACGGGAGCTGGTGCTGGAAGGGCGACTGCGGCGCAAGGGGCGCGGGACCGTGGTCGCCGGGCCCAAGCTCGCCCAGCCGCTGTCCCTCGCCAGCTACACCGAGGGCGTGCGGCGGCAGGGCCGTACGCCCGGCCGTTCGCTCGTCGCCCTGGACCGCTTCCCCTGCCCGGACGCCCTCGCCGCCGAAACGGGGCTCACCCGGGGCGAGCCCGTCTGGCACCTGGAGCGCGTGCTGCTCGCCGACGAGGAGCGGGTCGGCCTGGAGAGCACGTACGTCGCCGTGGCCCGGTTGCCCCGGCTGGACTCCGACTTCGACCCCGACTCCTCCTTCTACGGCTATCTCGCCGCCCAGGGCATCGCCTTCGGCGACGCCGACGAGCGGATCGAGACCGTGCTGGCCACGCCCCGCGAGGCCCTGCTCATCGGCACCCCGCCCGCCCTGCCGATGCTGCTGATCCACCGCGTCTCGAGGGACACCGAGGGCCGCCCCCTGGAGCGTGTGCGCTCGCTGTACCGGGGAGACCGGTTCTCCTTCACCGCCCACCTCAAAGGCTGAGAAAAGGCCCTCATCGACCCGCTCGATTATCACGGAAAGATAACGGGTCTAGCCCAAACGTGATGGGTCGTTCAGGCTCTCGTTGACAGCCGGATGTCTCCGGTTACCCGATCGCGAGGAGCGTGGACGTCGTGAAAGTGACAGTCGTCGGAGCAGGCGTGGTGGGCACCTTGCACGCCTGGCAGGCACTACAGCGCGGCCACCAGGTCGTCCAGATCGAGCGCGAGGCCGAGGCGCGCGGCGCCTCGCTGCGCAACTTCGGGCAGATCTGGGTGAGCGGCCGCGCCGGCGGAGAAGAGCTGGCGACCGCGCTGCGGGCGCGGGAGCTGTGGGAGGAGATCGGCGCGCGGGTCCCGGCGCTGGGCTTCCGGGCGAACGGCTCCCTCACCCCCGTACGGGGCCCCCTGGAGCTGGCCGTCGCCGAGGCCGCCGTGGCCCGCGCGGACGCCGGCGACCGCGGCTACAAGCTGCTCATCCCCAGCGAGGCCCGCGCCCTCAACCCCGCCCTGCGGGGTGACTTCACCGCAGCCCTGTACTGCGAGCGGGACGCGGCCGTCGAACCCCGTACCGCCCAACTCGCGCTGCGCGCCGAGCTGTCGAAGTCCCCGGACTACACCTTCCTGCCCGGCCGCGAGGTGCGCGAGGTCACCGGTCCCGGAACCGTCCGGGACGACCACGGCGACGTGCACCGGGCCGACGCGGTCGTGCTGTGCACCGGCGCCTGGCTCGGCGGACTGGTCCGCGAACTCGCCGGACCGGACCTGCCCGTGCGCCGCGTCCGGCTGCAGATGATGCAGACCGACCCGCTGGGCGAGCCACTGCCGACCTCGGTGGCCGACGCCGACAGCTTCCGCTACTACCCGGCCTACGCCTCCCCGGCGCTGGACGAGCTCAACGCCCGGCAGCCGCAGCCGGAGACCGCCGCCGCGCACCGGATGCAGCTGCTCATGGTGCAGCGCGCCGACGGCGGACTGACCATCGGCGACACCCACGCATACGAGCACCCCTTCGCCTTCGACACCGTCGAGGAGCCGTACGAGCACCTCACCGGCGTCGTGGAGTCCCTCCTCGGCCGGCCGCTGCCGCGCGTCCGGCGCCGCTGGGCGGGCGTGTACGCGCAGGTCACCGACCCCGGCCGGGTGGTGCACCGCCAGCAGGTGAGCGAGGGGGTGTGGCTGGTCACCGGGCCCGGCGGGCGCGGCATGACCTGCGCCCCCGCGATAGCCGAGACCACCGCGAACGAACTGGACTGGTGAGCACCCCATGACCCCCGTCCCCACCGACATCCGGCTCGTCGTCCTGGACATGGCCGGCACGACCGTCGCCGACGGCGGCCTGGTCGAGCGCGCCTTCGAGGCGGCGGCCCGCGAGCTGGGCGTCGAGCCCGGCTCGGCTCAGCACGCCGAGCACCTCGCCTACGTCCGCGCCACCATGGGCGAGTCCAAGATCTCCGTCTTCCGGCACCTGTTCGGCGACGAGGACCGCGCCCGGCGCGCCAACACCGCCTTCGAGAAGGCGTACGGCGACCTGGTCGACGCCGGGCTGATCGCCCCGGTCCCCGGCGCCCGCGAGGCCATCGAGAAGCTCGCCGGCAGCGGCCGTACCGTCGTGCTGACCACCGGATTCGCCCGCGTCACCCAGGACGCCGTCCTCAACGCCCTCGGCTGGCGGGACCTCGTCCCGCTCACCCTGTGCCCGGCCGACGCCGGCGGGCGCGGGCGGCCGTACCCGGACATGGTCCTTGAGGCGTTCGTGCGCACCAAGGCCGCCGAGGACGTCCGGCAGGTCGCCGTCGTCGGGGACACCTCGTACGACGTGCTCAGCGGCGTACGCGCCGGGGCCGGGCTGGTCGCCGGGGTGCGCACCGGCGCCCACGGCGACGAGCAGTTCCGCACCGCCGGCGCCACCCACGTCCTCGACTCCGCAGCCGACCTGCCCGCGCTGCTGGGAGACCGGTGAGATGGGCATCCGCTTCGACTCCGTCACCGTCGCCTACGACGGAAACGTCGTCCTCGACTCCCTCGACCTGACCGTCGAGCCCGGCGAGGTCATGGCGCTGCTCGGGCCGTCCGGCTCCGGCAAGACCACCGCGTTGCGGGCGGTCGCCGGATTCGTACGGCCCGTGTCCGGGCGGGTGCTCCTCGGCGGCCGGGACGTGACGGGCCTGCCGCCGTACCGGCGCGGCATCGGGATGGTCGTCCAGAGCTACGCGCTCTTCCCGCACATGCGGGTGGACGAGAACGTGGCCTTCGGGCTCAGGGCCCGCAGGACGAGCAAGGCACAGACCCGGCAGCGGGTCGCCGAGTCGCTGGAGCTGACGGGCATGGCCGCCTACGCCCGCCGGCATCCGCGCGAGCTGTCCGGCGGCCAGCAGCAGCGCGTCGCCATCGCCCGCGCGCTCGCCATCCGGCCGGACGTGCTCCTGCTGGACGAGCCGCTGTCCGCGCTGGACGCCCGGCTGCGCTCCGGCATGCTGGCCGAGCTCGCCCGGCTGCACCGGGAGTTGCCGGACATGTCGATGCTGTACGTCACCCACGACCAGGTCGAGGCGCTGACGCTGGCCGACCGGATCGCCGTCATGGACCGGGCCCGCCTGCAGGCCTGCGGCACGCCGCAGGAGCTGTACCGGGCGCCGGGCGACGCGTTCACGGCGTCCTTCGTGGGCGGCGCGAACCTCCTTCCGGTGACCGTGGGCTCCGGGGGCGTCGAGTTCGCGGGCAGGGCGCTGAAGGCCGACACCGGGGACGCGGCCGCGGGGGCGCGGGCCACGTTGTGCGTACGGCCGCATCTGGTGGGGCTCGGCGACGGGCCCAACCGGCTCGCCGGCGTCGTACGGGAGATCCAGTGGCGGGGGGCCACGCACCGGCTGTACGTCGAGGTCGACGGGCACTCCGTGATGGCGGACGTGCGGGAGCTGAGGGATCCGCCCCGGCACGGGGACGCGGTGTCGCTGCACTTCGCGCCGGACGACGCGGTGCTGCTGCCCGCGGGGGTGAGCCATGGCTGAGGCCGTCCGGGAGGCGCGGGCCGTTCGTGGCCGGCGCGGCTCCACACGGGCTTACGGGGCGCTGCTGTGGGTGCTCCCTCCGACTACGCTCCTCGCCCTCTTCTTCCTCTACCCCCTCGCCCTCGTCGTCCGGCAGTCCTTCCAGCCGGACACCGGCGGCACCTCCCTCCAGCCGTACGCCGACGTCTTCGCCTCCGAAGCCTTCCGGAACGCGCTGTGGACCACCGTGTGGCTGGCGCTGGCCTCCACCGCCGGATGCCTGGTCCTCGGCTTCCTGCTCGCGCTGGTCATCGCGTTCGTGCCGTTCCCCGGGGCGAGGGCGGTGGCCCGGTTCATCGACGTCTACCTGTCCTTCCCGTCCTTCCTGATCACGCTGGCGCTGCTGTTCCTCTACGGCAGCACGGGCATCGTCGGCTCCTTCCAGTTCCTCACCACGCCCTGGGGCGTGCTGCTGGCGGAGGTCACCTACTTCACGCCGTTCGTGATGCGGCCACTGCTCGCCGCGTTCTCGCAGCTGGACACCGCGCAACTGGAGGTGGCCGGTTCACTGGGCGCGCGGGCGCCCCGCATCGTCCGCCGGGTCGTCCTGCCGGAGGCGCTGCCCGCGCTCGCGGCCGGCGGGAGCCTGGTGCTGGTGCTGTGCCTCAACGAGTTCGGGATCGTGCTGTTCACCGGCGCCAAAGGGGTCACCACCCTGCCGATGCTCGTCTACGGCAAGGCGATCCTGGAGTCCGACTACCCGGGCGCGTGTGTGGTCGCCGTCGTCAACGTCCTGATCTCCGTGGGTCTCTACGGCCTGTACCGGGTGGTGAGCCGTCGTGCTGGTGCATAGCCGCAAGGCGAGGTGGGCCGTGTGGGCGGTGTTCCTCGTCCTGTTCGTGCCGCTGTTCGCGCTGCCCCTCCTCGTCATCCTCGGCGCCTCCTTCGCCACCCACTGGTCCGGTGTCCTGCCCTCGGGCGCGACCACCGGCAACTACCGCGCCGCCACCTGCGGCGACGCCCTCCAGGCGCTCACCACCAGCCTGCTCACGGCCGCCGGCGCCAGCCTGCTCGCGCTGACCGCCGGCACCTGGGCCGCGCTGGCCGGGGCGGCCCTGAAGAAGCGGTACCGCAGGATCGTGGACACCCTGTTCGTGCTGCCGGTCGCCGTGCCCTCCGTCGTGGTCGGACTGTCGGTCCTGGTGGCCTTCTCCCAGCCGCCGATGCTGCTCAACGGCACCCGGTGGATCGTGATCCTCGCGCACACCGTGCTGGTCACCGCCTTCGCCCATCAGTCGGTGTCGGCGGCGATCACCCGCCTCGACCCGGCCTTCGAACAGGCCGCCGCCTCCCTCGGCGCCGGCCCCGCCCGGGTCCTGTGGCGGGTCCGCCTGCCCCTGCTGCTGCCCTCCCTGACCGCCGCCGCCGGCCTGTGCTTCGCCCTGTCCATGGGCGAGCTGAGCGCCACGATGATGCTCTACCCGCCCGACTGGACCCCGCTGCCCGTCCTGATCTACGCGGCCACCGACCGCGGCGCCCTGTTCACCGGCTCCGCCGTCGCCATCGTGCTGATGGCCGCGACCCTGCTCGTCCTGTTCGCCGTCTCCCGGGTCCGCACCCGGGCGTCGTACCGCTGAACCCGCTCCCCGCCACCCCGCCACCCCGCCACCCCGCCAGGAGTTCACCTCGCCATGCCCAGAAACACCCTCAAGGCCGCCACCGCCCTCGCCGTTCTCACCGCGCCGCTGCTGTCCGCCTGCGGCTCCTCCTCCGCCGCCTCCGACGCCAAGGTCGTCACCGTCTACAGCGCCGACGGCCTCAAGGGCGAGAGCGGCGACGGCTGGTACGACAAGGTCTTCGCCGACTTCACCAGGCAGACCGGCATCAAGGTCGAGTACGTCGAGGGCGGCTCCGGCGAGATGGTGCAGCGCGCCGTCCGCGAGAAGAGCAACCCGCAGGCCGACGTGCTGGTCACCCTCCCGCCGTTCATCCAGCAGGCCGACGGCAAGGGCCTGCTGCAGAAGTACGGCCCGAAGGACGCCGGCCAGGTCGGCGCCGCCGGCAAGGCCGCCGACGGGACGTGGACGGCCGTCGTCAACAACTACTTCGGCTTCGTCTACAACAAGAAGCAGCTCAAGCAGGCCCCGAAAACCTGGAACGAGCTGCTCGGCTCCCGGTACAGGAACAAGCTGCAGTACTCCACGCCCGGCGTCGCCGGCGACGGTACGGCCGTCCTCATCAAGGCCGTCCACGACTTCGGCGGCAAGGACGCCGCCCTCGCCTACCTGAAGAAGCTCCAGGCCAACAACGTCGGCCCGTCCGCCTCCACCGGGAAGCTCGCCCCCAAGGTGGACAAGGGCGAACTGCTCGTCGCCAACGGCGACGTGCAGATGAACTACGCCCAGTCCAAGACCATGCCGAACCTCGGCATCTGGTTCCCGGCCGGCCAGGACGGCAGGCCCACCACCTTCGCCCTGCCGTACGCCGCAGGCCTGGTCACCAAGGCCCCGCACAGCGAGAACGGCAGGAAGCTCCTCGACTTCATGCTCGCGCGGAAGCAGCAGCAGGAGGTCAGCGGGATCGGAGGCGGATTCGCCGCCCGCCAGGACGTCAAGACCACCGACGCCAACGCCGTCGCCCTCACCCGGCTGATGGACGGCGTGGAGGTCTTCCAGCCCGACTGGAACGACATCGACGAGAACCTCACGTCGTACGTCGAGGACTGGAAGTCGGCCACCGGAAGCTGAGCCGACCGACCGGCGAAACGCCGGGGTCAGGATCAGGCCGCCCTGACTAGGCTGGGGGCGTCGGTACGCCGTGGTTCCGGCGCCCCCGCCTTTCTTGACCGTACGCACGCCAGGAGACGCACACATGGCAGACCGCAAGCCGATCGAGTCGTGGCTCACCGACATGGACGGTGTCCTCATCCACGAGGGCGTTCCGATCCCCGGGGCCGACGCCTTCTTGAAGAAGCTGCGGGAGTCCGGGCGGCCCTTCCTCGTGCTGACCAACAACTCCATCTACACCGCCCGCGACCTGCACGCCCGGCTGAACCGGATGGGCCTGGAGGTGCCGGTGGAGAACATCTGGACCTCGGCGCTGGCCACCGCCCAGTTCCTGGACGACCAGCGGCCCGGCGGCACCGCCTATGTCATCGGTGAGGCCGGCCTGACCACGGCACTGCACGACATCGGCTACATCCTCACCGACCACGACCCCGACTTCGTGATCCTCGGCGAGACCCGCACCTACTCCTTCGAGGCCCTGACCAAGGCCGTCCGGCTGATCAACAACGGCGCCCGGTTCATCGCCACCAACCCGGACAACGTCGGCCCCTCCACCGAGGGCGACCTGCCCGCCACCGGTTCGGTCGCCGCCCTGATCACCGCCGCGACCGGCAAGAAGCCGTACTTCGTCGGCAAGCCCAACCCGCTGATGATGCGGGCCGGGCTCAACGCCATCGGCGCCCACTCCGAGACCTCCGCGATGATCGGCGACCGCATGGACACCGACGTCCTCGCGGGCCTGGAGGCCGGGATGCGCACCTTCCTCGTGCTGTCCGGCGTCACCCAGCCCGACCGGGTCGACCGCTACCCCTTCCGGCCCTCCCAGGTCGTCGACTCCATCGCGGACCTGGTCGACCTCGTCGTCTGACCGCCCCAGAACGGGCCTGACCTGCGGTGTCGAAATCCGGGTCCACCCGTTCGGAGCAATCTGGCGCCCCCCGAGGATGCGGGGGCGCCCGGGGCGGGGGAGCCTCCTGATAACTGGAGGTTCACGATGGGCTCACTACGCCTCACTGTCTGTACAGGAATCCTGGCCGCCACCGCGTTCGCCCCGGCGGCCCAGGCCGCCGACGCCGGCTCGGTCTCCGTGACCCCCGCCTCCCCGGCGCCCGGCACCGACGTCTCGGTACGGGTCCGCGGCTGCCCCGGGTCCCAGGGCACCGCCGTGTCGGACGCCTTCGTCTCCGACGCCCGGCTGACCGGCGGCCAGGACACCCTGTCCGGCGAGACCCGCGTCCGCTCCACCCTGCAGCCGGGCGCCTACGACGTCAGGGTCACCTGCGCCGACTACGTGATCACCGGACGCCTCACGGTCTCCGGCCCGGCCACGGGGACCGGCCCGGGCACCGGGCCGTCCATCCTGCCGGGACGCGAGCCCACCGATCCTCCCTCACCCATCGCCCCCGTCCCCGCGGGCGGCGGCGGCACCGCGCACTTCGCGACCGTCGCCACCACCGAGTCCGGTCCCGACACCGTCCAGACGGTGACCGGCCTGGCCCTCGCGGCACTCGCGGCCCTCGCCGTCGCGCTGCGCGCCCGCGCCGGCCGCGGCCCGCGCTGACCGCCGCCCATGACCGACGACCGCGGAAACACCACCGGCACCGGGCGGCTCGCCACCGGCCTGACCTCGGCGCTGCTGCTGTCCGGGCTCTGGCTGTGGGGACGCGGGGTGACCGGCGTGCCGCACACCTCGGACGGCCCCGCCACCGGCGGCCTGTTCGCCGTCGCCCCCCGGCTGCCCAGCCCGGCCAAGCCGCTCGGCGACGCCCTGCCCCAGCGCCTCGACATCCCCCAACTGCGCGTGCAGGCACCCGTGGTGAGCCGCGGCCTGGACGCCCAGGGCGCCATCGACCCGCCCCCCTACGACCAGCCGGGCGTGGTCGGCTGGTACGGCGCCGGCACCAAGCCCGGCGCCCGCGGCGCGGCGCTCCTGGTCGGGCACGTCGACACCGAGACCCGGCCCGCGGTCTTCTACAAGCTCAGCACCCTCAAGCCCGGCGACACCGTCCGGGTGGTCCGCTCGGACGGCAAGGTCGCCCGGTTCACCATCGACGACGTCCGCGTCCTGCCCCGCGCCGGCTTCGACGCCCGCCAGGCCTACGCCCCCCACCACCCCGGCCGCGCCGAACTCCGCCTGATCACCTGCGGCGGCGCCTTCGACCGCACCGCCCACCACTACACGGCCAACGTCGTGGTCTCCGCCTACCTCACCGGAACCAGCGGCTGACCGCCGTACCCCCCGCCCCGCACGCCCTGCCGCGCCCCCGCGCGACCTCGTGACGGGCCGCCGGATATGCCACGATTGGACACCTGGACCGGTGCGCCCAGGGGGGAATCGCATGGACGACAGCAGGGGGGCCCGTGCGTCCGCGCGGGCGTCGGCGGCGGTGGTGCTGGGGGCGGCACTGCTGCTCGCCGGATGCTCATCCGGGGGCGGGGAGAAGCACGGGGACCCGGGGGGCCCGATCACCCAACAGCCCAAGGCCGCCGACCCGTTCTGGGTCAACCCGGACGGCACCGCGGCGCGCCGGCTCGCCGCCTACGAGAAAGCCGGCGAGAAGACCGAGGCCGCGCGGATCCGGAAGATCGCCGAGCAGCCGGTGGGGGAGTGGATCGGCCCGGAGAACCCGGAGCAGGAGGCCCGCGGCTTCACCGAGGCCGCCGAGAAGTCCGACCGCACGGCCCTGCTCGTCCTCTACGACATCCCGCACCGCGACTGCGGCCAGTACTCCCAGGGCGGAGCGGCCGACGGCAACGCCTACCGCGCCTGGATCGACGCCGTGGCCCGCGGCATCGAAAACCGCTCCGTCATCGTGATCCTGGAGCCGGACGCCGTCCTCCACCTCGTGGACGGCTGCACCCCCGACCGGTTCCACGAGGAGCGCTACGACCTGCTCAAGGGCGCGGTCACCCGGCTGAAGTCCCTGAGGAACACCAAGGTCTACCTGGACGCGGGCAACGCCGGCTGGGGCCACCCCGACCAGATCTTCCAGCCCCTGAGGCAGGCCGGCATCGACCAGGCCGACGGCTTCTCCGTCAACGTCTCCAACTTCTACTCCACCCAGGACTCCATCGCCTACGGCAAGCAGCTCTCGGCGAAGGTGGGCGGCAAACACTTCGTCATCGACACCAGCCGCAACGGCAACGGCCCCTACACCCAGGGCGACCCGGCCCAGCGCTGGTGCAACCCGCCGGGCCGGGCCCTGGGCGAAACGCCCACGACGAAGACGGCCGACCTTCTGGTGGACGCCTACCTGTGGATCAAACGCCCGGGGGAGTCGGACGGCACCTGCAAGGGAGGTCCGAAGGCAGGGGAGTGGTGGGCGAGTTACGCACTCGCCCTCGCCGAGAACAGCAAGTGAGCCTCACGGCACCTTCACCCACTGCGCCGTGCTCGGCGTCCCCTGGTCGTCGTCCACGAACAGCATGTACCAGCCGGAGGTGACCAGGTTCCGGTTCTTCGGGACCGTCACCGTGATCCTGTTCCCGGACGTCGTGAAGTCCAGCGCGATCGACCGCTGGTCCACATCCGTGACATGCGTCGACGCGCTCGGCCGGATCAGCCGCACCTTCTTGATGCTCGCCGCGTGATCGGAGGTGAACGTCCCCGAAGCGCCGCGGGCGATCGTCCGCGGGCCACCGCCGAGCGGCGGCCGGGTCCCCCGGTAGAGATACGGCGGGGTGTAGATCTCGATCCGCTGCTCGAACTTCCCCGGCCTGGTGTTCGCCTTGTCGCCGTACAGCGAGTCGGACCCGAAGAACATCACCCGCCCGTCCGGCAGCAGGATCGACCCGGAGTGGTAGTTCCGGCCCACCAGCGGATCGGCGACCCGGGTGAAGCCGTTGCCGTCCGGGTGGTAGATCCGCGCCTGCAGGATGTCGGAGTCGCCGCGCCCCCGGTAGTCCTGCGAGCCCCCCGACACCAGCACCGTGTCGTCGGGCAGGATCGAGGACTGCGGGTACCGGGTGCCCTTCTCCAGCTCGGGCCCGTCCACGAAGTGCGGGTTCTTCGCCTTCAGGTCGATCAGCCGCGTCTTCCTGCTGGACAGCTTCGACTCGCCGACGCCGCCACCGCCGATCACCATGAACCTCTCGTCCTGCGCCGGAGGCAGCAGCACGGTCCCGGAGGTCTCCAACCGGTCCGGGTCGCTCAGCCCGGGCAGCCGGGTGAACTTGTTGGTGCCGACGTCCCAGATGCCGGGGTCACGGCCGACGTCGTCGGGCCCGTACCCCGCGTTCGAACCCGAGTAGAAGATCTTGCCGTTCTGCATCAGGAACAGCGCCGGATACGTCGGGAACTGCCGGACCGTCTTCGTGTACGTCCACTTCTTGGTCCTGGGGTCGAAGACCTCGTTCTTGCCCGGCACCAGCTGGCCGATGTCGTCCAGCCCGGAGACGCTGAGGATCTTTCCGTCCGACAGCGTGGTGAGCGTCGGGTACCAGCGGGCCTCGTTCATCGGGTCGACCTTGATGTACCGCTCGGCGACCGGATCGAACTCGTAGGCGTCCTTGATCCCCTCGAAGTCCTTCTTGTCGAGGGCGAGTTTCTGCGCGATGCCGTACGTGTTGCGCGCGTCGGCGCCGGTCAGGCCCCGGATGCGGTAGTTGTCCTGGGTGCCGGTCTCGTACGCGGCGCCCTCCTTCTGCGCCTCGACGTAGACCCGGCCGTAACCGGGGTTGTTCCGCAGCCACTTGCCGGCCTTGTCGAAGACCTTCGTGGCGCGCGGGACCAGCACCGGGTCCTGGGAGACGAACGTCCTGCCGTTCTTCCTGCCGGTGAACCCGGTGCCCGCGGGCAGCGTGATCGGCTTGTCCGGGTTCTCGTTGTAGAGGATCATGACGCCGCCGGCCTTCTTGACGTCGCCCTTGAGCTTCTCGTACCGCTTGGTGCCGCCCGCGATGAGCAGGTTGCCGTTGGCGAGCTGGGTGTGGCCGGTGCAGAACAGGTCGTTGGGCGTGGGGATCTTCTTGATCGTGCCCTTGACCGGGTCCCAGATGCGGGTGTCGAACTTCTTCTCGTCGAAGTTGTCCTGGTTGTTGCCCGAGCCGGCGACGAGCAGCACCTTGCCGGTGTGCAGGAGCGCCGCGTGGATGGTGTCCTGGCGGTACTGCGGAGGGAACTCGATGATGTCCCAGTGGCCGTTCTCGGCCTTGTACTCGGGTCTGTTGATCTTGTACTGGTGATACCGCGCGGTGCCGAAGCGATAGACCCACGGCCCGTTCATCCCGGCCAGCGCGAACACCACCGCCGTACCGATCGCGAGCCTGCGGACGCGACGGCGGCCGGCCTGGTCCCTCATTCCTTATGTCCCCCAAGTCCGCCCAGCGCGATCTGCATGGTCTGCTCGTTCTCCCCGGCCCGCTCCCCGTCCGCGCCGGCCGCCCAGACGGGCCGCTGGAGCGGCGGATGGGCCGCGTACGCCGCGGGCACCGCGTCCTGCGGTTCCGCCGCCGGCGCGGCCTGCCTGCGTTCCTGCCGCAGCGTGTACCGCCAGGCGAGGATCGGCGAGGCGGTGATCAGCAGGGCGAGGCACGCCCAGGTGATCATCGCGGGGTGGGAGTGCCCGAGCGCGAAGCCGGCCGCGAGCGAGCCGCCGAAGACCAGGATGAAGAACCAGTGCACCCGGAACGTCCCGAACAGCGTGTCGGGGCTCGCCGACTCCCCCTTGGGCGTCACCACGAAACCGCTCTTGCGGCGCAGTACGGCGTCCATCAGGGAGCGTGCGTAGATCGGCGCCGACAGCGCGGACATCACCATGCCCGCCACACCGCCGGAGCCCTCCGGCTCGTGCGGGGAGACGTTGTGCCGCCGGTTCCAGACGTACAGGCCGATCTGGAGGGCGGAGGCGTTGCCGTACAGCATGAGCCACACGGTCGGGTCGATGTTCACGCCGGAGGCGCCCAGGCCCAGGAACAGCGCGCAACTCAGCGCGGCGAGGATCCAGTTGAGGGCGGACATCGGGTAGAAGACGATCATCATGGTGTAGTTGAAGAGCTTGCCCGGCCCCAGCGTGAACAGGCCCTTCCAGTACTGCTTGAGGATCGTCTCGTAGGTGCCGCGGGACCAGCGCAGCTGCTGGGTGAAGAAGTCCGTCCAGGCGGCCGGGCCCTCGCCGACGGCGAGCACGTCCGGGGTGTAGACCGACTTCCACTTCCTTCCCGTCGCCGGGTTCCTGGCGCGGTGCATCTCGAAGCCCGTCGCCATGTCCTCGGTGATGGAGTCGTACAGGCCGCCGATCTGCTTGACGGCGCTGATGCGCACGGCGTTGGAGGTGCCGACGAACATCGGGGCGCCGTAGCGGTTGCCGGCGCGCTGGATCAGGGCGTGGAAGAGGAACTGCTGGGACTCGGCGGCCTTGGTGACGAACGTGTCGTAGTTGCCGTAGACCTGCGGGCCGATGACGAAGCCGACGTCCGGGTCGCGGAAGTAACCGAGCATCCGCTCCAGGTAGTTGGGCAGCGGCACATGGTCGGTGTCGACGGAGGCGAAGAAGTCGTAGTCGTCGCCGTGCGCCTCCAGCCAGGCGTTGTAGTTGCCGTGCTTGGTCCTCGCGCGGTGCGGGCCCTTCGGCTGGTTCCACCGCTCGACGCCCTTGCGGGTGAAGTGGTGCACGCCGAGCCGGGCGCAGACCTCCTTGACGGCCGGGTCGTCGCCCTCGTCCAGCAGCCACACGTGCAGCAGGCCCCGGTGGCGCAGCCTCACCGCCGCCTGGAGGGTCTTCGTCACCATCTCCAGCGGCTCCTTGCCGGGCACGTAGGTGGTGAGGAAGGCGACTTTGGTGCCGGTCTCGGGGACCACGGGGACCGGGTCGCGGGCGACGAGCGTGGCGTGCGCGTTGGACAGCACGTTCATGCAGCGGAAGAACTCGATCAGGCCGATCGAGACGAGCATGACCACGTCGAGGGCCGGCAGGAAGTCGTAGGCGGGATAGTCGCGTTCGGTCCAGTGCTCGGGTTGGAGCAGCCAGAACAGCAGGACCAGGGAGAGCACGGGGGCCGCGCCCAGCATGAGCGCGGCGCGCACGCGGTGCGGCTCCTGCGAGAGCAGCGACCGGTACCGCACGGTGTACGGCTTGGCCGGGTCGGGCTGGGTGAGGGGGCCGGCGAGCCGGCTGTAGTGCTCGTAGTCGTATCTCGGCAGGGTCTTCCTGATCCGGCGTAACCGGCCCGTCCGGTGGCCGATCACCCTCAGCTGTGCGGTCTGTGACGAGTCGTCGTGAACGTGGCTCTGTCCGGCGCCGGTCGGCGTCGACGTCATGAGTCATTCCCCCCACACGCAGGTCACCGCGTGTTTCGTCGGTTCCTTTCCGCTCGGCCGGCTTCCCCTTGCGCCCGCGCGTGCGGAATCAGCGGTGGTCCGCGGTCCCCCTGTCATCCCCACCTCGGCGACAGGCAACGGCGGCCGTCCGGTCGCGCGACGCCCCCCTCGGCGTCGATTCAGGAGCGGGGCCCCCTCCCCGCCGTCTCGCAACCGTTTCCCCCCAACTGCCGCCAAACAGCGGCAGCTTGGACATCCAGGGTTCTACGGTGCTCCGCATGATCGCAAGACGCGAAACACGGTGTTTACCGCTCAAACCCGTTCATTGTGGCGCGCGTGGGGCTCGCGGGGCGGGGACGCGCCGGTGCTTCCGGGTGTCCGGGGTGCGCCGGTGGTGGAGAGGCGGACACGGATGTTGCCGAAGTGATCCCTTATGGCCTCCTCCGCCCGCAACGAGTCGCCGGAGCGGACCGCGTCCAGGATCTCCCGGTGCTGCCGGCAGGTGACCCTGGGGTCCTGCGGCACGTCCACCAGGTCCCGCTGCACCCGGTGGAAGGCGTCCCAGAACGCCTCCAGCACCTCGCTCAGCAGCACGTTGTCCAGCCCCCGGTAGAGGGTGGCGTGGAAGGCGCGGTCGGTCTCGGCGAGGCCCGCCCCTTCGGCGGCCTCCCGTTCCATGCGGTCCACGAGGGCGTCCAGTTCAACGAGGTCCGCCGCGGGCAGCCGCCCGGCCAGCCGCGACACCAGCCCGGTCTCCACGGCCTCGCGCAGCTCCAGCAGCTGCAGCAGCGAGTCCTCGCCCCGGTAGTGCCCGGCGACCGTGCGGAAGGCCAGGCCCTCGATCATGGGTGCGAACGACATCGAGCCCACGTACGTCCCGAACCCGTGCCGGATCTCCACGATCCCCATCGCCTGGAGCGCCTTCAGGGCCTCGCGCACGGAGTTCCGGCTCGCGCCGAGGTACTCCATCAGCTCGGGCTCGGTCGGCAGCGGGGCGCCCGAGGGCAGCCGCCGGTCGACGATCAGCTTCTTGATCCGTTCCTGCAGGTCCCGGGCCGCCATGGCGAGAGCGTATCCGGCCGGTCGGCCAGAGGGCTCGGTTCCGGGCAGGGGTGATTTTCGGCCAAGCGAAAAGACCCCCCGCTGGTGCGAGGGGCCATTCGGTCGGTGCGCCGCCAGGGACTCGAACCCCGGACCCGCTGATTAAGAGTCAGCTGCTCTAACCAACTGAGCTAGCGGCGCCTGCTGACGTGGAGAACTCTACCCGACCTCCGGGGGTGCCCTTGACCACCCCCGGGTGATCGGCCGGCGGCCGGGAGGGGGCCGTGTACATCATTCGGACCGTCAAAGTGGCGGTCCGCTGGCCAGTTAGCAGACTGATCAACGTGCACACTCGCGGACAAACCACCACCGAATGTGAGGCAGATCGCATGACGGCTCCGGTGTTCCAGGAGTTCCACCCCGCCGCCGACTGTGACTGCCCCGGCTGCGCCGAGGGGCGGCGGCCGCGTCCCCGCCCGTCGGCGGGCCGCCTCGGCGGTCCCGCCGCGGCCTGCGGAATCGTCGCGGTGGCCGCCGCGTCCGCGGTCCTCGGCGCGGTCGCCCCGGCCGCCGCGGCCCCCGCCGGCCATCCCGCCGACCAGCGCCCGCACGTGCCCGGCGACGGCGAGCCCGCGACCCCCCAGGGCGCCAGGGGCCCGCTGCACGGCCCCAAGGGCACACCGGCGGGGCCCGGCACCGCCCCGATCCCCGCCACCACCCGGGCCAAGATCATCGAACGGGCCAAGACCTGGGCGGCCGCCAAGGTGCCGTACAGCATGGACAAGTACTGGACCGACGGCTACCGGCAGGACTGCTCGGGCTACGTCTCCATGGCCTGGGGGCTGCCGGGCAACGAGTGGACGGGCAGCCTCGGCGGGTTCGGCGTGAAGATCACCAAGGAGGAGCTGGAGCCCGGCGACATCCTGCTCTACCACAACCCGGACAACCCCGAGAAAGGCTCCCACGTGGTGATCTTCGGCGGCTGGACGGACGACACCCACACCGCCTACACGGTCTACGAGCAGACGCCCCCGCACGCCCGCAGCCAGCCCACCCCCTATCCCTACTGGAGCAACACCGACAAGTACGTCCCCTACCGCTACAAGGGCCTGAGCACGGGGACCAGCAAGGACTCGCTGCCGGACGCGCTGCCGGACGCGGTGGTCCCCGGCGCGACGGACATCGACCGGCTCGCCGCGTACGCCACGCAGGGGGCGCCCGCCTCGCACGGCGTGGCCGGTTACCCCGGCCGGAACCACTTCCGTCCGGGCGCGGAGAACGCCTCCATCGAGCAGCTGGGCCGCCGCCTGGTGGAGAAGGGGTTCGGCGGGTTCTACCCCACGGGTCCCGGACCGCGCTGGGGCGACGCGGACCGGCGTGCGGTGGAGGCCTTCCAGCGCACCCAGGGCTGGCGGGGCGGCGCCGCGGACGGCCACCCGGGTCCGGAGACCTGGCGCCGGCTCTTCCTGGAGGCGGCCCCCAACCGGACGGCCGGCGGCTGACCGTCCCGCTCCTCACCGCTCCACATCACCCCCGTTCACGGCTACATCCCACTCCCATTTCACGGCGCATCTGGCGCGGAGGCTGGAGGCACTCATGACGACGACCACGTCACACACACCGCCCGAATCCGAGGGGCACCCGGAGGACCCCGTGGACGAGGGCGGGCGCACGGCCCGGCTGATCCACCACGACACCACCGACATCCCGGTCCATCTGCTCTACCGCGACGGCCCCGACCCGGTGGACCCGGCGACGGTGGCGCTGCCGCCCGCCGTGGTGCCCGCCCGGCAGGGCACCGGTGAGCAGCCGCGCGCGGAGGAAGCGGATCCGGTGCGCCGCCGGCCGCTGCCGCAGCCCGACCCGAAGCTGGTGGAACGTCCGGCGCCGGTGCTGCCCGGGGCGGTCGGGATGCTGGCCGGGGCGGCCGGGATCGCCGCCGGCCTGGCGGTCTCGTGGTGGGCCGGGGTGCTGCCGCCGGGCGTCGTGCACGCGCTGCGGCTGCCCGTGTCCCCGCGGGCGGGGCTCGGTGCGGCGCAGTGGGCGGCGTACGCCGGGGCCTGGATCCTCGGGATGATCGGCTTCGGCGGGCTGGGCCGGGGGCGGGACGGGCGGGCCTGGGTGCTCGGCCTGTTCGGCGGCTACCGGGGGACGGTACGGCGCACCGGGCTGTTCTGGGTGAACCCGCTGCTGCAGCGGCGTCCGGCCGATGTGCGGCTGCGGCACTGGCGCAGCGAGGCGATGCCGGCGGCGGATCCCGAGGGGATGCCGCTGCGGGTGGTGGTGCTGGTGGTGTGGCGGGTGCGGGACACCGCGCGGGCCCTGCTGGGCGTCGGCGACCACGAGGCCTATCTGCGGGCGTGCGTGGAGGCGGCGCTGGCCCGGGTGCCGGTGGAGCCGGCGGGCGAGGGCGGGGTGACGGAGGCGGGGGACGCGCTGAGCCGACTGGTGGCTCAGGACGCGGCGCCGGCCGGCCTGGAGGTGTTCTCGGTGCAGCCGGTGCGGGCGGAGTACGCCCCGGAGGTCGCGGCCGCGATGCGCCGGGGCCGGATCGCCCGGCTGGACGCCCGGCAGCGGGCCGGCATGCTCAGCGCGGTGGTGGACGCGGTGGAGGACACGGTGACCCGGCTGTCCGCGCGCGGCCTGGTCGAACTCGACGACTACGAGCGCAAGGCGCTGGTGCGGGACCTGACGGTCGCGTTCTGCTCGGGGCGCGGGGAGCCGGCGTGAGCGGCGCGGGAGAGCCGTCGCGGACCCGGCCTGCGATTGGTATGGACATGTTCAACTAGCGGCAATAACCTGACACTTGGTCTAGACCTACGTACCTGCACAGCTCATCGAACTCCCCACGTTCTCAGGAGCGGCAGTATGCACACCAGGACCAAGCTGTCCGCGGTCGTGCTGGGCGTGGTGACCGCCGGAGCGTTCGCGCTCTCCACCGGCGGCGCCAGCGGGCACGGCTACACCGACCTCCCCATCAGCAGGCAGAAACTGTGCGCCAACGGCACGGTGACGGGCTGCGGCGACATCCAGTACGAGCCGCAGAGCGTCGAGGGCCCCAAGGGCTTCCCGGCCGCGGGGCCCGCCGACGGCCAGATCTGCAACGGCGGCCTGAGCCGGTTCGCCCAGCTCAGCTCGCCGACCACCCCGTCCGGCGGGGCATGGCCCACCACCAGGGTGACGGGCGGCCAGACGTACACCTTCCGCTGGCAGTTCACCGCCATGCACGCCACGACGGACTTCAAGTACTACGTCACCAAGCAGGGCTGGAACCAGAACCACCCCCTGTCCCGCTCGGACCTCAACCTCACCCCGTTCCTGACGGTCCCGTACAACGGCCAGCGCCCGCCGGCCACCCTCAGCCACAGCGGCACCCTGCCGACCGGGCTGAGCGGGCACCACGTCATCCTCGCGGTGTGGACGATCGCCGACACGGGCAACGCGTTCTACGCCTGCTCGGACGTCACCTTCTGAGGGGCGTCCCGTCACAGCACGGAAACTGAGGTTCCCTTGAGGGCCGCCGCCCCCGCCGCCGGGTACGTTCCCCCCACGCCGGCCGAGCGGTACGGCGTACCGGACCTCGGGGGACCTCATGTTCGAGCTGTTCTTCTACGCCGTACCCACCCTCATGACCGCGGGCTTCGCGGCGGCCCTGGCCGGGCTGCTGCGCCGCGCCTGGCGGATCAACCGGACCTGGTCCCGAGGGCTGACCGCCGAGGGCCGGTGCCTGAGGATGTTCACCACGACCAGCGGGGGCGGCGGGGACACCTCGGTGCGCACGGCCGTGCACCACGTCCACGAGTTCACCACCCACGACGGCCGCGGCATCCGGTTCGAGGAGAGGAACGGGCCCGCGACCGTCCTGGAGGGCGACGTCGTCACCGTGCGGTACCTGCCCGAGCGGCCGGAGCGGGCCACCGCGCTGCCGCCCGCCCGCGCCCGGCTCGCCGCCGGCACCGGCTTCGGGGCGGCCTTCTGCTGCGTGGCCATCGCCTTCTGCGTCGTCTTCCTCGTGACCGCGCACATGATGTTCACGGAGTAGGCCGGCTTCCCGGCGCCGGTTCACCGCGCATGGGGGTGCGGGTGGCGAAGCCCGCCCAACGCGCGGCGAAGCCGCGCCAAACCAGAGATGGCGAGGCAGGTCCGCGCTTTTTGCGGACATGCCTCGCCATCGCCATCGTGCGCCGCCAGGGACTCGAACCCCGGACCCGCTGATTAAGAGTCAGCTGCTCTAACCAACTGAGCTAGCGGCGCATGACTCCCGCCCTCCGCGGATTTCTCGTTTCCGCGTCCGGCGACGAAGAAAATACTACCTGGTCCCGAGGGGTGCTCGTGACCACCCGGGGCGGACCTAGATCGTGAGGGACAGCAGCACCGGGGCGGCGTTCCGGTTGAGCGTGTCCGCCGCCTGCCGCAGCCGGTGCGCGTGCTCCACGGGGAGCGACAGCGCCAGGCAGCCCACCGAGGAACCGGCCGTGATCGGGACCGCCGCGCAGACCGTGCCGATCGCGTACTCCTGCAGGTCCAGGACCGGGACCGTCGGCGGCTGGGACTCCAGGCGGGACAGCAGCAGCTTGTCGCTGGTGATGGTGCGCGAGGTGAGGCGGGCCATCTTGTGCCGGGAGAGGTGGTCGCGGCGTGCGTTGTGGTCGAGCTGCGTGAGCAGGCTCTTGCCGACCGCCGTGGCGTGCGCGGCGGTGCGGAAGTCGACCCACTCGTTGACCGCCGGGGTGGTGGGGCCGGCCGCGTACTGGGTGACCTTGACCTCGCCGTCGACGTACCGGCTCATGTAGACCGCCGCGCCGACCGAGTCGCGCAGCCGGTCCAGGGTGTGCTGGAGCTTCTCGCGCACGGCCCGTTCCCGGTCGTGCGCGGAGGTGAGCCGGCGCAGGGTCTCCCCGGCGACGTACGCCCCGCCGGTGATCTGCTGCACGTAGCCCTCCCGGCGCAGCATGCGCAGCAGGGCGGTGAGCCGCTCGGGGCGCAGGCCGGTGCGGCGGGCCAGCTCGGTGTCGGTGACACCGCAGGAGCGGCGGGCGACGATCTCCAGCACGCGCAGCGCGTCCTGGGCGGAGTGGTACGGGGCGGTCGGCTCGTGCATCAGCGCCACGGTGGTCTCCCCCTGCGCTCGCTTACTGGGCCGTACGGTGGGTCCTGCGGTCCCCACGATACTGGGCAAACCCGGTGCGCGGAGAGGGGGTTGGCGAGTTTGTTCCGCCCGCCGGTCCCCTCCCAACTGCGACGCAGACCCTCTGACATATGCCAGCGTCCTGACCCAGGGCCTGGACCTCGGGCGGTCTTCCCGGCCCCCGTCGCGCAGTCACAGCACCGCGCTCAGGAATTCCCGGGTCCGCTCCTGCTCCGGCTCGTTGAAGATCTTGTCCGGGGTGCCGGACTCGATCACCCGGCCGCCGTCGAACATCAGCACCTGGTCGGAGATGTCCCGGGCGAAACCCATCTCGTGGGTCACGCACAGCATCGTGATGTCGGTGCTGCGCGCGATGTCCCTGAGCAGGTCGAGCACGCCCGCGACCAGCTCGGGGTCGAGCGCGGAGGTCACCTCGTCCAGCAGCAGCACCTGCGGCCGCATCGCCAGGGCGCGTGCGATCGCCACCCGCTGCTGCTGCCCGCCGGACAGCCGGGTCGGCTTCGCGTCGCACTTGTCGGTGAGCCCCACCAGCTCCAGCAGCTCGCGGGCGCGTACCTCGGCCTCGTCCCTGGACATGCCGAGGACCTGCACCGGCGCCTCGGTGAGGTTCCGCAGCACGCTCATGTTCGGGAACAGGTTGAACTGCTGGAAGACCATGCCGATCTTCTTGCGGACCTCCCGGACCTGCTTCTCCGGCGCCGGGAACAGCTGCTCGCCGTCGACGGTGATCGTGCCCTCGTCCGGTTTGGTCAGGGTCATCAGGAGTCTGAGGATCGTGGTCTTGCCGGACCCCGAGGGGCCGATCAGGGTGACGTGCTTTCCGGCGTCGACGGAGAAGTCCAGCCGGTCCAGCACGGTGTTCGAACCGAACCGCTTGGTGACGTTCTCCAGGCGGACCAGCTCGGCCGGCCCGGCGTCGGTCGGGGAGGGCTGTGGACGGGTCTCAACGGACAAGGCGACGCTCCAGGGCTCGCAGGAGAAGGGAGGCCAGGTAGGAGATGAGGATGAAGGCCACTCCGATCACGGTGACCGGCTCGGTGAACTGGAAGTGCTGCTGGGAGTAGAGCCGGGCCTGGCCGAGCATCTCCAGCACGGTGATCGTCATCAGCATCGGCGTGTCCTTCAGCATGGAGATCACGTAGTTGCCGAGGGCGGGCACCACCCGGCGGATCGCCTGCGGCAGGATCACCGCGGTCCAGGTCCGCCGCCGGGGCAGGTTCAGCGCGGTCGCCGCCTCCCACTGGCCGGCCGGGACCGCCTCGATGCCGGCCCGGTAGACCTGCATGGTGTACGTCGAGTAGTGCAGGCCGATCGCGAAGACGCCGGTGGTCAGCGCGGAGAAGGTCACGCCCCACTCGGGCAGCACGTAGAACAGGAAGAACAGCTGCACCAGCAGCGGGGTGTTGCGCACGAACTCCGTGAGCACCCCGACCGGCCAGCGCACCCAGCGGGTCGGCGCCCGCATCAGCAGCGTCCACACCAGGCCCAGGCTGAAGGACAGCAGCGAACCGAGGGCCAGGGCCTGAAGGGTGACCAGCAGCCCGTCCCAGAAGTGCGGCATGAAGCCGCTCACGGCGTTCCAGTCCCACTTCATGCGACGCGCCCCCCTACCCCGGTCGTCTGCGCCCGCTTCAGCTCACGCGCCGCGGACTCGGTGCCCGCGCTCTTGCCGACGCCGGCCTTCAGCCGCTTCTCCAGGCCGCGCATCAGCCGGGTGATCAGGAAGGCGATCACGAAGTAGATCAGCAGCACGTACGTGTAGATCTCCGCGCTCTGCTGCAGCGCCAGCCGGACCAGGTTCGCGCTGAACGTCAGATCGCCCATGCCCATCACCGACACGAGCGCGGTGCCCTTGAGCAGCTCGACCAGCAGGTTGCAGAAGGGCGGGATCATCTCCGGCACCGCCTGCGGCAGCAGGATCAGCCGCATCCGCTGGGCCGGCGTGAAGCTGAGCGCGATACCGCCCTCCTGCTGCGCCGGGTCGACCGACTGCAGCGCGCCGCGCACGATCTCCGAGCCGTACGCGCCGTACGTCAGGCCGAGCGCCAGCGTGCCCGCCCACAGGGGCACCAGCTGCCAGCCGAAGGCGACCGGCAGCACGAAGAACACCCAGAAGATCATCACCAGCGCCGAGGTGCCGCGGAACACCTCGGTGTAGAAGCCGGCGAGGAAGCGCACGATCCACAGCCGGTGCGTGCGGGCGATGCCGACGACGAAGGACACGGCGGCGGCCAGCAGCGCGCCCAGCACCAGCAGCTGGACGGTGGTCCAGACACCCTTGAGTACGAGTTCCCACAGTCCCGGGGTCATCCGCCGCACAGCTCCTTCGCGGTGAGGCCGGTCATCTCGGCCGTGGTGAAGCCGAACGGCCTGAGGATCCGGAACAGCTCGCCGCTCTTCTTCAGCTTGCGCAGCTCCACGTTGAAGGCGTCCCGCAGCTTCGTCTCGGTCGGCCGGAACGCGAACGCGCCGCCGTCGACGTGCGGTTTGCCCTTGACCAGCGGTGCGAAGGGGCGGGTCGCCTCCGCCTTGGCGGACTTCTTCACCACCGCGCGGGTGGTCAGCGCCGTACCGGCGAAGACGTCGACGCGTCCGGCCTCGACGGCGTTCAGCCCGGCGACCTGGTCGGGGACGATCAGGATGTCGCTCTGCTTGTAGCCGGCGTCGACCGCGTACTGGATCTCGGCGTACCCGGTGCCGGTGGCGAACTTGGCCTTCTTCGCGACGACGTCCTGGTAGGAGTGCAACCCCATCGGGTTCCCCTTGCGGACGATGAACGAATCCAGCATCTGGTAATCGGGGTCGGCGAAGATCACCTGCTGGCAGCGCTCCGGGTTGACGTACATCCCGGCCGCCACGACGTCGAACTGCTGGGAGTTGAGCCCGGGTATCAGCGAGCCGAACTCGGTGGGCACGGGCTGCACCCGGTCCACCCCGAGCCGCTTGAAGACCACCTTGGCCAGCTCGGGCGCCTCACCGGTGAGGTGACCGTCCTTGTCGATGTACCCGAACGGCACCTCGCCGGCGATCCCGAGCCGTACGACGCCCTGCGCACGGAGCCGTTCCAGCAGGTCGCCGCCCTCGGTGCCGGACGCCTCGGCCACCCGGGAGCAGCCCGCCGCGCCGAGCACCCCGAGAGCGGCGAGACCACCGAGCACCGAGCGCCGGGTGTGTCCAGGTCTGGACCGGAATGTGTGTACGTCGTTCCCAGTTGGTGGAGCCATGGCGGCGCGGCTACCCAAGCGCACTCGTCGTATGCACCCTGGTTTTCATGGCCGATCGCTTCGTCACCGTGTCCCTCACCAAGCGAGACGTGCACTGCACGGCCCGCCTCCTGACCGACCGCGCGCCCCTGACCTGCGCGGCGGTGTGGGAGGCGCTGCCGCTCGCGGGCGACGTCTACCACGCCAAATACGCCCGCAACGAGATCTACGCCCTCTTCCCGCCGTTCGCCTCCACGGAACCCCCACTGGAGAACCCGACGGTCACCCCGATTCCCGGCGACCTCTGTTACTTCTCCTTCGCCGGCACCGAACTCGGCACGAAGGCCTACGGCTACGACCGCGAGGTCCGCCCCGGCGCCACGGTCGTCGACCTCGCCTTCTTCTACGAACGCAACAACCTGCTCCTCAACGCCGACGTGGGCTGGGTCCCGGGCATCGTCTGGGGCCAGGTGGTGGAGGGCCTGGACGAGATGGCCGAGGCCTGCAACGACCTGTGGCGCAGCGGCGCGGCGGGCGAGACGCTGAGCTTTCGCCGGGCGTGAGCGGGCGCGCCTACCGGTGCTCCCCGGTCCGCGCTGCGCCGGTGACCGCCGGCACCCCGACCGCCCCGGCCTCGTACAGCGCGTGCGCCGCGCGCAGGACCAGGTCGTCGCGGTGCCGGGCGGCGATCAGCTGCATCCCCACGGGCAGGCCGGCGTCGTCGGTGCCGACCGGGACGGTGGCGGCGGGCTGCTGGGTGAGGTTGAAGGGGTAGGTGAAGGGGGTCCAGCCCGTCCAGCGGCGGTGGGCCGAGCCTCTCGGCGTCTCCACGCCCGCCTCGAAGGCCGTCAGCGGCAGCGTCGGGGTGACCAGCAGGTCGTAGCGCTCGTGGAAGCGGCCCATGCGGCGGCCGAGGTCCATGCGGACGTCGACGGCGGCGAGGTAGTCCAGCGCGCTGTAGCGGGCGCCCTGCGCGCAGATCTCCCGCAGACCGGGGTCCAGCAGCTGCCGCTTGCGGGGGGAGAAGCGCTCGGTGAGCCGGGCCGCGCCGCTGAACCACTGGGTGTGGAAGGCCTCCACCGGGTCGCTGAAGTCGGGGTCGCTCTCCTCGACGTACGCGCCGAGGTCGGCGAGCCGCGCCACCGTGCGCCGTACCGCCGCCGCGACCGCCGGCCGGACCGCGACCTGGCCGCCGAGGGTCGGGGAGTAGGCGACCCGCAGGCCGTGCACGCCGCCCCGCAGCGCCTCGGTGAAGGAGCCCGGCGCGGGTGGCAGGGCCGACCAGTCGCGCGGGTCGGGTGCGCCGATGACGTCGAGGAGGAGCGCCGCGTCGGCCGCATCCCGGGTCATCGGGCCCGCGTGGGACAGGGTGCCGAAGGCGCTGGCCGGGTACAGGGGCACGCGCCCGTACGTCGGTTTCAGGCCGAAGACGCCGCAGAACGCCGCCGGGATGCGGATGCTGCCGCCGCCGTCCGTGCCCAGCGACAGCGGGCCCGCGCCGAGGGCCACGGCCGCCGCGCTGCCCCCGCTGGAGCCGCCGGCGGTCCGCGCCGGGTCGTGCGGGTTGCGGGTGATCCCCGACAGCGGGGAGTCCGTCACGCCCTTCCAGCCGAACTCGGGGGTCGTCGTCTTGCCCAGGAACACCGCGCCGTGCTCGCGGAGCCGGGCCACCGACGGGGCGTCCTCCTCCCAGCTGCCCTGCTCGGAGATCGTCCGGGAGCCGCGCAGGGTCGGGTGGCCGCGCAGCAGGAGGATGTCCTTCACGGTCACCGGGACGCCGTCGAGCAGCCCGGCCGGCTCGCCGCGCCGCCAGCGCTCCTCGGACTCCCGGGCCCGCACGAGGGCGTCCTCCTCGGTGAGGCGTACGAACGCGTTCACCTCCGGCTGGATCCGGCGGGCCCGCTCCAGGGCCTGCTCGGTGGCCTCCACGGGACTGAACTCGCCCTTGCGGTAACCGTCGAGGAGCTGGACGGCGGTCAGGTCGGTGAGCTGCATGCACCCTCCAAGAGGCCGTGTGGTCGAGGGGTCAGTGCCCGGGGACGTATCCCCGCTTCTTGTCGACCACGTTCACCAGGGATCTTCCCGCCGCCCACCGCTCGTACAACTCGATGAACTGCTCGCCCAGTTCGTCCCGCCAGCCGACCGTGTCCCCGCTCATGTGCGGGGAGACGATCAGCCCCGGCAGCCCCCACAACGGGCTGTCGGCCGGGAGGGGTTCGGCGGTGAAGACATCCAGGGCCGCGCCCGCGATCCAGCGGCGGGTCAGCGCAAGGGCGAGGGCTTCCTCGTCCACGAGCCGGCCGCGGCCGACGTTGACGAAGAACGCCGAGGGCTGCATCACGCCGAAGCGGCGGGCGTCGAACATGCCGTACGTCTCCTCGGTGAGCGGCGCCGCCGCGATCACCCAGTCCGCGCGGGAGATCAGCCGGTCCAGGTCGGCCGGACCGTGGACGCCGGTCCGCGGCACCCGCCCCACCAGCGCCGTCGTGACACCGAGCGCCTTCAGGGTGCGCACGATCGCCCGGCCGATCGGACCCGAGCCGACCACGCACGCGCGCGTGCCCGCCACCCGCCGGCCCTCCCGGTGCCGCCAGGTCCGCTCCCGCTGGAGCTCCAGCGTGCGCGGCAGGTCCTTGGCGGCCGCCAGCACCAGCGCCGCGACGTACTCGGCGATCGGATCGTCGAAGATCCCGCGCGCGTTCGTCACCACCGTTTCCGAAGCGGCCAGCTCCGGGCCCAGCAGATGGTCCACGCCCGCGCTCGCCGTGTGCACCCACACCGGCCGGGGCCCGTCCCCCGGCCAGGCGTCGCGCACCGCGTGCGAGGTGAAGTCCCACACCAGCAGCACGTCCGCCTGCGGCAGCCGCTCGGCCAGATGCGCCGCGTCCGTGTGCACGATCCGGGCGCGCCCGGTGAGCCGGCCGAGCCGGGGCGGCGGGTCGGCGTCCAGCACCAGGAGGGTGGGGAGGGTCGTCATACGGGGCGGCTCCGACCGTCTGACATGCGGGGATGAAGCGCGCACACATGCGCGGATTGACCACGCTCGCACCCGAACCTACCGTCGTCAACACGGGCGCATTCGCGCACCGTTGCCCGCTCGTCTCCCAGCGTGAGGGTGGCAGCCATGGACGTCTCCTTTCTCGGCGGCCCCCGCCCCCAGCGCGGGGTCGGCGTGGTGGCCCCCTTCGACTTCGCGCTCGACCGCGAGCTGTGGCGCTGGGTGCCCGACGAGGTGTCGCTGCATCTGACCCGGACCCCGTTCGTGCCGGTCGAGGTGAGCCTGGACCTGGCCCGGCTGGTCAGCGAGCACGAGACCCTCGGCGACGCCGTGCGCGCCCTGACCGCCGTCGCGCCCGAGTCCGTCGCCTACGCGTGCGCCTCCGGCAGCTTCGTCGGCGGCATCGCCGGGGAGCGGGCGATGCGCGCGGCGATGAGCCTCGCGGGCGCGCCGCCGTCGGTGACCACCTCCGGCGCGCTGCTTCAGGCGCTGGAGGAACTGCGGATACGGCGGGTCGCGCTGGTCACGCCGTACACGGTGTCGGTGACCCGGGCGCTGGAGGACTTCGTCGCCGAGGCCGGCGTCCAGGTCACCGGGTGCGCCTTCATGGGGCTGACCCGGCACATCTGGAAGGTGCCCTACCGGGACGTCGTCGCCATGGCCCGGCAGGCGGTCCGCCCCGGCGCCGCCGACGCGCTGTTCATCTCCTGCACCAACCTGCCGACGTACGACGTGATCCCCCAGCTGGAGGCCGAGCTGCGCATCCCCGTGCTCTCCGCCAACCAGGTCACGATGTGGGCTGCGCTGCGCCGGATGGGTACCCGGGCCGTGGGGCCCTACCAGGCGCTGCTGGACGAAGCGGCGCGCGCCTGGCCTCCCGTACTGCCCGAAGAGACGCAGGAAGGCTGGACATGACCGCACTCGGACTCCTCTACCCGGGCCACTCCGCCGAGGACGACTATCCGCGCATCGAGCAGCTCCTGGGCAGCGACATCCGGGTGGACCTGGTCCACACCGACATCGGCGAGGACGCGCACCGGGTGGCGGCGCTGCGCGAGATGGGCTCCGCCGAGCGGCTCGCGGCGGGCATGGAGAGTCTGCGGCTGTCCGGCGCCGAGACGGTGGTGTGGGCGTGCACCAGCGGCGGCTTCGTGCACGGCTGGGACGGCGCCCAGGCGCAGGTGCGCACGCTCGCCCGGCTGGCCGGGATGCCGGCGTCCTCGACGTCGTTCGGCTTCGTCCACGCGGCCCGGGAGCTGGGCCTGCGGCGCGTCGCGATCGGGGCGACCTACCCGGACGACATCACCGCGCTGTTCGCGGACTTCCTGCGGGCCGGCGGGCTGGAGGTCACCGGGACGCGCTCCTCGGGGATCATCACCGCCGCCGAGGTCGGCACCTGGGGCGAGGAGGACGTGCTGACGCTGGCGCGGGCGGCCGACGCCCCGGACGCGGAGGCGGTCCTGCTGCCGGACACCGCCCTGCACACGGCCGCGCACCTGCAGCTGCTGGAGAAGGCGCTGTCCAAGCCGGTGCTCACCGCCAACCAGGTCTCGGTGTGGGAGGGGCTCAGGCTCGCCGACCGCCGGGTGAACGCGCCGACGCTGGGGGCGCTGTTCACGCGGGAGCCGATCGTGCAGGTGTGAGCCGCGCCGGGGAATAACCGGAGACTGCCTCCTGTTACCGCACGGCAGGACAGCCCACGCCACACACAGGAGGCCCACACCGTGTCCGCAGCCGAGGCAGACGAGATCCGGGGCACGACGCACGGGACCGCCCCCGTCCCCCTCTCCGTACTGGACCTGGTGACCGTCGGCGCGGGCAGCACCGCGAGCGACGCGCTGCGCACCAGCGTGGAGCTGTCCCGGTTCGCCGAGGCGCGCGGCTTCCACCGCTACTGGGTCGCCGAGCACCACTCGATGCCCGGTGTCGCCTCCTCCTCGCCCGCCGTGATCCTCGCCCACCTCGCCGCCCGCACCGAGCGCATCCGGCTCGGCTCGGGCGGCGTCATGCTGCCCAACCACGCGCCCCTGGTGATCGCCGAGCAGTTCGGCACGCTGGAGGCCATGGCGCCGGGCCGGATCGACCTCGGCCTCGGCCGCGCCCCCGGCACGGACGGCGCCACCGCCGCCGCCCTGCGCCGCACCGACACCCTGAACGAGGGCGCCGACGACTTCCCGCAGCAGCTCGCCGAACTCACCCGCTTCCTGGACGACGACTTCCCCGACGGCCACCCGTACCGCCGCATCCACGCGATCCCCGGCCCCGTGCAGGGCAGTACCCCCGGCGGCGTCCAGTCCCCGCACCGCCCGCCGATCTGGCTGCTCGGCTCCTCCGGCTTCAGCGCGCGCCTCGCCGGAATGCTGGGCCTGCCGTTCGCCTTCGCGCACCACTTCTCCGCGCAGAACACCATCCCGGCCCTGGACCTGTACCGGCAGACCTTCCGCCCCTCGGACGTCCTCGACGAGCCGTACGCCCTGATCGGCGTCTCCGCCCTGGCCACCGACGACGCGCGTGAGGCCCGCCGCCAGACCCGGGCGATGGCCCTGAACATGCTGCGGCTGCGCACCGGCCGGCCCGGCCTCTTCCCCGACCCGGACGAGGCCGAGAAGCACGAGTTCAGCCCGATGGAGGAGGAGTTCATCACCTCCTGGACGGCCAACATCGTGCACGGAACCGCCGACGAGGTCCGCTCCGGCCTGGACGACCTGCACAAGCGCACCGGCGCCGACGAGCTGATGATCGTCTCCCACGCCCACCGCGGTGAACTGCGGTTGCGCTCCTACGAGTTGATCGCGGACGCCTACGGCTTGCCGACCACGTAGGTCTGCTCGTCGAGCAGCTCGGAGATACGATCCGGCGGCACCGGACGGGAGTACAGCCAGCCCTGGCCGGTGTCGCAGCCGATGCGGCGCAGCCGGTCGGCCTGCGCGGAGGTCTCCACGCACTCGGCGGTGACGGTGATGCCGAGCCGGTGGGCGAGCTGGATCATCGCCTCGACGATGACCTCGTCGGCCGGGTTCGGCACGACTCCCTTGGCCGCCTCCTCGTACTGGAACCCCCTGACGAAGGAACCGTCCAGCTTCAGCGTGGAGACTGGCAGGCGGCTGAGATAGGCGAGGTTGGAGTAGCCGGTGCCGAAGTCGTCGATGGCGATGCGCACGCCCATGTCGCTGAGGGCCTGCAGGGCCTGCAGCGGGCGCCCGGCCGAGCCCATGACCGCCGACTCGGTCAGCTCCAGCTGCAGCAGATGCGGGGCGAGTCCGGTCTCGGCGAGGGTCTGGGCCACATCGGCCACCAGATCCGAGTCCCACACCTGCCGCACGGCCACGTTGACGCTGACGAACAGGGGCGGCTCCTCGGGGTGGTCCGTCTGCCAGCGGCGGGCCTGGCGGCAGGCGGTGGCCAGCGCCCAGCGGCCCAGCTGCACGATCGAGCCGTCCTCCTCGGCCAGTCCGATGAACCGATTCGGCGTCAGTGTGCCGAACTGAGGATGATTCCAGCGGATCAACGCCTCGACCCCGGCCAGGCGTCCGTCCTCCATGCCGACCAACGGCTGGTACTCGAGGGTGAATTCACCGCGCTCGATGGCGGGACGCAGGGTGGAGGAGAGCGCCTGACGGGTCATCCGGTGCGCGTTGCGCTCGGGGTCGAACAGGGTCCAGCGGGCCTTGCCGTCGGCCTTCGCCCAGTACAGGGTCGTATCGGCCGCCTGCATCAGGCCGGTGGCGGTCGTGCCGGCGGCATGGCGTTCGACGACGCCGATGGACGCGGTCAACGACAGCCGCTGGCCGGCCAGATCGAAGGGCTCCTCCAGGGCCTTGAGCGCCGACTCGGCGAGGTCGGCGAGCTGTTCGGTGCCGGTGGAGTCCTCCACGAGCAGCGCGAACTCGTCGCCGCCCAGCCGGGCCACCAGCGGCGTCACCGCGCGGGCGTACCCCGCCTCGTCGGCCACCCGGGTCAGGCGCTCGGCGACCGCCGCGAGCAGCCGGTCCCCGACCCGGTGGCCGAGGGTGTCGTTGACCGCCTTGAAGCCGTCGAGATCGAGATAGCACAGCCCGATCCGGCCGGTGCCGCTGCGCTCGTACGACTCCGCCTCCAGCGCGCCGGTCAGCCGCTCGAAGAACAGCGTGCGGTTGGGCAGCCGGGTCACCGGGTCGTGCATCTGCAAGTGCCTTAGGCGCGCCTGGAGTTCACGGCGGGCGCTGACGTCGGCGACCGAGAGCAGGACCCCGGACCCGCCGCTCAGCGGGGCCACGGTCACCTGCACCCACACGGAGTGACCCTCGGGGTGCTTCAGCCGGCGGGTGCAGCGCAGCTTCGCCTGCCGGTCGCGCAGCACCTCGCGGTAGGCGTGCCAGCTGCGCGCGTCCGAGGCGAGGTCGACCAGGTCGGCGGCGACCCGGCCGGTGAGCGTGTCCGGATCGGCGCCGAGCAGCTCGCCGAAGGCCGCGTTGGCGCCGGCGACGAGCCCGGCGCGGTCCACGACGGCCATGGCGAGCGGGGCGGCCGCGAAGACACGGTGGTAGGTGGTGTGGTCACTGTCTGTGACGGCTGACCGGTCGAGGTCTGCCGCGGGCGTCGGCCCTTCGGACGTTCCGCTCACCGCTCGCTCCCGCAGTGCACTCGATCTGAAGTCCGTGCCGGAAAGTGTGCCGATCATAGAGGCTGGCCCCGGGCCCTTCCAGCCATTCACCAGTGTCCCGGACGGAGCACAGTTTCTGACAGATCGTTTCTGCCCGCACCTGGACGGGTTCTTCAGGCCCCCGACCTGTTGTGACGTTCCGTGAGTGTTTCGGGGTGTCGGGCGCCGGAGCGCGCCGGTGCGTGCGCGTGGCGCGCTCACCCTTGTGGTGCAGGCAAACAGGGCATATCGCGACGAACACTCTCAATCTGGATGCAGGGCCCGAGAACCGCATCCGGAGGTCACGCCGTGCCCATGCTGCGCAGCACCGCCGCCGTGTGCACCACGCTGTCGGCGCTCGCCGCGACGTCGATCCTCTCCGGCCCGGCCGCCGCCGAGCCGTACTCCACGACCCCGTGCGCCCTGCACCGGACCGCCGCCCACCACTCCGAGGGCGTGGACAGCTGGAACCCGGACTACAGCCATCCGGCCGGCACGATCGACGCCGTGATGGTGTTCCTGTCCTTCCCGGACGCCGCCCCGCGCACCACTCCCGCCGATCTGACGGCCGACCACTTCCCGGCCACCAGCCGCTACTACGCCCAGGCCTCCTACGGCCGCTTCACCCTGCGCCCGCATCCGCTGACGCACTGGCTGCACATGCCCAGGCCGTCCACGGCGTACGCCATGAAGCGGGACTGGGACGCGGACGACCGGGCCGCCTATCTGCACGACGCGTTCAAGGTGGCCGACAAGGAGGTCGACTTCTCCCGCTACCAGGTCGTGTACTTCGTCGCCGATCCGGACGCGCCCGGCGTCGACTCGGACGCCACGAAGGTCATCAACCTGGACACGCCCATGCACGTCGACGGCACGGACGTGCGCCGGGTCGTCACCGTGTTCGAGAAGCATCCGCCGGACCGGCTCGTCCTCGCCCACGAGACCGGCCATCTCTTCGACCTGCCCGACCTTTATCACCGCCCGGTCGACGGCAAGGGCGACTGGGACACCTACGTCGGTGACTGGGATCTGATGGGCAGCCAGTTCGGGCTCGCGCCGGATCTCTTCGCCTGGCACCGGTGGAAGCTGGGCTGGCTGGATCCGCGCCAGGTGGTGTGCGTGCGCGGCGCCGGCCCGACCCGGCTGACCCTGGAGCCCCTGGAGGCGGGGCCCGGCATCCCGGTGCAGGGCACGGCGGGCGCGCCGGCCTTCGGCCTCGGGCACGGGGTGAAGCTGGCGCTGGTGCGCACCGGCCCCGACAGCGTCCTCGGCTTCGAGGCGCGCGGCACGGCCGGCAACGACCGGACGTCCTGCCGGCAGGGGGTGCTGGTGTACCGGATCAGCAGCGGAGCGGAGTCCGGCGGCGGCCCGATCGAGGTCGTCGACGCCCACCCGCACACCGAGGCCTGCTGGGAGACCTCGGTCTACCCACCCCTCGCCGACGCCCCGGTAGCCCTGGGCGAAACCTTCACCGTCCCCGGCACGGGCGTCACGGTGGGTGTGGAGGACAGAACCCCGTCGGGAGCCTGGACGGTACGCATCACCCAGACCGTTTCCGGCTGACGATCACTGTCCCGGGGCTTCCCGGCCCCGGTTCACGGAGCCATGGGGGTGTGGGTGGCGAAGCCCCCACAACGCGCGGCGAAGCCGCGCAAAACCAACGATGGCGAGGCCGGTCCGCGCTTTTCCGCGGACATGCCTCGCCATCGCCACCCCGGCGCGCTTTCTCGGCCCCTGTGCAGCGACCCGGCGCTTTTCGACCGACGTTCCACCGGCCGGCGCTTCTCGGCCCCGGTTCACGGAGCCATGGGGGTGTGGGTGGCGAAGCCCCCACAACGCGCGGCGAAGCCGCGCAAAACCAACGATGGCGAGGCCGGTCCGCGCTTTTCCGCGGACATGCCTCGCCATCGCCATCGTGCGCCGCCAGGGACTCGAACCCCGGACCCGCTGATTAAGAGTCAGCTGCTCTAACCAACTGAGCTAGCGGCGCCTGCTGACGTCGTAGACATTAGCATCCTGGTCGGCGGGAGGAAAAATCGATATGCGCACCGCCTCGCGGGCCGCTCGGACGGCCGCCCAGAGGACCACCTCCGGCCCCGGCAGCCAGGGGTGACGCGTGTCCGGGGCGACCAGCCAGCGTGAGTCGCCGGGGGTGTCGCAGCCGGTCGGCGCCGGGACGGTCACCGCGTCGCCCGTGCCGTGGCACAGCAGCGGCGGCACCGCCTCCGTACGGTTCGAGCCCCACTCCTCCCAGGCCAGCAGCGAGGGCAGCCGCTGTGCCGTGCCCGGCGCGGCGAACAGCAGCACGCGGCCCCGGAACACCGCGACCGGTCCCGAGCCGGGGCCGTCGTCCCACAGCCGGTCCAGCATCCGGCGGCCGAAGATCGCCGGGGCGCTGACCACGTCGAAGGCGGTGCCGCAGGGCAGGACCACCGGGGCGTCCGGGCGCTCCTCCCAGAGGGCGACCGTGCTGCGCGGGTACGTCGCCGCCGAGGCGAGCCAGTCGACGCCGTCGGAGGTGACTCGGGTCACGTTCGGTGCGCTGCTCATGACACTCAGGTATACCGGGCGTGAGCGAACGGTCCTTCTGAGTTGCCGAAAACCGGGACAGGGAAGGCGAGGGAGGAGTATCTTGCCCGCCTGGCATATGCCAGACGGGTTACTGCCGGAATCACACAGGGCGTGGACTCACACCGGATCCGGGGACGTCCGCCCCTCGGCGTTGCCCCGCATCAGGTCCCGCCCGAACTCGACCATCTTCTTCGCGTAGTCCTCGGTCCACTCCGCCCGCTCGGCGATGTCCGCCGGGGTCAGCCGGTCGAACCGGCGCGGGTCGGCGAGCTGGGCCGCGGCGATGGCCTGGAACTCCACGGCCCGGTCGGCGGCCGCGCGGAACGCCTGGGTCAGCTCCGTGGCCCGGGCCAGCAGCGCCCGCGGATCCTCGATCGACTCCAGGTCGAAGAAGTGCTCGGGATCGGCGGCCGCCTCCGCGGGCTCGA
Organism: Streptomyces sp. NPDC007189; assembly: GCF_040703635.1. Taxonomy (NCBI): domain Bacteria; kingdom Bacillati; phylum Actinomycetota; class Actinomycetes; order Kitasatosporales; family Streptomycetaceae; genus Streptomyces; species Streptomyces sp. NPDC007189. Next base: position 204,122 of record NZ_JBEYEY010000012.1, read on the forward strand.
AGATCAGAGGCGCGGGGCGTAGCCGCGGTTCGTTGCGACGCGGCGTGGGCTCCGCCATGTCTTGTCTCCTCCTCGTACGGTTCGCTGGGCACCGCCTTCAGGTGGGCCACCGTCCATTGTCCCGCGCCCCCGCAAGAGGCCGCCCCGTCCGAAGCTCCCCCCGCGGCGGCCGATCACCCCGGACCCGTCACGGCCGCCGGCTCACCCGGTGTTCTGCCAGGTGCGCGGGTACCGCGTGGTTCGCTTCCCAGCCGTGCGGGCTGCTGTCGGACAGAGGCGGAACAGACCGTCACGGCCGCCAGCTCACCCGGTGTTCTGCCAGGTGCGCCAGAACCGCGTGGTTCGCCTCCCAGCCGTCCGGGAACTTCACCAGGGTGCCCAGCTGGACCGGTTCCGTGGACGGGTAGGCGTCCAGGAGGTCGCCGACGCCGGCGCGGCAGACCACGATGCAGGCGTGGCGGTGACGGGAGGCCAGGACGCACAGGCGGCCGGTCTCCAGGTGGAACGCGGTGGCGTCGGGACGGCCGGAGAGCGGGTGCAGGACGACCGTCACGTCGTACTCCCGGCCCTGCAGACGGTTCGCGGTGTCGACCGTGACGTCCGCGACGCCCAGCTCGGCGAGCGCCGCGCGGATGGCCGCCGCCTGGTCGCGGTGCGCCGTGCCGACGGCGACGCGGTCGGCGGTGAGCGGGGTGGGGTCGTCCGAGCGCTCGGAGACCGCCGCGCCGCCCCGGTCCAGCAGCCGCCGTACGACCGCGGCCACCGCCCGCACCGCCTCCGGATCCGTGCGCGGGGTGTGCCGGGCCGGCAGCTCCAGCAGGCCCCAGCCGGACTCCGCGGCCTCGTCGATCACCCGGTCCGGGCCGGAGCCGTCGGAGGGCACGGCGAAGGCGAGGCGGCGGTCGCCGTGGCCGGTGCCGCTGCGGAAGGGCGTGTAGGGGTAGAAGGCGTCCGAGACCAGGGGCGCCGCGGAGGCCGGCAGGCGCCAGGAGACCGGGAGCCGGTGCTGCGGGAGCGTCGGGTTGTGGGCCAGCAGGGTCGTCACGGCGGAGGCCGAGGGGTCGTACGACAGGCCCGCCCACTGCTCGCTGCCGACGATCGCGAACGGGTCCAGCTGCCCGGGGTCGCCCACGAACAGCGCCCGCTCGAACAGGCCGGCCACGGCGAGCAGGGAGTCGGAGCGCATCTGGTACGCCTCGTCCACGATCGCGTGCCGCCACGGCTCGTCGGCCTTCACGTGCGCCCACTTCGCCGCCGTGGACAGGACCACCGGCAGGCCGTTCAGGTCGGCCGCCTTCGCGGACGTGCGGACCTGCGGCAGGTCGTCCAGCGCCTTGTCGTAGGGGTCGGTGTCGCTGCTGTGCAGGCGGCCGACCGGCAGCTGCGGGTTCTTCTCGGCGAGCCGCAGGACCAGGTCGTCCACCTGGGCGTTCGTCTGGGCCACCACCATCAGCGGGCGCCCGGCATCGGCCAGTTCGAGGGCCGCGCGCACCACGAGCGTCGACTTGCCCGCGCCGGGCGGGGAGTCCACGACCACACCGCGCTCGGTGCCGTGCAGGGTGTCGTGGAGGATCGCGTCGGTGGCGCGGGCCGCGGCGGCCGAGGGGTCGAAGTCGACCGTCGTCACAGCACGTCCTCCTCGGTCACGGTGTCCGGGGCCTCCGGCGCGGGCTCACCCGGCGGGCCGCCGTGCGTCCACGGCGTCTCCTCCGGGTCGGGCAGCTTGGCGCCGCCGCGCTGCTCGTGCTCGAAGAGCGTGAAGCAGACCCGGTCGCCCTTCTCCGGCACCGAACCGGGCTCCGGCTCCTTGCCGCGGCCCATCTTGTCCAGGACGCGCAGGACCAGCACACCCCCGTCCGGCGAGTCCTCGTACCCGGCGAACTCCGCCGACTGCGGCTTGCCGTTCAGCGAGCGGTACACCTTCGCGCGCTCGGCGAGATGCGGCCGGTCGTCCGTGCGGACCGTCACCAGCGGGCGCGGGCTCGGCCGCTTGCCCTCGCTGTAGGCCATGACGACATCGGTCACCTCGCCCGCGAAGGCTTCCCCGGCCAGCCGTCGCCCCGCCATCACCAGCGGATCGTCCAGCGCCTCCTGCGCCTCCAGCCGGGCCTGCTCGCGCTCGCGCGCGGCCAGCTTGTTCGCCGCCGTCACCGCGTCGTCCCGGCGCGGCTGCGGGGGCTCGCCGGCCAGGACCCGGTCGCGGTGGCCGGTGAAGGACCAGCGGTCGCGGGTCCAGCGCTCCTCGACATGCGCGCCCTCCGGCAGCGCCCGCAGCAGGTCCAGGCCCCGCCACACCGCGTCCCAGGTGGGCCGGGTGACGCTCGCCACCAGGTCGCGGATCGCCCGCTCGGCCGCCGTGAGCGCGGCCAGCCGGTCGTCGGCGGCCGGTGCGTCCTCGGCGGCGGCGAGCGCGGTGCGCGCGCGGTCGTAGCGCTCGATGGCCGGGGCCAGCAGCTTGTTGTCGAACGCCGGGTCGGTGGCGGGACCGGCCGGCGGGCACAGCAGCCGGCCGGCCGCGTCCCGGGCCAGCTCGGCCCGGCGCGCCGCCTCGGCGCCGTCGGTCCCCTCCGGGGGGTCGATCCAGGCGAGGAGTGCGCCCAGGTGCTGGTCCTCCAGGCTGGACTGGCCGGTCGCCCAGTGCCGGGAGAGGACGTCGGTGAGGGCCAGCAGCAGCGAGGAGCCGGGGACCCGGGACCGCTCGCCGTAGTGGGTCAGCCAGCGGCCGAGCAGCGGCACCCGGGGCGGTGCCGGATAGGGGGCCTCCGGGTCCTGCTCGGCGGTCCGGCGGAACCGCATCGAGCGGCCCAGCAGCCGTACGAAGTCCAGGCCCGCGCGGCTCGGCACGATCAGCTGCGGGGCGTCCGAGCACAGCTCGACCTCGACCTTGACCCGCTTGCCGGTCTCCGGGTCGGTCTCGGTGCGCTCGGCCGCCTCCACGGACTCGGCGTAGGAGTCGATGTACGGCAGGACGACGTCGGCCAGCTCGGCGAGGAAGGCGAAGCGCAGATCACGGTCGCGCGGCTGCGGCACGACCAGCAGACGCGGCGCGTCCCGGTCGGTGCCGACCAGCGCGCCGAGCGGGGCGCCGGCCTCACCGGCGGTGGTGAGCGGCACGAACACCAGCGGGCGCGCCGACAGATGCCGGTGCCGGACGGTCGCGGCGGGCTGCGCCCGCCCGCTCTCGACGGCCTCGAGCCGGGCAAGGGCGGCGATCAGCGACACACGCCCACCTCCGCCGACGTCCCGGCCGCCGGGTGGGTGGATTCGGCTACTTCGCCTTCGGCCGCAGCCCGCAGGGTCTCGGTGCGCACGGCCGCTCCGTCCACAGCCCGCAGGGCCTCCGCTCGTAGGGCCGCCGCCCGGCGCAGGGCCGTGACCGTTGGGTCGGTCGGGTCGCCGGTCTCGCCGTGGGCCGCTGCGAGGACGTCCGCGACCGTGGTCAGCCCGCCCAGTTCCGCGCGCAGCGGTCGGCCCAGGTGGGTGACGGCGCCCTCCTCGCGGGAGCGTTCCCGGCAGTGGAAGGCCAGCTCGCAGGCGGACAGGCACTCCGGTGCGTACGTCGCCGGGACCGCCTCGACGGACGCCGTCAGCTCCTCGGCGCTGCGGTCGGGCGCGAAGCACGTGCCCTCCGGAAGGGACCCGGCGATCTCCTCGATCCGGGTGAGCCGCGCCAGCTGGCGGGCGGTGACCGCGCGCTGCTTGCGGATGTCGACGGCGGATGCCGCGGGCAGGTTGGAGAAGTCCTTGGGGCACACCAGGAGGATCCGGTGCCGTACGACCGGAACCGGGTCGAGGCGGGCGGCGACCTCCTCCAGGGCCAGCACGTACACCGCCGCCTGCCGGGCCGCCGCGCCGACCTTCGCCGGGTCCGCCGAACCGTCCAGCATCGGGAAGGACTTGATCTCCACCACCGACCAGCTGCCGTCCGGGTGCACCACCACCGCGTCCGGCTCCAGGAAGGCGAGCGAGCCGGCCACGTCCAGCGCCAGCATCGGGTGGTCCAGCAGGGTCCAGCCGCCCGCCCGCGCGGCCTCGCGCAGCGCCAGCGCCGTACGGGCCGTGCGGCCCTCGGGGCCGTGCGCGGTCAGGTCCGGCACGGCCGCTCCCTCGGGCGGTGCCGCGCCGGGGTCGAGGCGGGCGTGCGCCAGCCGGAGCAGCTCCGCGCCGCCGTCCGCCTTCACCTTCGCCTCGAACGCGTTGCCGCGCGTCAGCGCGAACTGCGACTGCCCGAACGCGGACGGCGCGCCCAGCGCGCTCGCCAGCCGTGCCTTGTCCACTCCGGCGCCGTCCAGGATCGCCCGCCGCGCGCACCCGGGGTTCGCGGCGAGTGCCGCGAGGGCGCGCGCGTCCAGGGCCTTGGCCGGTACGTCGGGACCGCGCAGCTCAGCGAGCCGGTGCCGGAGCCCCTTCTCCCGCGTCGCTGGGGGAGGTGTCCGGTTCGGCCCCGGCGTCGAGCTGCGCCTGGCGCTGCCGTGGAAATCGCTCACCCGCGGAAGTCTGGCATCCGGCACTGACAATCGGGGAACCGGCGCCCGGCGCGACCGGTGCGGTGCGCGGCAGCAGGCGGGCCCGGACCAGGTCCACGGCCCGCATCACCCGCGGCGCGAGCAGGGCGCCGACACCCATCACGGCGACACCCGCGACCGCGTCGAGGAGGTAGTGGTTGGCGGTGCCCATGACCACGAGCGCGGTGCCCAGCGGGTAGAGCACCCCGAGGATCTTCGCCACGCGCGTGCCGCCGTGCCGCCACAGCATCAGCCCGCACCACAGCGCCCAGCCGACGTGCAGGCTCGGCATGGCCGCGTACTGGTTGGTCATGCCGCCCAGGCCGCGCGGCGCGCTCGCGTCGCCGCCCCACCAGCCGTACGAGCTGTAGTGCGCCATGGTGTCCACGAAACCGTGCCCGTCGGAGAGCAGCCGGGGCGGGCAGGTCGGCAGCAGGGTGAAGCCGATCAGGCCGATGAACGTGGACGTCATCAGCCAGGTGCGGGCCCGCCGGTAGTGCTCGGCGCGGGCCCGGAACAGCCAGACCAGCAGGGCGGGCGTGACCACGTAGTGCAGCGAGGCGTACCAGAAGTCGGCCGGCACGCCGAGCCACGGCTCGCGGGTGAACAGCCGGTTGAGCGGATGCTCGGCGTTCAGGTGCAGGTCCTGCTCGAAGCGCAGGATCGCCAGGCCGTGGTCGACGGCGGAGGAGACGTCACCGCGGACGAGGAGCCGGCCGGCCGAGTAGCAGCCGTAGACCAGGACGATCAGTGGCAGTTCGGTCCACCAGCGCAGCCGGGTACGGGCCTCCTCGGTGGCCGGTGTCTCGGTCTGCGGCATCCGATCGCCCTCCCCCTTCTGCTGTGCGGCGCGCCCCGGCGGGCGACCGTGCCACTTTACGGTGTGCGTATCCCGCCCATGAGGGCGCTCCGGCCCACAAAGACGCCGAGATCGCCCCCCGGGTTGCCCCGGCGGGGTGTACGCGATGATGGAGAAGTCGTCTTTTCTTGTTTTCACGACGTCTGTGTGGCGTCCCGCTTCCGGAAAGGTCTCCCATGGCACCGCGCATCCTGCTGGCCCGGCACGGACAGACGGACTGGTCGCTGTCCGGCAAGCACACCGGCAGGACCGACGTGCCGCTGCTGGAGGAGGGCCGGCGGGGAGCCAAGCTGCTCGGCGAACGCCTGCACCGGGCCCCGCTGGACGGGCTGCCGGAAGCGGAGGTGCGCACCAGCCCGCTGGCACGCGCGCGTGAGACCTGTGAGCTGGCCGGCTTCGGCGACCGCGCCACCACCTGGGACACGCTCCTGGAGTGGGACTACGGCGCCTACGAGGGCCTGACCCCGGCCGAGATCCAGGCCGTGCGCCCGGGATGGCTGATCTGGCGGGACGGGGTGCCCCAGGGCGAGAGCATCGCCGAGGTGACTGCACGCGCGGACGAGGTGGTGGCGTGGGCCCGCTCGGCCGACCGTGACGTCCTGGTCTTCGCCCACGGCCACATCCTGCGCTCCATAGGCGCGCGCTGGCTGGGCCTCCCGCTGGACTTCGCCGCGCGGATCCGCCTCAACCCGACCTCGCTGTCGGTCCTCGGCTGGGCCTACGGCGAGCCGGCGATCGAGAGCTGGAACGACCTCGGGCACCTGGTGCACTGACGGCCGTCGGGCCCGCGCCGCTCACGGCATCGAGGCGTGCCGCTCGCGCTGACGGCCGTCAGACCCGCGCCGCCCGCGGCATCGACGCGTGCCGCTCCAGGAACTCCGACACCCCCGACGCCCGCCGGTGCGGCAGGAGCACGCGCGCGGTGCCGGCCAGCATGCCCTGGATGCGGGACGACTGGACCTGGTCCAGCAGGGACAGCACGCGCAGCCCCGCGGCGGCCGCCTCGTCCGGCCGCCCCTCACGGGCGAGGTCGTCGGCCAGCTCCGCCGTGTAGAGCGCGATGTTCCGGGTGAAGTGCGGATCCTGCAGCTCGGCCGCGCGGTACGCGTGCCGCGACGCCCGCCGCCAGTCGCCCAGCGTGGACCAGCACTGCGCCTCCAGCCCCTCCAGCTCGGCCTCGCCGTAGAAGCTCATCCACTCCGGGTCGGCGTCCGAGCGGCCCCGGGCGAAGAGGGCCTGCGCGCGGGCCAGCGCCCGTTCGCAGCCGGTGCGGTCGGCGAGCCCCGCCCAGCCGCCCGCCTCGCGCAGCGCGAGCAGGGACATCAGGCGCGCCGAGCCCAGCGGAGCCGCCGCGCGCTGGGCGGCCTGCGCGGCGCGCACCGCCTCCCTGGGCCGGCCGGCGTCCCGCGCCAGGAACGCGGTGTTGCAGAAGGCGTGCGCCTCCAGCCCCTGGTCGCCGGTCATGCGGGCCGTGGCCAGCGCCTCCGCGTAGTGCGAGCGGGCGTCCTCGAAGCGGCCCGAGTCGTGCGCCAGCCAGCCCACGGAGATGGCGAGTTCACCGGCGCCCGCGTGCAGCCGGTCGGCGGTGGTCTGCCGGGTCGCGCCGGCGTCCAGCAGGGCGTAGGCCGCGCGCAGCGGAGCCGCCGCGCGCCGGTAGAGGCCGTCCGCGCCGTGCCGGTCGTCGAGCAGCCGGATCCGCCGGACGGCCTCCTCCAGGGCGGCCGCCTCGGGGCCGCCGGGCCGGTGCGGGGGGCGGGCCGCCGGCGCGGCGTCCGTGGCGAGCCCCAGCGGGCCCAGCGTGGCGGCGGCCACCGTGGCGCCTCCGCCGGTCATGAATGCGCGACGCAGCACGTCGCTCTCCTCGTGGTTCAGGTGGTCGTTCGCGTACGGTCCTGGCGCGCCGCACGGGTCCTGCGGGTCATACGGATCGACGGTCCCGGCCGACTCAGCGGGCGCCTCGGCGGCGAGTTCCCCGGCCGCGTCCGCCGTCGTACGCGCGGCGCGGCCGCGGACGGACGAGCGGGGAGCGAAGCCCAGGTCGGTGAGCGTGCGGCCGGGGAACATGTGCAGGAACACCCGTTCGTAGGCGTAGTTGGGGCAGCGGATCTCACCCGCCTCCACCCTGCCGACGTAACGCGCGTCACAGCTCACCCGCTCACCGATCTCGCGCGCGGCGCGCCGTACGAGCGCCGCGAACTCGGCCGGTGAGCGCCTGCCGCGCAGTTGCCGGAAGGCGAGGTTCGGCCGGGGTGGCCGGTCGGGCTGTGACGAGGTCACGGTTGACGACGCCATGGCCGGGTCCTCTCGTGCGAACCGTCGAACCATGCCGGAACCGGGACGGGTTCGTGACGAGTTGTCCGAGTGACGCCCTGGTTCCGGCGGGCATGAACGTACCTGCTGTGAGGGACCCGCCACGCTGTGTTTGGCTACAAACCGGATATCTCATCCACGATCTGCCATGAAGTGCCATCCTTTGCGGCGCACTTCGGCCGTAGCCGTTGACGTGCTCGCGCGTTGAACCCGGTGGACCGCAACAGGGCTGTGTGGTGGAGGACGTCATGGAGACCGGGGAGTCCCGCCAGAGCAACGAAGCGTGTGCGCCGCCGTCCAGGGCCGTGAGGGACGCGTCGGCGTGCGACCTCGTGACGGTGCCGGCCCGGCAGGGCCTGGAGGCGGTCGACATCCTGCGGCGCGGCGCCGGTGACGCGGTGGGCCCCGTGCTGCACGACGGCGGCGCCACCCTCGGCTTCCTCGTCCCGGCGGGCACCGCGGCCGGCTGGGACGTGCCCGGCAGCACCTGCACGCGGACCGACGGACGCGGGCTCCGGCTGAACCCCGAGCCGCCGGTGGAGGGCTCCGACTGGCTGCTGCCGCCCGGCGAGGCGGATCTCGCCACCGACCCGACCGTGCTGCGCCGGGCCCTCGGGGAGGCGGCCCGGATGATCGAGGCGGCCGACAGCTGCAGGTAGCGCCACCGCCCGGGGCCGCCGCAGCGAGCCTGCGGACCGCCCGGCCGGGCGCCGGAGTGGCCGGCCTGCGAAAATGGTCCGATGGGCAGGTCCAGGAACACACGGGACGCGCGGCGCACGCGACGCGGGCCGTCCGCCGCCGAGGCCGTCGTGGAGGCGGTCGACGGCGGGCTCGCACAGCTCGTCCCCGACCCCGACCGCAGCCGGGCCTGGACCCTGCTGATCGACGGCGCGCCCCAGTCGCACGTCGACCTGGACGACCCCGGGTATCTGTCCTTCGAGTACCAGCGCCGCCTCGGCCATGTCATCGACCTCGTCGCCCCGCCCGGACGGCCCGTGCACGCCGTGCACCTCGGCGGCGGCGCCCTCACCCTCGCCCGGTACACCGCAGCCACCCGGCCCCGGTCCACCCAGCAGGTCGTCGAGCGGGACGCGAGCCTGGTCCAACTGGTCCGCCGGGAGCTGCCGTTGGACCCCGCGGCCCGGATCCGGGTGCGGTCGGCGGACGCCCGCGCGGGCCTGGCCAAGGTGCCGGACGGCTGGGCGGACCTGGTCATAGCCGACGTGTTCAGCGGCGCCCGCACCCCGGCCCACCTGACCTCCACCGAGTTCCTGGACGAGGTCCGCCGCGCCCTGAAGCCGTCCGGGGTCTACGCCGCCAACCTCGCCGACGGCCCGCCGCTGGCCCATCTGCGCGGCCAGATCGCCACCGCCGCCGCCCGGTTCGCCGAACTCGCGCTGATCGCCGACTCCGCCGTGCTGCGCGGCAAGCGCTTCGGCAACGCCGTCCTGGTCGCCTCCGACGCCCCGCTCCCGCTGCCCGAACTGACCCGCCGGGCCGCCTCCGACCCGCACCCGGCCCGGGTCGAACACGGCAAGCAGCTCAGGGACTTCACCGGCGGCGCGGCCCCCGTGACGGACGAAGCGGCGGTGGCCTCCCCGGCCCCGCCGCCGTCGGTGTTCCGGTGATCCTGCGTCTTGCAGCGGGCGTGGCTCAGTAGTTCCCGATCTCCACGTGCGGCGGCCCGTCGTGCCAGGTGCAGAACACCGACACCCGGTCCGTGTCCCGGGTGAACTCCACCCGGATCCAGGTCTCGGTCTTCCACACCTGCATCGACCAGCCGGTCCCCGGAGTCGCCGAGACGAGCGTGGCGTCGGCCGTGCCCAGATCGAACACCGCCCGGCCGCCGTCGGTGTCGTACGACTTGACCTGGCCGGACGCGGACGCGGAGGGGGAGGACGCGGGGGTGGGTGTGGGACTCGGGGACCGGGTGGGGGTGGCGGCCGGTGCCGTCGGGGTGCTCGACGGCCGCCGCGACGGGGACGGGTCAGGCGTCGGCGAGGGCAGGGGCTTGGAGCCCTGAGCCGTCGCGCCGGCGGCCGTGACCGGCAGGGCGCGCGGGGGGTCGTACGCCGTCCCGGCCATCACCGTGTGCACGCCCCACCACGACAGCGTGACCGCCGCTCCCGTCGCGAGCAGCCACGCCAGTACGTGTACGAGTCCTCTGCGCATCGCGGGCCATACTGCCCCAGGGGGACCGCCGTGCGCACATGTCCCGGGTTATCCACAGGCGCCAGCCGGGTGTGGGCCGTATGGCGTACGGTGCGGCGCATGGCAAGTGTGCTCGTGGTCGAGGACGACCAGTTCGTACGCTCGGCGCTCATCCGGCACCTGACCGAGGCCGCACACACCGTGCGCAGCGTCGGTACGGCACTGGAGGCGCTGCGCGAGGTCGCCCATTTCCGATTCGACGTGGTCATCCTGGACCTCGGACTGCCGGACCTGGACGGCTCCGAGGCACTGAAGATGCTCCGCGGCATCACCGACGTCCCCGTCATCATCGCCACCGCCCGGGACGACGAGTCGGAGATCGTCCGGCTGCTGAACGCCGGTGCGGACGACTACCTGACCAAGCCGTTCTCCGTGGAGCACCTCTCGGCGCGGATCGCGGCCGTGCTGCGCCGGGCCCGCTCCACCGGCGCGGAGGCCCCGCCCTCCTCCGTGCTCCGGGTCGGCGGGCTGACCGTCGATCCGCTGCGCCGCCAGGCCGAGCTGGACGGGGCCCGCCTCGACCTCACCCGCCGCGAGTTCGACCTGCTCGCCTTCCTCGCCGGCCGGCCCGGGGTCGTCGTCCCGCGCCGGGAGCTCCTCGCCGAGGTCTGGCAGCAGTCGTACGGCGACGACCAGACCATCGACGTCCATCTGTCCTGGTTGCGCCGCAAATTGGGGGAGACGGCCGCCCGGCCCCGTTATCTGCACACGCTCCGGGGCGTCGGCGTGAAGCTCGAACCGCCCACGGAGCCTTCGGCGGACGGGGAGCCGGCGCGATGAGGTGGGCCCTGGTCAAGGTCTGCCTGGCGGTCACCACGATGGTCGTGGTCGCCTTCGCGGTCCCGCTCGGCCTGGTCGTCAAGGAGATGGCCCGCGACCGGGCGTTCTCCAACGCCGAGCGGGAGGCCGCCGCGGTCGCGCCCGCGCTGTCCATCACCACCGACCGGGACAAGCTGGAGCGGGTCGTGGCCTCGGCCGGCGCCGACTCCGGGATGGCCGTGCATCTGCCCGCCGACGGCGGCCGGTCCGCGCTCGACATCGGCCGGCAGCGCGCCGCCGACCGCGACATCCAGGCCGTACGGAGAATGGGCCGGGCCTCCACGACCACGGTGGCCGGCGGCTCCACCCTGCTCCAGCCGGTCGCGCTCGGCTCCGGCGACATCGCGGTCGTCGAGGTCTACGTCCCCGAGTCCGAGGTCACCAACGGCGTCGGCACGGCCTGGGCGGTGCTCGCGGCCGTCGGCCTCGCCCTGATCGTCGGCTCGGTCGCCGTCGCCGACCGGCTCGGGGTGCGCATGGTGCAGCCCGCCCAGCGGCTGGTCGAAGGCGCGCACGAACTGGGCGAGGGCAAGCTGGGCGCGCGGGTGCCGGAGGACGGGCCCACCGAACTCCGCCTCGCGGCGGTCGCGTTCAACTCCATGGCCGACCAGGTCGTCCAGCTCCTCGCCAACGAAAGGGAACTGGCAGCCGACCTCTCGCACCGGCTGCGCACCCCGCTCACCGTGCTGCGGCTCAACGCGGCCTCGCTGGGCGGCGGACCGGCCGCCGAGCAGACCCGGGCCGCCGTCGCCCAGCTGGAGCGCGAGGTCGACACCATCATCCGCACGGCCCGCGAGGCCAAACCGCAGACGGCCGCGCCCGGGCCCGGCGCCGGCTGCGACGCGGCCGAAGTGGTGCGTGAGCGCATGGAGTTCTGGTCCGCGCTCGCCGAGGACGAGGGCCGCAAGTGGCGGCTGGCAGGCGTGGAGCGGCCGGTGCGGATACCCGTGGCCCGCGCCGATCTGGCCGCCGCGCTCGACGCCCTGCTCGGCAATGTGTTCCGGCACACCGCCGAGGGCACCGCCTTCGCGGTGGACGTGCACAACGGCGAGGACGCGGTGATCGTGCTGGTCTCCGACGCGGGCCCCGGCATACCCGACCCGGAGGCGGCGATGGCCCGCGGCCGCGGCTCCGGCACCGCCGGCTCCACCGGCCTCGGCCTGGACATCGTGCGCCGGCTCGCCGAGTCCACCGGCGGCGACGTCCGCATCGGCTCCTCGGTGCTGGGCGGCACCGAGGTGCGGATCTGGTTCCAGCTGGACGGCCGCAAACCGGCCGGGCGGGGACACCGGATGCGCCGCCGCCGACTGCGCAAACCGGTCGCGACTGGTCTCGACCATTAATCGTCCCCGATCCCTTCCTTAAGCGAACCCTAAGGTCTGCAATCCCCGTCCCGATCAGGCCATTTGCCCGATTCCACATCGCTAGCGTGCTGCCGCACCCCACCCCCCTGAACAGCGAAGGCAGGCACGCCCATGACCACGCACCGGCGCAGGATCAGCGGCAGGAACAAGGCGATCGGCTCTCTCGTGGCCGCGGCCGTGGTCGGCGGCGGCGCTCTCGTGCTCACCGGCACCGCCAACGCGGCCGGCGTGAACGCCGCGTACACCAAGACCAGCGACTGGTCGACCGGCTACACCGCGCAGTACGTCGTCACCAACAACAGCGGCCAGGCCGAGAAGACCTGGACCCTGGAGTTCGACCTCCCGGCGGGCGCCAAGCTCAGCTCGCTGTGGAACGGCGAGTCGAGCGTCAGCGGTTCGCACGTCACCGTGAAGCCCGCGAAGTGGGACACCGACGGCCTCGCCGCCGGCAAGTCGGTGACCGTCGGCTTCGTGGTCGACGGCAAGGGCGACCCGACGGGCTGTCGTATCGGCAACGCACAGTGTTCCGCGGACGGCGGCGCCACCCCGGAGCCCAGCGGCCGCCCCACCCAGTCCCCGTCGCCGACCGCCACCCCCACGCCCACCCCGACCAAGAGCAGCGCCCCCACGCCGACCGCGTCCCAGACCACCGGCAGCGGCACCACCGCCTCCGCCGGCTTCGCCCCGTACGTCGACACCTCGCTGTACCCGGCCTTCGACCTGGTCGGCGCGGCCGACGCGACCGGCGTGAAGAACTACAACCTCGCCTTCGTCACCGACGGCGGCGGCTGCACCCCCAAGTGGGGCGGCGTGACCGACCTGACCAGCGACGCGGTGGCCGCGCAGATCGGCTCGCTGCGCGCCAAGGGCGGTGACGTGCGGGTCTCCTTCGGCGGCGCCTCCGGCTCCGAACTGGCCACCACCTGCTCCTCCGCGGACGCGCTGGCCGCGGCCTACGGCAAGGCGATCGACGCGTTCAAGCTGACCAAGGTCGACTTCGACGTCGAGGGCGGCGCGCTGCCCAACACCGCCGCCAACACCCGCCGCGCCCAGGCCATCGCCAAGCTCCAGCAGCAGCACCCGGACCTGGACGTCTCCTTCACCCTCCCCGTGATGCCCGAGGGCCTCACCCAGGACGGGGTGAACCTGCTGTCCGACGCCAAGTCCAACGGCGTGAGGATCGGCACCGTCAACATCATGGCGATGGACTACGGCGCCTCGTACAACGGCGACATGGGCGACTACGCCCAGCAGGCCGCGACCGCCACCCAGGCCCAGGTCAAGAGCGTGCTCGGGCTGTCCGACTCCGCCGCGTGGAAGACGGTCGCCGTCACCCCGATGATCGGCGTCAACGACGTCTCCTCCGAGGTGTTCAAGGTGGACGACGCCACCCAGCTGGTGAACTTCGCCAAGTCCAAGGGCCTCGGCGGGCTGTCGATGTGGTCCGCCGCCCGTGACAAGCAGTGCGACGGCGGCGCGAAGAACTCCGCCGACGCCACCTGCAGCTCGATCCTCCAGGACAAGTTCGCCTTCTCGAAGGCGTTCGGCGCGTTCAACTGACGCACCCACGCTGAAGGGGCGCGGCACTCCGGGGGGATTGCCGCGCCCCTTCCTGGTGTCTCAGGCCGCGTCCTCCACCGGAGGCAGCGTCCCCGTGCGCGCCGCCTCGCCGTACCACCGCGCGCTGGACTTCGGCGTCCGCTCCAGCGTCGCGTAGTCCACGTACACCGCGCCGAACCGCTTGCCGTAGCCGTACGCCCACTCGAAGTTGTCCATCAGGGACCACAGGTAGTAGCCGCGGACGTCGGCGCCGTCGGCGATGGCGCGGCGGACCTCCGCGAGATGGCCGTGCAGATAGGCGATGCGCTCCGGGTCGTGCACCCGGCCGTCGGGGTCGGGCTTGTCGTCGTAGGCCGCGCCGTTCTCGGTGATGTAGAGGGGCAGCCCGGGGGCCTCGCGGGTGTAGCGCTGGATCAGGTCGTACAGGCCCGTCGGATCGATCGTCCAGCCCATCTCCGTGCGCTCGCCCGGCGTCTGGTGGAAGACCACGTCGTCGGCGCCCGGCCAGGGGGAGTGCGCGCTGGCGCCGTGGCCGTCGGCCCGGGGGCCCTTGGTCTGCCCGGAGGCGGCCGACACCAGTGCCGGGGTGTAGTAGTTCAGGCCGAGGGCGTCCAGCGGGACGTTGATCGTGCGCAGGTCGCCGTCGAGGACGTACGACCAGTCGGTGATCGAGGACGTGGCCTGCAGCAGCGACGCGGGATACGCGCCGTGCAGCATCGGGCCGTGGAAGACGCCGTTGGCCAGGTCGTCGATGCGGCGGGCCGCGGCCAGGTCGGCCGGGTCCTGCGAAAACGGCCGCACCACCGAGGAGTTGAGGCTGATCGCCACCTCGTTGCGGGCCGGCATCACCGAGCGCAGCGCGGACGCCGCGAGGCCGTGCGCGAGGTTGAGGTGGTGGGCGGCGCGCAGGGAGGCCGCCGGGTCGGTGCGGCCCGGGGCGTGCACACCGGAGCCGTAACCCAGAAACGCGCTGCACCAGGGCTCGTTGAGGGTGATCCACTGCTCCACCCGGTCGCCGAGCGCCGCGCCGACCAGCTCGGCGTACTCGGCGAACCGGTAGGCGGTGTCCCGCTGCGGCCAGCCGCCCGCGTCCTCCAGCTCCTGGGGCAGGTCCCAGTGGTAGAGGGTGAGCGCCGGCTTGATGCCGTGGGCGAGGAGCTCGTCCACCAGCCGGCGGTAGAAGTCCAGGCCGCGCTGGACGGCGGGTCCCCGGCCGGTGGGCTGCACCCGGGACCAGGAGACCGAGAAGCGGTACGCGGTCAGGCCCAGCTCCGCCATCAGCGCCACGTCGTCGCGGTAGCGGTGGTAGTGGTCGACAGCGATGTCACCGGTGTCGCCGCCGGCCGTCTTGCCCGGGGTATGGCTGAAGGTGTCCCAGATCGAGGGGGTGCGGCCGTCCTCCCGCACCGCCCCCTCGATCTGGTACGCCGAGGTCGCGGCGCCCCAGAGGAAGGCGGGAGGAAAGGTCACGGAGGTAGCGGGTTCAGGCATGGAAGCGCTCCCATTGGGGTCGTAGGAGACCTGGTGCGGCAGGTGCGGAAGAGGAGGAGGGGGAAGGGGCCGGGGCGGCGGTGGCCCGGCCCCCGGGGCGGAGGACCGCCGGCGAAGCCGTCGGGGTGCCGTCAGCCCTTGATCGCGCCCTGCATGATCCCGCCCACGATCTGCTTGCCGAAGAGGATGAAGGCGATCAGCAGCGGCAGGGTGCCCAGCAGGGCGCCGGCCATGATCACCGCCTGGTCCGGGACGTACCCGGTGCCGAGCGAGTTCAGGGCCACCTGCACCGTCGGGTTCTGCTGGGTCAGGGCGATGATCGGCCACAGGAAGTCGTTCCAGGCGAACACGAACGTCAGCAGGCCGAGGACGGCCATGGCCGGGCGCGCCGCGGGGAAGACCACGTGCCAGACGATCCGGATGCTGCTCGCCCCGTCCACCCGGGCCGCCTCGATCAGCTCCGTCGGCAGCGCCTGCACCAGGTACTGCCGCATGAAGAACGTGCCGAAGGCGGTGACCAGACTCGGCAGGATCACCGTCTGCAGCTGGTTGGACCAGCCGAGGTCGGACATCCACAGGTACAGCGGTACGACGGCCAGCTGCGGCGGGATCATCATCGTGCCGATGGTCAGCAGCAACAGCAGGCTGGAGAAGCGGAACCGCAGCTTGGCGAAGGCGAACCCGGCCAGCGTGGAGAACAGCACCGTGCTCACCGTGATCGTGCCCGCCACGATCACCGAGTTGAACATCGCGGTCCCGAGCCCCGCCTGGTCCCAGGCCGTCTGCAGGTTCGCGAACAGGTTGCCGCCGAACCACAGCGGCGGCGGGGTCTGGGCGAGCCGCCGGTCGGTGCGGGACGCGGCGATCGCCGTCCACACCAGCGGGGCGAGGGAGACCAGCGCGAAGACGGTGAGCACCACGTAGGCCACCGGGCCCGCGTGCAGCTGCTTGCCGGCGCCCATCACCCGGCGACGGCCGGCCTTCCGGGGCAGGGTGAGTTCAGTGGTCGTCATTGGGACTTCCTCAGCCGTCGGGTGAGCAGCAGATTGACCGCGGCGATGATCAGCAGGATCAGGAACATCGACCAGGCGATCGCGGAGGCCTTGCCGAGGTTGCCGATGATCCAGCCCTGGTCGTACATGTACAGGCCGAGCGTCTGGTACTGGTGCTCGGAGCCGCCCTTGGACCCGCTGACCCCGCCGAACAGCAGCGGCTCGCCGAAGAGCTGGGTCGCGCCGATCGTGGAGACCACGACCGTGAACAGGATCGTCGGGCGCAGCTGCGGGATGGTCACGTGCCGGAACTGCTGCCAGCGGTTGGCGCCGTCGATCGCCGCCGACTCGTACAGATCGGTCGGGATCGCCTGCATGGCGGCGAGGTAGATCAGCGCGTTGTAGCCCGTCCACCGCCAGATCACGATCGAGGACACCGCGAACTGCGAACCCCAGTCGGACTCGCGCCAGTTGATCGGGTTCACCCCGAAGAAGTGCAGGATCCAGTTGACCATGCCGCCGTCCCACGAGTACAGCAGCGTGAACACCAGGGTCGCCGCGGCCACCGAGGTGGCGTACGGGGTGAGCATCACCACACGCCAGACGGTGGAACCGCGCAGCTTGTAGTTCAGCAGGTGCGCCAGCCCGATCGCGGCCAGCAGCTGCGGCACGGTCGAGATGACACCGATGGTCAGGGTGTTCTTCAGCGCGTTCCAGAAGAAGTCCGAGGACCACAGGTTCTTGTAGTTGTCCAGGCCCGCCCAGGTCTGGTGGTCCAGGGCCGACAGCTGCACGTCGTGCAGCGAGTACCAGGCCGTGTACAGCAGCGGGACCAGGGTGAAGGCACCGAACAGGATGAAGAAGGGGGACACGAACGCGTACGGCGACGCCTTCATGTCCCAGCGGTACAGCCGGCTGCGCCAGGAGTCGGGGCCCGCCGGGGTACCGCGACCGTGAGCGCCCCGGGCCGCGCCCGGCGGGGTGCCGGGCGCGGCATCGGCGCTCGCCGCGGGTTGCGCGAGAGCCTGCTTGGAGCTGGTCACTGGCCGAGCACGTCCTTGATCTCCTTGGACGCCGCGTCCCAGCCCTGGGACGGCGACTTGCCCTTCTGCTCGACCTGGAGGATGCCGACGTCGGTGATCGCGGAGTTGATCGGCTGGTCCTTGACGCCGAAGT
This sequence comes from Streptomyces sp. NPDC007189, assembly GCF_040703635.1. Classification (NCBI taxonomy): domain Bacteria; kingdom Bacillati; phylum Actinomycetota; class Actinomycetes; order Kitasatosporales; family Streptomycetaceae; genus Streptomyces; species Streptomyces sp. NPDC007189. Next base: position 221,409 of record NZ_JBEYEY010000012.1, read on the forward strand.
ACTGGACCGGGATGGTCTTCGCCGAGTCGGCGAAGATCTGGGTGATCGGCGCGTTCGAGAAGTACGCCGTGGTGTCCGCGGCCGGCTTCAGGCTCGCGTACGCCGACGGGGTCGACGGGAAGCTGGCCTGCTTGGCGAAGACCTTGGCCTGCTGCTCGGGCGCGGTCAGCCACTTGGCCAGCGCGACGGCCTCCTTCTGGTGCTTGCTCGCGAGCGGCACGCCGAGGAAGGAGCCGCCCCAGTTGGCCGCGGTGGGCGCCGCCGCCACGTCCCACTTGCCCTTGCCGGAGTCACCGGACTTCTGCTCGATGTAGCCGAGCATCCACGCCGGGCAGGCGACGGTGGCGAAGGTGGCGTTGGCGTAGCCCTGGTCCCAGGTGGGGTCGAACTGCTTCAGCTTCGCCGACATGTCGCTGGTGGCGACGTCCATGGCGGCGTTCCAGGCCTTCTTCACGCCGTCGGACTTGTCCCAGACGACGTTGCCGTCCTTGTCGTAGTAGCGCTCGTCGCCGCCGCCGAGGGCCGCGTTGTAGACGGAGGCCGCGGAGTCCACGAACTTGGTGCCCTTGGGCGCCTTCTTCATGTACTGCTTGCCGACGTCGACGTACTTGGCCCAGTCGCCCTTCCACATCTGGGCGAGCTTGGTCCGGTCGGTCGGCAGCCCGGCCTTCTGCAACAGGTCCTTGCGGTAACAGATGGCCATCGGGCCGATGTCCGTGCCGAGGCCTATGAGCTTGCCGTCCTTCGTGGTGGCCTGGGCGTTCTTCCAGTCCAGCCACTGCGACTTGTCGACCTGCTTGCCGAGGTCGACGAACTTGCTCGCCTGGGTCTGCACGGCCTCGGTGATGTTGCCGACCTCGATGGCCTGGATGTCGTCCGTGCCGGAGCCGGCCTGCAGGCGGGTGAGCACCTTCGGCCAGTACACGTCGGTACGGGTGGTGACGTTCTCCTTGATGTTGATGTCCGGGTGGAGCTTCATGTACTCGTCGTAGAGGCCGGCCTGCTTGTAGCCGAAGACGCCGAAGGTGCCGACGGTCAGCGTGATCTTGCCCTTGCCACTGCCGTTTCCGCCGCCGGAGCCGTCCGACGAGCCGTCGTCCGAGTCCTTGGCGCAGCCGGCCAGCAGCCCGGTGGTCAGTGCGGCCACGGCCGCGAGGGCCATCAGCCGCTGTGACCGGCGGATGCTCGTGCGCATTGCGTCCTCCTGTTGCCTGACGTGCCGACCCCCCGGCCAACTGCATGGTTTGGGCCCGTTCTTGCGCGCTGCGGCTCGGGCGGGGAACGTGCGGGTTGTGTAGGTGTCAGGTACTGTGGGAGCGCTCCCACCAGTGATGTGTTGAAGAGTCGCGGGTCGGCGCCGGGGTGTCAAGGGAGCGGACGCGGACAACTGTGTTCAGTTATCTGAGCGTTAACCGAGGGCGCTCGGCGGCGGCCACCGTCGGTATCCGGCCGACCGGCGGGGAAGGGGAGGACGGGGAGCCGAGGAGGGGCCGGAGGCCGGTCACGCGGAGGGTGGGGGCGCCCCGGGACGGTCACTGCGGCGAACGGTCCTGTTACATTCCAGGCCAGCACCACGAGTCGGTCGAGAGGGGCGGAGCCCATGGTAAGCCACGGAGCGCGGGGCCGGAGCGGTGGCCGGCCCACGCTCGAGGAGGTCGCCGCCCGGGCCGGAGTCGGCCGGGGCACGGTCTCGCGGGTGATCAACGGCTCGCCCCGGGTGAGCGACGCCACCCGCGCCGCCGTCGAGGCCGCGGTCGCCGAGCTGGGTTACGTCCCCAACACGGCCGCCCGCGCCCTGGCCGCCAACCGCACCGACGCCATCGCCCTCGTGGTCCCCGAACCGGAGACCCGATTCTTCGCAGAACCGTACTTCTCGGACATGCTGCGCGGTGTGGGCTCGGAACTCGCCGACACCGAGATGCAGTTGCTGCTGATCTTCGCGGGCAGCGACCGCGAGCGCCGCCGTCTCGCCCAGTACCTGGCGGCCCACCGGGTGGACGGCGTCCTGCTGGTCTCCGTGCACGCCGACGACCCGCTGCCGGACATGCTGTGCCAGCTGGAGATCCCGGCCGTGATCAGCGGCCCCCGCTCGGCCGGCGAGACGCTCACCTCCGTGGACTCCGACAACTACGGCGGCGCCCGCTCGGCCGTGGAGCACCTGCTGTCCCGGGGCCGCACCCGCATCGCCCACATCACGGGCCGCCTCGACGTGTACGGCGCCCAGTGCCGCGTCGACGGCTACCGCGACGCCCTACGCGACGCGGGCCGGGAGGCGGACGAACTCCTCGTCGAGCCGGGTGACTTCACCGAGGAGGGCGGCCGCCGCGCCATGTCCGTGCTGCTGGAGCGCCGCCCCGACCTGGACGCGGTCTTCGCCGGCTCGGACGTGATGGCGGCCGGCGCCCGGCAGGTGCTGCGCGAGGCGGGCCGCCGCATCCCCGACGACGTGGCCCTCGTGGGCTACGACGACTCCGCCATAGCCCGCCACATGGACCCGCCGCTGACCAGCGTCCGCCAGCCCATCCAGGAGATGGGCCGCGCCATGATCGATCTGCTGCTCACCGAGATCGCCGACCGCCGGCCGGCCGCGTCCCGGGGCCTGGAGCGACGGCACGCGGTGCTCTCCACGGAACTGGTGCAGCGCGCGTCGTCGTAGCCGGTCCGCGGCGAACCTCACGGAGCCGCCGGCCGTGCCTTCGCCGGCGGTGAGACCCCGGGGGCCCACCGCCGCCGTACAAACGAATCAGCCGGTGACGCGTCTTGCGACGACGTCACCGGCTGATCGGCGAGGGTGAGTGACGGGACTCGAACCCGCGACATCCTGGACCACAACCAGGTGCTCTACCAGCTGAGCTACACCCACCACGACCGGCGGTGGAACTTGTCGTTTCCCCGACCGGCCGAGAAGAAGTCTACAGGGTCGGAAGGGGTGCTCGCGCACACGTTTTCGCGCGCCGCTCCGTGTGCCGTCCGCCGGGAGCGCCGAGCCGTTCGGGGGGCGGCTAGCGCGCGGGCAGGACGTGCTTGGCCGCGATCGACTTGGCGGTGTCGGAGTCCGGGCCGGGCTGCGGGACGAAGATGGCCTCTCGGTAGTAGCGCAGCTCGGCGATCGACTCGCGGATGTCGGCGAGGGCCCGGTGGTTGCCGTTCTTCTCCGGACTGTTGAAGTACGCCCGCGGATACCAGCGGCGGGCCAGCTCCTTGACGGAGGACACGTCGACGATCCGGTAGTGCAGGTAGTCCTCCAGGGTCGGCATGTCCCGCAGCAGGAAGCCGCGGTCGGTGCCGACGGAGTTTCCGCACAGCGGGGCCTTGCCGGGCTCCTTCACGTACTCCTTCACATACGCCAGCACCTGCTCCTCGGCGTCCTTCAGCGTCGTGCCGTTCGGCAGCTCCGCGAGCAGTCCGGACGTGGTGTGCATCTGACGCACGACCTCCGGCATCGTCTCCAGCGCCTGCTCCGGCGGGCGGATGACGATGTCCACCCCTTCGCCGAGTACGTTCAGCTCGGAGTCGGTGACGAGGGCGGCCACCTCGATGAGCGCGTCGTCGGACAGCGAGAGGCCGGTCATCTCGCAGTCGATCCACACCATGCGATCGTTCATGCGTCCACCCTAAGGCGGACCTGAGCTTTTGGGTGCCCCCCTGCGCTCCACCGGGAGCGGGCGAGCGAGTGGGGGCGGGACGAACCCGCCCCCACTCTCAGTTACCGCTGCGCGGTCCCGGCAGCAGCCCCACCGCGCCGGCCGCCTGGCGGCGGCTCTGCATCGGGACGCCGCTGTCGCGGTCCGAGTGCAGCACGGAGGGCGCGTGGCCCATCGGCCCCGGGCCGGACAGGCCCGCGGGCGGGCCCGGCTGGCCGGAGGCATGCACCGGCGGCTCCGCGTCCGCCGGTTTCTCGCCCTGCGGCCTGCGGGCGCGGTAGGCGGCCCGGTAGGCGGCCGGGGACGAGCCGAGCTGGCGGCGGAAGTGGCCGCGCAGCGCGACGGGGGAGCGGAAGCCGCACCGGCCCGCCACCTCGTCCACGGAGTAGTCCGACGTCTCCAGCAGCCGCTGGGCCTGCAGCACCCGCTGGGTGATCAGCCACTGCAGCGGAGCGCTGCCGGTCAGCGAGCGGAACCGGCGGTCGAACGTACGGCGGCTCATGTAGG
>NZ_JBEYEY010000012.1:225652-288093 GCF_040703635.1 Streptomyces sp. NPDC007189
CCGCCGCGGCCAGCACGAAGGCGCCGGTGCACAGGCCGACTATGCGGGCGCCCTCCTCGTGTGCCCGGCGCAGCGCGTCGAGCGCCTCCTCCGGCGTCCTGGCGGTCGATCCCGAACACCGACAACGGAATGGAACTCTCGAAGATGGGGCCGCCGCTGAACAGCAGCACCGCGACGATCTCCTTGCGGCGTCGCCCGGAGAGTTTCCGGGCCGCGGCTTCCGGCGCGGCAGTGGAGTCGTGGCTCATACTGCTAAGCCCCCCTCGGTGGTCGCGGCTCCTCGGTTGTGTCGCTCCTGCACGTTTCCCCTCGGTCCTGCACGAGTCCCCCGCCGTAAGACAGTCAAGATCGAATCTACTGGTTCCCGCGGTCGGGCGGTGACCAGTTCCACACGCCCGAGATTGTCGACATGACAACTTGGCGTGAAGCATTCGATCACGAAGCGTTGCACTCGGGGAGCGCGCAGGGAAGTGCGCCTTGTGGCGGTGGCCAAACCGCGTAGGGTGCGCGGGCGCCCGCAGACCCTTTCCGTGCAGGTCGAACGGGGGGTGGAGGGTGGTCGGGGGCCCTCTGGGGCGACATTCGGAAGTTGGCTGAAAAGAAGCGTTCCGGGGTGCGGAAACAGGTCAGTCGACCGGTGTCGGCCGACGGGTGTGACGTCCGCCTCTTTGCGCACCGGAATCCTCAGCGGAAACCTCGCCGTCACACCCGTGCCGCCGGGCGCACCGCTCCGACCGGCGCAGCAGGAGCCGGCACGCGGCGGTGACGGCGGCCAGGCCCAGCGCGGCCCCCGCCGCACCGGCCGGGGAGGTGCCGTACCAGAGCAGGACCACGGGGACGAGCGCGCAGCTGAAGGCGGCCCAGCGGATCACGTCGCTCACGGTGTCCGGCGCGGGGCGCGGCTCGGGGTCGGGTCGGGGACCGGACATCACTCGTACTCCCTGTGGCGGTGGCTCACCGATGCTCAACGCCTGTACGGCCGGTCGGTCACCGGCGCCACGTCCGGTGATCCTGTGCAAACCGCCTGTACGGGGCAGCAACCATTGCGTTACGGGCGTCGCTCGTGCATGCTCCGGTGAACCCCTGCGGACACCGGGGGACCGCTTACGGAGCGTGCGCGGCATCTGGGCTCGGGAGGCGTGCCGCCGTACCCTTGGGGGTATGGGGTTGGGAAGACCTTTCCCGGACTTCCCGGGTACGGATTCCGCCGCACGCTTCGTCCCCCGCCCATAAAAGGATGACAACGCCGAGACAGCCATGGCCGGTCACGAATTCTTCGAACCCGCGGACCGCAAGCGGCCGGTCGCCGACCCCACGGCGGCCGATCCCCTGGCGGCGGAAGAGTCACGCCCCTCCTGCGACCCTGCCTTCCGGCACGGAGTCGTCGTCGGCTTCGACGGCTCCACCTCCAGTGAGCGTGCCCTCGCCTACGCCATCGGCATGGCCAACCGCTCGCACTCGGGCCTGATCATCGTCCATGTCGCCAACCGGCTGCCCACCACCGTGTGGGCCGGCTGCGAGCCGCCGGTCTTCGTCGACGTGCCGGACCATCGCACCGAGGTGCTCGGTCTGGAGCTGGCGTGCGCCGACTATCTGGCCGAGGTGCCGTGGATCCTGGTCGAGCGGGGCGGGGACATCTGCCACGAACTCGAAGAGGTCGGGCGGGAGTACGAGGCGGACGCGATCGTCGTCGGCTCCACGCACGGCCTCGTCGGCCGGATCTTCGGCTCCGTCGCGGGGCGGCTCGCCAAGCGGGCGCAGCGGCCCGTGATCGTCATTCCGTGACGGTCGCTCCCCGATCCCCAACTCCCTTTGTGCAACGCGAAACTACTCGCGCGTAGAGGTGGTTTGTGCCCTTGTGAAGGGCATATACCGCTCACCGCACAACTGCACAGCATGAAGGGAGCCCGCCGTGGACAACGGAGTCTCTGCGGGAATCGGAAGCACTGTCGTGGCCGGCCGACTCGCCCTGGGAATCACCCTGTTGGCGTTCGGACTCGGCACGACCGGAGTGATCCACTCGGTGGCGGCGTCCGACGCCGTGTCACTGGCCCACTACGTGGGCGGAGTTGCCCTGTTCCTCATCGGTCTGCTCGCCTTCCGGGGCGGCGACAGCGCCTCCGGCACGGGCTTCGTGGCCCTCGGCGCACTGTGGTTCACCTGGGCCGTCGCGGGCCACTCCGCCGCCAACGCGGCCGGGCTCTTCCTGCTGCTGTTCGCCCTCGTGGCGCTCACCCTGACCCTCGCGGGCGGCGACAGCCTCGGACAGCTCATGTACGGGCTGCTGTTCCTGGCGATGCTGGTGCTGGGCGTCGCGGCCTTCGCCGACAGTTCCTCTCTGGCGAAGGTCGGCGGCTGGGTCGCCGCGGTGTCCGGTGCGGTGGCCTGGTACGCGGCGACGGCGGCGCTGGCGCACTGGCCGACGGCGCTTCCTCGGCGTGCCGCGGGCCGGGGGGTGACGGCCGCCGGCTGAACGTGAGCGGCACGGAGGGGACCCCCGCGTGTTTGGTGGCCACGTGGGGGTCCCCTTTTTGCGCCTAAACCGGCGCCGCTCTCGCGGACGTGGTTGCTCGCCGCGGGGGTTGCTCAATGATCGCTTCGGTGGTCGCGGGAATTCCTACTCCACCGTCACCGACTTCGCGAGGTTCCTCGGCTTGTCGATGTCCCGCCCGAGGGCCTGCGCCGTGTGGTACGCGAGGAGTTGGAGGGGGATGCCCATGAGGATGGGGTCGAGTTCGTCCTCGTTCTTGGGGACGACGATCGTCTGGTCGGCCTTCTCCTGGGGCTGGTGGGCCACGGCGAGGATCTTGCCGCTGCGGGCCTTGATCTCCTCCAGGGCCGCGCGGTTCTTCTCCAGCAGGTCGTCGTCGGGGACGATCGCGACCGTCGGCAGGGCCGGCTCGATCAGGGCCAGCGGGCCGTGCTTCAGCTCGGAGGCGGGGTAGGCCTCGGCGTGGATGTAGGAGACCTCCTTGAGCTTCAGGGAGGCCTCGCGGGCCACCGGGTAGCCCCGGACGCGGCCGATGAAGAGCATCGAGCGGGCCTCGGCGTACAGCTCGGCCAGCTCCTTGATCTGCTCCTCCTGCTTGAGGATCTCGGTGATCTGCTCGGGCAGCCTGCGCAGGCCCTCGATGATCCGCTTGCCGTCGCGGACCGAGAGGTCGCGGGTGCGGCCCAGGTGCAGGGCGAGCAGGGCGAAGGCGACCGTGGTGTTCGTGAAGCACTTGGTGGACACCACGCAGACCTCCGGGCCCGCGTGGACGTAGATCCCGGCGTCCGCCTCGCGGGCGATCGCCGAGCCGACCACGTTGACGACGCCGAAGACCCGCGCGCCCTTGCGCTTGAGTTCCTGGACGGCGGCGAGGACGTCGTACGTCTCACCGGACTGGGAGACGGCCACGTACAGGGTGTCGGGGTCGACGACCGCGTTGCGGTAGCGGAACTCGGAGGCCGGCTCGGCGTCTGCGGGGATGCGGGCCAGCTCCTCGATCATCTGGGCGCCGATCAGGCCCGCGTGGTACGAGGTGCCGCAGCCGAGGATCTTCACGCGGCGGATCTGCCGGGCTTCGCGGGCGTCCAGGTTGAGGCCGCCGAGGTGCACGGTGGAGAAGCGGTCGTCGATGCGGCCGCGCAGCACGCGGTCCACGGCCTCGGCCTGCTCGAAGATCTCCTTGTGCATGTAGGTGTCGTGGCCGCCCATGTCGTACGACTCGGCCTCCCACTCCACCGTGGTGGGCTCGGCGGTGGTGCGCGTGCCCTCGGTGGTGTAGGTGCGGAAGTCGTCGGCCTTGAGGGTGGCCATCTCGCCGTCGTCGAGGGTGACTATCTGGCGGGTGTGGGTGACCAGGGCGGCGATGTCGGAGGCGACGAACATCTCCTTCTCGCCGATGCCGAGGACCACCGGGGAGCCGTTGCGGGCCACCACGATGCGGTCCGGGAAGTCGGCGTGCAGCACGGCGATGCCGTAGGTGCCCTCGATCAGCCGGACCGCCTGGCGGACCTTGTCCTCCAGGTTGTCGGCCTGCGAGCGGGCGATGAGGTGGGTGAGGACCTCGGTGTCGGTCTCGGAGAGGAACTCGACGCCGTCCGCCTCCAGCTTGCGGCGCAGGTCGGCGGCGTTGTCGATGATGCCGTTGTGGACGACGGCGACCTTGTCGTCGGCCGACATGTGCGGGTGGGCGTTGACGTCGGAGGGGGCGCCGTGGGTGGCCCAGCGGGTGTGGGCGATGCCGGTGGTGCCCTTGAAGCGCGCCGGGACCCTGGCCTCCAGGTCGCGCACCCGGCCCTTGGCCTTGACCATCTTCAGGCCGGGCGCCTTCGGGGAGGTGACGACCAGCCCCGCGGAGTCGTAGCCGCGGTACTCCAGCCGTTGCAGGCCCTCCAGCAGGAGGGGGGCCACGTCACGCTTCCCGATGTATCCGACAATTCCGCACATGTATAGGTATCTCTCAGCCTGGCGTCTCAGCCGTAGACGATGCGGCGCAGCTGCCTGAGGGTCAGCTCGGGCGGCGCCACCGCTCGGTACTTGAGGTCCGCCGCGATCCGTTCGAAGATCTCCGCGTTGACCAGGCCCTGGGCCTGGAGTTCGCGGTGGCGGCGACGGACGTAGTCCTCCGTCGACTCGTCGAAGTAGGCGAGCACGTCCTGGATCACCCGCAGCGCCTCGCCCCGGCCGAGGGGCGTGGACCGCGTCAGATGATCAACAAGTTCGTCGTGCACGCGGTAGATCCTGGGGTACCGGCGGCGGTTTCGCAAGAATGCTGCCCGATTTCGGGCAGATCTGAGCGGCGGCTGTGGGGATCATTTGTTCGTCGGGCGTCCATCTTGTGGCCTGCGTCTCGTTGAAGTCATGGACCATTTTCAGACGCCATGGACATTCCTCGCATGGGAGTACCCGAGAAGCTGGCCGCGCGCATGAGCATGGCCGAGCAGCACGAGTACCTGCGCGCCAGGTTCTCGCGGCGCAACCTGATCAGAGGCGGCGCCGTCACGCTGGGCGCCGTCGCGGGTGGCGCGTTCGTGCCGGGCGCCACCGCACAGGCGGCCGTGCCCACGCAGCGCACGGCGCCCGCCACCGAGACCGTCGACGGCGCCCTCGTCGCCCCCTTCGGCCGTCACCTCGCCTACGGCAACGACCCGCGCACCGAGATGACCGTCTCCTGGCAGGTCCCGGTCGCCGTGAAGAAGCCGTTCATCCGCATCGGCGCCCACCCCTGGGACCTCTCCCGCAGGATCGAGGCCGAGGTCCGCAGCCTGTACACCCCGGCCGGCGTCGGCGCGAGCGGCGACCGCACGCAGTACTACCTGCACGCCAAGCTCACCCACCTGCGCCCCGGCCGGACCTACTACTACGGCGTCGGCCACGACGGCTTCGACCCGGGCCGGCCGCACCTCGCCGGCACCCTGGGCACCTTCACCACCGCCCCCGCCCACAAGGCGCCGTTCACCTTCACCGCCTTCGGCGACCAGGGCGTCAGCTACCACGCGCTGGCCAACGACTCCCTGATCCTCGGCCAGAACCCGGCCTTCCACCTGCACGCCGGCGACATCGCCTACGGCGACCCGGCCGGCCAGGGCAAGGCCGCCGACACCGGTTTCGACTCGCGCACCTGGGACCAGTTCCTCGCCCAGACCGAGTCGGTCGCCAAGCAGATCCCGTGGATGGTCAGTTACGGCAACCACGACATGGAGGCCTGGTACTCGCCCAACGGCTACGGCGGCGAGGAGGCCCGCTGGTCCCTCCCGGACAACGGCCCGGACGCGAGGAACCTGCCCGGCGTCTACTCCTTCGTCCACGGCAACACGGCGGTCATCTCGCTGGACCCGAACGACGTCTCCTTCGAGATCCCGGCGAACCTGGGCATCTCCGGCGGAACCCAGACCACGTGGTTCGAGACCCAGCTGAAGCGGTTCCGGGCCCGCGACGACATCGACTTCGTCGTCGTCTTCTTCCACCACTGCGCGTACTGCACCTCCACGGCGCACGCCTCGGAGGGGGGCGTCCGCCAGGAGTGGGTGCCGCTGTTCGAGAAGTACCAGGTGGACCTGGTCATCAACGGCCACAACCACCAGTACGAGCGCACGGACGTCATCAAGGGCGGCCAGGTCACCAAGAAGCTCCCGATCGGCGGCACGGCGTACCCCGAGACCGAGGGCGTGGTGTACGTCACCGCGGGCGCGGCGGGCCGCAGCCTGTACGCGTTCAGCGCCCCGGACTCCTACGAGGGCCACGAGCACGAGGTCGACTCGGTCGCGTCCTTCGTCAACACCAAGGACGGCAAGGTCGACGAGACCGTCGCCTGGTCCCGCGTGCGCTACCTGAACTACTCCTTCCTGCGCGTGGACGTCACCCCCGCGCCGAAGGGCCGCCAGACCACGCTGACGGTGTCGGGCATCGCCGAGACCGGCGACCGCATCGACCACTTCACGGTGTCCCGCACCGCGAAGTGACACCCTGGCCGGCCGCGGGCGGTCCTCACACGCGCTGTCACAGGCGTTTGAGGACCGCCCGCTTGGCCAGCGCGAACTCCTCGTCGGTCAGCACCCCGTCGCGGTGCAGATCGCCCAGTTCGCGCAGGCGGCGCAGCAGGACGTCGTGGCCGTCCCCGGCGGGCTCCGGCACCGTGGCGGGCCGCGGCGGCTCCTCCCGTACGGCCGCCTGTGCCGCCGGATGCGGCAGCCGCGCCTGGACGGCGGCGGCCACCAACGCCATCAGCGGATCCTTCTTGAACCCCCACAGCTCGACCGCGTTCGGGTCGTACTTGGCCGGCGCCGACACCGGTGCGCCGCGCACCAGGAAGCGCAGATGGCCGTTCTCCAGCCCGGCCGCCGGCTGCCACTGCACGCCGGTGACGTCCGCGAGCGGGAGGGTGCGGGGACCGGAGGCGGCCTTGGCGTCCTCCGTCTTCCAGTTCCACTCCAGCCGCACCCGCTCCCCGTCGAAGCTCGCCGTGCCGTCCCCGGCGGAGGCGGACACCGGCAGCGGCGGGGACGGCAGCAGGTACTCCGCGACCGGATCCGGCGAAACCCCGTCCAGCAGCAGCGCGTTGCGCACCTCCTCCGCGAAGTACTCGGCCACGCCGTGCCGGTCGGACTCCACGGCGAGCTGGTACGGGTCGTTCGGCTCGGCGAGCCGGCCGCCGGTCGCCTGCGTCAGGGGATCCGCCCCGTCGCGCAGCCGCAGCCTCAGCCGCCCGGACCTGCGCCCCTGCTCGAAGGAGACACCGGCCAACGCGCCCAGCGGAACGACGAGTTCGCCCAGCTCCCGGCGGAACAGGCTCACGCTCTTGTCCCGGCCGGGGGTGAGCCGCAGGGCATCGCCGTCGAAGGCCCAAGTGCCGTCCTTCTGGATGATTTCCGCCACGGGGTGATTGTTTCACCGGATCTGCGGGAGAGTGGTCTCGACCACATCCCGAAGGGAGCGCATGTGAGACGCGACCACAGCACGACTCCCCGAACCCCCCGCATCCTCGGAGCGCTGCTGCTCGTGGCGGCGGCCGGGGTCTTCACCCTCGGCTCCGCACCCGCCGCCGAGGCCGCCGCCCCCACCCCGCTCAACCGGGTGATCCCGGCGCCCGCCTCGGTCCAGTCCGGCGGTGCGCCGTACCGCATCACCTGGGCGACCGGCGTCCGCGTCGACGACTCCGCCGAGGTCCGCCGGATCGGCACCTATCTCGCCGGCATCCTGCGGCCCTCCACCGGCTACCGGCTGCCGGTCGCCACCGGCGGCGGCGCCCGGGGCATCCAGCTCCACCTCGCGCAGGGCGACTTCGGCGCCGAGGGCTACCGGCTGCACAGCGGGCCGGCCGGTGTCACCATCACCGCGTCCGCCCCGGCCGGCCTCTTCCACGGGGTGCAGACCCTCCGTCAGCTGCTCCCGGCCGCCGTCGAGAAGAAGACCGTGCAGCCCGGACCCTGGCTGATCGCCGGCGGCACCATCGAGGACCGCCCCCGCTACTCCTACCGGGGCGCCATGCTGGACGTCTCCCGGCACTTCTTCACCGTCGCCCAGGTCAAGCGCTACATCGACCAGCTGGCCCTGTACAAGATCAACGAGCTGCACCTTCACCTCAGCGACGACCAGGGCTGGCGCATCGCCATCGACTCCTGGCCCCGCCTGGCCACGTACGGCGGCTCCACGGAGGTCGGCGGCGGCAAGGGCGGTTACTTCACCAAGGCCCAGTACCGGGAGATCGTCGACTACGCCGCCTCCCGCTACCTGGAGGTCGTCCCCGAGATCGACATGCCCGGCCACACCAACGCGGCCCTCGCCTCCTACGCCGAGCTGAACTGCGACGGCGTGGCGCCTCCGCTGTACACCGGCACACAGGTCGGCTTCAGCTCGCTGTGCGTGCCGAAGCAGGTCACCTACGACTTCGTGGACGACGTGATCCGGGAGCTGGCCGCGATCACCCCCGGCCGCTATCTGCACATCGGGGGCGACGAGGCGCACTCCACCAGCCACGCCGACTACGTGAAGTTCATGGACCGGGTGCAGCCGATCGTCGCGGAGTACGGCAAGACGGTCATCGGCTGGCACCAGATCACCGGCGCCCACCCGGCCAAGGGCGCCCTCGCCCAGTACTGGGGCGTGGACGGCACCAGCGCCGCCGAGAAGGCCCAGGTCGCCCAGGCGGCGCAGAACGGCACCGGGCTGATCCTGTCCCCGGCCGACCGCCTCTACCTGGACATGAAGTACACGAGCAGCACCAAACTCGGCACCAAATGGGCCGGTTACGTCGAGGTTCAGCGCTCTTACGACTGGAACCCCGGCGCCTATCTGCCGGGCGCCCCGGCGTCGTCCGTCCGGGGCGTCGAGGCCCCCCTGTGGTCGGAGACCCTGAAGACCTCGGCCGACATCGAGTACATGGCGTTCCCCCGGCTCCCGGGGGCGGCCGAACTGGCCTGGTCCCCGGCGTCCACCCACGACTGGAACGCCTACAAGGTCCGTCTGGCCGCCCAGGCCCCGCGCTGGGACGCCCTCGGCATCGGCTACTACCGCTCACCCCAGGTCCCCTGGCCGAAGAGCTGAGCGACAGAGCACCGGCGCCCGGACCGCTCGTTGGAGCGGTCCGGGCGCCGGTGCGTGAACAGCCGGGGCATGAACCCAGATCATTTTTGCCCGTGCAATTCGGGGACAGGTGCGCTGCCGGTCGAATTACCTGTCGGACCGTCGGGAAAGGCGCTGTCAGTAGGCGCTGTTGACGTTGTCGATCGAACCGTAGCGGTGATACGCGTAGTTGCACGCGGCCGTGATGTTGGCGACCGGGTCGTAGATGTCCGTCGACGTGCCCGGCACGTGGTACGTGTCGAACGTCGGCTGGATCACCTGGAGCAGGCCCTTGGACGGGATGCCCTTGGCGGCGTTGGAGTCCCAGAGGTTGATGGCCTTCGGGTTGCCGGAGGACTCGCGGATGATGTTGCGGTAGATGCCGTTGTAGGTCCCCGGGATGTGGTGCTGCGCCATGACCGCCAGGGACTGCTTGATCCAGCCGTCCAGGTTGTTGGCGTAGGTCTTGCCGGTGGAGGACGGCGCGGGCTTGGCCGGGGCGGGCTTGGCCGGGGCCGCCGGGGCCGCCGGGGCCGTGGCCGACCCGGCGGGCAGGGTGAGGACCTGGCCCGGCTGGAGGGTGTAGGGGCTGGCGAGGTGGTTGGCCGAGGCGATGGCGGGCCAGCCGCCCGGCACGTGCAGGGTGCGGGCGATGGACGCGAGGTGGTCGCCGGCCCGGACGGTGTAGCTGGTCGCGGAGGAGTCGGCGGTGGCGGCGTGGGCGGTGCCCAGGGTGGCCGTGCAGCCCAGGACGAACGTGCCGACGGTGGTGGCGCCGCCGGCGAGGAGCCGGCGAGTACGGAATGAGCGCTTGCGGGCATGACGGGGCATGGAGCGGTCCTTTTCGAGAATTGGATCACCCGCAGTTGCCGGTTCCCTTCGGCAAACCACACTGCATTTCGTTTAGCGGTGCGCTGCGGCGGGGACATTCTTATATGCCGGGAATAAGTTTCGGCAATTGCCTCTTTTACTAACCGGGCTAGTTGCCGTCCGGTGCGGGGATGATTGATCTCGCCTTACACCTGGAAATTCAAGGACCGCTCATAGTCCTAGGAAGCCTCGTAAGTGAATTGAGTCACGTGTCGCAGGTTAAACTACTCAATGCCTTTAATGAGGAAATAACGCGACTTTGCGGCAGAGTATGCCAAATCGGGCATTGAGGATTTATAGGCCGGGCATCCCGGTCGTTTCCGGGGTGCCCGGCCGTTCCTGAGCCCGTCAGAGACCGGCGATCGGGTTCTTCAGGGTGCCGACGAGCTGGAGCGCGCCCGAGGGATCGGCGAGGTCCACCATCTGCCGGTTGTCGCGCAGCTGGAGGCGGTTCAGGCAGGACAGGGCGAACTCCGGGACGAAGAGGTCGTACTGGCGGAACCGGTCGGCCAGTGCGGGGTTCGCGTCCTGGTACTCGCGGGTGACCTGCGCGACCGTGCGCCAGAAGGCCTCCTCTTCCATGATCCCCTCGGCGGCGAGCAGCGCGGCGAGGAAGCGGAAGAAGCAGTCGAAGACGTCCGTGAAGATCGACAGGAGCTTCTTGTCCTCCGGGACGTCGGCCCGGATCCGCCGCACCTCGGGCGGGAGCGCCGCGTCCGGGTCCATCACCGCGATCTCCTCGGCGATGTCCTTGTAGATCGCGCGCTGCACGGCGCCGTCCTTCAGCACCAGGATCACGTTCTCGCCGTGCGGCATGAACACCAGGTCGTAGGCGTAGAAGCTGTGCAGGAGGGGCGTGTAGTACGCCCCCAGGTACCGCCGCAGCCAGGCCGCCGGGGAAAGCCCGGACCGCTCGATCAGCGCGCCCGCGAAGGAGGCGCCCGTGTGGTCCACGTGCAGCAGCGAGGCCATGGTGGCGAGGGACTCGCCCTCCTGAAGGCCCGGCACCGGGCTCTCCCGCCACAGCGCGGCCAGCATCTTGCGGTACGGCGAGTACCGGTCGGTGGCCCGCTCGTACTCCAGATGCCGGTAGCCGACGGCCGCCCGCTCACGGATGATCGTCAGGCCCGTCGCCCTCAGCACCGGGTCGTTGTCGATCAGCCGGGCCAGCCAGTCGTTGATGGCCGGGGTGGCCTCCATGTACGCGGCGGACAGGCCCCGCATGAACCCCATGTTGAGCACGGACAGGGCCGTCTTCACATAGTGCTTCTCGGGGCGGGAGGCGTTGAAGAAGGTCCGGATGGACTGCTGGGCCAGGTACGCGTCCTCGCCCTCGCCGAGGCAGACCAGGTTCCGCCGGGCCACCTCGGCGGCGAAGGTGACGGAGAGCTTGTTCCACCACTGCCAGGGGTGGACCGGGACGAGGAGGTAGTCGGCGGGGTCCAGGCCCTGGCCGGTGAGGGCCGCCCGGAAGCGGGCCAGCGTCTCCTCGCCCAGCTCCCCGCGCAGGAAGGACGCGTACTCGATCCCTTCCCCCGCCGTGAACACGGCCCGCGAGCGGTGTGCGGCCAGCCACACCAGCCGGACGGGGCTCGCCGTCTCCGGGGCGTACGACAGGTACTCGTGGACGCCGAACCCGAGCCGCCCGTTGTTCGCGACGAAACAGGGGTGGCCCTCGGTCATCCCGGTCTCGACGGCCTGGAAGCCGCTGTCCGCCAGCTCCGCGGAGGTGACGCGGGGCTTGGTGAGCTTGTAGCAGGTGCCGGAGAGGGTGGAGGAGATCTCCTCCAGGTAGACCGGCAGGATCTCGTCGCTCAGGCCCAGCGACTCCTTCAGCTCGACGAAGAAGTCCAGGGCCGACAGGGGGAGGCCGGCGCCGTCGCGGTGCCGGGTGATCGACTCGGCGTCGACCTGCCAGTGGTCGAGGGCGCGGCGGACGGCCGAGAAGCGGTAGGACGTCAGCCCGTCGTCGCTGCGGACGACGTACCCCTCGCCCGTCTTCTCGGGTGTGATCAGGCGCTCGTGCGCGAACTCCGCGAGCGCCTTGCGTATCAGCAGCCGGTTGGCGGTCGCCCAGCGCTCGGGGGACAGATGCGCCACGGCGTCGGCGAGGCTCATACCGCCACCCCCGTAGCGGCGAGGAACCGCTCCCGCGTGCAGAAGCTCAGCAGCGCCCGCTTCTCCGGCTTGACGATCTCCCGCTCGGGCACGAACCCGACGGCCTCGTTCAGCGCGTGCACGGCCGTGTTGCGCACATCCGGCTCCACCACGACCCGCCGGACGGCCGGGTCCTCGAAGAGGTGGGCCAGCACCGCGGTGATCACGGACCTGGTGAAGCCGTGGACGGGGCTGTCGGTCGCCGGGGTGAGGAAGTGCATCCCGACATCGCCCGGCCGGGCCTCGTACAGCCCGGCCAGTTCCCGGTGCGCCGGGTCGTACCTCTCCATCAGGAACACCGGCTCCCCGTCGCGCAGCCCCAGCAGCGCGTGATGGTGCTCGTCCGCCGCGATCTCCCGGTAGGCCCGCTCGACGTCCTCCGGCGTGGCGTCCCGCATCATCCAGAAGACGGCCTTGGGATGGGTGACCCAGGAGTGCAGGAGCCCGGCGTCCTCCGACGGGTCGACGGGGCGGAAGGTGAAGGGCATGTGTGTGCTGGTCATACGGCGAAGTCCTGGAAGGCGATCGTCTTCTCGACCGGGTAGTACTCGGTGCCGAGCAGTTCGCGGATGATGTACGCGTTGCGGTAGGCGCCCATGCCCAGGTCGGGGCTGGTGACGCTGTGGGTGTGGACGCCGGCGTTCTGGAGGAAGACGCCGCGGCCGGTGACGTCGATGGCGTAGTTGCGGGCGACGTCGAAGCGGCCGTGGCCGTCGAAGCGCAGGCGGTCGCGGATCGGGGCGAGGAAGGCGGGGGGCTCGTAGCGGTAGCCGGTGGCCAGCAGCAGGCCCTCGGTACGGATCTCGAAGTCCTTGTCCTGCTCGTCCTGGTGGAAGCCGAGGGTGTAGCTGCCGTCCGCGTAAGTCGCCGTCCGCAGCGTGGAGTTGGTGAGCAGGCGGGTGCGCAGGGGGCCGGTGAGGTTCTTCTGGTAGAGCAGGTCGAAGATCGCGTCGATCAGCTCGGAGTTGATGCCCTTGAACAGGCCCTTCTGCTCCTTCTCCAGCCGGTAGCGGGTCTCCTCGGGCAGGGCGTGGAAGTAGTCGATGTAGTCCGGGGAGGTCATCTCCAGGGTGAGCTTGGTGTATTCGAGCGGGAAGAAGCGCGGGGAGCGGGTGACCCAGTCGAGCCGGTAGCCGTGGGCGTCGATCTCGGACAGCAGCTCGTGGTAGATCTCGGCCGCGCTCTGCCCGCTGCCGACGATCGTGATGGACTTCTTCGCCTGCAGCTCCGCCTTGCGGTGCATGTACTGCGAGGTGTGCAGGAAGTCGCCGCCCAGACCTTGGCAGGCCCGCGGGAGGTGGGGGGTCGTGCCCGTGCCCAGGACCAGGTGGCGGGCGCGGAACGTCTCACCGGCCTGCGTGCGCACGGCGTACAGCTCGTCCTCGTACGTCACCTCGGTGACCGTCGTGCCGAAGCGGACACTGCCGAGCTTGCCCGCGGCCCAGCGGCAGTAGTCGTCGTACTCGACCCGCAGCGGGTAGAAGTTCTCGCGGATGTAGAACGAGTACAGTCTGCCCTTGTCCTTCAGGTAGTTGAGGAAGGAGTACGGCGAGGTCGGGTCGGCGAGGGTGACCAGGTCGGACATGAACGGCGTCTGCAGGTGGGCGCCGTCGAGGAACATCCCGGCGTGCCACTCGAAGTCCGGCTTGGACTCCAGGAAGACGCCGTTCAGCCCGGCGATCGGTTCGGTGAGGCAGGCGAGGCCGAGGTTGAAGGGGCCGAGCCCGATCCCCACGAAGTCGTAGGTGCGGTCGGGGGCTTCAGGACGCGCGGTCAAGGGAGTCTCCCAGGTACTGCTCGGCGTGGCCGGCGATCAGATCGAGGACGGCGGCGATGTCGGCCGGTGTCGTCTCGGGGTTGAGCAGGGTGAACTTCAGGTACTGGCGGCCGCCGACCTCGGTGCCCGCGACCACGGCGGCGCCGGAGGCGAACAGGGCCTTGCGGGCGTGGAGGTTGGCGCGGTCGATCTCGGCCGGGTCGGTGACGGCCGCCGGGATGTAGCGGAAGACCAGGGTGGACAGGGCGGGCGCCACGACGACGTCGTACCGGGGGTCGGCGGCGAGCATCCGCCAGCCCTGCTGCGCCAGCTCGCAGACCTCGTCGAAGAGCCGCCCGACGCCGTCGGCGCCCATGACCCGCAGGGTGAGCCACAGTTTGAGGGCGTCGAAGCGGCGGGTGGTCTGCAGGGACTTGTCGACCTGGTTGGGGATGCGTTCGCGCACCATGCGGCGCGGGTTGAGGTACTCCGCGTGGTAGGTGGCGTGCCGCAGGGTGGCCGCGTCGCGCACCAGCACGGCCGAGGAACTCACCGGCTGGAAGAAGGACTTGTGGTAGTCGACGGTGACCGAGTCGGCGCGCTCGATGCCGGCGAGGAGGTGCCGCCGGGTGGGGGAGGCGAGCAGCCCGCAGCCGTAGGCGGCGTCGACGTGCAGCCACACGCCGTACTGGGCGCACAGTGCGGCGATCTCCGGGAGCGGGTCGATGGAGCCGAAGTCGGTGGTGCCGGCGGTGGCGACGACCGCCATGGGGACCAGCCCGTCGCGCCGGCAGCGTTCCAGCTCGCGGGCGAGGGCGACGGTGTGCATGCGCTTGTCGTGGTCGACGGGGACGGAGACCACGGACTCGGCGCTCAGGCCGAGCAGTTTCGCGGACTTCCTGACGCTGAAGTGGCTGGCTTCGGAGGCGAAGAGGCGCAGTTTCGCGAGGGAGTCGGTCTTGGACTCCTCGCGCGCCAGCAGCAGCGCCTGGAGGTTGGACTGGCTGCCGCCGGAGGTGAACACGCCGTCGGCGGCGGGCCCGAGGCCGATCCGGGCGGCCGTCCAGTCGATGAGCTTGCGCTCGATGAGGGTGCCGCCGGCCGACTGGTCCCAGGTGTCGAGGGAGGAGTTGACGGCGGAGAGCACGGCCTCGCCGAGCACCGCCGGGATGACGACGGGGCAGTTGAGGTGGGCCAGGTAGCGGGGGTGGTGGAAGTAGACGGCGTCGCGGAGGTAGACGTCCTGCAGTTCGTCCAGGGCTGCGGTGGTGTCGCCGAGCGGGCGGTCGAGGTCGACGGCGTCGAGCCGGGGGGAGAGGGCGTCGACGGTGACGCCGGTGAACGGACGGTCGGCGGCGGCGAGTTGGGCCGCCACCCGCTCGACTCCTTCGGTCACGGAGCTGCGGTAGTGCTCCGTGGTGAGGCCATTGAGCAGGTGCGAGCGCATGTGGGGGTCCTCCGAGGGGACGGTCCGTGCGGGGAAATGAACCGCTTCAACTTAGGTTAGCCTAACCTAACTTTTCTGGATCAAGACATGCCTCTGCCGTGACCGGCGTCACGCACAGGGGAGTTGCCCGGCGGGCGGAGTCACTCCGCCGCGCGCAGCTGCTCCTCGGTCATCCCCCGGCGCCAGTACCCGACGAAGGTGATCCGCCGCCGGTCCACCCCGCGCTCCTGCACGAAGTGCCGCCGCAGCGCCTTCACCTGCCCCGACTCGCCGGCGATCCACACGTACGGCCGCTCGGCGGCGGGGAGTTGCGCGGCCCGTACGGCGTCGACGGCCATGGGGGAGCCCTCGTGCCGTACGAGCCACGTGATCTGCGCGTCCGCCTCCGTGCGCACGTCCTGGATGTCACCGGCGTGCGGCACTTCCAGCCAGGCCCGGACGCGGGCGCCGGCCGGAAGGGACTCCAGGATCGCGGTCGCGGCCGGTACGGCGCTCTCGTCGCCCCACAGCACGACGAGGTCGGCGTCCTCGGGCGGACGGAACCGCACGGCGCGGTTGTCGGCGATCACCGGCCCGAGCAGCAGGACCCGGTCACCGGCAGTGGCACGGGAGGCCCAGCGGGAGGCGGGTCCCGCGGGGGTGTGCAGGACGAAGTCGATGTCCAGCTCGTCGGGGTCGCGCCGGAAGGACCGCAGCGTGTACGAACGCATCACGGCCCGTACGCCGTCGGGCAGTTCACGCCACGCCTGCCACCAGCCGTCCCCCAGATCCAGGGGTACGACAGGCTCCGGCTGGCCCGGATGCGGCAGGAACAGGGAGAGGGACTGGTCGCGCCCGAGGGAGTCGAAGGCGTGCAGATCGTCTCCGCCGAAGGTGACCCGGACGAGCGACGGCCCCAGCCGCCGGGTCCGTACAACGCGCAGAGAGAAGAAACGGAACGGAGCGGCTACGGCCGTCGTCATATGGGCTCCTGGAACAGGTGGGGGACTGCGGTGCGCCTAACTGACCTTCTTCGCCTTCTCCAGGGCCTCGGCCAGACTCGTCAGCAGCGGCACGCACTTGTCGTACGACAGAATCGGCTCCGGAGACCGGGCGATGACCTGCCCCGCCTTCACGGCAGGCAGCTTCTTCCACGTCGGCTTGGTGATGTCGGCCGGCTGGATCGCCGAGGACCGGTCGTCCATCATGATGATGTCGGCCTGGTACTTGTCGACGTTCTCCCAGCTCAGCGACTCGTACCAGCCGCCGCCCTGCTTCTTCGCGCTCTCCGGCGGCTCGACGAAGTTCACGCCGAGGGCCTTGAAGTACTCCAGGTCGATGGAGAGGTTCGTGCCGGAGACGTAGAAGAGCTGGTCGCCGGCGGATCCGGCCATCACCTTGATGCCGGGCCTGGCCTTGGCGGCGGCCCGCAGCCGGGCGGCGGCGGCCTCGAACCGCTTCTTCGCGTCGGTGACCTTCGCGGCCTTCATGTCCGCGCCGAGCGACGCGGCCAGCTCCCACATGCGCTGCAACGGCTGGGTGAGCTGCCGGTCGTAGACGGAGATGCCGATGCTGGGGGCCAGTGGGGCGATCTTCTTCTTGGACTCCTCGGGGACGTACCAGAGGGTGCCGGCGCCGTCGAACATCGTCGTGATGAGCACGTCGGGCGCGAGCGAGGCGTACTTCTCGATGTTGAACTGGCCCCAGGCGTTGCCGAGGACCGTCACCTTGCTGATGTCCATGTCGCCGGCCTGGACGTCGGCCTTGCCGTCCTTCGTCCGCGTCGGCCCGAAGACGCCCTTGACCTGGATGCCGTAGTCGTAGAGGGCGGCGCCGACGCCGGTGAAGGCGACGATGTTCGCCGGGACCTTGTCGAGCTTCACGGTCGTACCCCGGTCGTCCTTGAAGGACCAGGGGCCGGACGTGGAGCCGTTCGTCCCGTTTCCGGAGCCACTGCCTTTGCCCTTGTCGTCTCCGCAGGCGGCGAGCGCGGCGCCGAGTCCGAGGGCGCCGCCGGCGGCGAGGAGGCCGCGGCGGGTGAGGCGGGTGGCACGGGCATGGGGCATGGATACGACTGCTTTCGAACGGGGCGGAGCGCCCGCCGGACAGGTTCGAAGGTAGGTTAGCCTAACCTCAGTCGATGTCCAGGGGGGTGGGTGCGGGCTGCGTGGTTCGTCCGTTTCCTCCAGGCGGACGATTCCGGGTCATCTTCTGTCGCCCGGCCCGAACGTCCCTCGGCCGCATGGCCGTTCCGATCACATGGCGCTAACGGGAGCCGTCGGACGCGCAGGGATCCGTGTACGGCGCCGCGCTCCGGCGGGCCCTGCACACACCGGTCGCCGACGCCGTCGGCTCCAAGGCGGGCCAGGAGGCGCTGCGCCCCACTCCCGGTGCCCCCGGCGGCGGCCGCCCGCTGCGGCCCTCGATGGTCTACTGGGCCCACCGCGACTACCGGGGGTTCGACGGCCCGGCGCCCGGGGACGTCCACGGCGACGCGCTCGCCGCCGTGCGCCGGGCCGCCGTCGCCGTCCGCGTCCTGCTGAAAGCCGCGGCCCAGCGGCCCTACCACCACACGCCCTGATCACCGAGTCCCTCTGGGCAGGGCTGACCGCGGTGGGGTCGGCTAGCTCACCAGCCCCAGTTCCCTTGCGATGAGCATCCGCTGGACCTCGCTGGTGCCCTCGCCGATCTCCAGGATCTTGGAGTCGCGCCACATGCGGGCCACCGGGTACTCGTTCATGAAGCCGTAGCCGCCGTGGATCTGGGTGGCGTCGCGGGCGTTGTCCACGGCGACAGTGGAGGAGTACAGCTTGGCCAGCGCCGCCTCCTTCTTGAACGGCTCGCCGGCGACCAGGCGGCTGGCCGCGTCCCGCCAGGCCAGGCGGGCGGTGTGGGCCTTCATCTCCATGTCGGCGATCTTGAACTGGATGGCCTGGTTGGCGCCGATGGGGCGGCCGAAGGCGTGCCGCTCCTTGGCGTACTTCACCGACTCGTCCACACAGCCCTGCGCGAGACCGGTGGCGAGGGCCGCGATGGCGATCCGGCCCTCGTCGAGGATGCGCAGGAACTGGGCGTAGCCGCGGCCCTCCTCGCCGAGCAGGTTGGCCGCCGGGACCCGGACGTCCTGGAAGGACAGCTCCCGGGTGTCGGAGGCGTTCCAGCCGACCTTCGAATACGGCGCGGCGACCGTGAAGCCCGGGGTGCCGGACGGGACGATGATCGCCGAGATCAGCGGCCTGCCGTCCGGCTTGCGGCCGGTGACCGCCGTGACCGTCACCAGTCCGGTGATGTCCGTGCCGGAGTTGGTGATGAAGCACTTCGTGCCGTTGATCACCCACTCGTCCGTGTCCGGGTCCAGCCGGGCCGTCGTACGCGTGGCGCCCGCGTCGCTGCCGCCGTCCGGCTCCGTCAGGCCGAACGCGCCCAGGATCTCGCCGGCGCACAGCTTGGGCAGCCACCGGCGCTTCTGCTCCTCGGTGCCGAAGAGGTGGATCGGCATGGCGCCGAGCGAGACGCCCGCCTCCAGGGTGATCGCCACCGACGAGTCGACCCGCGCCAGTTCCTCCAGGGCGATGCCGAGCGCCAGATAGTCGCCGCCCATGCCGCCGTACTCCTCCGGGAACGGCAGCCCGAACAGGCCCATCCGGCCCATCTCGCGGACGATCTCGTACGGAAACTCGTGCCGCTCGTAGAAGTCGCCGATCTTCGGCGCCACGACATCGTGCGCGAACTCCTCCACCGTACGGCGGAGTTCCTCCAGCTCGGGGCTGAGACGGTGGTCCATGCTGATCACTGGTCCTTGTGGGGCTGTGTCGTTTTACCGAGGGCGCGGACGGTACGGGACGGGCTGGGCCGGTCCAGATGGGCGGCCATCCACACGCTGGTGGCGGTCAGACGGCCGAGGTCGACCCCGGTCTCGATGCCCAGGCCGTGCAGCATCCAGACGAGGTCCTCGGTGGCGAGGTTGCCGGTGGCGGACTTCGCGTACGGGCAGCCGCCGAGTCCTCCGGCGGAGGCGTCCACGGTGGTGACGCCGTGCTGGAGGGCGGCCAGGGTGTTGGCGAGCGCCTGGCCGTAGGTGTCGTGGAAGTGCACGCCGATCACGTTCGCCGGCACGCCCTTCTCGCCCAGGAGATTCAGCAGTGCGAGCACATGGCCGGGGGTGGCCACGCCGATGGTGTCGCCGAGGCTCAGCTCGTCGCAGCCCATGTCCCGCAGAGCCGTGCAGACCCGGGCCACCTGGTGCAGCGGGACCGGGCCCTCCCAGGGGTCGCCGAAGCACATCGACACATAGCCGCGCACCTGCACGCCCTGGTCCTTCGCCTGCCGCACCACCGGCTCGAACACGGCCAGCGACTCGTCCAGCGTGCGGTTGAGGTTGGCCTTGGCGAAGGACTCGGTGGCGCTGGCGAACACGGCGATCCGGTCGGCGCCGAGCGCCAGCGCCCGGTCCAGGCCGCGCCGGTTGGGCACCAGCACCGGCAGCGCCACCCCTTCGAGGTCGCGGACCTGCGGGAACAGCTGCTCGGCGTCGGCCAGTTGGGGCACCCACTTGGGGTGCACGAAGCTCGTCGCCTCGATGGTGGTCAGGCCCGCTCCGGCGAGCCGGCGGATGAACTCGGCCTTGATCTCGGTGGGGACGGTCCGCTGCTCGTTCTGCAGCCCGTCGCGCGCGCCGACCTCGTGGATCCGCACCCGCGCGGGCAGACCGGAGGCCGGGACGACCATGGGCAGTGCCTCGGCGGTCACCGGGTCACCTCCTCGAAGGGTGTGATCACGGCCAGCACCTGGTCCATGGCGACCGTCGTGCCCGGGGCGACGTCCAGCTCGGCGACCGTGCCGGCGTGCGGGGCGGAGATGACGTGCTCCATCTTCATCGCCTCCACCACCAGCAGGCTCTGGCCGGCCGTCACCTCGTCGCCCACGGCCACCTTGACCACGGTCACCGTGCCGGGCATGGGCGCGGTGAGGGAGTCGGCGCCCGCGTGCGCGGACCGGCTCAGGGAAGCGGCCACCGGGTCGTGGTCCCGCACCTGCCAGGCGTCGCCGTCGCGGCCGAGCCATGTGCCGTCCGGCGTGGCCGCGAAGGTGTGGGTGACGCCGTCCAGCAGGAAGGTGAACCGGTGCCCGGCACCGGGGAGCACGCCCGCGGAGCCCCGCAGCGGTGTGTCCGCACCGGGCAGCAGCAGTTCGGTGGCGCCGTCCGGGGTGCTGCGCACGCGCACGGTCACCGGCTCGTGCCCCGGCACCTGCAGAGGGTGCGGCGTCCAGGCGCGCGTCCCGCCCAGCCGCCAGCCGTCGGCGGCGGCGAACGGGTTCGCCCAGCCGGAGCCGCCGGAGGGCGTGAGCCGGGCCTGCCGCAGCAGCGCCGCCGCCGCGTACACCTCCGCCGGCACCCCGTCCGGCACGAGCCCGTCGACCTCGCGCTCCACCAGACCGGTGTCCAGGTCCCCCTGGACGACGGCCGGATGCGCGAGCAGCCGGCGCAGGAAGCCCGCGTTGGTCTGCACGCCCAGCGTCACCGTCTCCGCGAGGGCCGCCCGGAGCTTCCTGAGTGCCGTCTCCCGGTCGGGGCCGTAGGCGATCACCTTGGACAGCATCGGGTCGTACAGGCTGCCCACCTCGGTGCCCTCGCTGAGCCCGGAGTCGGTGCGCACGCCGTCGCCCTCGGGCTCCGCCAGCAGCAGGACCGTGCCGCCGGAGGGCAGGAAGCCGCGCGCGCCCTCTTTGACGGACACGGTCTCGGCGCAGACACGGGCCTCGACCGCGTGGCCGGTGAGGGTCACGTCCTCCTGCGTGAAGGCGAGCTTCTCCCCGGCGGCCACCCGCAGCTGCCACTCCACCAGGTCGAGGCCGGTGACGAGTTCCGTGACCGGGTGCTCCACCTGGAGACGGGTGTTCATCTCCATGAAGTAGTACGACGACGGGTCGCCGCCCGGCACGATGAACTCCACCGTGCCCGCGCCCCGGTACCCGCAGCTGCGGGCCGCCTGCACCGCCGCCTCGCCCATCGACGCGCGCGTGGCCTCGTCCAGCAGGACGCTGGGCGCCTCCTCGATGATCTTCTGGTGCCGCCGCTGGAGGGAGCACTCGCGCTCGCCGAGGTGGACGACGCCTCCGTGGCCGTCGGCCAGCACCTGGATCTCGATGTGCCGGGGCCGGTCGACCCACCGCTCCACCAGCAGCGTGTCGTCGCCGAAGGAGGCGCGGGCCTCGCGGCGGGCGGCGGCGATCTCCTCCTCCAGCACGCTCAGGTCCCGCACCAGCCGCATGCCCTTGCCGCCGCCGCCGGCCGACGGCTTCAGCAGCACCGGCGCCCCCAGCTCGCGGGCCGCCTCGGCCAGTTCCGGGTCCCGCCCGCCGGGCACGACCGGCACCCCGGCCGCCTTCACGGTCTCCTTGGCGCGGATCTTGTCACCCATGAGCGCGATCGCGTCCGCCGGCGGGCCGATGAACACCAGCCCCGCCTCCTCGCAGGCCCGCGCGAAGCCGGCGTTCTCGGCGAGGAAGCCATAGCCCGGGTGGACGGCCTGCGCGCCGGTGCGGGCGGCGGCGTCCAGCAGCCGCTCCACCGACAGATAGCTCTCGGCGGCCGGCGCCGGGCCGATCCGCACCGCCGTGTCGGCCTCCCGGACGTGCCGCGCGTCGGCGTCGGCGTCGGAGAAGACCGCCACCGAGCGCACGCCCAGCGAGCGGAGCGTACGGATGACGCGGACGGCGATCTCGCCCCGGTTGGCGACCAGCACTGTGTCGAACACGGTTCCCCTCCTCACATCCGGAAGACGCCGAACTGGGGATCTCCCAGAGGCGCGTTGGCACAGGCCGTCAGGGCGAGCCCGAGCACCTGACGGGTCTCGAGCGGGTCGATCACGCCGTCGTCCCAGAGCCGGGCGGTGGCGTAGTAGGCGTTGCCCTGGCGCTCGTACTGGGCGCGGACGGGCGCCTTGAAGGCCTCCTCGTCCTCGGCGGGCCACTGCTCGCCGCGCGCCTCCATCTGGTCCCGCTTGACGGTCGCCAGCACGGACGCGGCCTGCTCGCCGCCCATGACCGAGATCTTCGCGTTGGGCCACATCCACAGGAAGCGGGGGGAGTAGGCCCGGCCGCACATCGAGTAGTTGCCCGCGCCGTACGATCCGCCGACCACCACCGTCAGCTTCGGCACGCGCGTGCACGCCACGGCCGTCACCATCTTGGCGCCGTGCTTGGCGATGCCGCCCGCCTCGTAGTCCTTGCCGACCATGAACCCGGAGATGTTCTGCAGGAACACCAGCGGGATCCCGCGCTGGTCGCACAGCTCGATGAAGTGGGCGCCCTTCTGGGCGGACTCGGAGAAGAGGATGCCGTTGTTGGCGACGATCCCCACCGGGTGGCCGTGGATGCGCGCGAAGCCGGTGACCAGGGTCTGCCCGAACTCGCTCTTGAACTCGGCGAAGCGGGAGCCGTCGGTGATGCGGGCGATGACCTCCCGGACGTCGTAGGGGGTGCGGGAGTCCACCGGGACCGCGCCGTACAGCCCGTAGGGGTCGACCTTGGGCTCGACCGACGGCTGGACCTCCCAGAGCGGGGACTGCCGGGCCGGGAGGGTGGCGACGATGTTCCGGACGATCCTCAGGGCGTGCGCGTCGTCCTCCGCGAGGTGGTCGGTGACACCGGACACACGCGCGTGCACCTCGCCGCCGCCCAGCTCCTCCGCCGTCACGACCTCGCCGGTGGCGGCCTTCACCAGCGGCGGGCCGCCGAGGAAGATCGTGCCCTGGTTGCGCACGATCACGGCCTCGTCGCTCATGGCGGGCACATACGCGCCGCCCGCCGTGCACGACCCGAGGACCGCGGCGATCTGGGGGATGCCGGCGCCGGACATCCGGGCCTGGTTGTAGAAGATCCGCCCGAAGTGCTCACGGTCCGGGAAGACCTCGTCCTGCATCGGCAGGAAGGCGCCGCCGGAGTCCACGAGATAGACGCAGGGCAGGCGGTTGTCGAGGGCGACCTCCTGCGCGCGCAGGTGCTTCTTCACCGTCATCGGGTAGTACGTGCCGCCCTTGACCGTCGCGTCGTTCGCCACGATCACGCACTCGCGTCCGCTGACCCGGCCGATCCCGGCGATCACACCGGCGGCCGGGGCCTGCCCGTCGTACATCCCGTCGGCCGCCAGCGGGGCCAGCTCCAGGAACGGCGAGCCGGGGTCGAGCAGTGTGTCCACCCTGTCCCGCGGCAGCAGCTTGCCGCGCGCGGTGTGCCGGGCCCGCGCCTTCTCGCCGCCGCCGAGGGCCGCCGCGGCCAGCTTGCCGCGCAGCTCCTCCACGAGCGCGAGATGCGCCTGTTCATTGGCCCGCCAGGCCTCCGACGCGGGATCTGCCGCGCTCTGAAGCTCCGGTGCCTCGTGCATCCTGCGGTCCCCTCACCTGGTGATCGAACCCGTGGTCCGCTGTTAATGAGCGTTAACCACCTCCTTCAGGTTAACGACCGCTAACCTCGCTGTCTAGAATTGGCCGCATGGTCACCAGAACCGACGCCCCCACCCGTCGCCAGCAGATCCTCAAGGAGGCCGCCCGGCTCTTCGCCGAGCGCGGCTTCCACGGCGTCGGCGTGGACGAGATAGGAGCGGCGGTGGGCATCAGCGGCCCCGGTCTGTACCGGCACTTTCCGGGCAAGGACGCGATGCTCGCCGAGCTGCTGGTGGGCATCAGCGGTCAGCTGCTGACGGGCGCGAAGCGCCGTCTGGCGGAGGCGGACGGCCAGGCCGGCGCCTCCGCGGTCCTGGACTCCCTGATCGAGGGCCACATCGACTTCGCCCTGGACGACCGTCCCCTCATCACCCTGCACGACCGCGAGCTGGACCGCCTGCGCGACAGCGACCGCAAGCTGGTCCGCCAGCTGCAGCGGCAGTACGTCGAGCTGTGGGTGGAGGTGGTCCGCGAGGTCTACCCGGCGCTCACCGAGCAGTCGGCCCGCTCGGCCGTCCACTCGGTCTTCGGCCTGCTGAACTCCACCCCCCACCTGGGCCGCGCGGGCACCCTCCCGGGCCGCGGCGCCACGGCGGCACTCCTGCACCGGATGGCGCGGGGGGCGTTCCGGGCGGCGGGGGAGCAGTGACCGCCGCCCCTTCCCTGTGACGCGCGTCGCCCCTCCGTCAGAGTGACCTTCGTCTCTGGACGCATCACCGTACTCGCCGGTATCTTCGAATCTGAGCAAGCGCTTAGACAGGTAGCTGGAGGTGGGCGGCGTGCGCCGTACGGTGTTCAACGAGGATCACGAGGCGTTCCGGGAGACCCTTCGCGCCTTCATCGAGGCCGAGGTCGTACCCGTGTACGACGAGTGGTTCGCCGCCGGCCAGGCGCCGCGCGACTTCTACTACAAGCTCGGTGAGCTGGGCATCTTCGGCATCAGCGTGCCGGAGGAGTTCGGCGGCGCGGGCCTGGAGACCCACAAGTTCGAGGCCGTCATCTACGAGGAGACCGCCCGCGCGGGCGTCAGCTTCGGCGGCTCCGGCGTGCACGTCCTGCTCGCCCTGCCGTACATCAAGATGCTCGCCACCGACGAGCAGAAGAAGCGCTACCTGCCGAAGTTCGTCACCGGCGAGGAGATGTGGGCCATCGCGATGACGGAGCCGGGCACCGGCTCCGACCTCGCGGGCATGAAGACCACCGCCAAGCTGAGCGAGGACGGCACGCACTACGTCCTCAACGGCGCCAAGACCTTCATCACCGGCGGCGTGCACGCCGACAAGGTGATCGTCTGCGCCCGCACGGCCGCGCCCACCGCCGAGGACCGCCGGCACGGCATCTCCCTGTTCGCCGTGGACACCAAGTCCGAGGGCTACTCCGTCGGCCGCAAGCTGGACAAGCTGGGCCTGCGCACCTCCGACACCGCCGAGCTGGCGTTCGTCGACGTCAAGGTGCCGGTCGAGGACCTGCTCGGCGAGGAGAACAAGGGCTTCTCCTACCTCGGCCACAACCTCGCCTCCGAGCGCTGGGGCATCGCCTTCGGCGCCTACGCGCAGGCCAAGGCCGCCGTCCGGTTCGCCAAGCAGTACGTCCAAGAGCGCACCGTCTTCGGCAAGCCGGTCGCGCACTTCCAGAACACCAAGTTCGAGCTGGCCGCCTGCCAGGCCGAGGTGGACGCCGCCGAGGCCGTCGCCGACCGCGCCACCGAGGCCCTGGACGCCGGCGAGCTGACCCCCGCCGAGGCCGCCTCCGCCAAGCTGTTCTGCACCGAGGTCGCCCACCGCGTGATCGACCGCTGCCTCCAGCTGCACGGCGGCTACGGCTACATGAACGAGTACCCGATCGCGCGCCTGTACGCGGACAACCGCGTCAACCGCATCTACGGCGGCACCAGCGAGATCATGAAGACGATCATCGCCAAGGACATGGGCCTGTAAGACGGCCCTGTCATCGCCGTCATCACTGGCCTGTACAACTAGATGCCATGAGCCAGGCACTCCAGGATCTCCTCGATCTGCTCGACCTCGAGCAGATCGAGGAGAACATCTTCCGCGGCCGGTCCCGCTCCGCCGTCGTACCCCGCGTCTTCGGCGGACAGGTCGCGGCACAGGCGCTGGTCGCCGCCGGGCGCACGGTCCCCGCCGACCGGCCCGCGCACTCGCTGCACGCCTACTTCCTGCGCCCCGGCGACCCCGGCGCGCCGATCGTCTACTCCGTCGACCGCATCCGCGACGGCCGGTCCTTCACCACCCGCCGCGTGGTCGCCGTCCAGCACGGAAAGCCGATCTTCCATCTCTCGGCGTCCTTCCAGCGGTACGAGGAAGGCCTCGACCACCAGGCGCCCATGCCGCCGTCCCCCGACCCGGCGACCCTGCCCACCTCGCAGGAGCGGCTGCGCGGGTACGACCACCTCGCCCCCGAGGTCGTCGAGCGGTTCCTTCAGGCGCGCGAGGCGATCGACCTCAGGTACGTGGACGAGCCGCCGTACGGTCAGTTCGGCGCGCCGCGCGAGCCGCACTCACAGGTGTGGTTCCGCACCGCCGGCAAGCTGGACGACGACCCGCTGCTGCACGTCGTCCTCGCCACCTACGTCTCCGACATGACCCTGCTCGACTCCGTGCTGCTCGCGCACGGGCGCGGCGGCTGGGCGGTCGGCGACGTCGTGGGCGCCTCCCTGGACCACGCGATGTGGTTCCACCGGCCCTTCCGCGCCGACGAATGGCTGCTGTACGACCAGGAGTCGCCGTCCGCGCACGGCGGCCGCGGCCTGGGGCAGGCCCGCATCTACACGCAGGACGGGCGGCTCGCCATCACCGTCATCCAGGAGGGCGTCGTCCGCGTGCCGCGCGGCTGACACCGCTTCGAGATGCCGAGTGACGGGTGGGGCACTAATCTCTATGAGTGACGGCCGCAGCACACGGTGTGACCGTCCGACGGTTCCCGGATCGCGGGAACGGCAGACGTCGGCGGCGACATCCGTCCAGTGAGTCTTCTGCGGTCACACCTCAAGAGCGCGCCGTGCGTGTCCCCTCAGTGAGCACGGCGCCGGCCATCCGCCCGCGAACTCCTCGTGGAGCAGCGGGAGATGATGGAGACAGAAGGGTACTTTCCCATGCGAGCACTGCGCGTCAAGCGTTATGTCGTGATGTCCGCCGCGGGCCTCCTGCTGGCCGGCGGAGCCGCGATCGGTTCGGCCGGCACCGCCTCGGCGGCCCCCACGCACACCGTCAGCTACCACGGCCGGCACGGCGGCGGAGGCTGGGGCTGGGGCTGCGGTTGCGGCGGCGGCCACCACCACCGCCACCACGGGCGCCATCACGGCCGCGGCGGCAACGGCTACCGGAACAACGGCAACTGGAGCAACGGCAGCTGGGGCAACGGCAACTGGAGCAACGGCAGCTGGGGCAACGGCAATTCGAACAACAACAACAACTCCAGCAGCGGCAACAAGAACAGCAGCTCCGGCAACAACCAGAGCGGCAGCTCGAACAACTCCAGCAGAAGCAGTAGCAGCAGCTGAACCGGTGCCGATCGCGCCACACCGTGCGGCCCTGTACGCGGGGCCGCACAGTGCCGCGCCGGGAGCGGCGCGGCAGGCGGGTCAGGAAAGGCCCGCCTCCGCCAGCAGATACGCGGTCATCGGGTCGTAGTGCCGGGGGCTGACGACATGGTCGTCGAGCGGCACCACGACCTGGAGGGTGCCCTCGGACTCGGCGAGGAACAGCGCCGGGTCGTTGCAGTCGGCGTAGCCGACCGCGTCCAGGCCGTGCTGTCCGGCGTACCCGGCCCAGCCGTGGTCCGCGACGACCAGGTCCGGCAGCGGGCGCCCCTCGCGCTCAAGTCCCTGCAGCACGGCCCGCATCGGCTCTCCGGAGTGGGTGTGCCACAGCGTCGCCCCGTGCTCCAGCACCGCCACGTCCGCGAACTGCATGACGTACCCCTCGTCCGTCTGCAGCCCGTCCGGGATGACCACGATCTCGCAGCCGGCGGTGCGCAGCGCGGCGGCCGTGGCCCGGTGCACGTCCAGCAGCCCGCCCGGGTGACCGGTCGCGAACAGCACCCGCTGCCGGTCCTCGGCCGCCTTGCGCAGCCGCGCCGCCATCCGCTCCAGGGCGTCCACGGTCAGTTCGGGGTCGATGGTGTCCTGCCCGTACCGGTACTCGGGATCGTCGTTGACGCCGACCCGCTCGGCCATCACCGCGAGCACGTCCTGCTCGTCCGTCCAGCGGTCGCCCAGCTCCAGGCCGAGCCAGAAGTTCCGGACACCGTTGGCGAGCTGACGGTAGTGGGAGAGGTTGTTCTCACGGGGCGTGGCGACGTCCCCCGCGATACGGGTCCTCACCAGGTGGTCGACGAGCTGGGCGCGGCTGGGTGTCCCGGGTATCGGCATGCCTCCATTGTGAGGCAGCGCGGCACGGCCGTCCTCGGCATATCGCCCGCTGGGACGTGACTCACGCCCCTGGTCAGCCGTGCCGCAGCGCGAACCACAGCTCCATGCGCACGTCCGGGTCGTCCAGGTCGGCGTCCAGCAGGGCGGCGCAGCGGGCGATGCGCTGCCGCACGGTGTTGCGGTGCACCTCCAAGGCCACCGCCGTACGGTCCCAACTGCCGTGCAGCGCCAGCCAGTTGCGCAGGGTCTCGGCCAGCTCGGGGCGGCCGGCGAGCGGGGCGAGCAGCGCGCGGGCGTGCGCCTGGGCGTCCGCCTGCGGCACCAGGTCCTCCAGGCCCGGCCGGGTCCCGTGCCGGACCAGCGGGGCGCGGGTGGCGCGGGCCCGGGCCAGGGCGCGGGCCGCCTGCGCGTCGGCGGCCGGCCACTCCCGCGGCTCCACGGCCGCGCTCACCCCGAGCGTCCACCCGGCCTGCGGCTGCGGCGGCCGCCCGCCCGGCACCAGCACCCGTACGCCGTCCCGGCCGACGTCGACCAGCGGCGAGCCCAGCGCGGCCCCGAGCGCGGAGGCGGCGACCGCGTCGGGCGGCTGGGCCTCCGGCCGGGCGTGCACGACGAACCACTGCCCGGCGCCCAGCAGCGGGGCGACCTCCTCGGGCGGGGACCCCAGCAACAGCCGTACCAGGGCGGAGGAGCGGGCCGCGCCCGCGCCGCTGTGGTGCTCGCCGGTCAGCAGCGACAGCAGGACGGAGGCGACCGAGGCGATGGTGTGGTCACCGGGCTCACGGCGCGCGGTGGCCACCCCGAGGACGAATCCGTCACCGGACCCGAGCGCGTACACGGAGAGATGGGTGTCCCCGAGCGTGTCGGTGGCGGAGGCGGGGGAGGGACGGCCGGCACCGGTCCGGGCGGCGGCGGGACCGGTTGCGCCGGTCCGGGCGGCGGCGGGACGGGGTCCGGCGGAACCGGTTGCGGCGGGACGGGCTCCCCTGACCGCGCCGGCCGAGGTGCCGTCGCCAGACGCCCGGTCCCCCACGGGCGCCGGGCCGCTGGCGGGGGGTGCCTGCACTGCCGGGCTGCTGGTGGGGTGCGCCTGTGCCGCCGGGCCGCTGGTGGGGTGCGCCTGTGCCGCCGGGCTGCTGGTGGGGTGTGCCTGTGCCGCCGGGCTACTGGAGGGGCGTGCCGATGCCGCCGGGCCGCTGGTCGGGCCTGCCACCGCCGCCGAGCTGGTGGTGGGGCGTGCCGTCGCCGCGGGGTCGCTTGCGGGGCGTGCCTGTGCCGCCGGGCTGCTGGAGGGGGGTGCCGATGCCGCCGGGCCGCTGGTCGGGCCTGCCACCGCAGCCGAGCTGGTGGTGGGGCGTGCCGCCGCCGCGGGGTCGCTTGCGGGGAGTGCCTGTGCCGCCGGGCTGCTGGAGGGGGGTGCCGATGCTGCCGGGCCGCTGGTCGGGCCTGCCACTGCCGCCGAGCTGGTGGTGGGGCGTGCCGTCGCCGCGGGGTCGCTTGCGGGGCGTGCCTGTGCCGCCGGGCTACTGGAGGGGCGTGCCGATGCCGCCGGGCTGCTGGTGGGGCGTGTCGCCGCCGCGGGGTCGCTGGCGGACCGTGCCGACACCGTCGGGCCGCTGGTGGGGCGTGGCCGTGCTCCCGGGGCGCTGGTCGGGCCGGCCTGCGCCGCCGGGCCGCTTGCGGACTGTTCCTGCGCCGCCTGGCCGTCCGTCGGCCGTACCACCGCCGCCAGGGCGGCCAGGGCCCTGCCGGTCTCCTCGGGCGGAGTCCGGCCCGCCGTGGCGAGGGGCGTGCCGTCGGGGCCGTAGAGGACCGCGTGCCCGGAGAGGTGCCGGGCCAGGCGGCGCAGCACCGAGGGCACCGGATCCGGGCGGGCGGCGGCCGCGGCGAGGCTCTGCTGGGCCTCCGTGACGCGGCGGAGTTCGGCCAGGCGGGCCTGGGCCATCAGCTGCCACACCGCGCGGGCCACGCCGGAGAAGGTGGTCCGGGGCGGTACCTCCAGCAGGGGCAGTCCATGGCGCTCGCAGGCGGCCACCAGCGCCCGCGGGACCGTGTCGTGCACCGGCGCCACGCCGAAGCCGAGGGCCGCGCCGCCCGCCTCGACGATCCGGGAGACGTAGTCGTCGAAGTACGTGCCCGACCCCGCCGCCTCCGGGATGTGCACCCCGGCCGTGAGCAGCAGCTCGCCGCCCAGCAGATACGGGTACGGGTCGGCCATCTCCGAGGTGTGCGCCCAGTGGATCACGACCGAGGGGTCGGACGGGCCCGCGATCTGGCGCAGGGCCAGGTCCTCCCGGGCCAGCAGCGCCGACAGCGGGACCGGTGGGGTCGGCGGGACCGCCGGGGCGATCGGGGCGCTTGTTTCCGGCATGGTGTGCGGACCCTCCATTCAGCCCCGTACGGATGGATGAAACGTACACTTCGCAGTCGCTTTCCGGCCACCTAGTGTCAAGTCAGACCGGCAGCCGCGGGTACGGGCGGATGTCCCCGCGATCTGCTGCCGGCCCGTCCCCACGTACCTGCACGACACGCCACCGAACGTGCGCGAAGGAGGGCCGCCCCATGGCCGTCGACTACACAGTGATCGTCGTCTATCTCGCCGGCATGCTGGCCATGGGCTGGTGGGGCATGCGCCGCGCCCGGTCCAAGAGCGACTTCCTGGTGGCGGGCCGCCGCCTGGGCCCGGCCATGTACTCCGGCACCATGGCGGCGATCGTCCTCGGCGGCGCGTCCACCATCGGCGGCGTGGGCCTCGGCTACCAGTACGGCCTGTCCGGCGCCTGGATGGTCTTCACCATCGGCCTCGGCCTGCTGGCCCTGTCGGTGTTCTTCTCCGCCCGCATCGCCCGGCTGAAGGTCTACACCGTCTCCGAGATGCTGGACCTGCGCTACGGCGGCCGGGCCGGCGTCATCTCCGGCGTGGTCATGTGGGCGTACACCCTCATGCTGGCCGTCACCTCGACCATCGCCTACGCCACGATCTTCGACGTCCTGTTCGACATGAACCGGACCGTCGCGATCGTCCTCGGCGGCTCGATCGTCGTCGCCTACTCCACCCTCGGCGGCATGTGGTCCATCACGCTGACCGACATGGTCCAGTTCGTGGTGAAGACCATCGGCGTCCTGCTGCTGCTCCTGCCGATCGCGGTCGTCAAGGCGGGCGGTTTCTCCGGGATGAAGGCCAAGCTGCCGACCTCGTACTTCGACCCGCTGGGCATCGGCGGCGAGACGATCTTCACCTACGTCCTGATCTACACGTTCGGCATGCTGATCGGCCAGGACATCTGGCAGCGCGTGTTCACCGCCCGCAGCGACAGGACCGCCCGGTACGGCGGCACCGTCGCCGGCACCTACTGCCTGGCCTACGCCCTCGCCGGCGCCGTCATCGGCACCGCGGCCAAGGTCATGTACCCGGGGCTCGGCAGCCCCGACGACGCCTTCGCCACCATCGTCAAGGACGAACTGCCCATCGGTGTGCGCGGCCTGGTGCTGGCCGCCGCCCTCGCCGCGGTGATGTCGACCTCCTCCGGCGCCCTGATCGCCTGCGCCACGGTCGCCAACAACGACATCTGGTCGCGGCTGCGGGGGCTCACCAGGCGGTCCGGCGAGGACCACGACGAGGTCGGCGGCAACCGCGCCTTCATCCTGATCATGGGCGTGGCGGTGATCGGCACGGCAATCGCCCTGAACAACGTGGTCGAGGCGCTGACCGTGGCGTACAACCTCCTCGTCGCCGGCCTGCTCGTCCCCATCCTCGGCGGCCTGCTGTGGAAGCGCGGCACCGTCCAGGGCGCGCTGGCCTCCGTGATCGGCGGCGGCCTCGCCGTGATCGGCCTGATGGCGGGCTACGGCATCCTCGCCAACGAGCCCGTCTACTACGGCCTGCTCGCCTCCCTCGCCGCCTACGTCGCCGTCTCCCTGGCGACCAGGCCCACCGACGAGACGGTCCTCGCCACCTGGCGCGAACGTCTCGCCGGCAGGAACCCCGAACTCGCGTCCGAACCGGTCCCGACTCACCAGTAGAGTCATAAGGAAAGCAGTACAAGCGCGACGAAGCGCAAGAAAGAAGGCAATTGACCATGAGCAGCAACGAGACGCCCCGCGGCCCCGTCGACTCCTCCCGCATCCCGCGGTACGCCGGCCCCGCGACCTTCGCCCGGCTGCCCCGCCTGGACGAGGTCGGCACCGCCGACGTCGCCGTCGTGGGCGTGCCGTTCGACTCCGGCGTCTCGTACCGGCCGGGCGCCCGCTTCGGCGGCAACGCCATCCGCGAGGCGTCCCGGCTGCTGCGCCCGTACAACCCGGCACAGGACGCCTCCCCGTTCGCCCTCGCCCAGGTCGCGGACGGCGGCGACATCGCGGTGAACCCGTTCAACATCAACGAGGCCGTCGAGACCGTCGAGGCCGCGGCGGACGAGCTGCTCGGCACCGGCGCCCGCCTGATGACGCTGGGCGGCGACCACACCATCGCGCTGCCGCTGCTCAGGAGCGTCGCGAAGAAGCACGGCCCGGTCGCCCTGCTCCACTTCGACGCCCACCTCGACACCTGGGACACCTACTTCGGCGCCGAGTACACCCACGGCACCCCGTTCCGCCGCGCGGTGGAGGAGGGCATCCTCGACACCTCGGCCCTGTCCCACGTCGGCACGCGCGGCCCGCTGTACGGCAAGCAGGACCTCACCGACGACGAGAAGATGGGCTTCGGCATCGTCACCTCCGCCGACGTCTACCGCCGCGGCGCCGACGAGATCGCCGACCAGCTCCGCCAGCGCATCGGCGACCGCCCGCTGTACATCTCCATCGACATCGACTGCCTCGACCCGGCCCACGCCCCCGGCACGGGCACGCCGGAGGCGGGCGGCATGACCTCCCGCGAACTGCTGGAGATCCTGCGCGGCCTGGCCTCGTGCCACCTGGTCTCCGCAGACGTCGTCGAGGTGGCCCCGGCCTACGACCACGCCGAGATCACCTCGGTGGCGGCCTCCCACACGGCGTACGAACTGACCACCATCATGAGCCGCCAGATCGCGGCCGCCCGCAAGGAGAACGAGGGCAAGTGACCCACGACCACGACCTGGAGCTCCGTCCGACCGCCGCCCAGACGGAGGCCGCGCTGAACCCGCCCGCCGGGCGCAACGGCGGAGACCTGGTCGTGGAGACGCTGGCCGGGCTGGGCGCGACGACCGTCTTCGGCCTCCCCGGCCAGCACGCGCTGGGCATGTTCGACGCCCTGCGCAGGTCCGCCCTGCGGTATGTGGGCCTGCGGGTGGAGAACAACGCCGGCTTCGCGGCGGACGCGTACGGCCGGATCACCGGCGAGGCGGCCCCGCTGCTGCTCTCGACGGGCCCCGGCGCGCTGACGTCGCTCGCGGCGTTGCAGGAGGCGGCGGCGGCGTCGGCCCCCGTGCTGGCGATCAGCAGCCAGATCCCGACGGCCGGACTGGGCGGCGGCCGCCACGGCTACCTCCACGAACTCCCCGACCAGGCGGCCTCGTTCCGGGGCGTGGTGAAGTCGGTGCACACCGTCCGCACGCAGTCCCAGATCCCGTCCGCGATCGCGGCGGCCTGGAAGTCGGCGCTGACGGCTCCGCACGGCCCGGTGTGGGTGGAGATCCCGCAGGACGTGCTGCTGGCCCCGACCGCCCTGCCCGTGGTGACGGCACCGGACGCCACCCCGGAGGACCTGGTCCCGCGCCCCGAACTGACGGCGGTGGCAGCCCACTTGTTGTCGCACGCCGCCCGCCCGGCGATCATCGCGGGCGGCGGGGTCGTACGGTCCGACGCGTCGGGGAAGCTGAAGGCACTGGCGGAGAAGCTTCAGGCGCCGGTGGTGACCACCTTCGGCGGCAAGGGCGCGTTCCCGTGGGAGCACCCGCTGTCGCTGCAGTCCTGGCTGGAGGACCGGCACACCACGGACTTTCTTCAGGACGCGGACGTCCTGCTGGTCGTGGGCTCGGGGCTGGGCGAACTCTCCTCGAACTACCACACGTTCAGGCCGCGCGGCCGGGTCATCCAGATCGAGGCCGACCTCGGCAAACTGGAGTCCAACCACCCCGCGCTGGGCATCCACGCGGACGCCCGCCTGGCGCTCCAGGCCCTGCTGGAGACGGTTCAGGAGCGGACGGACGCCTCGGCGCCGCAGCGGGTGCGGAAGCTGCTGGAGAAGGTGGCCGCCCGCATCGCCGCCCAGGAACTCGGCCTGGAGCAGCAGGTGCTGGCCTCCGTACGCCGCGCGCTGCCCGCCGGTGCCCCCTCCTTCTGGGACATGACGATCCTGGCGTACTGGGCGTGGTCGGCCTTCGACCCCCGGGGCGCGAACACCATGCACTCGGCGCAGGGGGCCGGTGGCCTCGGCTACGGCTTCCCGGCGGCGCTGGGCGCGGCGGCCGCCGACCCGACCCGCCCGGTGCTGGCGGTGTCGGGCGACGGCGGGGCGCTGTACTCGATCGCGGAACTGGCCACCGCCCGCCAGTACGACCTGCCCGTCACCTGGCTGATCGTCGACGACGGCGGCTACGGCATCCTCCGCGAGTACATGACGGACGCCTTCGGCCAGGCCACGGCGACCGAGCTGACCCGCCCGGACTACGTAGCCCTCGCCGAGTCCTTCGGCGTCCCCGGGGTCCGTACGACCCCGGAGACACTGGAGGACGACCTGGCGAAGGCGCTGGCGGCGCCGGGCCCGTCGGTGGTCGTGCTCCCGGCGGTCCTGCGGATGTTCGCGCCGACCCACCTGGAGCAGCGAGCCTAGGCAGCCTGCCCTAGTGGCACTTGCTGGAGGTGCTGATGTACACCTGCGTCGGGTGCGCCCCGTTGAAGGCCCATCC
Organism: Streptomyces sp. NPDC007189; assembly: GCF_040703635.1. Lineage (NCBI taxonomy): Bacteria > Bacillati > Actinomycetota > Actinomycetes > Kitasatosporales > Streptomycetaceae > Streptomyces > Streptomyces sp. NPDC007189. Next base: position 260,572 of record NZ_JBEYEY010000012.1, read on the forward strand.
CTCGCCGGGCTTCATGCAGATCGTGGGGTGGTTGGAGAACCGCACGTAGGCCACGTCGTCGTGCCGGGTGTTGAGCGCGCCCTTCGCCTTGCGGCTGGCGCCGAGCTTCTGCCAGTAGCCGGTGTCCTTGAACTTCCCGGTCATCGTGTTGCCGTTGTAGAAGCAGACGTACGGATACGGACACTTCGGACGGGCGGCGGTGGACGCGACGGCCGCGGCCGACGGGGTGTGCGGGTCGGCCGAGGCGGCCTGCGCGGAGACGGCCAGACCGCTTCCGGCCAGGGCGCACGCGGTCAGGACGGACGCGGTCGCGATGCGGAATCGCATGGATGCTCCTCGATGTCGGTTGCCTGTAGGCGGCAGTCGCCTGAGCCGGCCCGCCGCACCCCCGTGCCTGCGGGCCGCCGACTGCCTGGGGCGGTGCGGGGTGGGCCGCACCGCCCGTCGTGCACCACCGACGGTGCAGGCCGATCCCGACGCGGCACCAGGCCCGCCGCGCAGTTGCCGCCGGCCCGGGACGTCCCACCCCGCGGCCTGCGGAAACACCCTGCGGGATGAGGCGCCGGCGGGACGCGCGGGCACGGAGGAATCCGGCCGAATCCATGCGCTCGAACAGAAGTCCATGGGAACCGGACGTCCCCGCTGAGGCATCCTCATGTCGGAAACTGCCACAGACATGGGGTGGGACATGTCTCGTTGGAAGCAGTTGCCGGACTCGCTCGACCCGCGAGTGCGGCAACTCGCCGTCCAGATGCGCCGTATCAAGGACCACAGCGGACTCGGCCTGCAGGCGCTGGCCGCCCGGACCGGCTACAGCCGTGCCTCCTGGGACCGCTACCTCAACGGCCGCTCGCTGCCGCCGCAGGAGGCGGTCGCCGCCCTGGCACGCGCCTGCAACGCGGACCCGGCCCGCCTGCTGGCCCTGCACGAGGTGGCGGTGGCGGCGGGGCGCGGGGGCGGGGAGGCGGAGGATTCCGGGAAGACCGGGGAGACCGGTGAGACCGGTGAGACCGGTGAGGGGGTCACGGAGCCGGAATCCCGTCCGGCCGGTGAGGAGCCGAAGGGCAGGGTTCGGGGACGGCGGCGGCTGCTCACCGCCGTGGTGACGTCGGTGGTCCTCCTCGCGGCGGTGATCGCCCTTCTCGTGGCCGCGCCGTGGGAGGGCGGCGGGCACCGGACCGCCGACCGTCCGGTCTCGGCGGACGCCACCGAGCCGGCGCCGGGAGCCTCCGGCCCGAAGGGGGCGTTCGTGTTCCGGCCCGGCAAGGAGTACCCGTGCCACGTGCACCGCGCCGGGGACGGGCTGCTCTACGCCGGATACAGCACCACCCGGGTCGACCTGATCGGCTCGGGATCCGCCCAGTGGGCCGTCGTCGAGGTGCAGTGCCTGCTGCGCCACCACGGCTTCTCACCGGGTACCGCCGACGGGGTGTTCGGCGCGCACACCGAGCGTGCGGTGGAAAGGCTGCAGGCCGGGGCCCACATCCGCGTGGACGGGGTCGTCGGCGAGGACACCTGGGGGGTGCTGCGGAAATGACGTCCGGCCGCCCGTCCGGCGCCCGTCCGGTGGAGTGCGAGCGCCTGGCGGAGACCCTGCGCGCGCTGCGGACCCGGACCGGCCTGAGCCTGGCGGCGCTGGCCGCGAAGACGCCGTACAGCAAGTCGTCGTGGGACCGCTACCTGCGCGGTACGACCGTCCCGCCCCGGCAGGCCGTCACCGGACTGTGCGAGCTGGCGGGCGAACATCCCGGCCGGGCGCTCGCCCTGTGGGAGCTGGCGGACGCGGTGGCCAGCGGGCGGGCGGCGGGAGGGCCTACGGCGGCCGTGGGCGCGGGGGCTGGACGTACGGATGCGCCGCCCAGCAGTCAGCCGGAGACGACCGGGGGTCCGTACGCCCCGGCCGGGTCATCCCCGCCGCCCGGCGAAGCGGGCCGCCGCCCATCCAGGCGCCTGCTCGCCGGAATAGCAGGCGGGATCGCGGCCGCGGCCGTCGCGACGGTGGTCATGCTCGCGGCCACGGGAGCGTTCACCGGGTCCGCCCCGGACCCGCGTACGACACCGTCCCCGTCCCCCACCACCCTGGCGAAGGGATGCCACGGCACCGGCTGCACGGGCAAGGACCCCGAGACGTACGGCTGCGGGGCGGATCCCGTGCCGGTGACCCTGGGCCGACGGAGCTTCCCCGGGCCGACGGTGGTCAAGATCCGGCACAGCGCGGCCTGCGGTGCGGTGTGGGCGCGGATCGACCTCGGCGAGGTGGGGGACCGGGCGGAGATCCTCGTACCGCGTCATGCCCCGCTGCGGATCGAGGTCAGGGACCGGTACGACGCGAAGGACTCCCTGTCGACGCCGATGGTCGCCGCGTCCCGGTCCGACCTGGACGGCGTGCGCGCCTGCCTGGTCCGCGACGGCGAGCGGCACTGCTTCGGCTCGGAGCGGTAGCGACGGCGGGCGGCGGAGCTTTCCGAAGACTACGGATGATCGCCGTGGCGCATCCTGCGCCCGCCGTGGACGCTCTGGATGAGGGTGCCGACCGTGTTGATGGCCCAAATGCTCCCCAGCGACAAAGCGATAAGGAAAATGACCACTGCTGTGACCAGCAGGGCGATGAGGACAGCGCCCTGGGCACGCTCCGCCCCCCGAAGCAGCGAACCCGGGTGCGCCCCTACCGCTCCGACGACCGGGACCGAAATGGCGGTCAGCAGTATCGGGGCGCGTCGTGGGTGCTCGAGGTCGTCGCCCCCATGGCCGCACCGAGCGTTCTCGTGCGCCTGCCGACGCTCGTCACTCTCCAGCACAAGGCTCATTGTGCAGTTCTTTACGAGCGAAGGCGACGGTCACGCCCAGCGATGCGTGCGGCGACCCCTCCGAAGGTCAGTTTGCGGGCCTCTTCAGCGCCTCGACGAACCGGGCGAAGGTGTCGGCCGGGAAGGTGAGGGTGGCTCTGGCGGGGGCCTTGGAGTCGCGGACGGCTATGTGGGTGTCGAGGTCGGCGACTTCGACACACGTATTGCCGTCCCCTCCGCCGGAGTAGGACGACTTCTGCCAGCGGACGGCCTGGGCCATACGGGCGCCTCACAGTTCCTTGGACATGCGGTGGATGAAGTTCCGTGATTCCACGGGGTGCAGTGCTGCTTTCTCCAGCTTATTGAGCAGGGCTCGGAAGCGCGCCAGCTGGGATTCGGCATCGATGAAGGCGGTGCCGTGCGGTGCGTCGCGCAGCACGGTGTCGAGGCGGGGGAGCGGACCACCCACGTACATCATCTCGATCCCGGCCCCGGCGAAGCCCTCTCGGGCGAAGGGGATGACGCGTACGGTGGCGTGTCCTCGCTCGATCGCACCCAGAATCTCAAGGAGTTGAGCCCGGGCGGCCCGGCGGTCGGAGACCAGGATGCGCAGGGCCGCCTCGTGGACGATCGTCTCGTACGGGACGGGGGTCTGGCGCTCCAGCACGGATCGGCGCCTCATCCGATGCTCCGGTGGGCGTCGCGCCCGATCCGGCTCGGCTTCCCGGGCTGGGAGTCGCTGACGGTACGACCGCTCGTGCTCGGCCCGGACAACGTGCCGGTGATCGCGGACGAGCGGCAGGCCGAGAAGGACGTCCCCCTTGCGGTGCTGTCGGCCATGACACACGGGCGTGGACCACAGGCTGCGGCCATACTGGAATCCCTGGCCGCCGCCCTGCGGACCATCGACCCCGACAGTGCCGCAGTCTTCGTGCAGTTCGTCGACTCCTGCCTGGCCGACGCCCAGGCGAAGCAGATGTGGAGGGATCTGATGACGGCGATCCAGTACTTCTGGCGACACCCGCTGGCGGAGCAGGTGCGAGAGGAGGGGCGGATCCAGGACCGCCAGGAGATGACCCTGCGCATCCTGGAATGGCGTGACATCCCGGTACCCGACAGCGTCCGCGAGCGTGTCATGGCCTGCACCGACCTCGGCCAACTCGAGACGTGGGCCCAGCGGGCCGTGCGTGCCGCGGACGCTGCGGAGTTGTTCCGCACCGAGTGAGCGAGTGATCCGTGTCAGGACGGGGCCAGGACGCAGAACTCGTGCTCTTCCGGGTCGGTCAGGCAGGTCCAGGGGACGTCGCCCTGGCCTACGTCGAGGTCGGTGGCGCCCAGGGTTCGCAGCCGGGCCACCTCCGCCGCTTTGTCGTCACCGGGGTACGGGAGCAGGTCGAGGTGGACGCGGTCCGGTGCGGTCTTCGTGCCGGGGGTGCGGAGGAACTCCAGGTACGGGCCGACGCCCTTGGCGTTGCGCAGTACGGCACGGTCGTCCGTCACCTCGTGCAGGGTCCAGTCGATCGCCTCGCCCCAGAACCGGGCCATGGCCCGCGGATCCGCGCAGTCGACCACCACCGCGGCGATCGGGCCGGTGTCCCGGTAGATGTCCCGGGGCTCCAGCACGCAGAACTCGTTGCCCTCGGGATCGGCCAGGACCGTCCACGGCACCGTGCCCTGGCCCACGTCGGCGGGCGTCGCGCCGAGAGACTCAAGGCGGGCGACCAGCTCCGCCTGGTGGGACGCGGAGGTGGTGGCGAGGTCGAGGTGCACGCGGTTCTTGGCCGTCGTCTTGGGCTCCGGGACGGGGACGACGTCGACGCAGACGAAGACCGGGTCGGGCCAGACGGGGCCGCCGCCGGGCCCGACGTACGTCGTCACGCCGGGGTGGTAGGCGCTCCAGCCGAGCGCCTCCGCCCAGAACCCGCCGACCGCCGGGGCGTCTAGGGCCTTGATGTTCACCATCACAGGTCGCAGTGGCATGCCGACGATCCTATGCACCCGTTCGGCGCCGAACAGGCGAACAGCTCTCTCAGTTCGCGTCCGACGGGTCCAGCCGGTAGAGCGTCGACTGGGCGGTCTGTGAGGAGGGCGACGTGGAAGCCTCGGAGGTCTTGGAGGACGAACTCTTGGTGTACGCGCTCTCCTTCACCTTCGTCCCGTGCTTCTGCACCCAGGACGTGACCGCCGAGCTGACGGTGTTGCCGCCGCCCATCATGCCGCCGCCCACCTGGATGTAGTGCAACTCGCCCTTCTTCACCAGTTCCTTCAGCTTGGCGACGGTCATGGCGTTGTCGCTGCCGGTGAAGCCCCACATGGAGATGACGGGCTCCTTGGCGGTCAGCTCCAGCTGCGCTGCGGACTGGGAGTTGGACACGGCCAGCAGCCAAGTCGCCCCGTCCTGGTGTTTCTTGAGGTAGGCGATCAGCTCGCTGCTCGTCCCGCCTCCCATGAGGCCGCCGCCGAAGCCGCCGCGTCGGCCCGTGGGAGCGCCGCCCGCGTCCCCGGTACGGCCGCTGCCGCCGGCCTCTCCCCTACCACCGGGCGCCTGCCCGGCTCCGGGGAACCGGCTACTGGAGCCGGCAGGGCCACCGCTCGGCAGCTCGCCGTTCCCGCCCCCCGGCGCCCCCTGCCCCCCGCCGGGCAGTTCGCCGTTGCCCGGCACCCCGTCGGCCTCAGCGCCCCCCGTGCCCTGCCGGCCGCCGCCGGGGAAGCCGCCCCGGGCCCCGCCGAAGCCGCCGCCGGTCGACGGTCCCGCCGTGGGATTCGTGCCGCCCATGCCCCCGCCGGAACCCGACGGCACCGACCAGGCGTACGCCGCCGGGCCGGCCAGCGCGGCCACCACCGCGGCGGCGACGGACGCCGCCAGCAGCCGGGCCCTGGCGCCGGTGCGGAAGAGCAGCATGCCGGCGATCCCGGCCGCCGTGACCAGGCCGATCGCCGGCCACAGCCAGGTGTGCCAGCCGGAGGCGCGGCGCAGCAGCACGATCGCCCAGACGCCGGTGACGCCGAGGGCGAGCGGCAGCACCCAGGCCCAGCGCCTGTCGGTGCGGAAGGCCCGCAGCAGCATCGCGCCACCGCCGCCGCACAGCGCCGCGATGCCCGGGGCGAGCGCGGTCGTGTAGTACGGGTGCATGGTGCCCTGGGCCGTGGCGAAGATGACGTAGTGGAGCACGGTCCAGCCGCCCCACAGGACCAGCGCCATCCGCCTGAGGTCCGTGCGCGGGGCGCGCCCGCACAGCACCAGGCCGCCGATCAGCGCGATCGCCGAGAAGGGCAGCAGCCACGAGATCTGGCCGCCCAGGATGTCGTTGAAGAGCCGGCCGAGCCCCGCGGAGCCGGAGAAGCCGCCCCCGCCTCCGCCGCCACCGCGGTTGCCCTCGCCGCCGAAGACGCGGCCGAGACCGTCGTAGCCCATGATCAGGTCCCAGGCGGTGCCGTCCGTGGAACCGCCGATGTACGGGCGGTCGGCGGCCGGGACCAGGGAGACGGCCAGCGCCCACCAGAAGCTGGAGACGGCCAGCACGACCGCCGCGAGCAGCAGGTGGGCCACCCGCTTCGGCCACGAGGCCCGGGACGCGTAGAGGTAGACGGCGAAGACGGCGGGCAGCGCGATGTAGCCCGCGAGCAGCTTGGTGTTGAAGGCGAGGCCGAAGCAGGCCGCCGAGCCGAGCAGGGGCCGCAGCCGGTCGTCACGCGTGGCGCGCAGGGCGAGCGCCGCGCCGGACACCATGAGGAACACCAGCAGCGTGTCGGGGTTGTTGTCGCGGTTGATGGCGACCGTGATCGGGGTCAGGGCCAGGACCAGGGCGGCCACGGCTGCCGCGCCGTGACCCCACACCCGCTTCACACAGGAGTGCAGGATCCAGACCGTGGCCAGCGCCAGCACGGTCATCGGCGCCATCATCTGCCAGGTGCCGAACCCGAAGAGGCGGCACGACAGGCCCATGACCATGAGGGCGAGCGGCGGTTTGTCGACGGTGAGGAAGTTGCCCGGGTCCAGCGATCCGAAGAACCAGGCCTTCCAGCTCTTCGTGCCGGCCCAGACGGCGCCGCTGTAGAAGGTGTTGAGGCTCGACCCGGAGAGGTTCCAGGTGTAGAGCACGGCGGCCAGCAGCAGGATCGCGAGCAGCACGGGCAGCGACCAGCGGGGCGCCCGGTCCGGCGGGCCTGCCGAGCGGCGGCTGTGGCGGGGCGCGGTCGTCGTGTGGGGGAGGGGATCGGTGGCAGATGTCACCAGTGCACCATGCAGACCGGCGATGGGTACGGGCTGTGGTGCGCCTGGGAGGAAGCTGTGGGGCGGTGAGAGGAAGGTAACGGCTCAGGGCAGCAGGCCGGGGAAGTCCTTTTTCAGCGCGGCGAGTTGGGCGTCGTATCCGGCCCGGTGGTCCGCCGACTCCTTGAGGCTGATGGTGTGGGGTGACAGCGGTCCCGGATCCAGGAAGGACGGTATCGACCGGAACACCTCCGATGCCGCCTTCCAGTGGGCGCCTCCTCGGGCGCGTGCGAGGACGAGGTCGTCGTACATGCCCTGTTTGAGGCGCTGCAGGCGTTTCGGCAGTTCGTCCTTCGGCTTGAACGCGTCGGGGCCGGGCAGCGTGCGGCCCGGTGCGGCGAGGAAGTGCAGGGCGGCCAATGCCGCGAACAGCCGTCCGGAACGGCTGTGCGCGCTCTCCTTGTCCTCTGGCATGAGCGAATGATTGCCATCCACCGGACCTGCCGAACGTCCGGCGTCATATCGGCTGTACAACCATTCGGCCGGTTCCGTGCGTCAACCGGGTATGAATCCCCGGACCTCACGACGTACCGGCGCGCTCACCGCCGCCCTCGGTGCCGCGCTGCTCATACCCACCGTGGCCGCCGCCGCCCCCGCCGCCGCGGCCACGGCCGCCGTCAGCTGTACGTCCGCCAAGGCGGGCCTCGCCGACAAGCTGCAGAAGGACATCACGGCCGCCCTCGCGAACCGCAAGAGCACCGTCGCCCTCGGCGTGTACGACCGCGGCACCGGCACCACCTGCACCCTGCGCGCCACCAGCTCCTACGACTCGGCCAGCACCGTCAAGGTCACCGTGCTGGCGACGCTGCTGTGGGACGCCAAGAAGCACAACCGCTATCTGACCGACCGTGAGGTCTCCCTCACCAAGGCCATGATCACGAAGTCCGACAACAACGCCACGACCACGCTGTGGAAGCAGCTCGGCATGACGAAGATCAAGGGCTTCCTCGCCGCCGCCGGGATGACGAAGACCGTGCCGGGCGCGAACGGCTACTGGGGGCTGACCCAGGAGAACGTCACCGACGAGCAGAAGCTGCTCAAGCTCGTCACCGCCAAGAACAGCGTGCTGAGCGACAACTCCCGCGCCTACATCCTGAAGCTGATGGGCCAGGTCATCTCCTCGCAGCGCTGGGGCACCCCGGCCGGCGCGCCGTCCACGGTCTCCGTGCACGTCAAGAACGGCTGGCTGCAGCGCTCGACGCACGGCTGGCGGGTGCACAGCCTCGGCACCTTCAACGGCGCCGGCCACGACTACATGATCTCGGTGCTCACGCAGGACAACAGCACCATGGACTACGGCGTCACCACCATCCAGAACGTCGCCAAGGTCATCCACAAGGACCTGGTGCCGACCACCTCCGCGACCGCGGTCTACACCCCGACCAGCAAGCCCAGCGAGGCCTTCGTCGCGGTGCCGCCGCAGGGCTGACCCTGCGAGGCGGTTCACGGCGCGGTCTCCCGCCGGACACCCGTCCGGCCTACGGTGACCGGCATGCGCCTGAGAACCGTACTCGCCACCCTGACCGCCGGCCTGGCGGCGGCCACCACGCTGACCGCCGCCGGGCCCGCGAGCGCCGCCGACTCCGCGACCGGCCACGCCTGTTCGCCGTCCGTCTCCATCGACCGCTTCTCCGACGCGCTCGACAAGACGACGTACGACGGCACGTTCGTCGGCAACTTCTCCGCGCTCGCCGTCGACCGGGACGGGTCGATCGCGGCCCTGGAGGACCGCTCCTCCCTCTTCGGCCTGGACCCGCAGACCCTTCAGCCGAGGTCCGCCGTCCACCTCGCCGACGAGCAGGGCGCCGACCTCGACTCCGAGGGCCTGGTCGTCGACCACGACGGCACCCGTCTCGTCACCTCCGAGACCGAGCCGTCGATCCGCCGCTACTCCGCCGGCGGCAGGATCCTCGACCGGCTCCCCGTCCCGTCCTCCCTCCTCGTCGCCCCGGCCGGCCGTGCCACCGCCAACCAGACCTTCGAGGGCCTGACCCTGCTGCCCGGCGGCCGTACCCTGCTGGCCTCCATGGAGGACGCGATCGCGGGCGACTCGACGGGGATCGTCCGCTTCCAGACCTGGCGGCGCACCGCGGGCGGCCACTTCCGGCTCTCCGCCCAGTACGCCTACCGCACCGACGCCGGGCTCGGTGTCCCCGAGGTCCAGGCCACGCCCGACGGCCGCCTCCTCGTCCTGGAACGCGGCTTCACCTCCGGCGTCGGCAACACCGTCCGCCTCTACCTGGCCGACCCCCGCCACGCCACGGACACCAGCGGCATCGAGAACCTCACCGGCCAGCCGTCGGTGCGCCTGATCAAGAAGACCCTGCTGGCCGACATCGCCGACTGCCCGAGCCTCGGCGCCACGGCGAAGCAGCCCCAGCCCAACCCCCTGCTCGACAACATCGAGGGCATGACGATCACGGGACGTGACCGCACCGGCCGCCTGAAGGTCCTCCTGGTGAGCGACGACAACCAGAACGCGGCACAGACGACCCGGTTCTATTACCTCCGGGTACGCGTCTGACCTTCCCCCCTGGTTTTGCGGGGGAGGGTTTTGTTGCGGAGGGATGAAATCCGCTCACCTGCGCGTTGGTGCCTTCCGGTAGAGCAGGTCGACAGGAAGGCACCCGCGTGGCACCGCAACGGGGATGGGCAGGACGGCTCGCCGGCTACGCCTGGCGCTACCCCAGGGACGTGATCCTGGCCCTCGGTTCCTCCCTCGCCGGTATGGCCGTCATGGCCGTCGTCCCGCTGATGACCAAGGTGATCATCGACGACGTGATCGGGAACCACACCCGCTCCATGGCCCCCTGGGCCGGCGCCCTGATCGGCGCGGCCCTCCTCGTCTACGCGTCCGCCTACGTCCGCCGCTACTACGGCGGCCGACTCGCCCTCGACGTCCAGCACGACCTGCGGACCGAGATGTACGGCACGATCACCCGCCTGGACGGCCGCCGCCAGGACGAGCTCTCCACGGGCCAGGTCGTCGGCCGGGCCACCAGCGACCTGCAGCTGATCCAGGGCCTGCTCTTCATGCTTCCGATGACCATCGGGAACGTCCTGCTCTTCCTGATCTCCCTGGGGATCATGGCCTGGCTGTCGCTGCCGCTGACCCTGGTCGCGCTCGCCGTCGCCCCGGCCCTGTACGCCATCGCCAAGCGCAGCCGCAGGAAGCTGCACCCCGCCACCTGGTACGCCCAGGCCCAGGCCGCAGCCGTCGCCGGCGTGGTCGACGGCGCGGTGAGCGGCGTACGCGTGGTGAAGGGCTTCGGGCAGGAGGAGCAGGAGACCGGGAAGCTCAGGGAGGTCGGCCGCAAGCTGTTCGCCGGGCGGCTGCGGACGATCCGCCTGAACAGCACGTACACCCCCGCCCTGCAGGCCGTCCCCGCCCTCGGCCAGGTCGCCATGCTGGCCCTCGGCGGCTGGCTGGCCGTGCGCGGGCACATCACGCTCGGCACCTTCGTCGCCTTCTCCAGCTACCTCGCCCAGCTGGTCGGCCCGGTCCGCATGCTGGCGGTGGTCCTCACGGTCGGCCAGCAGGCCCGGGCCGGCACCGAGCGCGTCCTGGAGCTGATCGACACCGAGCCGACGATGAAGGACGGCACCAAACAGCTGCCCGCCGACGCGCCGGCCAGTGTCGAGTTCGACGACGTGTCGTTCGGGTACGACCACGAGCGGCCCGTGCTGGACGGGCTGAGCTTCGAGATCCGCCCGGGGGAGACCCTCGCCGTCGTCGGTTCCTCAGGCTCCGGCAAGTCCACCCTCTCCCTGCTGCTGCCGCGCTTCTACGACGTCACCCACGGCGCGGTCCTGGTCGGCGGCCACGACGTGCGCGAACTGACCCTGGACAGCCTCCGGGCCGCGATCGGGCTCGTGCCCGAGGACTCCTTCCTCTTCTCCGACACCGTGCGCAGCAACATCGCGTACGGCCGCCCGGACGCCACCCGGGAGGAGATCGAGCGGGCCGCCCGCGCCGCCCAGGCGGACCGTTTCATCGCCGAGCTTCCCGAGGGCTACGACACCAAGGTCGGCGAGCACGGCCTGACCCTGTCCGGCGGCCAGCGCCAGCGGATCGCGCTCGCCCGGGCCCTGCTGACCGACCCGCGGCTCCTCGTCCTCGACGACGCCACCTCCGCCGTCGACGCCCGCGTGGAGCACGAGATCCACGAGGCGCTGAAGCACGTGATGGAGGGCCGTACGACCCTGCTCATCGCGCACCGCCGCTCCACCCTCAACCTCGCCGACCGCATCGCCGTCCTCGACGGCGGCCGGCTCGCCGACCTCGGCACCCACGAGGAACTCCAGGAGCGGTGCGCGCTCTACCGCCGGCTGCTGACCGACCCGGACGAGCTGGGCGGGGTCTCCCCGGGCCACGCCGAGCCCGCCGTACCGAGCGAGGACACCTCGGTCCGCGAGGAGCTGGACGCCGAGTTCGACGCCGAGCGGGGCGTGACCCCCAGGCTGTGGACCGGCGACCGCACCCCCAAGGACCACGCGCTCGGCGGCACCCCCGCCACCCCCGAACTCCTCGCCCAGGTGGAGGCGCTGCCCCCGGCCACCGACATCCCCGGCATCGACGAGGCCCGCGCGGTGTTGCCGGAGGACTCCTACGGCCTGCGCCGCCTGCTGCGCGGCTTCGGCCTGCCCCTCCTGGTCAGCCTGCTGCTGGTCGCCGTGGACGCGGGCGCGGGCCTGCTGCTGCCGGTGCTGATCCGGCACGGCATCGACGCGGGCGTGACGAAGGCGGCCATCGGCGCGGTCTGGGCGGCCTCGCTGCTCGGCCTGCTGACCGTGCTCGCGCAGTGGGCCGCGCAGATCGGTGAGACCCGGATGACCGGCCGCACCGGCGAGCGGGTGCTGTACGCGCTGCGGCTGAAGATCTTCGCCCAGCTGCAGCGGCTCGGGCTCGACTACTACGAGCGCGAGCTGACCGGCCGGATCATGACGCGGATGACGACGGACGTCGACGCCCTGTCCACCTTCCTGCAGACGGGCCTGGTCACGGCGTTCGTCTCGGTCGTCACCTTCTTCGGCATCATGGGCGTCCTGCTGGTGATCGACCTCCAGCTCGCCCTCGTCGTCTTCGCGACGCTGCCCCCGCTGATCGTCGCGACCTTCTTCTTCCGCCGGGCCAGCGTCAAGGCGTACGAACTCGCCCGCGAGCGGGTGTCGGTGGTCAACGCCGATCTGCAGGAGTCGGTGGCCGGGCTGCGGATCGTGCAGGCCTTCCGGCGCGAGCGGGACGGCGGGCGGCGGTTCGCCGAGCGCAGCGACAGCTACCGGCGCGCCCGCATCCGGGGCCAGTGGCTGATCTCCGTCTACTTCCCGTTCGTGCAGCTGCTGTCGTCCGTCGCCTCCGCCTGCGTGCTGATCGCGGGCGCGGGCCGGGTGGAGGCGGCGACCCTGACGACCGGCGCCCTGGTCGCCTACCTGCTCTACATCGACCTGTTCTTCGCGCCGGTCCAGCAGCTGTCCCAGGTCTTCGACGGCTACCAGCAGGCCACGGTCTCCCTGGGCCGCATCCAGGAGCTGCTGCGCGAGCCGACGTCCACCAAGTCGGCGGACGAGCCCCGCGAGGTCCTCTCCCTGCGCGGCGAGATCGCCTTCGAGGGCGTGCACTTCGCCTACGGCGCCGACGAGGAGGCCCTGACCGGCGTCGACCTGACGATCCCGGCCGGGCAGACGGTGGCGTTCGTCGGCGAGACGGGCGCCGGCAAGTCGACCCTGGTCAAGCTGGTGGCGCGGTTCTACGACCCCACCGCCGGGCGGGTCACGGTCGACGGCGTCGATCTGCGCGCCCTGGACCTGACCTCGTACCGGCACCGCCTCGGCGTGGTCCCGCAGGAGGCGTACCTGTTCCCCGGCACCGTCCGGGACGCCATCGCCTACGGCCGTCCCGACGCCACCGACGCCGAGGTGGAGGCGGCGGCGCGGGCGGTCGGCGCGCACGAGATGATCGCCACGCTGGAGGGCGGCTATCTGCACGAGGTCGCCGAGCGCGGCCGCAACCTCTCGGCGGGCCAGCGCCAGCTGATCGCGCTCGCCCGCGCCGAGCTGGTCGACCCGGACATCCTGCTCCTCGACGAGGCCACGGCCGCCCTCGACCTGGCCACGGAGGCCCAGGTCAACCAGGCCACCGACCGCCTGGCGGGCCGCCGTACCACCCTGGTCGTGGCCCACCGGCTGACCACGGCGGCGCGCGCGGACCGGGTGGTGGTGATGGACCGCGGGCGGGTCGCGGAGGACGGCACCCACGCCGAACTCCTCGCCCGCGACGGCCGGTACGCCGAGCTGTGGCGCACCTTCGTCGGCCGCCCCGAGCCGGAGGAGCCGGTCACCGCCTCCCGCTGACCCCTGTCGCTGACGGCCGTGCAACCATCCGACATACGTCGTGCGTCCGTACAGCAGTACGGATATCGGGGGTGCAGGGCCACGGCAAGGGGGAGAACGGCAGTGGACAGTGGTGGGATACGACGGCGGCTGGCACTCGGCGCGGCCGTGCTGGCCGTGACCGGGGCGCTCGGCCTCGTGACGGCCGGCGCGGCCCAGGCGGCCCCGGCGGGCGGCTGCTCCGGACACGAGGTGCGGGCCCTGCCGTTCAGCACCGGGGTCACCCACGTCTACAAGCGCGACGGCTACGTCTGCGCCGTCACCCTCGCCCGGAACCCGGGCTCCGCCCGGCCGATGTCCGTCAGCGTCCAGGCCCGCGGCAGCCGCCCGGTCGTCGACACGGGCTGGTACCGCCACCACGCGGGCCCGGTCACGGTCCACGCCGGCCACCGCTGCGTATGGATCAAGGGCTCGGTGGGACGGCCGGGCATCAGTACCGGGTGGATCCTGTGCTGACGGCCGAACAGATCTGACCGTTCGTCAATTTCCTTCCCCTGGCTGCGCGGACGGACGCGACTGCCCCGTGCTCTGCCGGTCGGGGGAACCCGGCGCGCGCCCGGTTCGTCCAAGGGGCAGGTTGCCGGACGAGTCTTCCGTGCCGTGGTGTCGGCCGCTCGCGACTGGCCGCGACATGCCGACCCACCCTCTTCGCCGCGGCACGGCCGGCGCCCGCCGTCACCGGCGCGCCCCCCTCCCATGCGCCGGTGACGGCCCCTTCCGTGGTTACTGTGCATTCCCTTGACGGAAAGAAACTTCCCGGATATTGGTGACTCCTCGGAAGTTTCCTTCAGCGGTTCTCCTCCGGAAGGAGCGCACGTGCACGACGCCAGCACGGGAAGCGACAGCAGCACGGGAAACACCGCACGACCCTCCAGACGCGCCGTCCTCGCCGCGACCGCGGGCCTCACCGCCGCGCTGGCCGTACCGACGACCGCCCGCGCCGCCACGCCCGGCGACGACCGCCGGCTGCGCGCCCTGATCTCCCGGATGACGCTCGAGGAGAAGGTCGGCCAGCTCTTCGTGATGCGGGTCTACGGCGCCTCCGCCACCGACCCCGACCAGGCCGACATCGACGCCAACCTCAAGGAGATCGGCGTCCGCACGGCCGCCGAGCTGATCGCCAAGTACCGCGTCGGCGGCATCATCTACTTCGCCTGGGCCCACAACACCCACGACCCGCGCCAGATCGCCGGCCTCTCCGACGGCATCCAGCGCGCCTCCCTCGCCCAGCCGCGCGGCCTGCCGGTGCTCATCGCCACCGACCAGGAGCACGGCGCGGTCTGCCGGGTCGGCAAGCCCGCCACCCTCTTCCCCGGCGCCATGGCGATCGGCGCCGGAGGCTCCCGCGCCGACGCGCACACCCTCGGCCGCGTCTCCGGCACCGAGCTGCGCGCGATGGGCATCAACCAGGACTACTCCCCGGACTCCGACGTCAACGTCAACCCGGCCAACCCGGTCATCGGCGTACGGTCGTTCGGCGCCGACCCGGACGCGGTCGCCGCGCTGGTCGCCGCCGAGGTGACGGGCTATCAGGCGGCCCGGGTCGCGGCCACCGCCAAGCACTTCCCGGGCCACGGCGACACCGCCACCGACAGCCACACCGGCCTGCCGGTCATCACCCACAGCCGCGAGCTGTGGGAGAAGCTGGACGCCGTGCCCTTCCGGGCCGCGATCGCCGCCGGCATCGACTCCATCATGACCGCGCACATCCAGTTCCCGGCCCTGGACGACTCCGGCGACCCGGCCACCCTCTCCCACCCGATCCTCACCGGCATCCTGCGCGGCGAACTCGGCTACGACGGAGTCGTGATCACCGACTCCCTCGGCATGGAGGGCGTCCGCGTCAAGTACGGCGACGACCGGGTGCCGGTGCTCGCCCTGAAGGCCGGCGTCGACCAGCTCCTCAACCCGCCCTCCCTCGACGTGGCCTGGAACGCGGTGCTGAAGGCCGTCCGGAGCGGCGAGCTGACCGAGTCCCGGCTCGACGAATCGATCCTGCGCATCCTGCGCCTGAAGGCCCGGCTCGGCCTCTTCGACGACCCGCGCGCCGGCCGGACCGACCTCGACCGGGTCGGCACCCCGGCGCACCTGGCGGCGGCCGACCGGATCGCCGGGCGCACCACGACCCTGCTGGTCAACGAGGACGACACGCTCCCCTTCTCCCCGCGCGCCCAGCCCCGCGTCCTGGTCGTCGGCGCCGACCCTGCCTCCCCCTCCGCCACCGACGGCCCGCCCACCGCCGTCCTGGCCGCCGCCCTCACCGAACTCGGCTTCACCGCCACCGCCCTGTCCACCGGGACCGCGCCCTCCGCCGCGACCATCGCCAAGGCGGTCGCCGCCGCACAGGACGCGGACGCGGTGGTGGTGGCCACCTACAACGTGACGGCGGGCAGCTCGCAGACCACGCTCGTGCGGCAGCTGCTGGCCACGGGCAGGCCCGTGGCCGCCGTCGCGGTGCGCAACCCCTACGACGTGGCCCAGTACCCCGCCGTCAAGGCCTGCCTGGCCTCCTACGGCTGGACCGACGTCGAGGTGCGCGCCGCCGCCCGGGTGATCGCCGGAGACGTGCCCCCGCGCGGCAAGCTGCCGGTGCCGGTGCAGCGGGCCGACGACCCCACGCAGGTGCTGTACCCGATCGGGTACGGGCTGACGTACTAGCCGTACGCCACACACCGGGCGCAATCCCCCCAACGGGCGGAAACCCTCCCTCATGTCTGGCGTGGCCCCCTCGCCGAGGGCCACGCTGGCCCGGGGGTGTCAGGGGGGATGGCCATGCGTGGGAAAGGTGCCGCGAACGCCGCGTGCCTGGCATGCCTGGCCTTCCTGCTGCCGGCCGTGCTGCTGACCGGCTGCCGGGGCCCGGCGGGCGCCCCCGTCGGCGACGCCCGCCCCACCCCGGCCACGACCGGCGGCTACGGCGCCGAGTTCCTCGCGGTCGGCGAGTGCAGCTCCTTCGGCACGACCAGCTTCACCGAGGTGCCCTGCGCGAGCGAGCGGGCGGCGGCCAGGGTCGTCGCCCGGTACGACGGCGCCGTCACCGACGGGCCCCTGTGCCCGGCCACCACCGACTTCGTGCTGCACATCAGCGCCCAGGCCACGGCGGGCGACGAGGACGGCGACGGCGCGATCCCGCAGGGCTACGCCTGCATGCGCGACCTCGAGCCCCCGCACCCCGGCGACCCCGGCCGCGGAGGCGGCCCCCGCACCATCCCCGGCGACTGCGTGTACTCCTCCGGCACGGGCCAGGTCCGCGAGACCCCGTGCGACGGCTCCGGCCGGCACCGCCCGCAGTACCGGATCACCAGGGCGACGGCGGCCCGGGAGGACTGCCCGGCATCGACGGCCCTGTACGTCCAGCTCGGCGGGAACAGACCGGTGGGGTGCGCCCGGCGGCTCTAGGCGCCGGTGCGGAGGGGAGTTGGGAGCCGGGGCGAGGTGACGGCCCCGGGCTCACCCCATGACTTTGTCCGGCGCCCCGGCGGCGGTCCCTTCGGCCGTCCCCGGTGCCCGCCGCTCCCGCAGTCCGGGTGTCGTCGCGGTCACCGCCCCCACGGCCAGTAGGCACATCAGTCCTCCGGTGATCAGCGAGATCGCGCCGGAGGACCAGCCGGCGACCAGGCCGCCGCGCACGTTGCCGAGGCTGGGGCCCGCCTGACCGACGATCTGCTCGGCCGCGGTGACCCGGCCGAGCAGCGCGTCCGGAGTGCGGGTCTGCACGATCGTGGACCGGCAGACCACCGAGGTGGCGTCCCCGGCGCCCGCGACGGCGAGCAGGGCGAGCCCCGCCCAGGGGTCGGTGGTCAGCCCGAACAGGACCAGCGCGGCGCCCCAGACGGCCGCCGCGCCCAGCATGACCGGACCCGGCCGGCCGAGCCGCGTCACGGCGCCCGACAGCGCGGTGGCCGTGACACCGCCCACCGCCAGCGCCGACAGGAACAGCCCGAGCGTGCGCGGGTCGTCGCCGAACCGCTCGGCGTTCACCAGCGGAAACAGGCTGACCGGGAAGGACAGGACGGTCGCGGCCAGGTCGGTGATCAGCGCGCCCCGCACCACCCGGTGCCCGGCCAGGAACCGCAGCCCGTCAAGCACCCCGTGCACCCCCGCGCGCGACGGCTCGCCCCGCGGGGGCAGCGCGGGCAGGCCGAAGGCGCCGTAGAAGGCGACGCCGAAGCTGAGGGCGTCCAGCAGATAGCAGGCGCCGATGCCCAGCCGGGCCAGCAGCACGCCGGCCAGCGCGGGGCCGAGCAGCATCATCGCCTGACCGGTGATCTGGTTCAGCGCCAGCCCGGCGGCCACCTGCTCCTTCGGCAGCAGACGCGGCACGAAGACCCCGGCCGCCGGGGCGCCGAGCGCGCCGAACGCCGACTGCGCGGCGACCAGCGCGAGCACGGCCGCCGCCGGGACGTGCCCGGTGAACCCCTGCACGGCCAGCAGCGCGGAGCAGGCCGCCTGGCCCACGGTCGCCGTGAGGAAGATCCGCCGCCGGTCCGCCCGGTCCACCCAGGCCCCCGCGAACAGCCCGAACCCCACCAGCGGCAACGCCTGCGCGAGTCCCACCGCACCGGTCCACGCCGTGCTGCGGGTCATGTCCCACACCTGGTACATGACCGTCACCATCGTCATGAACCCGCCCAGCACGGACACGGTCCGCCCGATCAGCAGCCGCCGGAAGACGGGCGAGGCGCGCAGAGGTCGTACATCGATGAACGGCTGGATCACCGAGGGAGGCTAACCGGCCCCCCGCACCCCGGCCACCGAATTAGCGCCCCGTAAGGGGCGCGGGGAACTGCGCGAGAAACCACGACGCACCCGCACCCGGCAACGGCCCGGCAGCCCCGAGTTCTCAGCCGCACGTCGACCGCCCCTACGCGGCCTCGCCCAGCAAGCGCAGCACGTGCTCCCGCCCCGCCCCCAGCAGACCCTCGAGCGGGGCGGCCGCCTCGTACCACCGCTTCTCGTACTCCCAGCACAGCCACCCGTCCCAGCCGCGCCGCAGCAGCACGTCCAGGCACTCGGTGAGCGGAAGCACCCCCGAGCCCAGCGGCAGCGGGGTCGTGTCCTGCGCCGACGCGATGTCCTTGACCTGCACGTACCCCAGGTGCGGGGCGAGCGCGGCGTAGGTGTCGGCCGGCTGTTCACCGCCCAGCCAGGTGTGCATGACGTCCCACAGCGCGCCCACCTGCCGGTGCCCGACCGGGCCCAGCACCCGGATCAGGTCCGCGCCGGTGCGGTGCGAGTCGTGCGTCTCCAGCAGGATCCGCACGCCCAGCGCGGCGGCGTCCTCAGCGGCCGTACCGAGCCGCCGGGCGGCGAGCGCGTCGGACTCCTCATGGGGCAGGTCGGGGTCGGCGCCGGGGAAGACCCTGACGTACGGCGCGCCCAGGTCATGGGCGAGCTGCAGGAGGTCCCGGACTTCCGCCAGTACGGGGGCGTCGTCGCCGGGCGCGGCGACGCGCGCGTACCCGGCCAGGCCCAGGACCTCGACGCCGGCCTCCTTGAACAGGGCCGCGGTCTCGGCGCGTTCGGCGGGGGAGAGGCCGGGGTGGACCGGCTCCTCCGGGTGGGCGCGCAGTTCGACGCCGTGATAGCCGTGCGCGGTCGCGAGCGCCAGGACCTCAGGGACGGGCAGGCCGGGGACACCGAGAGTGGAGAACGCCAGCTTCATGTTCCGGACCCTACTCGTCACCGGCCCGATCCGGGCAGATCCGCGCAGATCCGGTCACGGCCCGACCCAAGCGCTCACCCGTCCCTCACCCACCGGGCACAGACCCGTTCCAGGTCCGCCGCCCGCGCCACCCGCTGGACCCGCCCCTCACTCAGCCGCCCCCGGCAACCGCAGCCGCCAGTCCTGCCCCACCAGGTCCTTGCCGAAGGAGTGGTGGGGTTTCTCGGACACGAGGGCGAAGCCGTGCCGCTGGTAGAGGCGGCGGGCACTGCCGAGCACGTCGTTGGTCCACAGCACCAGGTCCCGGTACCCCGCCCCGCGCGCGAAGTCGATCACGGCCCGCACCAGCCGGTCGCCGACGCCGTGCCCGCGCGCCTCCGGTTCGACGAGCAGCAGCCGCAGCCGCGCGGTGCCGGGCGCGTCGTCCCGTACGCACATCACGCAGCCCACCGGCCGCTGGTCCTGTTCGGCGATCCACACCCGCTCCAGACGCGGGTCGTGGTCCTGTGCGAAGTCGGCGACGATCCGGGCCACCAGCGCCTCGTAGCCGGCGTTCCAGCCGTACTCGGCGGCGTACAGCGCGGCGTTGCGCTGCACGATCCAGCCGAGGTCGCCGGGGCCCGGATCGCGCAGCAGGACCTCGCCGGACCGGGCCCGCCCCGCGGTGTCCGACGCGCCGAGGACGTCCTGGATGGTTCGCATGGCCTCCGCCAGTCGCGGCCGGTCGGCGGGGGCCACGGTGTCGAGCAGGGCCCCGACGGTCTCCCGGGCCCGCTCGTCGAGCAGCGCGGCGGTCTCCCGCCCGCGCGCGGTGAGCCGCACCCGCCGCCGGCGCGGATCGCTCTGCGAGGGCCCGCGCTCGATCAGCCCGGCGTCCTCGAACTTGTTCAGGATCCGGCTCAGATACCCGGCGTCCAGGTCGAGCCCGGTGCGCAGGTCGGCCGCGTCCAGGTGCGGCGCCTGGGCGAGTTCGTACAGCACACGGGTTTCGGTGAGGGTGTACGGCGCGTACAGGTGGCGGCCGTAGTCGAGGGCGCCGATGACGCCCGTGTAGAAGCGGTTGAAGGCACGGACGTCCTGGACGGTCATGATCGCCCCCGGATGTTTGACTGAGTCAGAGATACCGTCCCTCAGAGAGTAGGTCCGTCGCCCGCCCGCGTCCACGGCCGAGGGTGCCGGCGGGCGAATCCACTTGTGCGGCAAGGGCTTTGGCCGTCCGGACCGGGGTCCTTTTTGCCTGTTCTTTAGGCTGCGGCCCGGGTCCTGCTTTTGACTCCCGTGCGATCCGAACGTAGGTTGATAGTGAAAAGTCACTTATGTCCGACTTAGACGGACGTGACAGTCCGCCGCCGGAAACGCAGACCGCGGGCGGCGGGCGGCCCGCAGAGCGACGCGCAGGCTCTGCAGCGCACCGCGGAGGCCCCTTCGAGGCCCCCGGAACATCCATCACACCCTCGGAGAGGGGATCGTCATGCGCGCTCACACGTCTCGAATCAAGAGAGTGGCCATCGCCGTCTGCTCGGCACCGCTGCTCGCCATCGCCGCAGGAGCCGGAGCGGCCCACGCCGCCACGACCACCGCGGCCCCCGACCACGTCGTCACGTCGTACCACAACGGTGGCGGCGGCTGGGGCTGGGGCTGGGGCGACGGCGGCGGCGGCTGGGGCTGGGGTCACGGCGGCGGCTGGGGCTGGGGCCACGGCGGCGGCTGGGGCTGGGGCCACGGCGGCGGCTGGGGCGGCGGCTGGGGCGGCGGCTGGGGCGGTGGCTGGGGCTGGGACTGACAGCCCTGCAGTGATCGACCCCACCTGACCATCGACCCCACCTGACAAACGAAAGGCGGATCCGGGTGCCCGGCCCCACGGGCACCCGGATCCCTGCGACTGCACCCTGAGGCGGTGACCGGATGAGGATCGTGTGCGTGGGCGGAGGCCCGGCCGGGCTGTACTTCTCGATTTCCGCGAAGCTGCGGGACGCGGGTCATGAGATCGTCGTGATCGAACGCGACCCGCCCGAGGCGACGTACGGCTGGGGCGTCGTGTACTGGAACGACCTGCTCGACATCCTGCACCGCAACGACCCCGAGAGCGCACGGGCGGTGAGCGCCCATTCCGTGCTCTGGCAGGACCAGGAGATCCGCGTGCACGGCAGCCGGCACGACGGCACCGCCTACTTCGGCGGTTACGGCTACAGCCTGGGCCGCGCCGCCCTGCTGGACATCCTGACCCGCCGCGCCCGGTCCCTCGGCGTCGACGTCCGGCACGAGACGCTCGCCGGCCCCACCGACCTGCCGGACGCCGACCTGATCGTGGCCTGCGACGGCGCGGGCAGCCGGATCCGGCAAAGCCGCGCCGAGCACTTCGGCACCAGGATCGAGACCGGCCGCAACCCCTACATCTGGCTCGGCACGGACCGGCAGTTCGACAGCTTCGTGTTCGACTTCGAGGAGACCCCGGCCGGCTGGATCTGGTTCCACGCCTATCCGTCGTTCCACGGGATCAGCACCTGCATCGTGGAGTGCTCCCCCCAGACCTGGCAGGGCCTCGGCCTCGACACGCTCGACTCCGACGACGCCGTCCCGCTGCTGGAGAAGATCTTCCACCGGGCGCTCGACGGCCACTCCCTGATCAGCCGCTCACGCGGCGAACCGGCGAAGTGGCAGCGGTTCCAGCACATCAGCAACCGCACCTGGGTCGACGGCAACGTCGTCCTGGCCGGGGACGCCGCGCACACCACGCACTTCACGCTCGGCTCCGGCACCCGGCTCGCGATGATCGACGCGATGGTGCTGGCCCACGCCCTCGCGGAGTTCCCCGACCCGCAGGTGGCCCTGCGCGAGTACGACCAGCACCGGCGCGCCGAACTCCACGGCATCCAGTCCGGTGCGCGCACCAGCATGGCCTGGTTCGAGCGCCTGGACGACTACCTGGACCGCGACCCGGTGTCCTTCGCCTATGCCATGTCGGTACGCCAGGGCCACCAGACCCCCTGGCGCTACCAGGTCCACCTCGCCACCCAGATCCCCGCCGTCCGCCGGGCCCGCCGCGCCTACGACACCGGCAAACGCTGGTACCGGGACCGCAGGAGAGGCGAGGCGCCGCTGCCACTGCTGGGACGGTCGCTTCCCGGCCGGCAGTAAACGGGTGGGCGGGTGAGCAAACCCCACGGCGCCTCAAACCCGCGGCACCCCCGAAGACCCCCGAACCATCAACTCCCCCCTGATCGCAGCGATGGCGCCCGGCGGCGGCTCCTCCCGCCCCATCGCTATCCGCCCCGCCCGCGCCCCCGCCTCCGCCAGCGGCAACCGCACGGTCGTCAGCGACGGCACCGCGTCCACACTGAACGGCAGATCGTCGAACCCGGCGACCGACACGTCCTCCGGAATCCGCCGCCCCGACTCCCGCAGCGCCGCACACGCCCCGAGCGCGACGGAGTCGTTCGCGGCGACGACGGCCGTCAGCGAAGGGTCCCGGCGAAGAAGTTCCAGCGTCGCCTCGTACCCGGACTGGCGGTCGTACCGCCCGTGCACCGTCCAGCGCGGGTCCTCCTCGACCCCCGCCGCGGCCAGCGCCTCCCGGTGCCCCTCCAGCCGGTGCCGGGTGGTCGTACGCTCCTCGGGGCCCGCGATGTAGCCGAGCCGGCGGTGGCCGAGGCCGAGCAGATGCTCGGTGAGCCGGCGCGCCCCGCCCCGGTTGTCGAAGGTCAGCGCGACCGCCCCGGTGTCGGCCGCCGGCGGCCGCCCGCACAGCACCACCCGCGTCCCGGCGTCCGTCAGCTTGCGCAGCTTCGCCGCGACCGCCGCCGCGTGCGGCGCGTCCTCCACGGCCCCGCCGGTCAGCACCACGGCCGCCGCCCGCTGCCGCTGCAGCAGGGTCAGATACGTCAGCTCCCGCTCGGGGGACCCGCCGGTGTTGCAGACCACCGCCAGCCGCTCGCCGCCCGCCCGGCCGCCCCCGACACCGCCGATCTCGGCCTGGATCGCGCTCGCCATGATCCCGAAGAACGGGTCGGCGATGTCGTTGACGAGGATGCCGACCAGGTCGGAGGTGGCCGCCGCGAGCGCGCTCGCCGGGCCGTTGAGGACGTAGTCCAGCTCGTCCACCGCCCGCAGCACCCGCTCGCGCGTGGAGGCGGCCACCGGGTAGTTGCCGTTCAGCACGCGCGACACCGTCGCGGGTGAGACCTGGGCGCGGGCCGCCACATCCGCCAGGGTCACCGTCATCTCGTCGTCCTCCGGTCGCGCATCGTGTCGTACGCCCTCGTAGACAGCCACGTCCTGCTGCTGGTTCCGAGAATCCGTCGAGCAGACCTTAAGGCCATGGCCCCGAGTTGTTCGCCCCCTCGAACAACTCGAAGCGGACACGGTCTTGTACGGACCACCGTGCAGAGGCTAGCTTCTCATCGATAGAAAGCGCTTGCTGCATCGGGCGCGGAGTGGCACAGAAGCTGCACAGAGGGGACTCACGTGACACGCAAGACGGTGCGTATCGCCATGAACGGCGTCACCGGGCGCATGGGCTACCGCCAGCACCTCGTCCGGTCGATCCTCGCCCTGCGTGAGCAGGGCGGCCTCGACCTCGGCGACGGCACCGTGCTGTGGCCGGAACCGATCCTGCTCGGCCGACGTGAGCACGCGCTCAGGGAGATCGCCGACCGGCACGGCCTGGAGCACGTCTCGACCGACCTCGACGCGGTGCTCGCGGACGACGGCGTCGACATCTACTTCGACTCCCAGGTCACCTCCGCCCGCGAGGAGTCGATCAGGAAGGCGATCGCCGCCGGAAAGCACGTCTACACCGAGAAGCCGACCGCGACCGGGCTGGAGGGCGCCCTCGAACTCGCCCGTCTCGCCCACGCCAGGGGCGTCAAGCACGGCGTGGTCCAGGACAAGATCTTCCTGCCGGGCCTGCTGAAGCTGAAGCGGCTCATCGACGGCGGCTTCTTCGGCCGGATCCTGTCCGTGCGGGGCGAGTTCGGCTACTGGGTGTTCGAGGGCGACTGGCAGGAGGCCCAGCGCCCCTCCTGGAACTACCGTGCCGAGGACGGCGGCGGCATCGTCGTCGACATGTTCCCGCACTGGGAGTACGTCCTGCACGAGCTGTTCGGCCGCGTCACGTCCGTCCAGGCCCTCGCCACCACCCACATCCCGCAGCGCTGGGACGAACAGGGCAAGCCCTACGACGCCACCGCCGACGACGCCGCGTACGGCGTCTTCGAGCTGGAGGGCGGCGCCATCGCCCAGATCAACTCCTCCTGGGCGGTGCGCGTCCACCGCGACGAACTGGTCGAGTTCCAGGTCGACGGCACCGAGGGCTCGGCGGTGGCCGGCCTGCGCAACTGCCGCGTGCAGCACCGCTCGGCGACCCCCAAGCCGGTCTGGAACCCGGACATCCCCGCCACCGAGGCCTTCCGCGACCAGTGGCAGGAGGTCCCGGACAACGGCGAGTTCGACAACGGCTTCAAGGCCCAGTGGGAGCTGTTCCTCAAGCACGTCCACGCCGACGCCCCGTACCACTGGGACCTGCTGGCCGGCGCCCGCGGCGTCCAGCTCGCCGAGCTGGGCCTGAAGTCCTCCGCCGAGGGCCGCCGCATCGACGTACCGGAGATTTCGCTGTGACCGTCCAACTCCCCGCGGCTGACGGTTCCTTGCGCACCTACGAGCCCCGCACCGAGCCGCTGGCCGTGTCTGCCGGCACCCCCTTCACCTCCCGCACGGTCTTCTCCGCGGCCCACGTCGTCGCCGACCCGTACGCCGACACGACCCCCGACTCGCCCGCCGCCGTCGACTGGGACGCCACCCTGGCCTTCCGCCGCCACCTGTGGTCCCACGGGCTCGGTGTCGCCGAGGCCATGGACACCGCCCAGCGCGGCATGGGCCTGGACTGGGCGGGCGCGGCCGAGCTGATCCGCCGTAGCGCGGCGGAGGCGAAGGCTGTGGGCGGCAGGATCGCCTGCGGGGCCGGCACCGACCAGATCACGAGCGGCGGCGTGGCGGAGATCCGCGCGGCCTACGAGGAACAGCTCGCCGTGGTGGAGGAGGCGGGCGCCCAGCCGATCCTGATGGCGTCGCGCGCCCTGGCCGCTGCCGCCCGGGGCCCCGAGGACTACCTGGAGGTCTACGGCCACCTGCTGCGCCAGTCCGCCGAACCCGTGATCCTGCACTGGCTCGGCCCGATGTTCGACCCGGCGCTGGAGGGCTACTGGGGCTCGTACGACCTGGACGCGGCGACGGAGACGTTCCTCGAGGTCATCGCCGCGCACCCGGACAAGGTCGACGGCATCAAGGTGTCGCTGCTGGACGCCGGGCGCGAGGTCGCCCTGCGCCGCCGGCTGCCCCCGAGCGTGCGCTGCTACACCGGTGACGACTTCCACTACCCCGAGCTGATCGCGGGCGACGAGCAGGGCTTCAGCCACGCCCTGCTCGGCATCTTCGACCCGCTGGGCCCGCTGGCCGCCGAGGCCGTACGGGTCCTGGACACGGGCGACACGGCCGGCTTCCGGCGCCTGCTGGACCCCACGGTCGAGCTGTCCCGCCACCTCTTCCAGCCGCCGACCCGCTTCTACAAGACCGGCGTGGTGTTCCTCGCCTGGCTCGCCGGCCACCAGTCGCACTTCACGATGGCCGGCGGCCTGCAGTCGGCCCGCTCCCTGCCGCACCTGGCCCGCGCCTACGAACTCGCCGACGGCCTCGGCCTGTTCCCGGACCCGAAGCTGGCGGAAGAACGGATGAAGACCCTGCTCGCCCTGTACGGAGTCGCCCAGTGACCGGTCTCGAACGCTTCTCGATCAACCAGATGACGGTGAAACAGCTGTCATTGCCCGAACTCACCGACGCCTGCGTGGAATTGGGTATCGGAGGGGTGGGCCTGTGGCGTGAGCCGGTCCAGTCGTACGGCGTCGAGGCGACGGCGAAACTGGTCCGCGGGGCGGGTCTGACGGTGACGACCCTGTGCCGGGGCGGATTCCTCACGGCGACCGACCCGCGGGAGCGGGCGGCCGCCCTGGCCGACAACCGCCGCGCGATCGAGGAGGCGGCCACCCTCGGCACCGACACCCTGGTCCTGGTCTCCGGCGGCCTCCCGTCCGGCAGCAAGGACCTGAGGGCGGCCCGGGAACGCATCGCCGACGCCCTGGCCGAACTCGCGCCCTACGCCGGGGAACACGGGGTCCGCCTCGCCATCGAGGCCCTGCACCCCATGTACGCCTCCGACCGCTGCGTGGTCTCCACGCTGGCCCAGGCCCTGGACCTGGCCGAGCGCTTCCCCGCGCACCAGGTCGGGGTCACCGTGGACACGTACCACATCTGGTGGGACGACCAGGCGCCGGCGCAGATCGCCCGCGCGGGCGCGGCCGGCCGCATCCACACCTTCCAGCTCGCCGACTGGACCACCCCGCTGCCCGAGGGCGTCCTCAACGGCCGCGGCCAGCTCGGCGACGGCGCGATCGACATGCGCGAGTGGCGGGACCACGTCGAGGCGGCCGGCTACACGGGCCCGATCGAGGTCGAACTCTTCAAAGAGGGGCTGTGGGCCAGGGACGGCAGGGAGGTGCTGGCGGAGACGGCGGAGCGTTTCCACAGGGCTTTCTCATAACCGCGGCCAATTCTGTGAAAGGGACAGGAATTCCTGTGGAACGCCTGTCTCTTTTTCTTTTTTCGCGGAATTCCGGAACCGGTGAAACCGCAGGTCGTGTCTGTACGCCCGAGTCCGCCGAGAGGGCGGACGGAAAACAATTCCACCAAGGAGTCTTTCGTGAAGAAGATGCGTACCGCTGCCGTTTCCCTGGTGACCGCCGCCGTCGTCGTGGGCGGTGCCACGGCCGCCACCGCCGCCCCCGCTCCGAGGCCGGCTCTCACCCTCTCGGCGAGCAGCACCCACGTGAAGCCCGGCGACAAGGTCGTCCTCTCCGGCCGTGCGACCGGCCTGAAGGAGGGCAGCAAGGTCACCCTCCAGGAGAAGCACGGCTCCCACTGGGTCTCCCTGCCGCTGACCACCACCGTCAAGCACGGCACCTACCGCCTCACCGAGAAGGTGAAGGCCAAGGGCGCCCAGACCCTGCGCACCAAGGACGGCAAGACCGTCTCCAAGCCGGTGACGATTTCGGTTCGCTGACGAGCCGCTGAAGCGGCGGAGGCTGCCCGGCCGCCGCGTCGCGGCAGCCTCCCGCCCCAGCAGAAATCCTGAGCTTCCGTGCAACCCTCCCCGGGCCCCGGGTGTCGGACCTGTCATCGGAACCCGGGAGGGGACCCGGGGGGATTCACGGGGTTCCGGTACGGAGGGGAAAGCCGAGGGGGCGGCGCCGGTCGACGGACCGGCGCGCGACGATGCCGTCGACCTCGCTCTTGGCCGCCTCGACGACGTTGCGGTACGGCGTCTCCAGGATCCGCCGCTCCCTGCCGGGCAGTTCGAC
>NZ_JBEYEY010000013.1:0-283221 GCF_040703635.1 Streptomyces sp. NPDC007189
CCAACTCGAGAAGTTCAGGCGGGGTGAGAGCGCCGCTTCCGTCCGGTGGGATGAGCCAGTGCAGCGTCCCCCACCGGCAGTGCGGGGCGGGGGCCACGATCCAGCCGCCCTTCGAGACGTATCTCAGGTTGGGTCCGGCCCACAGAGCAGTGGGATCGGGCGGCACAAGGAGTCCCCCACGACGGCCCCGACCGTCGTGCAGAACTGGCCCCCGCTCCGTCACCGAGATCGTGTCGAGTAATTCGGCGGTGTACAAGCCGAGGCGCTCAGGAACAGTCAGGACATCCCATAGGCGTCCCGTGGCCAAGAGATGGACCCCGGTCGCTCCGTGCATCCAGTCGTCCCGACACGCGCGCGGATCTTTGGCCGCGGCAGCCAGTTACTCCCGTCTCCTGCACCACCGGCCAGCGAAGCGGAGCACCGCGGAAGCTGTGTGAGCGCGCCAGCCTGGACGCTGCGTTCCATGCGGACGTGCCAGGTACGGGCGCAGGCGCCGTCGTCACAGGCCGGCCGTCCTAGGCCGCTCAACAGCGGCCAATGATGACCAGCGGCGACCACCAGGCGCACGGGCGCACCGCTGCTGAAAAGCCAAAAGGCAGCCTGCCAAGATGCCCGGCAACACCCAGGGCAACCGACTCAGGACCCTCAGCAGACCTGCGGGGCTGCTGCTGAGCCGGCTCGCCAGACGCCGTCGCTTGCAGTGAGTGGAGGCAGTCAGCCAGCGGCCTTGCCGACGATGCGGTCCATCTCCTCTCGACCGAAGGCCCGCAGAGTCGTGGTACGGACATTACCCACCCCGCCGATCTGCAGTAGTGCCGCGGTGGCGGTTTCGTCATCGGGTGCCTCGACGACAGCCACGAGGTCGTACGGACCGACGGTCCAGTAGATGTTCAGGAGCTTCGCCCCGAGCTTCTCTACCGCTGCGCCGAAGGCCTCGGCGCGCTTCGCGGTGTCCTTGTAGTTTCGGATCCCTTGATCGGTCCAGTTCAGCAACGAGACGTAGGTCGGCATGATCTTTCACCTTTATGAGGAGACGCAGCGCAGGGTCAATCCTGGACATCGGGCCTGAAGCCCGCACAAGGTACGCACCCGAACGAGTTACTACGAGCACCACAGGCGGTTGATCACGGTGGTTGGAACCAGGGTAAGGCGGTCGCATCGATTCCCGGCTGGGCCTTTGGCGAGTTCAGGGTCGTGCCGCATGTGCGCCACTACCTGGAGGAGTCGTGGCCCGGATGGGGCATGGCCTTCGGTACGAAGTGGCTCAGGCGAAAGGTGGTTGGTTGCGTCAGGCGTCCGCAGAGCCTGTCCATCCGCACTGCCGTCCAGTCGATCTGCGTGTCCGACGTTCGGAGATGGCGGATGTGAGCGGTCCATTCCGACTCATCCTGGGTTTCGAAAAGCACCTCCCAGTGGCCGGCGTCAGGCGAGAAACGAGCACCAGCCCGTTGCGCCTCGTCCTGCTGCTGACGCCTTCTTTTGCGCTGTCCTGGCATCGGCCCAGCATCGCCGATCGACGGCGTACGGTCGACGGCTGCAAGGTCACCTAGGTGCTTCGCGCCGCCTCTCGGCACACTGTTGCTTGTGTCCAACTCCTATGCGCAGCCCATCCTGAGGACGGCCGATGCCGGCGAGGCGTTGTGTACGGTTGCGCGGTTGCTGGAGGTCGCTGATACCAGCGAGCTCGAGGTCGACTACGAGGCGGTGGTGTCCTCGGCGTCGGCGCTGACCCGGCTGCTCAAGTTGCTGCCGTGTGCGGACTGGTGGGCGGAGGGGGGTCGGGGTGGGTCGTCGCAGGACGGCGTCGATCCTGTGGCGTGTCTGCCGGTCAGGGTGCGGAGTTGGGGGCATTGTGCCGACGTTGTCGTGCCGCTCGTGCGTGCCAGCGGGTCGGAACCGGCCGCGGTGCGCTGGGACTTCGCGGGCTGGCCGGTGGCGCCTGAGGTGGGGCTTGGCGTCGGGGGTTCCCGGGGTGCGTTCGTGACGCTGTGCCTCAACGCCCGTGATCTGGACCTGGAGCATCCCGCGGCCGACCACACGGTCTTCGTGCACGTCAAGCAGGTCGAGGGCGCGCGGGCTCCGTGGCTGGCCGCTCGGGTGGGGCAGCGGGTGATCGGTGAACTGGTGATGGCGCCCTACTGAGCCACCGAGCCAGGTCCGGCGGGCCGGGTGGTCTCACCTCAGGGTGAGCTGCCAGGCCAGGAGCAGGGTGCTCAGCGCGGCGGTGACGAGCGCGCCGCGGAGTGTGGCGCCCAGGCCGCCGTGGGGGTCCATCGGGCTGTAGGGGCTGTCCGGGGAGACGAGGACGGTCATCGAGGAGCCTGCGTCGGCGGGACGGCCGTACGACGCGTTGACGATCTCCGCCTCGTAGCGCTTGCCGTCTATGCGGTAGCGGACCACCGGTGTGAGGAAGTACGCGCCCGGCTTGCCGCTCGCGGCAGCGCTGTTGCCGATGACTTCGGCCGGCAGATTCAGGGCCCGTCGACGGATTTGGCGGAGTGTCACGTTGCGGCGTCGTTCACGCGCCGCGGTGACGAGCGATGTCACGAGTACTCCCGCTGTCACCAGCATCCACACCATGGGGCATCTATAGCGCAGCGCGCGAATCCATGCGATACCGGACGGGCCGACGGGGGCAGGCAGGAAAACCGCGCGGTCCGTGGGGTGGCTCGGAACCGAGCCGGGCGCACACTGGAAGGGCGTGCTCCGGCAGGGGCTCTGCCGGTGGCGGGGCTCACCTTGGAGCACGGTATCCAGGCTAGGAGGCCGTGGTGGAGTTCCTTGTGACCGTGGAGATCCCCCAGGGGTCCCGCAACAAGTACGAGATGGACCACACGCTGCACCGCATCCGCCTGGACCGGCTGCTGTTCACCTCCACCAAGTACCCGGCCGACTACGGCTACATCGACGGCACCCTCGGCCGTGACGGCGACCCGTTGGACGCCCTCGTGCTGACGGGTGAGCCCACGTTTCCGGGTTGCACCGTGGAGTGCCGGGCGGTCGGGATGTTCTGCATGACGGACGAACACGGTCCCGACGAGAAGGTGCTGTGCGTGCCCTCCCACGACCCGCGCTACAGCCATGTGCAGGACATCGGCGACATCTCGGAGTTCGACCGGCTGGAGATCACCCACTTCTTCGAGGTCTACAAGGATCTCGAACCCGGCAAGTCCGTCGAGGGCTCCCACTGGGAGGGCCGGGACGCCGCCTACGCGGAGATCGACGCCTCCCGCGCCCGTGCCGGTGGGCTAGAACAGGGCTGATGGGTCGTGTCGGCACGGCAAGGGGGCTCCGCTCGTCGGGGGTACGTCGTCAGCGCCGCGCCGCGCCCGTGCCCTTGCCCGTCACGGCCAGCAGCAGCACCGCCAGGACCTGGATGGCGACGACCACCTCGATCAGTACGGGGATCGAGTAGCCGTACAGGCCACCGGTGAGCGCGCCGCCGGCCAGGCTTGCCGCGCCTACGACGCCGGCGAACAGGCCGTACGCGGTGGCCCGGCGGCCGCTGGGCACCAGGTCGGCGACCGTGGCGCGCAGGGTGGACTCCTGGATGCCCATGGCCGCGCCCCACACGAGCGAGCCGGCGACCGCGACGGCGAGCGTGTCGGTGAACGCCAGGGCCGCGACGGCCGCCGTCAGCACCGGCAGCGCCAGCAGCACGCGCGGGCCGAACCGGTCGTAGAGCCATCCCGTGGCCAGTGCCGCGACGGCGTCCACGGCCATCGCCGCCGCGTACAGCACCGGCACCCACGCGGCGCTGAGCAGGTGCCGTTGGACCAGGTGGTAGGAGAGCACGCCGAAGGTGGCGAAGCCGGTCGTGGTGGCCGCGGTGAAGCCGGCGTAGGTCCAGAAGGTGCGCGGCAGCCGCACGTTCCGCGCGGCGGGCGGCGCGCTGGCGGCGGCTTCCGCCTCGCGTTCGTAGGCTTCCGGGTCCGGGACGCGGGCCCGCAGCCAGAACAGCAGGGCCAGTACGGCGATGCCGGGGGCGGCGAGCACGCCGAGCGCGGGGCCGTAGTCGTTCCCGGTCAGCGCGAGAACGCCGGCCACCAGCAGGGGGCCGACCAGGGCGCCGACCTGGTCCAGCGCCTCGTGTACGGCGAAGCCGCGGCCCCGGCCGGTGACGGCGGTGGCGTGCGACAGCATCGTGTCCTTGGCCGGGGAGCGCACCGCCTTGCCGACCCGCTCGGCGACCACCAGCGCGCACGCCGCCCACAGCACGCCCACCACGCCCAGCAGCGGCACCGACGCGACCGTCAGCGCGTATCCGGCGATCGCCAGGCCCCAGAAGCGGCGGGTACGGTCCGCCAGCGGGCCGGACACGAGCCGCAGGCCGAACGCCGCCGCCTCACCGGCGCCGGTGACGACACCGACCACCAGCGCGGACGCGCCCAGCGACGCCAGCAGCGGACCGGTGATCGAGCGGGCGCCCTCGTACACGAAGTCGGCGAGCAGGCTGACGGTCCCGAACCACACCACGAACCGCCACGGACCCATCCGCGCCGACTCCGTCCGCACCGGCCGGTCCGTCTCCGCCTCCGGCTCCGGCTCCGGTTCCCCGGACGACACCTGTCTCGTCAGCCTCGTCACCGCTGCCTCCTGACCCGGGTATGCCCGCCCGCCCACCAGCCTCCGCGCATCCAGCGCCCGCGTCGAGAAGGCCGTCAGCCCCGCCCCGGACCCGACCGCCGCCACGCCGCGTCGGCCAGCAGGCGGAGGCCGTTGAGGCCGACGATGACGGTGGAGCCCTCGTGGCCGGCGACGCCGAGCGGCAGGGGCAGGGTGCCGGTGAGGTCCCACAGGACCAGGCCGGTGATGAACACCGCGGCGATGACCAGGTTCTGCACGACCAGGCGGCGGGCGCGGCGGGAGAGGCGTACGACCGTGGGGATGGCGGCCAGTTCGTCGCGGACCACGACCGCGTCGGCGGTCTCGAGGGCGAGGTCGGAGCCCGCGCGGCCCATCGCGACGCCGGTGTGGGCGGCGGCGAGCGCGGGGGCGTCGTTGACGCCGTCGCCGACCACCAGCACCTTGCGTCCGGCCCGCTCCAGCTCCCGTACGGCGGCCACCTTGTCCTGGGGCAGCAGTCCGGCGCGGACGTCGGTGATGCCGGCCTCGGCGGCGAGCCGGGACGCGGCGCGGGCGTTGTCGCCGGTGACCAGCACCGGGGCGGTACCGGTCAGCTCGGCGAGGGCGGAGACGGTGGCGGCGGCCTCCTCGCGGAGCCGGTCGGCCAGGCCAAGGACTCCGGCGGGTGTGCCGTCGAGGACGACCAGTACGGCCGTGCGGCCGTCCCGTTCCAGACCCGCGGCCACGGCGTCCGCCGGGTGGCCGGTGCGGTCGTGCAGGACGCGGGCGGGGCTGCCGACCGCGACGGTACGGCCCTGCACCGTGGCGCGTACGCCGGCGCCCGGGGTGGCGGTGAAGTCGTCCGCCGGCGGGATGTCCAGGCGCCGGCGGCGGGCGGCGTCCACGATCGCGCGGGCCAGCGGGTGCTCGCTGGGGTGCTCGGCCGCGGCCGCGAGCCGCAGCAGCTCGTCCTCGGTGAGGGCGGAGCCGGACAGGGGGCGGATGTCGGTCACCCGCGGGGTGCCCTCGGTGAGCGTGCCGGTCTTGTCCAGCGCGACGGCGTCCACCTGTCCGAGGCGCTCCATGACCACGGCCGATTTGACCAGCACGCCGTGGCGTCCGGCGTTGGCGATGGCGGACAGCAGGGGCGGCATGGTGGCCAGCACCACGGCACAGGGCGAGGCGACGATCATGAAGGTCATCGCGCGGAGCAGCGTGGACCGCAGGTCGGCGCCGAGCAGCAGGGGCAGGGCGAACAGGACGACGGTGGCGGCGACCATGCCGAGGCTGTAGCGCTGTTCGACCTTCTCGATGAACAGCTGGGTGGGGGCCTTGGTCTCGGAGGCCTCCTCCACCAGGGCCACGATCCGGGCGATCACCGAGTCGGCCGGGTCGCGGTCGACCCGCACGCGCAGGGCGCCGGTTCCGTTCAGGGTGCCGGCGAACACCTCGTCACCGGTCTGCTTGGCCACGGGCAGCGGTTCGCCGGTGATGGTGGCCTGGTCGACCTCGCTGGCCCCGTCCAGCACCCGGCCGTCGGCGCCGATGCGCTCACCGGGCCGGACCAGGACGACGTCGCCCACCGCGAGCTGCTGGGTGGGGATCGTCTCCTCGGTGCCGTCGTCGGCGAGCCGGGTGGCCGTGGCCGGGGCGAGGTCGAGCAGACCGCGCACGGAGTCGGCGGTGCGGGCGGTGGCGACCGCCTCCAGGGCGCCGGAGGTGGCGAAGATGACGATCAGCAGGGCACCGTCCAGGACCTGCCCGATCGCCGCCGCCCCGAGCGCGGCGACCACCATCAGCAGGTCCACGTCCAGGGTCTTCTCGCGCAGCGCCCGAAGGCCCGCCCAGCCCGGCTCCCAGCCGCCGGTGGCGTAGACGGCCGCGAAGAGCGGGCCCCGCGTCCAGGCCGGCGCCCCGGTCAGTTGCAGCGGCAGCGCGATCAGGAACAGCACCAGCGCCGCGGCGGCCCACCGCGCCTCGGGCAGCGCGAAGACACGGGTACGGCGCCGGGGCGCCACGGTCTCGCGCGCAGCACGGGGCGGCGCCGGGCGGGTGAGTGTGGATGACATCGGCAGGGGGTCCTTCACCGTGGGCGGACGCGATCAGGTCGGAACCCCACCACCGTAACAGGAAAGAATGAAGAGACATTCATGTGTTCATACGTGGTGCCGTACGATGGGCGCATGGGTCATGGAGCCGCACCGCCCGCCGGAAGCGTCCCGCGCAGGCGCCTGGACGCCGACAGCGCCGCCAAGGTCGCCACCACGCTCCAGGCGCTGGCCACCCCCTCACGGCTGCTCATCCTCGCCCGCCTGCGCGAAGGCCCCCTGCCCGCGACCGAACTGGCCGCCGAGGTCGGCATGGAACAGTCCGCGTGCTCCCACCAGTTGCGCCTGCTGCGCAACCTCGGACTGGTCGTCGGCACCCGGCAGGGCCGCTCGGTCGTGTACTCCCTGTACGACAACCACGTCGCCGCACTCATCGACCAGGCCATCTACCACGTCGAGCATCTCCGCCTCGGCCTGACCGACGCCGCCGCCGTGGCCGCCGACACCGAGCCGGAAGAGGCCGCCGTTCCGAGCGCGTGAGGGTGCCGGACGGCCGGTCGCCCGCTATGGGGGTAGCGGTTCTAAGGGGTCGCGGCTCTATGACGTCAGCCGGTCGGCCGCGCGTCGGCCGGGAGGCGCTTGACCACCGCGTCACCGCATGCGGCCGTCTGCGCGTAGAACGCCCTCAACTCCTGGTGCGCCACGGCGAACGCGGCCCAGGTCTCGGGCTCCGCGGGGGCGCCGCCGTAGCGCGGCAGCAGGTCCTCGCGGACGGCGTCCCACAGCGTCTCGAAGTCGGCGGCGCTCAGGAACCCGGCGACCCGGCGGGCCTGGGCGGACGTCAGCACCAGCAGGCGCGGCCGGTGCCGGTCGCGGCGGAACACCGGCCGGCCGCCGAGCACCACCTGGGTGCGGGGCCGGTTCTCGGCGCGCTGCGGGTGGGCGCCGGCGTAGAGGCGCTCCTGGTCCAGGTAGCGCTCGTCCAGCGCCTCCTCGCGGTGCCGGACGCCCTCGCCGCCCTCCTCGAACTGCCGCTCCAGCCAGGTCGCGCTGTTGCGCAGGGCCGGGGGCGGCACCGCGCGCAGACGGAGATGGGCACTCATGCCCAAGGGAGCGCACGGCGGCGGTGCGGCGTCACGCTGCCTTGATCGCCGGAGCGGCCGGAACCCGTGCAGTGGGCGGGTTCCCGCCGCCCCGTCCCTCACCGTGCCGCCCACGGGGGGAATCGGCGGCGGCACGGAGGGGGCCTGCGCAGCCGGTCTCCGGCAGGCGCCCGCCTTCGGGCCTGCGCGGTACCGGTACCGGCATGCATTGAGTCAGCGCGCGGTCGGCGCGAAACGTCACCTGGTGGGGTGCGCCGAACCGCGCGGGTTGGCTGGCACCGGCGGCCGCGCGGCAGGGCGCGGGCGGTTCCGCGCCCGGGTAACGGGCCGTCGAATCCCGCCGGTTGACTCGGGAGGCAGGACGCGGACGGTGCCGTGCGCCGGCAATAGGCCGCCGAACCGCGCCGGCTGGCTCGCGCGGTGCCGCAAAAGGGCGCCGGTAACGGGCCGCCGAACCGGGCCAGGTCGCTCGGGCCGTGCCGTAAAAGGACGCCGGTAAGGCCGACGAGCCGGCCGGTTGGCTGGTGCGGTGCCGTAAAGGGCCGGCGGGGCGTTGTGACACTTCTGTGACGGCAGACGCTGTGCAGCATGGGGGGCCGTCGATGCGACCGGAGCGCGGCGGACGGCACGGACCCGCTGTGGACCCGGTGCGAACGAGGACAGTCTTGGGCCAGGTACGGCAACCCGGGCGCGTACGTGCGTACGACGGGGAGTTGGGCGCTGCGGTCGCGCGGGCGCAGGACGGGGACGAGGCCGCCTTCGCGGTGGCGTACCGGATCGTGCAGCCCGGCCTGCTCGGCTATCTGCACGGGCTGGTCGGCGACGACGCCGAGGACGTGGCCTCCGACGCCTGGCTGGAGATAGCGCGCGACCTCGGACGCTTCAAGGGAGACGGCGCCGGGTTCCGGGGCTGGACCGTGACCATCGCCCGCCACCGGGCCCTGGACCACCTGCGCCGCCGGCGCGCGCGCCCCCGGGCCGGCGGCACCGAACAGGACGTACTGCACCTGCCCGCCCCCCAGAACACGTACGACCAGGCCCTGGAGTCGCTCTCCACCGAGCAGGCCCTGGCGCTGGTCCGCGCACTGCCCCGGGAACAGGCGGAGGCGGTGCTCCTGCGCGTCGTCGTGGGCCTGGACGGTCCCGCCGCCGCACGCGTCCTCGGCAAACGCCCGGGCGCCGTACGCACGGCCGCCCACCGGGGCCTGAAACGCCTCGCCCACCAGCTGGGCGCCGGCGGCGAGGCGGACGCGGGTGTGACGGATGGGACTCCCCGAACGCTGGGGGAGTGGACGTGAACAACGCCGGCGGCGGAAGGCGGCCGGAAGCCGCCGGGCGTGACACATCGACGCATCAGAACGCAGCGGAACAGTCGGACAGGGACGGAAACGGGCATGGGTGAACGACTGAGCGGCGACGGAGTACCGGTCCGTCACCGGCAGGTGCACCCCGGCGGCACCGCGTCCGGCCCGTCGGGCGCGCAGGACGCCGCCGCGCTGGAAGCGGTGCTGGGCGCCGCCCTGCGCCCGGACCGCCTCGACCCCGAGGCCGAACAGCGGGCCCTGGCCGCGTTCCGGGCCGCCGGCCATCAGGCGGGCGCGCCCCGGGCACGCACCCGGCGCCGGGACGACTGGCGGCCGCGCGAGGAACGGCGGCTCCGGCGCCCGGTCCGGATGACGTTCGGTGTCGTGTTCGCCAGCCTCGCGCTCGGCGGGGTCGCGGTCGCGGCCATCGGCCACTCCGGGTCGCCCGGCCACGGCGCGGGTACCGCCACCAAGACCGCGCACCGTCCGGCAGTGGCCGCCGTCGGCCGGCCGGACGGCACCGCCTCGCCGTCGCCCTCCGGGGGCCCGGGAGCGACCGGCCGCCCCTCCCCCGCCCAGGACACCGAGGCCCACTGCCGCGCCTACGAGCAGGTCGACGGGCTAGGCAAGGCGCTCGGCGCGACGGCCTGGCAGCAGCTCGTCGCCGCCGCCGGCGGAAAGGACAAGGTCGCCGCGTACTGCTCCGAGCAGCTGGCGCGGGCGACGGCCAAGCCCAAGAAACCGGGCGCCCCCGGCAGGGGCAACACGGCCAAGAAGCCCGGCAACCCGGGCGGCGGAACGGGCGCCGACCCCGGCGGCACCCACACCACGACCGGAAGCGGGAGCGGCCGAACGGGCAACGGAGCCCCCCACACCGGCACCGGCGGAAAGAGCAGCGGCAAGCACCGTTAGGCAGCGCGCCGAACCCGCAGGCAGCGCGCACCCCCGCGGCGACCGCCGACACACGCACGGCGGCCGGCGGCACACGTCGTGCGCGCAACCTGTTCGGCGCAGGGCGTCACACCTGGGTTGCGTCTGGAATGCCGGTTATGGGGGCTGTCGGTACGTTCGTCGGAGATCGGTCGTCCGGCCGACGTCCGCTGAGACAGAGGTAACTGACATGCCCTCGCGTACTTTCACCGTGGTCGGCGCCGGAGCCGGCGCGACCGTCCTCGCAGCCGCCGGCCTCACCTACGCCCTGACCGCCGGATCGGCCCCGGCATCCGCGTCCGTCCACCAGGCGGCCGCACCCGCCCACCGTGCGGCGGCCCCGCACGGGCGGCCCGCGGCCAAGCCCGCGCAGCCGGTGGCCAAGCCCGTGCAGCGGTCCGCTCCCGCCACCGCCCCTCAGGACGGCATGGGTTCCGGCGGGCGGAACGAAGGGCGTGACGGCGGCGGACGCGGCCACGGCCGCGGCCACCGTGAGGACGGACGGATCTACTTCAACGAACGCACCTACCCCGCCGCCGTCGACGGCTGCATCACCGCGGCGAGCGGCTTCGGCGCCAGCAGTTTCAGCGTCTTCAACGACAGCCGGCGCACCGTCGAGGTCTTCCGGGGCTTCACCTGCGACAACGGCGCCCCGGTCGCCGTCGTCGGCCCCCACGGCCGTACCTACGGCGTGGTGACCCGCACGGACCACGGGGACGAGTTCGGCGAGGACGGCGGCGTGTTCGCCCGCGCGGGCCTGTTCGACGACGGCGTCGCGGGCAGCTTCCGCGTGGTCGGCGGCCCCTACGACTGGTGACGGCGCCACGCTGTACCTGAACCGCGAAGGCACGCCCTCCCGCCTCAGCCCCGGTCGAGCCCCGGCTGGATCTCCACCGTGAACGTCGCGTCCTCCGGGCCGGTGCCCTCCTCGTCCTCCCAGACGATGACCCGCACGTGCTTCTGGCCGGCTCCGCGGCGGTCCCACTCGGACACCAGGTCGGTGACGACGAGGGCGGCGACGTACTCGGCGTCCTCGCCGGGGCCGTCGGTGGTGACGGTCCCCCGCCACCGCTGCGGATCGTCGCCGTAGGGCCGCCAGCCCTCGGAGCCGTGCGGCTCCTCCACCCGGTACACCCAGTCCGTCTCGGTGCTCATGACCCGATCCTGTCACTTCCCGGCGCGGGCCCGGTGACCGGCCGACCCCCGCTCGGTGTCAGGAGGCATGCCCGAACCCGCTCGCGTGGACGACGCGCCCGTGGCGGTGGCGCCGGTGGCTGTCGGGCTCGCGGTGGAGGGCGACGAGCGCCGCGTCGTCGTCGAGGCGCCCACGGGTGTGGGCGAGCAGATCGCGCTTGATGTGGTGCAGCAGCGACTCCGGGCCGGCGTTGTCCCACTGGGCGGTCCGCACCTCGAAGGGATAGAAGCGGCCCTCGGGATCGCGGGCCTCGATCACGCCGTCCGTGTAGAGCAGCAGGGTGTCGCCGGGCTCGAAGGACGTCACGTCGATGGTGTACGCCTCCGGCCCCTTCTCCGTGATGCCCAGGGGCGGGGCCGGGCTCAGGCCGGGGACGGTCAGGCCGTTGCCGGGGCTGAGCAGCAGCGGCGGCGGATGGCCGCAGCTGATCATGCGGACGATGTTGTCGTCGTTGGGGATCTCCAGCAGCAGGGTGGTGGCGAAGCGTTCGCCGGCCTCGGCGGGCGGCTCGAAGTCGGCCAGGTAGCGGACCACGCTCTGCTCCAGGGTGGCGGCCAGATCGGGCAGCGTGGCGTGCCGGTGGGCCGCCTCCCGGAAGGCCCCGAGCAGCAGGGCCGACTCCCCGATGGCGGACAGTCCCTTGCCCCGTACGTCCCCGATCATGATGCGCACGCCCCCGGGGACGCGGGTGGCCGCGT
Organism: Streptomyces sp. NPDC007189; assembly: GCF_040703635.1. Lineage (NCBI taxonomy): Bacteria > Bacillati > Actinomycetota > Actinomycetes > Kitasatosporales > Streptomycetaceae > Streptomyces > Streptomyces sp. NPDC007189. The sequence continues at coordinate 11,845 of NZ_JBEYEY010000013.1, forward strand.
ACAGGTCGCCGCCGATCTGCGCCTCGTCCTCGGCGGCCAGGTACAGGCAGGCGATCCGCAGGGCGCCCATCCGCTCCGGCAGCGGCCACAGCAGCCCGTGCTGCGCGGCCTCGGCGACCGAGCGGACCTGGGCCAGCTCGCGCCTGTGCCGCTCGCGCATGACGCAGAAGAACACGACCAGGGCGGACAGCACCGCGAGGGCGAGGATCTGGACGACCACGTTGCGCGTGAACAGCACGCCGAAGTGCCAGCCGATGTACGCCTGCGCCGCCACCGTCAGGATCCCGATCAGCGTGGTGGTCCGGGGACCGGCGAACGACGCGGTGATCGCGGGGGCGATCACCAGGAGCGGGCCGAGATGGATGTCCGCCGGAACCAGTTGGTCCACCGCCGTGATGACCACGATGAGCACGATCGGGATCAGCAGCAGCGCGTGGCTGGACTGCCGCAGCTGCCGTACATCAGCCAAGCCGTGTCCGGCCTTCACGTCTTCCACAGTGCCACCACCCGCGACAGCTGACGACCCGGTCGGTTTTTGACGCAACCATGACGCCCGGGCCGCATCCATTCGGTCTCCGCCGGTGTCCTTCCCCGTGTCCCTGCCGTTGCGAGGAATGGAGTGCCATGGAAGGCACCGTGGTGGCGGTCGTCGTGCTGGCGCTGTTGGCGCTGCTCGTGCTGAAGAGCGGTATGCGCGTGGTCAACCAGGTGGAGCGCGGAGTCGTGTTCCGGTGGGGCAAGGCCCTGCCGGAGCACCGGCAGCCGGGCGTCACCTTCCTGATCCCCTTCGCCGACCGCATGCGCAAGGTGAACGTGCAGGTCGTGACCATGCCGGTGCCCACCCAGGAGGGCATCACCAGGGACAACGTCTCGGTGAAGGTCGACGCGGTGGTCTACTTCCGGGTGACCGATCCGGTGCGCGCGGCCATCGAGGTCCAGGACTACGTCTTCGCCGTCGGGCAGGTCGCCCAGTCCTCGCTGCGGTCGATCATCGGCAAGAGCGATCTGGACGACCTGCTCAGCGACCGGGAGCGGCTGCACGAAGGACTGGCGCTGATGATCGACAGCCCGGCCGCCGGCTGGGGCATCCACATCGACCGGGTCGAGATCAAGGACGTCCAGCTGCCGGAGTCGCTGAAGCGGTCCATGTCCCGGCAGGCCGAGGCCGAGCGGGAGCGCCGGGCCCGGGTCATCACCGCCGACGGTGAGTTCCAGGCCGCGCAGCAGCTCGCCAACGCCTCCAGGATCATGGCCGACACCCCGGAGGCCATGCAGCTCAGGCTCCTGCAGACCGTCGTGGAGGTCGCCGCCGAGAAGAACTCGACCCTCGTGATGCCCTTCCCCGTCGAGCTGCTGCGCTACTTCGACCGTGCCGTGCAGAAGATCGACGCCGGCCTCAGCGCGCCTCGGCCGACTCAGCCGACTCCGGCCCCGGCCGAGCAGGCGCAGCCCCAGCCCCCGCTTCCGGTGCAGGAGAGCGCCGGCCCGCGGTAGCCAGCGCCAGCGTCACGCACACCGAGCCCGCCGCCATCACCGTCATCCCGGCGGCGGGCGAGGTCAGCTGGGCCACCGCGCCGGCCAGCGCGGCGCTCACGCCCTGCATGGTCAGCATGCCGGAGGAGTGCAGCCCCAGCGCCTGCCCGGCCAGCTCGTCCGGGGTCAGGTCCATCAGGCGCTCCTGCTGGACGAGGCTCGCGCCGAAGCCCGCCGAGGCGACCGTCACGCAGACCGCCGCGACCGGCAGCGGCGGGTGCGCGCCGAACGCCAGGTACGGCGTCGCCAGCAGAAGCAGCAGCGGGGTGGCCAGCCGGCGCCGTACCGCGCGCGGCAGCAGCCGGCCCACCGTCACGTCCCCGGTGAACATGCCGAACGCCCCGCAGGCGAACAGGGTGCCGGCCGCGTGCGGCGCGTACGACACGTACAGCGACTCGCAGCCGACGACCAGGCCGTTGGGCAGCCACAGGCCCAGGTAGGTGAGGCGGCGCGGGCGGGAGGACCACAGCAGGGCGTTGGTGCGCCAGGTCGCCGCCGGGGAGGTACGGCCCGCCGTCCTCGGCGGCCGGGCGGTCAGGCCGAGCCGCAGCGTCAGCGCGGCCAGCAGGTACAGCGCCGCCGACAGCAGCAGGCACACGCGCGGGGAGAGCGCGCCGAGCAGCGCGCCGCCGGTGGCGAACCCGGCGATCTGCATCAGCCCGCTCATCATGTTGAACAGCGAACGCCCCGGCAGATAGCCGCCCCCGGCGAGGATCTCGTTCAGCAGGCCCCAGCGGACCCCGCCGCCGAGCGAGGCCACGAGCCCGAGGACCAGCAGGACGCCGAAGACCGCGCCGACCGGCAGGCCGGGCAGCGCCTGCACCGCCGTACCGGCCGCGAAGGTCAGCGCGATCGCGGACAGCGCCGTACGCGGGGGCAGCCGGTCGGCGCCCGACAGCAGGACGGTCGCGCCCAGCACCTGGGCGAGGGAGGGGCCGAACATGCTCACCGCCGACAGCAGCGGCGAGCCGGTCGCCCGGTACACGAGCGTGGCCAGGGCGAGCCCGCCGACGGTCTGCGCGGCGGTCTGCGCGGCCGCGCCGAGGAAGAGCGGGGTGAACTCCGGTGTGCGGAACAGGGATCGGTAGCCGGTCATGCCGGGGAGTCTCGGCCGGGGCCGGCCGGCCCGGTTATTGTTTCGCGGCAGCGCGAAAGGTCGTACGGCGGCGAGGGGGTGCCGGGCATGGGCTTGTGGCAGCTCGACGCGGACACGCTCGCCCGGAGCCGGTTCGTCATCTCACCTCTCTCCGAGGCCTTCGCCTGCCTGAAACTGCTGTACGCGCGGGACGCCGCGCACCCCGGCGAGCAGGAGTGGCTGCGCACCCATCTGCCCGCCTACCGCGCCCGGCTGGCGGCGGACCCGGTGACGGCGCGGCTGGTACCGGCCGGGATCGGCCGGAACTGGATCGCCGACTTCCTCACCCCGGCGCCGCGCGACGACGAGACGTTCGCGGACGGGGTCGCCCGGATCCGCTCCACGGCGCCGGACGCGGCCCGCGCCCATCTGCGCACCGCGCTCGCCGGCCCGCTCCCCGCCGAACTGGACCGCGACGACCTGCCCGAGCGGGCGGCCGCCCTGCTGGAGTGGGTGTGGGAGGAGACCGTACGGCCGTCCTGGGAGCGGCGCCGGCGGGTGCTGGAGGCGGACGTGGTCGCGCGGACCGCGCAGGTGAGCCGGGGCGGCTGGGTGACCGTGCTGGACGCCCTGCGCCCCGGGCGCACCCGCTGGCTCGGTGAGAACCGGCTCCAGATCAACCTCCACGCGTACCGGCCCCGCGAGATCTCCGGCGCCGAGCTGGTCTTCGTGCCGGTGACCGTGCAGCGGGCGGGCTGGGCGGCCTGGGAGGAGGGGGTCCGGTACGCGGCGGTCTACCCGTGCGCCGGGGCCCTCGCCGACGCCGGTGTCCGCACCGTCCCCTCCGCCCTCGGCGCCCTCCTCGGCCCGGCCCGCGCCGACGTCCTGGTCCTCCTCGCCTCCCCCATGAGCACGACCCAGCTGACGGCGGTGACGGGGCAGGGGCTGGGCTCGGTGGGCCGCCATCTGAGGGTGCTGCGGGAGGCGGGGTTGGTGGAGCGGCGGAGGGCGGGTCGGTCGGTGCTGTACGCGAGGACGGCGGCGGGGGACGTACTGGCGGAGGCACCGGGGCGGGTGCGGGACGGGGACGCTCACCGGCGCTAGCGGGGTGCCGCATAGCATCGCCCACATGACCAACGTCCTGAACGTAGAGATCGACGCCCTCACCGGCGGCCCCGCGAACCTGGCCCAGTACGCCGGCAAGGCGGTCCTCATCGTCAACGTCGCCTCCAAGTGCGGCCTCACCCCCCAGTACACGGGCCTGGAGAAGCTCCAGGAGCGCTACGGCGACCGGGGTTTCACCGTGCTCGGCGTGCCCTGCAACCAGTTCCTCGGGCAGGAGCCCGGCACCGCCGAGGAGATCGCGGAGTTCTGCTCGGCGACGTACGGCGTGACCTTCCCGCTCACCGAGAAGGTCGAGGTGAACGGCGCGGGCCGGCACCCGCTGTACCAGCGCCTGGTGGACTTCCCCGATGCCGAGGGCCACAGCGGCGACATCCGCTGGAACTTCGAGAAGTTCCTCATCGGCCGGGACGGCACGGTCGTCGCCCGCTTCTCCCCGCAGACCGAGCCGGAGTCGGACGCGCTCGTGACGGCCATCGAGGCCCAGCTGGCCTAGCCGGTTGACCTTGCCCCTGGGGCAGGGCGGAGCGTCCTCGTCACCGGGCGGAAAGAGCCGCCCGGTGACGGAGGATGGCAGCGTGGACGAGGACCTGCTCACCATCGGCGCGTTCGCCGCGCGGGCCCGGCTGTCGGCCAAGGCGCTGCGCCTGTACGACCGGCTCGGCCTGCTGGCGCCGGCCCGTGTCGACGACGGCACCGGCTATCGCTACTACCGCGCCGATCAGGTCGAGCGCGCCCGGCTGGTGGCCCTGCTGCGGCAGTTGGACATGCCGCTGGCCCGGATCGCCGAGGTGCTCGGGGCCGGGGGCGCGGAGGCCGCCGGCCGGCTCGCCGCCTACTGGGCGGACGTGGAGGCCCGGGTGGCCGGGCAGCGGACGCTCGCCGAGTACCTCCGTGGACGACTGTCGGGGAGGAGCTCCGAGATGTACGGGAAGTTCACGATCGAGACGGTGGACGTGCCGGCCCAGGTGGTGATCACCGAGTCGCGGCACACGCTGGCGGACGAGCTGCCGACGTGGATCGGTGCCTCGCTGGGCCGGCTGGTGGCGGCGGCGCGGGAGTGCGGGGGCATGACGGGCGCGCCGTTCGTGGTCTACCACTCCGAGGTGTCGATGGAGAGCGACGGACCGGCCGAGTCGTGCGTGCCGGTGGCCGACGAGGCGGCGGCACGGGCGTGGGCCGCCGGGCAGGGCCGGGCCTGGAAGACGGCCGTACGGGTCGAGCCGGCGGCCCGGCTGGCGTACACGAGGATCACCAAGGCGCAGGTGGCGCATCCGCAGATTCTGGCCGCGTTCGGGGCGGTGGAGCAGTGGATGGCGGGGGAAGGACTTCGGATGGCCGGGCCCTGCCGGGAGATCTACTTCGCGGACTGGGACGCGGCGGGCCCCGGCGACCCGGTGTGCGACGTGGCGTTCCCGGTGGGCTGAGCGGCCGGAGGCGCCGTGGGTGCACGGCCGAGCCCCCTCGGCAAGGACGGCGACTGGTCGAGAGGGCTCTTCTGGTGGTGCGTGTGAAGTTGTGTTCGTCGGGAGGTCTCTACGGACGAAGGTCAGCGAGGACCTCCTAGGCCTTGACCGAGGCCACGAAGGCGTTCCACGCGTCGGCGGGGAAGGCCAGGACCGGCCCCTCGGTGACCTTGGAGTCACGGACGGCGAGTTCGGCGTCGGTGGGCGACTTGACCTCGACGCAGGCGCCGTTGCCCGCGGAATAGGAGGACTTCGTCCACGTCTCCGTAGCGCCCTGAATCAGTGCCATGTCCACTCCTGTAGCGAGTTGCGATAGTGCGGTTCACGCCAACCTGGTCGTCTGGTTGGCGTGATCGACGCTACCGGGCAACCGCCCCTGCCGGAGGAGTCGTTCACTCGACTGGATGGCATATTCCAGGCGAGCCTTCCACTGGAGCGGATCGACGGTGTACGATCCGGCGCCCTCGGTGCCAGCCGCTCATTCGGCGTAGTCTTTGGCCACCTTTGCAATGAACTGCCGGGATTGCTCCACATTGAGGGACTGTGCCCGCAAGTGCTCGTACATCACGGCGTACTTCTGCACGTCCTGGGCCTTCTCCAGGTACAGGTCGCTGGTGACGCCCTCCAGGTACACCACGCTGGAGTCGGCCGCGTCGGCGAACTCCAGGATCGCGTACTGGCCGTTCAGCCCCGGATGCGCGCCCACCTCGAACGGCAGCACCTGCACGGTGACGTGCGGCAGCTGGGACATCTCGATCAGATGGTCCAGCTGCTCGCGCATCACCAGCTTGCTGCCCACGACGCGCTTCAGCGCCGCCTCGTCGAGCACCACCCACAGCCGGAGCGGGTTGGTCTCGGCGGTGATACGTTCCTGTCGGCGCATGCGCACCTGCACACGCTTCTCGATCTCGGCCGTCGACGTCTCCGGCAGCGCGCCCTGCACCAGGGCCTCCGCGTAGGCGCGGGTCTGCAACAGACCGGTGACCAGCTGGGGTTCGTACACCCGCAGCGACTCGGCGTCGGTCTCCAGACCGATGTAGACGCTGTACGGGATGTCCCCGAAGGTGTGCCACCACCCCTGCTGCCGGGAATCCCGGGCCATCTCCATCAGCGAGTCCACGATCCGCTGGTCCTCGACCTCGTACACCCCGCACAGGTCGCGCACATCGCGCTGGCTGATGCTTCTGCGGCCGTTCTCCAGCCGGCTGATCTTCGACTGCGACACGAGCAGTCGCTCGGCCACTTCCTCGGCCGTCATGCCCTTGAGCTCGCGGAGCCTGCGCAGCTCCTGGCCCAGCCGGCGCCGCCTGACGGTGGGATTGACATTGGACGCCACGGGACGTGCACCTCCGGCTGCCTGCCTGTTCTTTGACACTTTCCGTATCTGCTGCTGAGCAGACTGCCACCAAGGTGCTTTCTACCGCTGGGAAATGGTGGATATGCGGCGCGTACGCGTCAGTTCCGCACGGCTCGCCGCCCGATGGGGGGCCGGCCGCCGGGCCCGGAAGCGGCCGAGCGGGGCGGCGAGACACACAGGTCTCACCGCCCCGCTCGACCAGCGGCTCCCGAACCGGGTCTGTGGGGACCGGGGTTACGGCTCAGTGGGCCACGGCGCGTGCCATGGAGCCGCGGTGCGGCTGCATCGGAACCCCGCGTGCGGGCTCCGCCGCGGACCGGGCGCCCGGTGCGCCCTGCCGCGCGGTGGCGGCCGTGCCCCGGCGCGGTTGCGCGACCGCGCCGTTCTGCACGTCCATCACGGCGTGCGCGACGAGACCGCCCATGGGGTCGTGCCGGATCAGATCCCGCAGCCGGGACCTGGAGGACCGGCCCTCGTTCCCCGGGTACAGGTGCTTGCCGAGGCCGACGGCGTGCGCCAGGGCGGCGAGCGCCGCGGTCCGCGGGTCCGGCGGTACGCCGGTGCGGATCGCGGAGTCCAGCCGGGCCCTGATCTCCCGGCTGATCTCGTTGTCCGTCGCCTGGTAGCGCGTCGTCGGCAGCACCCCGCACATCTGGCCGGCCACGGCATGCACCATGCCGCACCGCTCCAGATGCGAGAGGTAGGTCTGACGGAGCCCCAGGCGGGGCCCGCCGATCCAGTGAACAGCCCGCACGGGAGCGCCACGCCGTCGCAGCAACTCCAACGCGCAGTCCAAAGTCGGATCTCCAGTCGGCCGTGGCACCACCACGGCGATACGATCCCCGTCTGGGGCTATCCGTCCGGCCAGCGCCAGCTCCACTAGCTGTGCACCGGCCAGACCGAGGTCGAGCGACTGCGGCTGCGCAGTGGTACCCGTGGCCGGGTCCAGTGCCAGCAGCAGAAGCTCCTCCGGAAGTGTTCTGCGGCTCCTGCCCATCCATGCCTCCCCGCGTGGATGAATGACAGGGTGACCCCTCTCACATTGGTCTGTCGAGGGTGCGTGACCGGTTCGTGAGGGAACCGGTAGGTATGTCGTTCTCGTCTAGCGCAGGGGTTAAGCCCTCACACAGGACACTGGTACATGGTTCGGACAGGGCGCGCGTGTGGGCGTGCGGCGCATGGAGGAGGCATCGGTGGCGGGCGAGTCCCCCGACAGGTCGAAGCAGCGCGAGTCGTCGGCGGAACCGACGCCGGGGAGCGCGGCTCCGGTTCCCGAGACACGGGATCCGCGTCTCGCGGTCGCCCGGGAAAAGGATTCCGCGCCGAGCGGTGTCGACACCGCGACGAAGATCCTGTCGATCCCCGACACCACCCCCTCCCCCGAGGACACCGCCCTCCGCAAGGCGGTCTCCGCCTGGGTCCGCAAGGCCAACTCCAAACCGCCGACGGGGGATGAGCCGGAGGGGGGCGCGGACGCGGACGGCGGGGCTAAGGCCGACGCCGGCGCGGGCGCCGGGGGGAAGGCCGGCGCGGGCGCTGACGGGGGCTCGGGTGCGGACGCCGGGGCGAGGGCCGTCGCCGGCGCGGACGCCGAGCGGAAGGGCAACGCGGGCGCTGACGGGGGCTCGGGTGCGGACGCCGGGGCGAGGGCCGTCGCCGGCGCGAGCGCCGAGGGGAAGGCCGACTCGGGCTCGGGTGTGGGCGCAGACGGCCGGGCTAAGGCCGACGCGGGTGTGAAGGCCGGGGCGAAGGTCGACGCGGGCGCGGACGCCGAGCGGAAGGCGGACGCAGGCACGGAGGCGGGCGCTGACACGGGCTCGGGTACGGGCGCGGGCACGAACGGCGCGGCGAAAGCCGACGCGGGCTCGACGGCCCACGCTGACGGGGGTTCCGGCGACGAGAGTGGCGCCGACGCGAAGGCGGACGCGGACGCGAGTACGGAGGCTGGCGCCCGCTCGGGTGCGGAGGCCGGCGCGGGCTCGAAGGCAGTTGCGGGCGTGAAGGCGGAGGCGGACTCCGAGGCCGGCGCAGAGGCTGAGGCCCCGGCGCAGGATGGTGCTGACGCCGACATAAATGCCGAGGGTGACGGTGGCGCCAAGGCCGACGTATCGGCTGAGGCTGACCGTGATGGTGCTGAGGCCGATGCCAAGGCCGACTTGGACGGTGGCGCCGTCGCTGAGGCGAAGGCCGAGCCGAAGGTGAAGGCTGCATCCGAGGCGAAGGCCGACGCGAAGGGCGAGCCAGGGGGACAGGGCGAGCCCGCGTCGAAGACGCAGCCGAAGGGTGGGGCGAAGGCCGACCCCAAGGCCCAGGCGAACGGCGGGGCGAAGGCTGCGCCCACGGCCCTGGCGAACGGCGACGCGGACGCCACGGCCCAGGCCAAAGCTGAGCCCACGGCAAAAGCCGACCCCGAGGTGAAGGCTGGCCGCACGAGCCAGTCGAAGGCGGACGCCACGACCAAGGCCAAGGCTGACCCCAAGGGCCAGACCAAAGCCGATCCCACGACTCAAGCCAAGGCTGACTCCAACCCCCAGGCCCAGGCTGAGCCCCCTGCCAAGCCTGAACCGGAAGACGCGGCTGCCACTGCGGCTGAGGTACGACCGAAGCTGAGCGCTGCCGGAGCCAACGACGCGCAGGGCGCTGCCGGACCCGCGGACTCGGAGGGCGCTGCCGGAGCCAAGGACGCGAAGGGCGCTGCCGGAGCGAAGGGCGCTGCCGGACCCGAGGACTCGCACGGCGCTGCCGGACCCGAGGACTCGCAGGGCGCTGCCGGCGCTGCGGACTCGAAGCCGGCGGTCGCCGATGGCGGGGACGCGCCGCTGGGGTCGGACGCAGTCGGCGAGGAGAGCCGCACGGGTGGGGACGGCACCGACGGCGAAGCCGGGGCGGATGTGGACAGCGCGCCCGTCGATCAGCCCACCGCCGTCTTCAAGGCCGTACAGCCCAAGCGGCCGCAGGTCGACCAGCCCACCACCATGCTCAAGCTCGGCGGGAAGCCCAAGGCACCCGAGTCCGACTCCGAGCGCACCAGCAAGTTCGTCGCGCTCAAGAACGACATGGTCCCCGCCAAGCCGAAGGCCGAGCCCCACGCGAAGCCGGACGCCACCACGCCCGTCCCGCAGGTCGGGCCCGAGCGCACCACCCAGCAGCCGCTTCCCCCGAAGCCCCCGCTGGACCTGCTGGCGGAGCTGACGAACACGCCCCCGCCGCCGGAGACGCCGTTCCGCACGCTCGTGCGCCGGGTCAAGATCTGGACCCCCCTGGTCCTGCTCCTGGCGGTCATCTTCGCGATCGTGCAGACCCTGCGCCCGCTCCCCGGCCCCACCCTCGACCTCACCGCGAAGGACACCTACACCTTCGCCGGCGGCAAGGTCGCCATCCCGTGGCCGGCCGGCGGCGAGGCCGCGCTGGACGTGCAGGGCATCGGCACGTTCGGTTCCTCCGGCGCCCAGAAGCCGGTGCCGATCGCGAGCGTCGCCAAGGTGATGACCGCGTACATCGTCCTGCGCGACCACCCGCTCAAGAGCGGCGCCGACGGCCCCAAGATCAAGATCGACAAGGCGGCCGAGCAGCAGTCGAACGCGGGCCAGGAGTCCACCGTGCACGTCACCGCCGGTGACTCGGTCTCCCAGCGCGAGGCCCTGGAGAGCATCCTCATCGCGTCGGCGAACAACATCGCCCGTCTGCTCGCCCGCTGGGACGCCGGTTCGGAGAAGGCGTTCGTGGCGAGGATGAACGCCACCGCCAAGAGCCTCGGCATGACGAACACGACGTACACCGACCCCTCGGGCCTGACGGACTCCACGGTCAGCACGGCCGTGGACCAGGTGAAGCTGGCGAAGGCCGCGATGACCGAGCCCGCCTTCCGCGAGGTCGCGGCGATGATGTCGTACACCGACTACAAGGGCGTCAACCACTCCAACTGGAACCACCTGGTCGGCAGCAACAACGTCGTCGGCATCAAGACCGGCACCACCACCTCCGCCCTCGGCAACCTGGTCTTCGCGGCGAAGCAGCAGGTCGGCGGCGGCACCCGCACGATCATCGGCGCGGTGCTGCGCCAGCCGGCCGGCGGCTCGGAGAACACGATCCTCAGCGCCGCCCTCGACCACAGCGACCAGCTGATCCGGGCCGCGCAGGGCGCCCTGAAGTCGGTGACGATCCTGAAGAAGGGCGATGTCGTCGGGTACGTCGACGACGGCCTCGGCGGCCGTACCCCGGTCGTGGCGACGAAGGACGTCACGGCGGCCGGCTGGGCGGGGCTGAAGGTGAAGCTGTCCCTCACCTCCGGCACGGTGCCGCACACGGCGAAGGCCGGCGCCGAGGTCGGTTCGCTCACCGTGGGCGACGGTTCGGCCGGTGCCGTCAAGGTGCCGGTGGCCCTGCAGAAGGATCTGGCGGAGCCCGGCTTCGGCGCCAAGCTGACCCGGCTGGGCTGAGCCCGCACCCCGGGTCCGCCCGGACGTCACCGGCCCGCGCCCAGCGCGAGGGAGGCCGGAGGAGCGCACCGGTGGCGGGAGCGCGAGCGCGCAGGCCCTCAAGGGCTGAGCGCGGTCGCGCTCCCGCCGCCGGCCGGGGCCTGCCGGAGGCGAGCCGCGCCATGACCACGCGCGCGTGCTAGCGTCACGAAACGGGGCAGGTCGCCGGTCGCGGGACACGGCCGCGAACTGGACGGCAAGCGGCCGCGAACACCGGGGAACACGGCCGAGAACAGAAGACGGGACACGGGGAGTGCCTTCAGGTGGCCACAGCCGAGCCGACACGCGCCGACGACGCCGATCCGGGCCCGGGACCGGGCCCGCGAATACGCCTGTCCGCGGCTGACCGGGAGGGTCCGACCGATCACCCGGACAGCCCTGCCGGCAGTGATCGCGCCGCCGTGCGCCCGCGCGGCCTCGCGCGCCTCCTCACCGCAGCCGAGCCCCTCAGGCAGCGGATGCTGAAGCACCCGGTGCTGTCCGTGACGGCCCTCGCCGGGGTCCTGCACATCGTCTGGTTCTTCACGTTCGCGAACAGCGGTGGCGATCTCGCGGCGCAGGACGCCTGGGCGGAGTTCGTCGGCCGGCACCCGGACTCGGCGTACAACCTGGCCTGGTACGGCGGCATGCACCCGGTGTCGTACAGCGTGGTGTCGCCGTATCTGATGGCGATCCTCGGCGTCCGTACGACGATGATGATCGCCGGAACCGTGTCGGCGGGCCTGCTGACCATGGTCCTGATCCGCAGCCGGGCGGTGAGGAACCCGCTGTGGGCCTCGCTCGCCGGGGTCGTCGCGCTGCTGTGCAACGCGATCTCGGGCCGGGTGACCTACGGCCTCGGCACGATGTTCGCGCTCGGCGCGGTCGCGGCCGTCTTCTGCTGGCCGTACAAGTGGCGGCACAAGCGCTGGGCGAAGGCCGCGGTGGCCGCCCCGCTCGCCGGTCTGTCCACCATGGCCTCGCCCGTGTCGGGGCTGTTCGTCGGGTTGGTGGCGGTCGCGCTGTTCCTGCAGAAGCGGCGGCCGGGCGCCTGGGCGCTGGGGATCGCGCCGACGGTGGTGGTCGCGGCCTCGTACTTCCTCTTCCCCTTCTCCGGCACCCAGCCGATGACGATCGGCTCGGTGATCATGCCGCTGCTGTACGGGCTGCTGTGTCTGTTCCTGGTGCCGCGGGAGTGGGTGACGGTCCGGCTGACGGCCGCGGTGTACAGCCTGGGCGTGGTCCTGGTGTGGCTGATCAGCTCGCAGATCGGGTCGAACATCTCCCGGCTGCCGATGCTGTTCGCGGGTGCGACGCTGGTGGCCGCGCTGCCGTTCACGGTGCCGAAGTCGCGGAAGTGGTACACGGCCGTGCTGGCGCTGCTCGGCTTCGCCGGGTGGATCGGCTACAAGTCGGTGGACGACATCATCCACACGACCCCGGCCGCGTCCTGGGCCCGTGAGCTGGCCCCGCTGGTGCACCAGCTGCAGAAGGCCGGTGCCGAGAAGGGCCGCGTCGAGGTGGTCCCGGCGCGCTCGCACCGGGAGGCCTCCGCGCTCGCGCCGTACGTCAACCTGGCGCGCGGCTGGAACCGGCAGGCCGACATGGAGCGCAACCCGCTCTTCTACGACGACACCCTCAACTCGGCGAACTACCACGAGTGGCTGCGGCGTTGGGCCGTGCACTTCGTGGTGCTGCCGAAGGACAACCCGGACGGTGACGGCGGCCAGCGGGAGCGGGAACTGCTGCAGCGGGGGATGCCGTATCTGAAGCAGGTCTGGGGCGACGCCAACTGGCAGCTGTTCCGGGTGACCGATCCGACGCCGCTCGCGGAGCCGGACGCGGTGGTGGACCGCGCGGAGCAGGGCGAGATGACGCTCCAGGTGCGCAAGGCCGGGCGGATCCTGATCCGGATCCCGTACTCGCCGTGGCTGAGCGTCGTCGACGAGCACGGCAAGAGCCTGAAGCCGCCGCAGGTGATCTCTCCCTCCGGCGCGCCGAAGAAGTACCGGAACGTCAACGGGTGCCTGATGGAGACCCCGCAGGACGCGAACGGCGACAAGTGGACGATGCTGCTCGCTCCGCACGCCGGCACCTACCGGCTGGCCGCGCCGTACCAGCTGCCGCGCGGCACACCCTGCCCTGACGAGCTCAAGTAGAGCCGCCCGTCTCAACTCGGCCCACCCGCACGTTCGTTCACGTAGATGAACGCAGGTCATCAAGTCGAACATTTTTACTTCGACTTGACCTTACGCTTGCTTGTCGCGTTCATATGACCGCACCCACGATCGAGCACATGAACAGTCTCGACTGGGCCGTACTCATCGGCTACTTCGGTGTGATGGTCGCGATCGGCGTCTGGTCGCACAAGCGCGTGGACAACGTCTCTGACTTCTTCACGGCCGGCGGCAAGATGCCCTGGTGGCTCTCCGGCATCTCGCACCACATGTCGGGCTACAGCGCGGTCATGTTCACCGGGTACGCGGGCATCGCCTACACCTACGGCGTCACCTCCTTCGTCACCTGGTCCTTCCCCATCGCGCTCGGCATCGCCATCGGGTCGAAGCTGTTCGCGCCGCGCATCAACCGGCTGCGGTCCCGGCTCCATGTGGCCTCCCCGCTGGAGTACCTGAAGAACCGCTACAACCTGTCCACCCAGCAGGCGCTCGCCTGGTCCGGGATGCTGCTGAAGATCGTGGACGTGGGCGCCAAGTGGGCGGCGATCGCCACCCTGCTGTCGGTGTTCACCGGGGTCACCCTGAACCAGGGCATCCTCATCACCGGTGCGATCACGGCCGTGTACTGCACGATCGGCGGCCTGTGGGCGGACGCGCTGACCGAACTCGGCCAGTTCGTCATCCAGTTGCTGGCCGGCGTCTCGATGTTCGTGGCGGTCGTGCTGAAGCTGAACGACAAGCACATCGGCTTCCTCGACGCCTGGAACCAGCCGGCGCTGCACGGCCACGGCAAGCCGCTGGTCGGCCCCTACAGCACGGTGTTCCTGCTGGCGTTCCTGTTCATCAAGCTCTTCGAGTACAACGGCGGCATGCTCAACCAGGCCCAGCGGTACATGGCGACGGGCAGCGCGCACCAGGCCGAGCGGTCGGCCCGGCTGTCGTCCGTGCTGTGGCTGATCTGGCCGACGGTCCTGTTCTTCCCGATGTGGATGTCCCCCCTGCTGGTCCACGCGCAGAAGCCGGACGGCTCCGACTCCTACGGCCTGATGACCGAACAGCTGCTGCCGCACGGGCTGCTGGGCCTGGTGATCGTCGGGTTCTTCTCCCACACGATGGCCATGTGCTCCTCCGACGCGAACGCCATCGCGGCGGTGTTCACCCGGGACGTGGCGCCGGTGCTGTCCTCCCGGGCGCGGGGGTGGGGCGAGCGGTCGGGACTGATCGCGGCCCGCGTGACGACCCTCGTCTTCCTCGGGCTGTCCATGGCGGTGGCGACCCAGGTCAACTCCCCCACGTTCAAGGACATCATCACGGTGGTCATCAAGTGGGTGGCCGGTCTGATGGGTCCCATCGCGATCCCGATGATGCTGGGCCTGCTCCGCGCGTTCCGCCGCTCCGGCCCGACGGCGGCGCTGACCAGCTGGGCGGCGGGTCTGCTGGCGTTCTGGCTGGTGAACTACCCCATCAACTGGAACGTCTCGGGCGGGGTGCCGCTGCAGTACCAGGTGTCCGTGCCGCTGGCGGTGTCCCTCGTCCTGTACATCGTCATCGGCTACGTGAAGCCGGAGGAGACGCCGGAGCGGCTCGCCATCATCGAGAAGGTCAACACGGACGGGGACGCGGTGGCGGCGGTGCCGGTGCCCGCGAGCGCCGGGGACGACGTGATCGGCGCACCGGCGGTGGACTAGCCGCTGTGCGCATCCAGGGTGCCGGTGGCGCACACCGGCGCGCGCCCCTAACGCGGGTACCTCGCCAGCCACCCCGGCGACGAGCCCGCCGGGCCGTGCAGCGCCGGGCCCTGGGTCATCTCCATCGAGAAGTCGTCGGCCAGTTCCAGCACCGTGGGACGGCCCTCCAGCTCGGCCACCCAGGCCGGGGGCAGGGCCGTCTCGCCGTGCAGGGCGCCGAGGAGACCGCCGGTGAGGGCGCCCGCCGCCGCCGACGGGCCGCTCTGGTTCACCGCGAGGCACAGCCCGTGCCGTACGTCCTCGCCGACCAGCGCGCAGTACACCGCCGCCGCCAGCAGCCCGTCCGCCGTACCGTCGCCGGCCAGTTCCTCCACCCGCGTCGGGCTCGGGATCCCCTGCCGTACCGCACCGAGGGCGTGCTGCAGGGCGTCCGAGACGGGCTGGTGGCCGGGGCGGGCGGCGAGCAGGGCCAGGGCCCGCTGCACGGCGCCGTCCAGGCTCTCGCCCCGGGCCAGCGCATGCACGATCACGGCGTACGCGCCCGCCGACAGACAGGCGAGGGGATGCCCGTGGCTCTGCGCCGCGCACTCCACCGCGAGCTGCGCGACGAGCTGCGGCTCCCAGCCGACCAGCAGCCCGAAGGGCGCGGACCGGGCCATCGCCTCCGGGCCCAGCTCGCCGGGGTTCTTCGGTGACTCCAGCGTGCCCATGGTGTCGTCGCCGAAGCCGATGAGCAGGGCCCGGGTCGGGTCGCGGCGGGCGTACAGCCACTCCTCGCGCGCGAGCCAGCCGTCGTCCTTGCGGCGCTCGTCCGGCCCCCAGTCCCGCTGGGTGGCGGCCCAGCGCCGGTACGCCCGGTGCAGGTCGGTCGGCGGGTGCCAGGCGCCGGTGTCCCGCCGTACCTGGGCCCGGATCAGCCCGTCCACGGTGAACAGGGTGAGCTGGGTGTGGTGGGTGACCGTGCCCCGGCGTCCCTGCCCGAAGGCCAGGTCGAGCAGCCCCTCGGGGCCGTACGCGGCCCGGATCTCCTCCAGGGACAGCGGGTCGGCGGGCCCGCCGAGCGCGTCGCCCACGGCGACCCCGAGCAGGGTGCCGCGCACCCTGCTGCGGAAGTCCTGTTGCTCGGATCGGCCCCAGACGGCGCCGGACGTCGCACTCATCCAGACCTCCCCACGGCACCGTCCGTCCGTACGACGCTAGGCACTGTAATCGACGGGGAACGGTCCGTTCACGGGGGCAAATCGGCCTCGGGTGGTCATTCCCGCCCAGCTACGAGCGCTTCGACCCCGTCGGCGATCCGGTCGAGCCCGAAGTCCAGCGGATCGGTGCCGTCCGGCTCGAACGCTCCCTCGGCGACGGCCCTGGTGAGGGCCGGGAAGCGGTCGGCGTGCCGTGCGAGCACCTCGCCCGCGAGCCGGTCCCACTGGCGTTCCTCCTCCTCGTCGCGGTCGCCGTGCTGCTGGGCGAGGTTGCGGACGAGTCCGACGACGAGGAGGAAGACCTTGTGCCGCTCGGCGGCGGTGAGCGGGGTCGGCTCCAGGACGGCGAGTGCGGCGTCCAGCCACTGGAGCTGGTGCGGGCCCATCAGCTGACGGCGCATGGGGACGGCGGCGAGGAGCCAGGGGTGTGCCGTGTAGACCTGCCAGAGCCGGCGGGCCCACTCCCGCAGCCCGCCCCGCCAGTCCCCCTTCGCGACCCCAGCCAGGTCCGGCCCCTCGGCCAGCACCGACTCCACCATCAGCTCGACCAGTTCCGCCTTGCCGGGCACGTACCGGTACAGCGCCATGGCGGAGACGCCGAACCCGGCCGCGACCTTGCTCATGGAGACGGCGTCCAGGCCCTCCTTGTCGGCCAGTTCGGCGGCGGCCGCGGCGATGCGCTGCGGGGTCAGTTTCGGCTTGGGCCCGCGGGTGGGCCTGCCCTGCTCGCCCCACAGCAGCGCGAGGGTCGCCCGCGGATCGGGCCCCTGCGCTTCCTTGCCCTGTCCCGCGTTCCGTCCGGCCACGAGGTCCCTCCCGCTCGGCTTCGGGAAGCCTGTTGACTCCCCCCGCAACTGTATATACCGTAAACCGCACACCAAACAGCTGACGACATAAACAGTTTAGGGGGAACACCATGCTGCTGACCTACCGCGCCCTCAAGCGCCGCGCGAACGCCAGGAAGCTCGCGATCACCACCCCGAACGGCATCGACGAGTCGTCGTACGTCCGTATCGGCGGCATCGACCAGTGGATCTCCGTCCGGGGCGAGGACCGCTCGAACCCCGTGATCCTCGAGCTGCACGGCGGCCCCGGCGCCTCCAACCTGGTCTTCGTCCCGCGCACCCGCGCCTGGGAGCGGCACTTCACGATCGTCCGCTGGGACATGCGGGGCGCCGGGAAGACCTTCGCGGCAGGCGGCCCCCAGGGCCAGGGCGAGCTGACCCTCGACCGTCTCCACGCGGACGCCGTGGAGGTCACGGACCACATCCGCACCCGCCTGAACGTGCCCAAGGTCCTGCTCCTGGCCAACAGCTTCGGCACGGTCATCGGCCTGCGCCTGGCCCGCGACCACCCCGAGCGGTACTCGGCGTACGTCGGCACCGACCAGAACATCGCCGGCGGCGGCCGGGACACTTCCGCGTACGAGGCGCTGCTGACGCGGTTGGAGAAGGCGGGCAGGAAGAAGCAGCGGGCGAAGACCGCCGCTCTGGGCCCGGACCGCTCGTCCTGGTCCGCGCACCAGTGGGCCGAGTACGCGAAGACGGTGGTCACGACCGACCCCCTCACCTACGACACGATGAAGACGGTCGTGATCCGCTCCCTCTGGTTCTCCCCTCTCCACACCCTCCGCGACCTACGCGCCTACCTCAAGGCCCAGACCTTCTCGGAACCGCTGGGCCCCCAGGCGACGACGATCGACGAACACGCCGAGGGCACCGCCTTCCGCCTCCCCTTCTTCCTCTTCCAGGGCGAGCACGACGTCCTCACCCCACCGGAACCGGCCCACCGCTTCTACACCGAAGTCACCGCCCCGGCCAAGGACTTCGCCCTCATCCCCGACGCCTCCCACTTCGCGTCCTTCCGCCACCCCGACCACTTCCTGGACCTCCTGCTGACCAGGGTGCGGCCGGTGGTGACGGGGGAGGCAACCAGACGGCGTTGATGCAAGGGGGCAGCATGGAGGACGAAGAGGCCGAGGAAGATGCGGCGCCCCTCCTACCCGGAGGAGGAGATCGACCGTCTCGTCTCCGCCCGCACGGCGCGCAAGACGGTCTTCGAGCGTGTCCCCCGTGTGCTGACGACCTTTGTTCTGGAGGAGGTGACGCTACGGCGGCCGGTCGGAGGCCGGGATGTGCTGCGCCAGCAGCTCGAACACCTCCTGGAACTCCGCAGGTTGAGGCACGTGGAAATCCAGGTGATGCCGACCGACCGTGAGGATCATCAGTGAGCCTCAGGAGGTACAACTCCTGGAGGCCCCGACTGCGTCGAAGTAGCCATAACCCCCGCCACCGTCCGCATCCGCGACTCCAAGGACAGGGACGGCGCCCAATTCGCTGTCCGCGGCGGCCCCTGGGCCCGGTTCCTGGACTTCGCTCAGTCTGGCGCAATGCCCCCGCGATAACCGGGCCCCTGGCAGGGGAGAATCGCGCCATGACCACCAATCCCCCACGTCACAACGGCCTCAGACTGGCCGCCGGTGTGCTCACCGGCATACTCGCCCTCTACATCGCCCTCGTCGCCGTCGGGAACATCACCGACTTCGGGACGAACCAGCAGTTCGTACGGCATGTGCTGGCGATGGACACCACCTTCAAGGACCCGGATCTGATGGGGCGGGCCATCACCAGTACCGGGCTGCAGGACACCGCCTATGTCGCGATCATCGTGTGGGAGGCCGTGGCGGCCCTCGTGCTGATCGGGGGGACCGTGCTGTGGGCGTGGCGCAAGGACGACGTCGCCCGGCGCCTCTCCACCTACGGGCTGCTGATGCTGCTTCTGCTCTTCGGCGCCGGGTTCATCGCGATCGGCGGTGAGTGGTTCGCGATGTGGCAGTCGAAGGCCTGGAACGGGCTGGACGCCGCGACCCGGGTGTTCCTGCTCAGCGGAGTGGCGTTGATCGTCAATCTGCTGCCCGCGCGGCGGGCGGACGCTATTTGACGACCGTGACGCTGGTGCCCTGATCACCGAAGGACCACAGGGCGGCGCCGTCTTCCTTGTGGAGGCGGATGCCGCCCAGTTTCTTGCCGTCCGCCGGGGGCGGCGAGGAGCCGTCCAGGGCGTTGGAGAAGGCGATGTTCACGCCCTGCGTCGCGGTGAAGTACATGATGTGCTCCACCTCCACCCCGTCCGAGCCCTTGATGGACTGGGTGCGCTTGATGATCGAGTAGCGACCGGGCTGCGGGCTCACCGTGCCCGGCCACACCGTGAACGTGCGGGTCGGCTTGCCCGTCGCGTCGACCAGCCAGACCCGCTTCCCGGAGAGGGAGTACACGATCCGGCGGCCCGTGCCGGAATCGTCCGGCAGGGCGGGCGCGGCCGGTGTCTTCGGCGTCGCGGGCCCGTGGGCGCCGGACGACGCCGACGCGCTCGGCTTCGACACGGCGGCGATCGGACGCGGCCCGTGGTCCGCCTGTACGGCGAGCGCGACCACGACCGCGGTCGCTCCCGCCGTCAGGCCGGTGACCCAGGCCCACGAGGGCAGTCGGGCAGCCACGGGACGCTTCTCCTGACGCTAGGCGTATGGGGCCCCGTCTCGGGTCGGGGGTCGGATCATCGTACTCAGTCCAGGACCGGCAGCAGTTCCGGCAGGTGCCCGTCGGAGGCCTCCGCCGCCCGCTGCCGCTCCTCGGGCACCTCGCCGTAGAGCGTGGTGCGCGGTTTCGCCGGGCGGCCGGCCGCCTCGGCCACGGCGATCAGGTCGCGGACCGACTTGTAGGAGCCGTAGGAGGAGCCGGCCATCCGGGAGATCGTCTCCTCCATCAGCGTGCCGCCCAGGTCGTTCGCGCCGGAGCGGAGCATCTCCGCCGCACCCTCCGCGCCCAGTTTGACCCAGCTTGTCTGAATGTTGGGGATCCAGGGGTGGAGGAGCAGACGGGCCATCGCGGTGACCGCCCTGTTGTCCCTGGTCGTGGGGCCCGGCCGGGCGATGCCCGCCAGGTAGACCGGGGCGTTGGTGTGGATGAAGGGCAGGGTGACGAACTCCGTGAAGCCGCCCGTCTCGCGCTGGATCCGGGCCAGCGTGCGCAGATGGCCCAGCCAGTGGCGGGGCTGGTCGACATGGCCGTACATCATCGTCGAGGACGAGCGGATGCCCAGCTCGTGGGCCGTGGTGATCACCTCGATCCAGGTGGCCGTCGGCAGCTTGCCCTTGGTCAGCACCCAGCGGACCTCGTCGTCCAGGATCTCCGCGGCCGTCCCCGGGATGGAGTCCAGGCCCGCCTCCTTGGCCGCCGTCAGCCACTCCCGGATGGACATGCCGGTGCGGGTCGCGCCGTTCACCACCTCCATCGGGGAGAAGGCGTGCACGTGCATGCCGGGGACGCGGGACTTCACCGCCTTCGCGATGTCGAAGTACGCCGTGCCGGGCAGGTCCGGGTGGATTCCGCCCTGCATGCACACCTCCACCGCGCCCACGTCCCAGGCCTGCTGGGCGCGGTCCGCGACCTGCTCCAGGGAGAGCGTGTAGGCGTCGGCGTCCGTGCGGCGCTGGGCGAAGGCGCAGAAACGGCAGCCGGTGTAGCAGACGTTGGTGAAGTTGATGTTGCGGGTGACGATGTACGTCACGTCGTCGCCGACCGCCGACCTGCGGACGTCGTCCGCGATACGCGTCAGGGCGTCCAGCGCCGGGCCGTCCGCGTGCAGCAGGGCCAGCGCCTCGGCGTCGGTGAGCTTCGTCGGGTCGTCGGCCGCCGTCGCCAGCGCCTGCCGTACGTCCGTGTCGATGCGCTCCGGCGCCATGCCGGGGGCGGCCGCCTCGCGCAGCGCCTCCCAGTCGCCGTACACCTCGTCGAAGTCGTCGCGCCGGTCCTTCGTGCGGCCCTCGGTGTCGATCGACGCGTGGAGGTCCGTGCGGCCGGTGGCCGTGAACGCCTCCTCCGGCTCCTGCCAGGGCAGGCCCCGGGGAAGGGCGCCGGGGCGGGCCAGGCCCGTCTCCGGGTCGGCCAGCGCGCTCACGTGCGGGCGCAGCCGCGGGTCCAGCCAGGGCTCGCCGCGGCGCACGAACTCGGGGTAGACGCAGAGGCGTTCGCGCAGCTCGAAGCCGGCGGCGGCCGACCTCGCGGCCAATTCCTCGATCTGCGGCCAGGGGCGCTCGGGGTTGACGTGGTCGATGGTCAGGGGCGACACCCCGCCCCAGTCGTCGATGCCGGCGCCGATCAGCCGCTCGTACTCGGCGTCGACCAGGTTCGGCGGGGCCTGGAGGCAGGCGGCCGGGCCCATGATGTGGCGGGCCACGGCCACCGTCGCGACCAGCTCGTCCAGTTCGGCGTCCGGCATGCCGCGCATCGCCGTGTCCGGCTTGGCTCGGAAGTTCTGGATGATCAGCTCCTGGATGCCGTGGTAGGCCCGGGAGACCTTGCGGAGGGCGAAGAGGGACTCCGCCCGCTCCTCGTACGTCTCGCCGATGCCGATCAGCAGTCCGGAGGTGAAGGGCACGGACGAGCGGCCCGCATCCTGAAGTACCCGCAGCCGTACGGCCGGTTCCTTGTCCGGGGAGCCGTAGTGGGGGCCGCCGGGCTCGGACCACAGGCGGGTCGCGGTCGTCTCCAGCATCATGCCCATGGAGGGGGCCACCGGCTTGAGGCGCTGGAAGTCCGTCCAGGTCATGACGCCCGGGTTGAGGTGGGGCAGCAGGCCCGTCTCCTCCAGGATGCGGATGGAGATGGCGCGGACGTAGGCGATGGTGTCGTCGTAGCCGTGCGCGTCGAGCCATTCGCGCGCCTGAGGCCAACGGTCCTCGGGTTTGTCGCCGAGGGTGATCAGGGCTTCCTTGCAGCCGAGCGCGGCGCCCTTGCGGGCGATGTCCAGCACCTCGTCCGGGGACATGAACATCCCGTGCCCGGCACGGCGCAGCTTGCCGGGGACGGTGACGAAGGTGCAGTAGTGGCACTTGTCCCGGCACAGCCGGGTGAGGGGGATGAAGACGCTCTTCGAGTACGTGATGACACCGGGACGGCCCGCCTGTTCGAGACCCGCGTCGCGCACCCGGGCCGCGGACGCGGCGAGGTCGGTCAGGTCCTCGCCGCGGGCCTGGAGCAGCACCGCCGCCTCGGCGACGTCGAGGGCGACGCCGTCCCGGGCGCGTTTGAGGGCGCGACGCAGGGAGTTCTCGGTCGGTCCGGTTCCGGAGGTCGCGGAAGTCGTCATCCCTCGAGCATACGAGCGTGATCAGGAAACGTACCGCGCGTACTCGTCCAGCGCCCGCAGCACCTCCCCCTCCCCCGCCGGCGGCAGTTGCACGACGACCTCCTCGATGCCCAACTCGGCGTAGTGGGCCAGCTTGCCGGGGGTGGGCCGGACCGCGTACGGGACGACCTCCGGCGCGGCGGGGTCGCGGCCCGCGTCCGCCCAGGCCGTGCGCAGCGCCGGCAGGGACTCGGCGAGGCCGCGGCCGCCGATCGGGAGCCAGCCGTCGGCGTACTCGGCGATGTGCGCGAAGAGTCCGGGCCCGGCCGTCCCGCCGACGAGCGTGCGCGGGCCGGTGATCCGGCCGCGCGGCTTGCGCACCGGCTTGGGATACGCGTGGCTGGCCCGGACGCTCGCGAACTCGCCGTCGTAGGGCGTCGGTTCCTCGGACCACAGGGCCTGCATGAGCCGTACCCGGTCCCGGACCAGTTCCCGGCGGGTGCGCCACTGCACGCCGTGGTCGGCGGCCTCCTCGACGTTCCAGCCGTAGCCCAGGCCCAGGGTGAAGCGGCCGCGGGACAGGTGGTCCAGCGTGGCGATCTGCTTGGCCAGGGCGATGGGGTCGTGCTGGGCGAGAAGGGTGATGCCGGTGCCGAGGCCGAGGCGCTCGGTGACGGCGGCGGCCTGGCCGAGGGCGACGAAGGGGTCGAGGGTGCGGCCGTACTCCCGGGGGAGGTCGCCGCCGGCCGGGTACGGCGTCGTGCGCTCCACCGGGATGTGGGTGTGCTCGGGGAGGTAGAGGCCGCTGAAGCCGCGTTGCTCCAGCTCGTGCGCGAGCCGGAGGGGGGTGATGGTCTCGTCCGTGAGGAAGATCGTTACGGCGATGCGCATGGGGCATCGTACCGACTGGTTGGTCGCTCGTCAGGGAGGCGTGCGGCCGCGCACCGGTACTGTCCGCGCCCCCGAACCGCGCCTACCGTGGAAGCCGTGACGACGTTGCGCGGCACCCTCGCCCCCGGCTCACCCGACTACGTCTACCTGCCCTTCGAAGTCCCGCCCGGCACACGGGAACTGCGCGTCTCCTACACCTACGACCGGCCCGCCACCCCCGCCGGCACCCCCGGCAACGCCCTCGACATCGGCCTGTTCGACGAGCGCGGCACCGAGGTCGGCGGGCCGGGGTTCCGGGGCTGGTCCGGAGGCGCCCGCACGGAGTTCTTCGTCCGGGCCGACGACGCCACCCCCGGCTACCTCCCCGGCCCGCTGCACCCCGGCACCTGGCACATCGCGCTCGGGCCGTACACGGTGGCCCCGCAGGGCCTGTCGTACGAGGTGACCGTCACGCTGACGCAAGGGGAGCCCGGCGCCGCCCCGCAGCCGGTGTACCCGCCGGAGCGCGCCAGGGGCCGGGGCCGGGGCTGGTACCGGGGCGACTGCCATCTGCACTCCTGGCACTCCGA
The DNA here is from genome assembly GCF_040703635.1 of Streptomyces sp. NPDC007189. Classification (NCBI taxonomy): domain Bacteria; kingdom Bacillati; phylum Actinomycetota; class Actinomycetes; order Kitasatosporales; family Streptomycetaceae; genus Streptomyces; species Streptomyces sp. NPDC007189. The sequence continues at coordinate 35,505 of NZ_JBEYEY010000013.1, forward strand.
CGGGCGCCGCACGCCGGCCGAGATCGCGGCGCTGGCCCGCGCGGCGGGGCTGGACTTCGTGGGCAGCTCCGACCACAACACGACCGCCTCGCACGCCCACTGGGCCGACGCGGCCGGCGACGACCTGCTGGTGCTGCTCGGCGAGGAGGTCACCACCCGGAACGGCCATGTGCTGGCCCTCGGCACCGACCCCGGCACCTTCGTCGACTGGCGCTACCGGGCCCGGGACCGGCGCTGGCCGCACTTCGCGCGGCAGATCCGCGGCGCCGGCGGCCTGGCCGTGCCGGCCCACCCGTACGCGGACTGCGTCGGCTGCGCCTGGAAGCCCTCCTTCGCCGAGGCGGACGCGCTGGAGGTGTGGAACGGGATGTGGACGCCCGACGACGAGGTGGCGCTGGCCGCCTGGGACGGGCTGCTCATCGCCTCCGGGCGGGAGGAGGGTGCCTGGCTGCCCGCCATGGGGAACAGCGACGCGCACCGGGACCCGGACGTCGTCGGGCACCCGCAGACGGTCGTCCTCGCCGAGGAGCTGAGCCGTCAGGCGATCCTCGCCGGGCTGCGGGCGGGACGGTCGTACGTGGCCGAGTCGCGGACCGTCTCGCTGGACTTCACCGTCACCGCCGCGAGCGGTGAACGGGCCGGGATCGGCGAGCGGTTGGCGGTCGGCGCCGGCACCCCGGTGACCGCCCGGCTGTCGGTCGCGGGCGCCCCGCGCTGCTCGGTCCGCTTCGTCACCGACCAGGGCGTGCTGTTCAGCAGCGGCCCGCTGCCCGTGTCCGGGGCGGGGGTCGTGGAGTGGCGTACGACCCCGGCGTACGCGGCGTACGTGCGCGCCGAACTGCGGCACGAGACGGCGCTCGGGCCGGTCCCGGGGATGATGGCCGCGTTCACCAACCCGGTGTTCCTCGGGGCGGTCGACGCAGCGTGAGCCCCGCAGGCGGTCAGTTCCGCGCGGCCCTCGTCAGCTGCCGCAGTTCGATGACCGTCGCGACGGCGCGCAGCCAGCGGGCGGCGGTGTCGTCGGCGTCGACGCCGGCCGCGAGTTCGGCGCCGGCGGCCAGCCAGTCGCGGACGACAGCCGTCGCCTCCGGGCGCGGCAGCGGCTCGGGGAGCCCGGCGGCGTAGGCCAGGCCGCCCGCCCGGACGGTGTCGGCGAGGAAGGCCACCGAGCGCGGCTGGGTGCCGAGGCGGTCGAGCAGCACGGCCGCGCCCACGGCGCCGTCCCCGAACAGGGCGGTGCGCCGGGGGCCGGGCGGCGCGGTGAGGCCGTAGCGGACCAGGGCGGGGATGTCGAGCCGGGCCAGCTCGTCGTCGGTGCGGTCCGGGGGACGCGGGGCGGGGTTCGGCACGGGGTTCATGTTCCGGTCTCGGGGGGGTCGGCCGGCTCAGCGGACGGTGACGGTGTAGGTGACGCGCTTCGGCGCGGACTGCCGGTACGGCGCGGTCGACGCCGGGGCCGGGGTGCCGCCGCCGTCCTCGTCGCAGGTGGTGGCGAACGTGCAGTGGGTCAGCACGATGCGGGTGCTGCCCTTGCCGGTGGCCTCGAAGGTGAAGGTGAGGCTGCTGCCCCCGCCGACCGCGTGCTTGTCGCCGGAGTCCGAGGAGCTGTGCTGCCCGCGCTCGCGGACCACGCCGGCGTCGGGCCTGGGGTCGGACAGGTACCAGTGCTCGCGGGTGGAGGCGTTCTGGTGGACGGTGAGCGTGAAGCGCTCCCCGACCTTCGCGGTGATGCGGGATTCGCCGGTGGGGTGCGCGACGGGGGCGGGCCCGCCCGTGCCCGACCCGCAGCCCGTGAGGAGCGTCAGCAGCGCGAGGGCCGCGACGGCGCCGCCCGCGGCCCCGCCCCGGCGCCGCAGGCTCCGGCTACTTCGCCGCCGGGAGGTACACGCTGTACGCGTCGTTGAGTCCACTGTCCGCTGCCTTGCCCATGTGTCCGTTGATGAAGTCGTTCTCGCTGACCCAGGTCGTCGTGCCCCACGGGTTGTAGATCTGCAGCCTGTCGCCGTCCTGGGCGATGATGGTCATCGCGTGGGCGCCGTCCTTGCCCTGGACGTCGACGGGAACCGGGCGGCCGTCCGCGACCGCCTTCTCGACGTCGTTCAGCACCGCCCTGCGGTCGTCGGCGCCGCCCAGGTCGTGGCGCTGGTAGTCGTCGCCGGTGGCGGCGCCGATGGTGGAGTCGGCGATGTGCTCCTGCCCGTCGGGGCCCATGCCCTCCCAGTGGTCACCGCCGTCCCCCTCCGTGTGCAGCCGGTGCTGCTCGGCCACCAGGCGCCGCTTGAAGGCCTCGGGGTCGTCCTCCTGCCCGCCGGGCCCGCCGGTGATGTCGAGCGCGTAGAGGGGGTCGACCATGGCGCGGGCGGTGACGGTGGAGGAGGCCACGCAGGTGCCCTCCGAGCCGTCGCCGCCCTGGATCCAGCGCTGGCCGTCGAAGGTGACGTAGTCCTTGTTGTTGTTGGAGCCGTCGGCGGCCACGCCCTCGTCGTCCATGCTGTCCACGGCGGTGACGACCGGCGTGAGATGCCTGCGCAGCCACTCGGGGTCGTGGCCGTGGATCTTGCCCTGGAACTGCTCGATCTCCGCCACGCTGTGCCCGGCGGCCAGGGCCTTCATCAGATAGGCCCGCTCCTGCGGGCTGTCCGACCCGGCCAGCATCCGGTCCATCGCGGCCCGGTCGGCGGCGCTGAGCCGGTCCATGCGCCGGCCGGCCCGCTCCAGGTCGTGCGCGGTGAGGATCTCGTTCAGCACGGGGTCGCCGTCGACGGCGCTGGTCTCGGCCAGCATCAGCTTGTCGACGGCCGTGAGGTCGCCCGTGCCCAGCTTGCTCATGCGCGCCTCGGAGACCCATTTGTCCAGGTCCCTGGCGAGGGCGTGGGCGGCGTCGTCGGCGGCGATCGCGGCCTTGTGCAGGTCCTCGGCGCCCAGGGAGGCGACGGAACGGGCGTTCAGCCGGACGGCCTCCTCGTCGTCGTCCTCGTAGAGGTCGTCGAACCAGCCGTCCTTGCCGCCGAGCGTCCGCAGTGCCTCGCGCAGCGTCTCCCGGCCGTCGCCGTCCTGGCTCTGGGCGTCCTTGAGGGCGTCGGCGAACGTGAGCAGCGCCAGTCCGCCGCCGTACAGGGCCCGGCCCACCGCTCCGGCGGCCACCCCGGCGGCGGCCACCGCGTCCGAGGCCAGCACGCTCGTGTTGCCGGCCCAGACGTCCGGCAGGCCCTTCTTGGCCACCCTGTCGATGCGCCTGTGGAGGTCCTCGAGGTCCTGTTTCTGGTACAGCTTGCCCAGGGTCTCCAGCGTCGCCGTGTCGCCGACCGGGGCGGAGACGGCGAGCGCGTCGTTGATGGCGTCGATCAGGTCGTTCTTGCTGCCGGCGGAGGCAATGGTCCGGCACAGCTCGGCCAGCCGCTTGCGCCGGTCGCCCGTGGACTGCGTCATCGCCCGCGCCCTCAGTAACCGGCCAGCGCCGACGGGCGGCCGGCCCGGGCGGGCATGGTGCTGACGAGGTGACCGTCCCCGACGGCCACGCTGTCGGCGTTCGTGCCGACGAGGCTGTCGCTGCCGTGATACGCGCCCTTCGACAGCCGTACCTTGCCGGCCAGTTCGTGCAGCGCCGACTCCAGGGCCTTGACCTCCGCCTCCCAGGCGGAGGCGTACGCGTTGAACGCGGCGGCGGCCTCCGGGCCGCCGAGCGCGTCGTCCATGTAGCACATGCCGGGCTCGATCGCCTTCGCGATCTTGCCGGCGTCGTCACCCGCGGCGTCCAGGTCCTTCGCCTGTCCGGACATCCCGGACTTGACCGTGTAGCCGTCCGAAGACGCGCCCATCAGACTCCCCCGTTGAATCGATCGCGACCGCGGGGGAGGCTAACACGCGGCAGCCGGCGGACCGTTTGGAGACCACACGCCCTGCACGGAGCCGCCACACCATCGCCCGTCCACCGTCCCCGCCGCGACACCGCGCCGTCAGACCAGGAGAACGACCGGCATGTCAGCCCCCGAAGACCGCAAGCACCGTGTGGTGACCGCCTTCCAGCGGCGCCTCGCCAACCCCCTGACCCGGCTACTGCCGTTCCAGACCCTCCTGGAGACCACCGGCCGCACCTCCGGCCTGCCCCGGCGGACCCCGGTCGGCGGCCGCAAGGTGGGCGACTCCTTCTGGCTGGTCTCCGAGTTCGGCCACAAGTCCCAGTACGTCCGCAACATCCAGGCCGACCCCAGGGTCCGCGTCCGCATCGCGGGCCGCTGGCACCACGGCACCGCCCATCTCCTGCCCGACGACGACCCGGTGGCCCGCCTGCGCTCCCTGCCCCGCCTCAACAGCACGGCGGTACGGGCCTTCGGCACGGACCTGCTGACGGTCCGGGTGGACCTGACGGACTAGGCCAGGCCTGCTTCACGCAGCGAGCGAGCACCTGACGGTCATCAACTAGCGTCGGCGTGCGAAGAGGGTGTGAGGGGTTTGTGGACCGACGCACGGCGCCCTGTGATCGGCGTCGTCGATGGCTGACGGAACCGGCCCGAACAAGGCAAACTGACGGGGTTGTTCGTGATGCCGAGGGGGACCAACGCATGGACGGTGGGCCGCGAGTGCCTGAGCAGCGGCGTTCCGGCTCCGTGGCCGTCACGGAGCCGGAGGCGCTGCGGTTCGGCGTGCTCGGTCCGGTGCGGGCCTGGCGCGGCGAGGAGCAGATCGGCACGGGTTCGCCCCAGCAGCGCGCCCTGCTGGCCGCCCTGCTGCTGCGCGAGGGCCGTACGGCGACCGCGGCGGAGCTGATCGACGCCCTCTGGGGCGACGAGCCGCCGTCGCAGGCGCTGGCGGCGGTGCGCACGTACGCCTCGCGGCTGCGCAAGATCCTGCCCGGCGTCCTGGTCAGCGAGTCCGGCGGTTACGCGGTGCGCGCGCTCGGCGAGGGCGCCCTGGACCTGGCGGTCGCCCAGAACCTCGCGGCCCAGGCGGAGAAGGCGCGGGCCGTCGGCGACCTGTGCCGCGCCCGCGCGCTGTTGAACGAGGCCCTGGCCCTGTGGGACGGCGAGGTCCTGGCCGGCGTCCCCGGCCCCTACGCCGAGACCCAGCGGGTCCGCCTGGAGGAATGGCGCCTCGGCCTCGTCGAATCCCGCCTGGACATGGACCTGGAGCAGGGCTGCCACGCGGAGGCGGTCTCGGAACTGACGGCGCTCACGGCCGCCCACCCCCTGCGCGAGCGCCTGCGCGAGCTGCTGATGCTCGCCCTGTACCGCAGCGGCCGCCAGGCGGAGGCCCTGGCCGTCTACGCCGACACCCGCCGCCTGCTCGCCGAGGAGCTGGGCGTCGACCCGCGGCCCGGGCTCCGGGAACTGCAGCAGCGCATCCTGCAGGCGGACCCGGCGCTGGCGGAACCGTCGTCCCCGGCGGCGGAACCCTCGGTGGTCCCGGTCCGCCCCGCGCAACTCCCCGCCTCCGTACCCGACTTCACCGGCCGGACGTCCTTCGTCGCCGAACTGAGCGACGTGCTGGCGTCGGCGTCCGAGGCGCCCGACGCCGGGGGCCGGGTGATGGCGGTGTCGGCGCTGGCCGGCATCGGCGGGGTGGGCAAGACGACCCTGGCCGTGCATGTGGCCCACCGGGCCCGGGGCGCCTTCCCCGACGGCCAGCTCTACGTCGACCTCCAGGGCGCCGGCCCCCGCCCGGCCGAACCGGAGACGGTCCTCGGCTCCTTCCTGCGCGCCCTCGGGACGGCCGACTCGGCGATCCCCGACTCCCTGGACGAACGGGCCGCCCTGTACCGCTCGGTCCTGGACGGCCGCCGGGTCCTGGTCCTGCTGGACAACGCCAAGGACGCGGCCCAGGTACGCCCCCTCCTGCCCGGCACCGAGGGTTGCGCGGCCCTGGTCACCTCGCGCGTCCGCATGGTCGACCTGGCCGGGGCCCACCTGGTCGACCTCGACGTGATGTCCCCGGACGAGGCGCTGGCGCTGTTCACGAAGATCGTGGGCGAGGAACGGGTCGCCGCGGAACGGGAAGCGGCGCTGGACGTCGTGGCGGCCTGCGGGTTCCTGCCGCTGGCGATCCGCATCGCCGCGTCCCGCCTCGCGGCGCGCCGCACCTGGACCGTGTCCGTCCTGGCGGCGAAGCTGGCCGACGAACGCCGCCGCCTGGACGAACTGCAGGCGGGCGACCTGGCGGTGAAGGCCACCTTCGAGCTGGGCTACGGCCAGCTGGAGCCGGCCCAGGCCAGGGCGTTCCGGCTGCTGGGCCTGGCGGACGGCCCGGACATCTCCCTCGCGGCGGCAGCGGCGGTCCTGGACCTGCCGGTGGAGGAGACCGAGGACCTCCTGGAGTCCCTGGTGGACACGTCCCTGCTGGAGTCGGCGGCGCCCGGACGCTACCGGTTCCACGACCTGGTCCGGCTCTACGCGCGTGCCTGCGCGGAGCGCGACGAGCGGCCGCCCGGGGAACGGGACGCCGCGATGTCGCGCCTGCTGGACTTCTACCTGGCCACGGCGGCCCAGGTCTATGCGATGGAGAGGCCGGGGGACCGGGTCGTGGACCATCTGCAGCCCACCGACTATCCGGGGCTCGGCTTCGAGTCCCGGCACCAGGCCCAGGACTGGCTGTACGCGGAGGCCGTGTCCCTGCTCGCCTGCGTCCGCCAGTTCACGGGTCCGAGCACGCTGCTGCGCGCCATCGACCTGCTGTGGGCCGCCGTCGACCTGACCGAGTCCGGCGCCAACTCACGGGAGTACGACGCCGCGGCGATCGCCCTGCGCGACGCGGCGCGGGCCTGCGGGGACCGGCGCGCGGAGGTGCGGGCGGCGGCGGTCCTGGCCAACGCCCACCAGCTTTCCGGGCGTTTCACGGAAGCGGACGAGTCCGCCGAGGACTCCCTGCGCCTGGGCGCCTCCTTCAGCGACCCGCCGGCCCGCTGCTGGGCGGCCAACATCCGCGGAGCCATCGCCTTCTACCAGCGCCGCTACGCCGACGCCGAGGAGCACCTCAAGCAGGCGCTCGCGGACTTCCGGGACTGCGAGGACCGGGCCGGCGAGGCCAGCGTGCTGTGCAACCTGTCGCGTATCCACCTGGTGACGGGTCGGCCCCACAGCGCTGTCGAACTGGCCCAGCAGGGCGTCGACATGTACGAGACCCTGGGCCACGCCGTGAAGAGCGCCAACGGACGGTACGCGCTCGGCATGGCGCTCACGGAGAACGGCCTGCACGTCGAGGCGACCGAGCGGCTGCAGGAGGCACTCGGCGTCTTCCGCGAGAGCCGTCATCGGCTGTGGGAGGGCATGACGCTGTTCCGGCTCGCGGAGCTCGACCTGGCGGCCGGGCGGCCCACGCAGGCCTCGACGAACGCCGAGGCGGCGCTGACCGTGCTCCGCGGGATCGGCGGCGAGTGGCGGCGGGGCAACGTGCTCACCGTCCTCGGCCGGGCTCTGGACGACATCGGGCAGTCCGGACGGGCCCAGGTGTGCTGGCAGGAGGCCCTCTCCATCTACCAGTCGCTGCGCTCACCGGAGGCCGAGACCGTCCGGGCGCTGATGGCGCAGACCGCGACGGCCTGAGCCGGCCGGGACGTTCATCGTTCGTTTATCGCCCCACGGCACTCTCGTCGTGTCGGTCCGTCGCGTCGGGGGGCACACGGACCGGCGCCGAGGTCGCCCGTCCCAACGATCTAAGGTTGGGCGATCCGTTGCTCGTCCGGCCGTCCATCGGGGGAACGGCCGGACGAGCACCCCACGTTCAGCACCAAACGGGAGGGAAGCGCCATGAGCGACGCCAAGAAGGACGGGCAGGCCGTCCAGCCGGACAACGTGCACATCACCGATGCCAAGGACAGCGGCACCGGCACGGCCACGACGGACAACGTCCACATCACCGACGCCAAGGACAGCAGCACCGGCACGGTCACGACGGACAACGTCCACATCACGTCCGAGCCCAGCTGAACCACCTCCCGCACGGGGGACCGGCCGCGGTGGCACCGAGGGGGAGCCGCCGCGGCCGAGGCGTGTCCAAGACGGACTCGTGCACCACGCCCCCGCCGCGAACACCGTCAGTGACCGTATGGCGCACCCCGCGTACACCCGGTAGCGTCAACCCTGGGACGGCCGCCGTCCGGAGCCCTTCCGTGATGCACCGGTACGACGGCCGTCACGCACCACCGTCCCGGCCCGCACTCACGCCGTGCGGGCCGTTCCCGTCCCCTTCTCCGCGTCCAGCGCGTACACGCAGCGGTCCTTGCTGCAGGCGTACACGACGCCGTCCCTGACGACCGGGGAGCCGGTGATCTCGCCGCCGGTGGCCAGTTTCCAGCGCAGGCGGCCGTCGTCGGCCTTGAGCGTGTACAGCAGGTGGTCGGTGGAGCCGAAGTGGATACGGCCCTCCGCCACCGCCGGTGCGCCCACGACGTCGCCGCCGGCCTGGAAGCGCCACTTGGGCGTGCCGGTGACCGCGTCCAGCGTGTACAGGCCCTTGCCGCTGCCCACGTGGACATGGCCGGCGGCGACCAGCACCGGCTCGATGGAGGAGCGGGCCTCCGTGGCGATGCGCCAGCGGTCGCGGCCGTCGGTGGCGTCGAGGGCGTAGACGGTGCCCAGGTAGTCGGCGAGGTAGATGCCGCCGCCGGTGACCGCCGGGCCGGGGGCGAAGGCGGGCGGGCAGAGGAAGACCGCGGGGGCCTCGAAGTGCCAGCGGACCATGCCGCTCGCCGCCTCGACGGCGAGGACGCGGGTGCCGGCGGAGACGTACACGTGACCGTCGGGGGCCGGTGCCAGGCGGACCGGTACGCCGCCGCAGGAGGCCGCGTCGCCGACCGGGTACGACCAGCGCTCCTCGCCGGTGCGGGCCTCCAGGGCGCGCAGCCGGGCGTCCTGCCAGACGTACACCGTGCCCTCGTGGACGAGGGGTCCGGACTCGGGGGACTCGAAGTCGGTCTGGCAGCCGGCGATCTCCCACAGCTTCTGCCCGGTGGAGGCCTCCCAGGCCTGGACGCCACCGCCCCGGGTGCCGGTGACGACGGTGCCGCGGTCGGCGTTGAGGGAGTACACCCAGGCGTCCGTGGACAGCCGCCACAGGTCGGTGCCCTCGCGGGCGTCCAGCGCGAAGAGGGTCGGGCCGTCGGAGGCGTGGATACGGCCGTCCGCCACCGCCATGGACCAGGCGACGTCCCTGGTCTTGAACCGGCGCCGGCCGGTGCCCACGTCCAGGGCGTGCACCTCGAAGGAGGTGACGTACACCAGGTCGCCGTCGACCGAGGGGGTGCCCCAGACCTCGTTGGACATGCGGAACCGCCAGGGCCGCCAGCCGCTCGCCGTCTCCGGGGGCTGCGGCGGCGCGGCCGGTACGGCAGGGCCTACGGCAGCGTCTGTGCCGGCGACGCCGGGGCGCGGGCGGGACCAGTGGGCGACCAGGCCGGCCTCCGGCGGGGGCGCCTTGACGGCGGCGGCGCGGGCGTCGGCGACGCGCGGGCCGGGGCCGATCGGCACCGCGGCGCCGGCGAGGCGGACCGGGCCGGTGTCGGGGGCGCCGACCGGAGCGGGGACCGGCGGCGGGTCGTAGGGGGGCGGCGGCGGTACGGCCGCGCGGCCGCCGCTCCTCGGGCCGCCGGTCGGCGCCGGGGCGGGCTTGGCGGCGGGGCGGCTGCCGCGGCTGCGGGCCTCGATCAGGGCGACCGCCTTCTCGGGCAGCCAGGCGGAGGCGGTGCCGCTGTCGTCGGAGCCGGAGCCGAAGAGGTGGGGCGCCAGCTGGGCCTGGAGGTCGGCCGGAGTGGGCCGGGCGGCGGCCTCCATCTGCATGCAGGCCTCGATCAGCGGACGCAGCTCGTCGGGCAGGCCGGTGAGGTCCGGGCCCTCGCGCAGCAGCATGAAGACGGTCTCGACCGGGTTGGCGCCGTGGAAGGGCGGGTGGCCGGTGGCCGCGAAGACGAGGGTGGAGCCGAGGGAGAAGACGTCGCTGGCGCCGGTGACGCTGCGGGAGTCCTTGGCCTGCTCGGGCGACATGTAGGCGGGGGTGCCGACGGCGACGTTCGTCATGGTCAGCCGGGTGTTGGAGACGCCGGAGGCGATGCCGAAGTCGATCACCCGGGGGCCGTCCTCGACCACGAGCACGTTGGAGGGCTTCAGGTCGCGGTGGACCAGCCCGGCGCCGTGGATGGACTGGAGGGCTTCCGCGACGCCCGCCGCGAGCCAGCGCACGGCCTGGGCCGGGAGCGGCCCGCAGTCGTTCACTATCTCCTCGAGGGAGGGCGCGGGGACGTACGCGGTCGCGAGCCAGGGCACGGCGGCGCGCGGGTCGGCGTCCACGACGGCCGCCGTGTAGAAGCCGGAGACGGCGCGGGCCGCCTCCACCTCGCGGGTGAAGCGCACCCGGAACAGCTGGTCCTCGGCCAGCTCGGTGCGCACCGTCTTGATCGCCACGCGCCGGCCGGACGCCGAGCGCGCGAGATAGACCAGCCCCATGCCGCCGGCGCCCAGCCGCCCCAGCACCTCGAACGGCCCGATCCGCCGCGGATCGTGCTGCGTCAGCTGATCCACCACTTGCCTGCCACCTCCCCGTACGAGCCGCGTCACCCACATATGTACGCGACCGAAGTGCAGCGTCTCACCACCGCACCGCCGTGGCGGCACGCACCCCGATTCTTCCTGGCCGGGCGGCTGGTTGCGAACCCGGTGACAATCGGGGTGTCTCGCTCCCAATCACTCCGAAGCGGGCGGAATCAGCGCTGCAACAGTGCGAACGACGCTCCCTGATTGTCGGTGACGACGGCCACTCGTCCGTACGACGTCTCAAAGGGTGGCGCCTGCACCCGGCCGCCGAGCCGCTGGACGGCCCCGAGGGCGTCGTCCAGGTCCGCGGCCCGGAAGTGGGTGAGGAAGTGCGGGGGATACTCGGCGGGGAAGACCTCGGTGACGTCGGCGCGGCCGAAGTCGGGTTCGGCGCCCTCGCCGAAGAGGGCGTCGTGGAAGAGGCCGCCGTAGAAGACGTTGGCGGCGGCGGTGTCCCGGGTGTACAGCTCGGCCCAGACGAAGGTGCCGGGTTCGTGCCGGCGCTCGAAGCCCCGGTGCCGGCCCGGCTGCCACAGCGCGAACACCGCGCCGCCGGGGTCGGTGGCGAGGGCGGCGACGCCGAGGTCGCCCACCGGGAACGGCGCCATGACCACCTGTCCGCCGGCCGAGGTGATCCGTCGGCCGAGGGCCTCGGCGTCCGGGGTGGCGAAGGACACCGTCCAGACGGTGGGCATACGGCCGTCGATCTTGGGCGCGAGGGAGGCGACCCGGTCCCCCTCCAGCAGGGCCCACACCGAGGAGCCGTAGGCGTCCTCGAAGGTCCACCCGAAGAGCTCGCCGTAGAACCGCTTGCCCGCCTCGACGTCGGCGAGCTGGGCGTCCACCCAGCAGGGCACACCCTCCCCGTACACCTCGGTGGCCTCCTCGGCCTCTTCATTCCCGGATGCCCTGTTTTCGGCCATGCCGTCAAAGTAACCGGGCCGCCCGCACCGCGCAGACCAGGCACACCACTCCCAGAGCACCCGTGCACCCCATTTGCAGTCGGCCGAATCGCGCTCCGATCACCCCTCGGTAAGCTGACGGCATGACAGGACAAGTGCGTACCGTCGACGGCCGCGTGGCCGGCCGGCGTGGGCAGGCGACCCGGCAGAAGCTGCTCGACTGCCTCAGCGAGATGCTCAGCTCCTCCCCCTACCGGGACGTCAAGGTCATCGATGTGGCCCGGAAGGCGGGAACGTCGCCGGCGACCTTCTACCAGTACTTCCCCGACGTCGAAGGCGCCGTCCTGGAGATCGCCGAGCACATGGCGGCCGAGGGCGCCGGATTGACCGAGCTGCTCCAGGGACGGTCCTGGGCCGGCAAGTCGGGATGGCAGACCGCGCAGGAACTCGTGGACGGGTTCCTGGAGTTCTGGCGGAAGAACGACGCCATCCTGCGAGTGGTCGACCTGGGCGCTGCCGAAGGGGATAAACGGTTCTACAAGATCCGCATGAAGATCCTCAATTCGGTGAACGGCTCCCTGGCCGACTCGATCGCCGAGTTGCAGTCCAAGGGCAGGGTCGACAAGGACGTGAACCCGGCCGCGGTGGCCGGCTCGCTGGTCGCCATGCTCGCGGCCGTCGCGGCACACCAGAAGGGCTTCTCGTCCTGGGGTGTGAAGCCGGCCGAACTCAAGCCGAATCTCGCGCTGTTGGTCCACCTGGGTGTGACGGGGAGGAAGCCGAGCAAGTAGCCCACGCCCACGGCGCCTTTTTGCCGCTGCCCCCAAGTCCTGTCTGGCAGGCGGCAGTTCACCATGGTGAGCTGCCGCCTGCCGTGTTATGCGGGCAGGGGCCGGTCCCGCACCACGTGCTTCATCACCAGCGTCGAGGTCAGCCGCTGCACACCCGGCAGGGTGGCCAGCCGCTCGTCGTACAGCCGCTGGAAGGCCGCGAGGTCGGCGGTGGCGACCCGGAGCAGATAGTCGGGCTCGCCGAACAGCCGCTGGGCGTCGAGGACGTGTTCCAGCTCGCCGACCGCCCGCTCGAACTCGGCGACCGTGTCCCGGTCCTCCTGCCGCATCGACACGAAGACCAGCGCCTCGAAGTTCAGCCCGAGCGCGGCCGGGTCCACCACCGCCCGGTATCCCTCGATGGCACCGGACCGCTCCAGCTCGCGCAGCCGGCGGTGGCAGGGCGAGACGCTCAGACGCACCCGCGCCGCCAGCTCGGTCACGGTCAGCCGCCCGTCCTGCTGCAGCTCGGCAAGGATTTTCCGGTCCACGTCGTCCATGAGGCAGATCTTCCCTCCCTTAGGCCGTTCCCGGGCAAACTTCGGGAACACTTTCGGGCCATTCACGCCTAATGTCGCCGACATGGACTCGGGACTGCTCTTCTCCTTCCTCGCCGTGGACCTGCTCCTGGTGTGCGTACCGGGGGCCGACTGGGCGTACGTCATCGCGACCGCCCTGCGCCGCGGCCCGGTACCGCGTGCGGTGGCCGGCCTGGTCTGCGGATACGCCCTGCACACGGCCCTGGCGGCGGCCGGCCTCGCGGTCCTGGTGGCGGGCTCCCCGAAGCTGCTGACGGCCCTGACGGTGGCGGGCGCCGGGTACCTGCTGTGGCTGGGCTGGGGCGTGCTGCGCCGCCCGGCCGTGCCGAGCGCGGCGGAGGACACCGCGGACACCCGGGGCTGCTTCCTGCGCGGGGCCACGATCAGCGGGCTGAACCCCAAGGGGCTGCTGCTCTACCTCTCCGTGCTCCCCCAGTTCCTCACCCTGCGCGGCGCCCACCTGCCGGTCCCGGTCCAGACGGCGGCTCTCGGGCTCCTCCACATGGGGTGCTGTGCGGTGGTGTACGTCGCGGTCGGCGCGGTGTCGCGTGCGCTTCTGTCGGCGAGGCCGGCCGCGGCCCGGGCGGTGGCGCGGACGTCGGGGGCGGCGATGGTGGGGATCGGCGCGGTGCTGCTGGTGGAGCGGCTCACCACGGTGTAGCTCCGCCGGGTGGGCGATGGTGCCCGGCCGGAACTGATCGGGCGGGGCCCCGCACGGGAAGACGCCTGCTGTCGGCCGGTGTTGCCCCGGCCACGGACGAGCCGCAGGAGGATGAGGGACATGGCGTTGACACGCGCGGAGCGAGAGGCGTTCCTGGCCGAGGCTCATGTGGCCGCGCTGGCGGTGGACGCGGGGCCGGGGCGGGCGCCGCTGACGGTGCCGATCTGGTACGGGTACGAGCCGGGCGGCGAGGTGTGGATCATGACGGGTCTGGAGTCCCGCAAGAACCGCCTGATCGGCGAGGCGGGCCGGTTCGCGCTGATGGTCGACCGGCTGGAGCCGACGATCCGGTACGTGTCGGTGGAGGGCCCGGTGGTCGGGACGGCTCCGGCGACGATCGAGGAGCTGCGGCGCATGTCCGCGCGCTATCTGCCGGCCGAGAAGGTGGACGGCTATGTGGACTTCGCCTGGAAGAACCACGGCGAGCAGGTGGTGATCCACATGCGTCCGGAGCGGTGGGTGTCGTCGGATCTCGGCCAGGTGTGACCATGGGGGCATGGGAACTGATCTCCCCGCACTGCTGAGGTCGCTGCGGGTCTGGGACCCGGGGACGACCGAGCTGCGTCCCTTCGACCCGGACACCGCCCCGCCGACCCCGCTGGCGCTGTTCACGAACTGGTTCGCGGACGCGGTGGCGGCCGGGCAGCCGGAGCCGCACACGATGTCGCTGGCCACGGTGGACCGGGAGGGGATGCCGGACGTACGGGTCGTGATGCTGCACGGCGCCGACGCGGACGGCTGGTCCTTCGCCACGCACGTCTCCAGCCGCAAGGGCCGGGCCCTGAGCGCCCACCCGCACGCGGCCCTGGCCTTCTACTGGCCGGTGCTGGGCCGCCAGGTGCGGATGCGGGGACCGGTGACGGCGGCGCCGGCCGAGGAGAGCCAGGCCGATCTGCACGCCCGCTCGACGGGCGCGCTGGCCGCGGCGCTCACCGGCCGGCAGAGCGAGGAGCTGGCCTCGCTGGACGAGCTGCGGCAGGCGTCCGACGCGGCCTGGGAACGGGCCCGCGCCCACCCCGACGAGCCGTCCCCCACCTGGACGCTGTACCGGCTGCGCCCGAAGACGGTGGAGTTCTTCCAGGGGGATGCGGACCGGCGGCACGTACGGCTGGAGTACCGGAGCACGGAGTTCGGGTGGAGCAAGGCGTTGCTCTGGCCGTGACCGGCCGCGGCACCCGCCGAAGGCCCCCGCCGGCCCGCTCGGTTCAGCCGCCCGTCGCGCGCCCGGAGAACCCCCACACCGCGAAGTCCGCCACCGGCCGGTAGCCGATCCGCTGGTACAGCCCGTTGCTCGTCGGGTTGGCGAGGTCGGTGAAGAGGAGGATCTCCTGGACGCCCGCCGCCCGCGCGGCCCGGCTCACCTCGGCCGTGGCCGCGCCCGCGTATCCGCGTCCGCGCAGGCCGGCCGGGGTGTAGACCGGAGCGACGCGGACCTGGCCGGCGGTCTCCGGGGTGACTCCGGCCAGGGAGACCGGGGCGCCGTCCGGGGTCTCCCAGAGGGTGATGCCGCCGTCGGCGATCCGCGCGTCGGCCCACGCGGCCGGATCCGTGCCGACGCTGTGCCCGGTGTCCGTGTCGAAGGCGTCCTTCCAGCGGATCAGCAGCTCACGGTCTCCGGTCCCCGCGATCCGCGCCCGCCCGGCAGGCGCCGGCTGCGGAAGGGTCAACTCGGCCAGGTGGTAGAGCCGTTGACGCTGCCGGAGGGTGGCCGCCGTACCGGTGTGCCGCTGCCAGGCCGCCGCGAAGGCCTCCGCCGACTCCCGCGGGCCGGAGACCCCGGACACCGGCCGGCCCAGGTCCGCGAGCCGGGCGGCCAGGGCGTCGGCCTCCCGCGGGGTGAGCGCGGTGACGTGGGGCGGGAAGGGCGGCGTGTGGAGCAGGGCCGCGCGGACCGTGCCGTCGTCCAGGACGCCGAAGAGCGGGGCCTCGCCGCCGTAGAAGTCCAGCCCGCGGCGCGCGAGCGCGTCCGTCACCGTCAGCGGCACCGTGTGCAGGGCAGGCCGTGAGCGCAGGAACCCACCCGCGCGGGAGAGGAACTCGTCGAGGTCGTGGGTGAGTTGCCAGTTCTCGGGGCGCATACGGCCATGATCGGGCCCCGGCTCCGGGGCGGCACGCGGTTTTCCGGCCGGGGCTCAGCGCGCCGGGCGTCCACAGCACCCCCCGCCCACCTGTGCGTCCTCCCTGAATCAGGCAGTGGGGGCGCGGGGCGGGGCCGATCGCCGTACCGCCACAACCGGCCGCCCTACGACACCGGTCCCGCCCACTCCTCCCCCACCCGTGATCAATCCGCAACCAATTCCGGTCTTGACCGAGACCCATCAACCGGGTGCGTGATTACGCTCCCGAGCATGGCCGACTCCCGTTCCGCTTCCGCGCAGCTCTCCGCCACCCCCGCCGACCGCCCGGTGTACGTCATCGGCGCCGGTCCCGGCGGCCTGGCCGCCGCCTGTGCACTGCGCGCACGGGGCATACGGGCGGTGGTGCTGGAGAAGGCCGACCAGGTGGGCAACTCCTGGCGCGGCCACTACGACCGGCTCCATCTGCACACCACCCGGCGGCTGTCCGCCCTGCCCGGCCTGAAGATCCCCCGGAAGTTCGGGCGCTGGGTGTCCCGTGACCATGTCGTGCGCTACCTGGAGAAGTACGCCGAGCACCACGAGCTGGAGATCGTCACCGGCGTGGAGGTCTTCCGCGTCGACCGGGCCGAGGACGGCGCCGGCTGGCTGCTGCACGCCTCCGGCGGGCGCGAGCTGACGGGCAGCGCGGTGGTCGTCGCCACCGGCTACAACCACACCCCGCGCATCCCCGACTGGCCCGGACTGGAGCAGTACGGCGGCGAGTTCCTGCACGCGGGCGCCTACCGCAACGCCGCGCCGTACGCGGGCCGGGACGTCCTGGTCGTCGGCGTCGGCAACACCGGCGCCGAGATCGCCGTCGACCTGGTGGAGGGCGGGGCCGCGCGGGTGCGGCTGGCCGTGCGCACCGTGCCGCACATCGTGCGCCGTTCGACGCTGGGCTGGCCCGCTCAGTACTCCGGCGTGCTGGTACGGCGGCTGCCGGTGCGGTTCGTGGACCGGCTGTCCCGGCTGCAGGCCAGGGCCGCCCTGCCCGACCTGTCCGCCCACGGCCTGCCCCGCCCGGACACCGGGCTGTACAGCAGGGTCAAGGAGGGCGCCATCCCGGTGCAGGACGTCGGCCTGATCGACGCCGTCCGCGGCGGCAAGGTGGAGATCGTGGCCGCCGTCGACTCCTTCGAGGACGGGAAGGTGGTCCTCGCCGACGGCAGCCGGATCGAACCGGACGCGGTGATCGCGGCGACCGGGTACACCCGGGCACTGGAGGGCCTGGTGGGACATCTCGGGGTGCTGGACGAGCGCGGCAAGCCGGCCGTCCACGGCGGCCGCACGCCCACCGGGGCGCCCGGGCTCTACTTCACCGGCTACACCAACCCCATCAGCGGAATGCTCCGCGAACTGGCCCTGGACGCCGGGAAGATCGCGAAGGCGGTCGCGAAACAGCTGCGCACCGGCCGGTGACCTGCCAGGCGCCGACGAGTTGGGCGGAGGTCAGCCCAGGCGGCTGGTACTGCGGAACCAGACCAGCCGCCACTCCGTCAATCTGACGTACCGTCAGCTTCAGGGGATGCAGAGGCGGTCCGATCAGGGCACGGCGACCGCCGGGACCGAAGGGGTCGCCCGGCGGATCACCAGGGCCATCAGGGCCGCTGCCGCGCAGAGGGTGCCGGAGGCGTACCAGACCAGGTCGTAGGTGCCGAAGACGTCGCGGGCGAGGCCGCCGAGGTAGGCGACGAGGGCCGCGCCGACCTGGTGGGAGGCGAGCACCCAGCCGAAGACGATGGCGCTGTCCTCGCCGTAGTTCTCGCGGCACAGGGCGAGGGTCGGCGGGACGGTGGCGACCCAGTCGAGGCCGTAGAAGACGATGAAGAAGAGCATCGGGGGGTGGACGGCGGGGCCCAGCAGCATGGGGAGGAAGACGAGGGAGACGCCGCGCAGGGCGTAGTAGACGGCGAGCAGGCGGCGGGGTTCGAAGCGGTCGGTGAACCAGCCGGAGGCGATCGTGCCGGCCACGTCGAACACGCCGATGACCGCGAGCAGCGAGGCCGCCGTGGTGACCGGCATGCCGTGGTCGTGCTCGGCGGGCACGAAGTGGGTCTGGATCAGGCCGTTGGTGGAGGCGCCGCAGATCGCGAAGGTGCCGGCGAGCAGCCAGAACGTGCCCGTGCGGACGGAGCGGGAAAGGACCTTCAGGGTGCGGCGGGCTGCGCCGGTGACCGGGGCCGGCTTGGGTGCGAACTCCTTGGCGCCGTACGGCCGTTGTCCGACGTCGGCGGGGTGGTCGCGCAGCAGGATCCAGACGAAGGGGACCACGGCGAGCGCGGCCAGGGCCACCGTCACGGCGGCCGGGCGCCAGCCGTGGTGCTCGGTCAGCCAGGACAGCACCGGCAGGAAGATCAGCTGGCCGGAGGCGGACGCGGCGGTCAGGATGCCGCTGACCAGACCGCGCCGCTCGGTGAACCAGCGGTTGGTGACCGTCGCGGCGAACGCGAGGGCCATCGAGCCGGAGCCAAGGCCGACCAGCAGGCCCCAGCACAGCCACAGCTGCCAGGCCGCCGTCATCCACACCGTCAGGCCCGAGCCGGCCGCGATGACGGTCAGCGCGACGGCGACCACCCGGCGGATGCCGAAGCGGTCCATCAGGGCGGCGGCGAAGGGCGCGGTGAGGCCGTAGAGCGCGAGGTTGATGGAGACGGCCGCGCCGATCGTGCCGCGCGACCAGCCGAACTCCTGGTGCAGCGGGTCGATGAGCAGGCCGGGCAGGGAGCGGAAGGCGGCCGCGCCGATGATGGTGACGAAGGTGACGGCGGCGACGGACCAGGCGCGGTGCACGCGGCGGCGCCGGGCGGGCGGGGCGGCCTGGACGGGGGCTGCGGCTGGGCTTGTCTGAGTCACGTCATACAGCGTCCTTTTTCGATGCGCCTACAACGAGTGGCCCGAGGGTCAGCATTCGCTAGGATCGGGCCATGGCCGCTGTCGCCGATGGTTTCCGTCCGCACCGGGTCGTCGTCCTCGCCCTCGACGGCCTGCTCCCCTTCGAGCTGGGCATCCCGCACCGCATCTTCGGCCGCCCCAGGGACGAGCAGGGCCGGCACCTGTACGAGGTCGTGACCTGCTCGGTACGGCCGCCCGGCCTGGTGGAGACCGACGCCGACTTCGCCGTGCACGTCCCCAACGGCCCGGAGGCCCTGGCCGGCGCCGACACGGTGATCGTCCCGGCGTCGTACGAACTCGGCCCGGTCTTCGAGGAGGGCCGGCTCACCGACGAGCTGGCCGCCGCCCTCGCCCGCATCCGCCCCGGCACCCGGCTCGCCTCCATCTGCACCGGCGTGTACGTCCTCGCCGCCGCCGGATACCTCGACGGCCGCCCGGCGACCACGCACTGGGCCGACGCCGACCGCTTCCAGCGGCTCTTCCCGCAGGTCGAGGTGGACGCGGACGTGCTGTTCATCGACGACGGCGACGTGCTCACCTCGGCCGGGGTGGCCGCCGGGATCGACCTGTGCCTGCACATGGTGCGCCGCGACTTCGGCACGGCGGTCGCCAACGACGTGGCCCGGCGCACGGTCGTACCGCCGCACCGCGACGGCGGGCAGGCCCAGTACATCGAACGGCCGGTGCCCGACCCGCAGTTGTCGACCACGACCGCCGCCCGCGCCTGGGCGCTGGGCCGTCTGCACGAGCCGATCCAGCTGCGGGACATGGCCGAGCAGGAGGCCATGTCGGTGCGCACCTTCACCCGCCGGTTCCGCGAGGAGGCCGGGATCAGCCCCGGCCAGTGGCTCACCCAGCAGCGCGTCGAACGCGCCCGCCATCTGCTGGAGACCACCGACCTGTCCATCGACCAGGTGGCCCACGAGGCGGGCTTCGGGACGGCGCAGTCGATGCGCCAGCATCTGCAACAGGCGCTCGGGGTGACGCCGACCGCCTATCGCCGGACGTTCCGGACGGGCGCCAGGACGTGACCCACCGGCCGCGCCAGGCGGTCGGCCACCGCACACCGCGTGTCCGGAGCGAAGAGTTGTCCACAGCCTGTGGAGAAAAAGGGCCGTACGCGTCACCGGACGGCGGGCGGCGCGCCTCCCCCCACTGCCCTGCGCACGCGCCGCCCACCAGGTGCCGACCCACACTCGGCGAGAGCCGCCGTCGCCAGGCCCTCGCCGTCCCCTCGCGGCGAATCGTCGCCCACAAGCGTGTTCAGCCGGTCACGGGTCGTCAACGCC
This sequence comes from Streptomyces sp. NPDC007189, assembly GCF_040703635.1. NCBI lineage: Bacteria > Bacillati > Actinomycetota > Actinomycetes > Kitasatosporales > Streptomycetaceae > Streptomyces > Streptomyces sp. NPDC007189. Next base: position 55,312 of record NZ_JBEYEY010000013.1, read on the forward strand.
GGTAGGGAGATTTGTTACGTACGCCCTGTTCGCGGCGCCCGCGCACGGATGCACCTCCGGCGCACCACCGCGCCGGGTGCTACACCGCCTCGAAGGCGGCGCCCTCGTATGCGGACAGCCCGCTCCCGTACGCCACCGCTGCGCTCTGTCCGGGCCGTGTGCAGCGGTCCAGTTCGCACCAGATGCTCTTGCCGGCGCCTTCCGGGCTCCAGCCCCAGCGGTCGGCCAGGCAGTCCACGAGGGCCAGGCCCCGGCCGCCGGTCGCGTCACTGCCGGCGCACCGCGGCACGGGGGCGCGGGAGCTGCCGTCTGCCACCTCCACGCGCACGGTGCCCGCGGTGGGCGCCTCCGGTGGCACGGCCGCATCGGTCGGCGGTACGGCCCCATCGGTCGGCGGTGCGCCCGCATCGGTCGGCGGTGCGGCCGTCGCGCCCGGCAGGGAGAGCCGGAGCACGGCAGCGTGGCCGGTGTGCACCACGGCGTTGGTCACCAGTTCGGAGACGAGCAGGATGAGGGTCTCGGCGAGCGGCTCGTCGGCCGCTATGCCCAGTCCGGCGAGCCGCGAGCGGGCCCACCTCCTCGCCCGTCCGACCTCCGTGGGGTCGGGCCGGATCTCCAGCTGCACTTGAAGCACCTGCACCGCTCACACCATCCGAACCGGCGGACTCGTGACCCCACGCCACCGGGCCGCCGCGAAGCTCCGGGCCGCGGCGGCGATCACGAGGGCCACGATCGTAGCCATTTTCTGCATGGCCAGAACAACGGCCAGAGCAAGGGTCACGGAACGTGACTCCCTTGGAAGACAGCATGGTTGACGTACAGTCACCCCAACAAGCGCTTCGGGCATATTCCAGCGCGAAGGAGTACGCGTGCGGCATACTGTGCGACGCTCGTGCCGGGGAGTCGAACAGGCGTCGGCCGAAGCCGTCGCCGCCCCGCGAACAGCGCCGCGCACCGCGCGACCCGGCACCGCCCCAGGGGCACCGCCGGCCCGGCTCGCGCTCGCCGCCACTCGCATCCCACACAAGGTACCGGAGGGGACGGCCGACTCCGTGATGTGACGAGCCCCGCGAAGGACACAACCCGGTATCGACGCTCCGTGAAACCGGCGTGCCACAATCCGCGACATCTTGGGCCAACGCTTTTCGGGCTGCATGGTGCGGGCGGTGCCGACATCGGCTTCGCGCCGGTGACGGCGGCCGCCCGAACTGCTCGTCGGCACAGGTGTGTTGTACGGCCGGCTGCCCCGCACGCGCACGGCGGCGCCCAGGTGGCCGTCCGACGCCGGACGCGGGGAGCTGCGGGAACGCTATTCCGCGACCGTGAAGTAGCGGGAGAACGCCGGGATGATGTCCGGCTCGGTGATGGCGCCGTCGGCGTCGGCGTCGAGGGCCGCGGCGACGGTGCCGGCGAGGTCGGCGGGGACGTGCAGGCAGCGCAGGACGCGGGCGGTGTCGGCGACCGTGACGCGGCCGTCGGCGTCCGTGTCCGCCACGGCGAGGGCCGCGTGCAGGAACGGGCGGGCGATCTCGGCGAAGCGCTCGGGGTTGTCGCGCAGCCGCTTGACCGCGCCGGTGACGAACTCCTCCCGGGTGATGCGCTGGTCGCCGTCCCGGTCCGCGATCCCGGCCATGCCCTGCCAGAACGCCTCCGCGCCCGCGTACAGCGCCTGCCCCTTGTCGGAGCGCGCGGTCACGGAGAACTCGGCGAGGAGCGCCTTGGCCGCCGCGTTGAAGTCCCCGCGGTCGATCCAGCCGTTGCCGTCCTGGTCGAAGGTGGCGAACCGGGCGGCGATCCTGCGCTCGTACTCGGTGCTGACCATGTCTGTTCGGGCCGCCTTACGTGTGCGTCTCGGGCGTGGGGCGGGTGGACGGGCCACCTCGCAGGGAGCGTATGACGCGCATGGCCCCGGCATGGCCGTGACCCGGCGGTTGTGCCAGGACCGGAGGAATTCTGCGACAACAGTGTGGCCGTGTCGCGGGGCACGGGCGCCCTCGGTGACGTGGCGTGGCACAGCGGGCGGCGTGAACGGCGGTGCGAGGAGCGGTGGTGCGGGGCGCGTGTCAGGCCGACAGCGGGCCCGCCTCGTCGGTCGTCGCGGCCTCCAGGTCGGGGTGGACGTCGAAGAGGCGGCGGACGCCGAGCGCGCCGAGGACCCGGTTGACGTGCGAGCCGTCGACGGCGCCCCGGTCGGGCAGGATGAGCCGGAGCCGGCCCTGACAGGAGCGGATCAGCCGGCGGGCGGCGACGAGGACGCCGACCCCGCTGGAGTCGCAGAAGAACACGTCGGAGAGGTCCACGACGAGGCTGTGGTGGCCCTCGGCCACGACGTCGTGCACATGTTGCCGCAGTACCGGCGAGGTCATCAGGTCCAGTTCCCCGGTCACCTGGAGCACGGCCCACTCGCCGCGTTCGACGCCGGTCACCTTGAATGCCACGTCCCTGCCCCTCCGCTCGCCGGAACTTCCGGAACCGCCCGGAAACGGAAGCAGTTCCTACGCTTGCTTCCGCGCGGCTGCCCAGCGGCCGTTCCCTGAAACGTCCGGCGGCAAACTGGACGTGATCGACAAGGGGCTTGTTTCGGTCACTATCGATCCCGTTCGATCACAGATACACAGGGGCCGTGTGAAGCTTATGTGAAGAGGGCACTATCACCTGCAGCGCTCCGGGGGGCGCGCATTGACACAAAGGGGCGTGCGCTGTCAGGTGTGCCGACTACATTCGACAGGACAGCGCGGACAGGCTGGACGGGTCGGACACGGGTGAGGGGAGGGGACCGCATGGCCGAGAAGGACGTACCGCCCCGCTGGGACCGCAAGATGCAGCAGCGGCTGGCCCGCGGTGAGGCGGCCGCCCTGGGCGAGCTGTACGACCGCTTCGCCTCGCTGGTGCACGGCCTCGCCCACCGCGTCCTCGGCGACGACAAGGCCGCCGACACCCTGACCCGCGAGGTCTTCGCCCACCTGTGGGAGCACCCCGAGACCTACGACCCCAAGAAGGGCCCCCTGCGCACCTGGGTCGCGGGAGTCACCCGCCGGCTCGCCGTGGAGCGGCTGCGCGCCAGCGAGACCGCCGCGCTGCCGGAGGGCGGCGGCTCCCTGGCGGAACTGGAGCGCAAGGTGCGCCGCGCCTCGGTCGCCGCCCGCGCCGACTACATCGTCCACTCCATGCCCGCCCCGCTGCGCGCCGCCCTCGACATGGCCTACTTCCAGCGCCGCGACTACCGCCAGACCGCCACCGACCTCGGCGTCACCGAGGACGAGGCCCGCCGCCGGCTCCGCCTCGGCCTGCAGCTGCTCTCCACCGCCCACGACGCCGGCACCCCGCCGGAACACGGGGGCGCGCTGTGAGCGGAGCGGGACGGTTCGAGGCCCAGGACGAGCACGACGAGCACACCGGACACGGGCCGGGGCAGGAGCAGGGGGAGGACAAGCGGCGCCAGGGGTACGGCGGTGCCGGCGGGCGGAGTGACGAGGGGCCCCGCGACGCGGGCGGCGACGGCGGCTCGGGCCACGAGCCGCGCGGCGCCGGCGGCTCCGAGCCGGACCGGCCGGCGCGCATACCGACGCCCCGCGCCTCCGTCGAGGACGGCGGGCGTCCGCTGCCCGGCCTCGACGCCCTCGAACACCTCGCGCCCGCGCCGCTCGACCTGCCGCACGACGTCCTGAAATCGCTCCTCGGCGCCTGGGCGCTGGCCGCCTGCTCGGCGGCGGAGACGGCGGCCGTCGAGGACCATCTGGGCTCCTGCGGAAGCTGCGCCGACGAGGCCCGCCGGCTGCGCGAGGCGGTCGGCCTGCTCCACCAGCCGGAGAGCCTCGACCTGGACCCGGCGCTGCGCACCCGCGTCCTGGAGAGCTGCCTGGAGCGCCGTCCGCCGCGCATCCCGGTGCCCGGGTGGGCGGCGCCGTACGACGCCGAGACCGCGCGCCTGGACGCCCTGCTGCAGGACTTCGGGCGGGCCGAGTGGCACGCGCCGGTGCGGCTGCGGTGGTTCGAGTCCGACACCGCGCGCAGCCGTCGTACGACCGTGGCCGGGGTGATCGCGCACCTGCTGTCGGTGGACGGGCTGGTCGCGGTCGGGCTGGGCCTTCAGGACCCGCTGGCCGAGGTCGGCGAGGTGGCCGAGCGGCGCGCGGTGGGCCCGCGGGAGCGCACCGAGGCGTTCTGGCGGACCTCCCGCTTCCCGCCGACCCGCTCGGTGCGCGGGCCCTGGCGGGAGCAGAGCCACAGCCTGGTGCGGACGGTGTCGTTCACCGGCGGCCACGCGGGCGGGCTCGCGGTGTCGTACGGCGACATCGAACTGCCGCTGCACGACGCCATGCTGGACCGGGCCTTCGCGTGCTGGGTGCACGCCGAGGACATCGCGGAGGCGGTGGACTACCCCTACGGGCCGCCCGCGCCGCGCCACCTGCACAAGATGATCGACCTCGCGGCCCGGATGCTGCCCGCGGCGCTGGCGGAACGCCGGCAGGCGGGGCTGGCCTCGCCCGGCCGCGGCCGCCACCTCGGCGTCGCCGGCGAGCCCGGCCGCAGCCTCAGGCTGGAGATCGAGGGGCACGCCGGAGGCGAGTGGCTGATCCCGCTGGACTCACCGGCGGCGGTGGGCTCCGCGGAGCACGAGGTGGCCCATGTGGCGCTGGACGGCGTGGAGTTCTGCCGGCTGGCCGCCGGACGGGTCTCACCGGAGGACGCGGCGGCCGGGCAGCTGGGCGACCGGGAGGCGATCAGGGACGTGCTGTTCGCCACGGCCGGTCTGAGCCGGATGTAGGTCGTGGGTCGCGGAGGCGCCCCGGACTGCTAGGCGAACACCACGGTCCGGCGGCCGTTGAGCAGAATCCTGCGCTCCGCGTGCCACTTCACCGCCCGCGCCAGCGCCTGGCACTCCACGTCCCGGCCGATGGCGACCAGCTGGTCCGGCGTCACACCGTGGCCGACGCGCTCGACCTCCTGCTCGATGATCGGCCCCTCGTCCAGGTCGGCGGTCACATAGTGCGCCGTCGCCCCGATGAGCTTGACGCCCCTGGCGTGCGCCTGGTGGTACGGCTTCGCGCCCTTGAAGCTCGGCAGGAAGGAGTGGTGGATGTTGATGATCCGGCCGCTGAGCTGCTTGCACAGGTCGTCCGAGAGAACCTGCATGTAGCGGGCGAGGACGACCAGTTCGACGCCCTCCTCGCGGACGATCTCCAGCAGCCTCGCCTCGGCGTCCGCCTTCGTGTCCTTCGTCACCGGAAGGTGGTGGAAGGGAACGTTGTAGGAGCCCACCAGCTCCTCGAAGTCGGTGTGGTTCGAGACCACGCCCACGATCTCCACCGGCAGCGCCCCGATCCGCGCCCGGAACAGCAGGTCGTTCAGGCAGTGCCCGAACTTGCTGACCATCAGCAGGATCCGCATCCTCTCGTCGGCCCGGTTGATCTGCCAGTCCATGTGGAAGGAGTCGCCGACCGCCGCGAAGCTCGCGCGCAGTTTGTCCACCGTCACCGGCGCCTCGGCCGAGAAGTGGACGCGCATGAAGAACAGACCCGTGTCGTGGTCGCCGAACTGCTGGCTGTCCTCGATGTTGCAGCCGGTCATGAAGAGGTAGCTCGACACGGCGTGCACGATGCCCTTCTTGTCCGGGCAGGACAGGGTGAGGACGTACTGGTCGGCCGGGGCGGCGGCAGGCGCGGACTGCTCATTCATGCCCTACAGGTTCTCACGTCGAACGCCCGCCGGGGGTGATCGTCCCGCAGGGCGGGACAACGGGGCGGGACGGCGGCGGGAACGCCTACGCGGTCCGGGTCATGATCCTGAGGACTTCCAGGGTCTTCGGCGGCGCGTCCGGGTCCTCGCCGTCGCTCACGGTCATCCGGACGTGCGCGTCCCGCGCCGCCCGGACCGCATCGGGCCAGCCCGGGTGGTCGAGGTAGGCGGAGACCGGCGCGTCCGGGCCGACCTGGTGCATGATCCGCAGCACCCGCAGCACGGCGCTGTCCACGAGCGCCGCCTCCTGCGAGTCACGGAAGATCGTGCCGACGTACTTCTCGGCGGACCAGTTGTCCAGCCAGGTGTCCTCCACCAGCCGGTAGACGGCGTCGGTGACGTCGCCGTACCCGTCCACGCCGGCCAGCCAGGCGTCCCGCTGGAACACCGGGTCGGAGAGCATGTGCAGCGCCGAGCGCACATTGCTGCGCCAGCGCCACCACGGCATGTCGCTTAGGGGCATGCCGCCCATGGTGGAGGAGCGACGGCCACGACGGGAAGAGTTCTCCGAACCTTGCACGGTCATCGATCGTACGTTCCCCGTCACACCGGCCTCACGGGCCCCTGGAATTCACCCGTGCGTCACCTTTGGTTGACTCTGGGTCACTCGCCGGTTCGTCGTGTGAGGGAATCGTGCATGCACATGACCGGCAGGCGACGCGCGATCCGTACTTTCCTCCAGACCCCTCTCCGCCCCGGAAGAGCCACCGCCCTGACGGCGGGCGCGCTGGCCCTGTGTACGTCGCTCACCGCCGGATGCGGGGTCATCCCCGGTGCCACGGGGGGCTCCGGGGATGGCCCGATCAAGGTCATGACCTGGGCCCCGCAGGACACCGACGCCACCAACAAGCCCGGCATGCCCGCGATGGCCCTCGCCTACGCCAAGTGGATCAACGCGAACGGCGGCATCAACGGCCGCAAGCTGCAGGTCCTGACCTGCAACGACCACAACGACAGCGTGGGCGCCGCCAGGTGCGCCCGGTACGCGGCCGACGAGGACGTGGTCGCGGTCGTCGGCTCCTACAGCCAGTTCACCGACTCCTACTCCGCCCCGCTGGAAGGCGCCGGCATCCCCTACATAGGCGGCTACGGCGTCACCAACGACGAGTTCACCGGACAGATGTCGTACCCGGTCAACGGCGGCCAGCCCGCCCTGCTCGCCGGTCTCGGCAAGGCCCTCGCGGCCGACTGCGGCAACATCTCCCTGGTCCGGCCCGACAGCATCGCCGGCGACGAGCTGCCCGTGCTGCTCGACTCCGGGCTGCAGGCGGGCCGGCACGCCAAGGCCGGCGACCAGCTCGCCCAGGAGGACGCCACCGAGTACGGCGACAAGGCCGACCAGGCGCTGCGCTACGCCACCCGGGACCTGGCGAAGAAGGGCTGCGTGGTCCCCGCGCTCGGCGACCGCACCGACACCTTCATGGACTCCTTCCGCCGCGAGCGCGACGGCTTCCCCCCGGTACGGCTCGGGACCGTGCTCGGCAGCGTCGACCAGAGCGTGATCAACGCCACCGGCGGGGCGTCGGGGCCGTACGAGGGGGCGTACATCACCGGCTGGTACCCGCCGGCGTCGGACTCGCGCTGGGACCCGATGAAGAAGGTGATCGACGAGGAGGCCTTCGGCGACAACCGCATCGACCCCGCGGACGCCGGGGTGCAGACCACCTGGATCGCGTACACCGTGCTGAAGGCCGTCCTGGACGAGATCGGCGGCGGTGAGGTCACCGCCGACTCCGTGCGGCGCACCCTCGACAACGGTCTGCGGGTCTCCACCGGCGGTCTCACCCCGACCCTGCACTGGTCCTACTCCAGCAAGCTGGCCGCGGTCGGCTTCCCGCGCATGGTCAACGCCGACGTCACCCTGCAGGTGGTGCAGGACGGCAGGCTGGTCGCGGCCCGCAAGGGCGTCGGCGGGCTCGACGGCACCACCGACATGACCTCGATCCTGGAGAACGCCGACGTGCAGTGACGCCCGCCGGCGCGTCCCCTTAAGCCGTCACAGCTGGGTCGGCTGGCGCCGGGTCAGGCCGTACTTCCCCGCGATCGCGTTCCACAGCGCCGCCGCCTTCACCTTCTGCGCGCTGGCGGTGCCGCTCGCCCGGTTGCCGGCCTGGGTCTCGCCCGTGACGCGGGCGTGGCCCTTGTGGCAGACCCTGCGGTTCTTGGCCTGGTCGGCCCAGGCGGCGTAGTGGCTGTCGGCGGAGGCGGAGGCCTGCCAGGCCTTGGTCAACGCCGTGGTGAGTTCGGCGTGGTTCGGGAGCTTGTCCACGGACAGCCGGCCGAGCCGGGTCACCAGGTCGCCGCGCTGCTTGGCCGCGTCGCGCAGGCTGGAGCCCGCTGTGTCGAGGTCGGTGCAGTTCTTGACGTCGGCCACCGACTTGATCACCGTGGCGCGGCTGCTGCCGCTGTCGGCGAGCAGCTTGTCCAGTTCGACCGCCTGCTGCCGGGCCGGGTCGGCGGCGGGCGCGGAGCTCTGCCCGGGCGCCGCCGAGGTGGCCGCGACCGTCTTGCCGTCGGTGCCCTGGTCCGTGCCGCCGCCGCTGAGCAGCGCGCCGGCGCCCACCCCGATGACGACGATGCCGACGCCGATCGCGGCGATCAGCGGCACCCGCGAGCGGGTCCGGGGCGGGTCGTCGTCGTGCGCGGGGGCGTACGACGGCTGCTGGGCGCCGTAGGAGGGCTGCTGCGCGCCGTAGGGCGGGCGGGCCGGGCCGCCGGGATAGGCGTCCTGCTGCTGGACGCGCGGCATCTGCTGGGTGGCCCCGGGCGGGCCGTCACCGTCCGCGGGGCCGCCGCGGAAGAGGTGGTCGAACCCGTCCGGCGACGGCCCCGCGCCCTGCGCCTGGTGCTGCGCCTGCGCGGCGTACGGCGGAATGTACTGGGTGGCCTCGGCGTCGGACGGCGCGGGCGGCTGCTGGGGGGCGCGGCCGAGGTAGCGGGTCTCCTCGCCGTGCGACTCGGGCGGCAGCGCGCCGGGCGCCACCGGCGGGAGGTACTGGGTCGCGCCCTCGTCGGCGGGGGCGGCCGGGACCGGCGGCAGGTACTGCGTGGCGCCCTCGTCGCCGGCCGCCTGCACCGGCGGTATGTACTGCGTCGCGCCCTCGTCCGCCGGGGGCAGCGGGGCGGCCGGCTGCGCGTACGACGGCTGCGGCTGGTGCTGCTGCTGGTACGGCTCGGGTGCCGTGCCGTACCCGGGCTGCTGCCCGGCGCCGTAGCCGCCGCCCTGGCCGTAGGGCTGCTGCCCGTACGACAGGGCCGGGGCGCCCTCGGGCGGCAGCGGGCCGGGGTTCGCGGCCGGCGGCTGCTGGTGCGGGGTGTCCGGGGTGTGCCACTGCTGGGCCGCCGCCGGGGGCCAGCCCTGGTCCTGCCGGGGCGGCTGCTGCTCGGGCCCCCAGGAGCCGCCCCAGGCCTGCCCGCCTGCCGGGGCGGCCGTGGCGGGGGCGGGCACGCCGGTCATGCCCGGCAACAGGGGCTCGCCTCCGTCGGAGGGCAGCACGATGCCTTCGCGCGCGGGCCGCGCCGAGGGCTCCTCGCCCTGTCCACTCTGCGTCACCGGGACTCCTACTAATGGGGGACCTTGTGAATCGGGCTCACGCTACCGGGTCCCCCGAGCCGGGTGCCATGCAGCTCAGGGCGCGATCTTCTTCCCTGTGACAGCGATTACAGAACCGCCCCCGCGGTGTGCCGGTATAGGCTGCTTTGCGCGCCGTGCACGCACACCGCGGGGCCGGTGACGTTCACGCGGCCTGCTGGAGGTCGAGGCGCGCCCCGAACTCCCGTACCACCGCCTCCTCCCGGAACGGCTCCAGGCGCAGCTGGAGGTCCTCCAGATACTCGGCACCCCGGTTGGAGCGCAGCGTCTGAAGCAGCTCCACCGCCTTCAGGCCGGTGCCGCAGGCCTGTTCGATCTCCCGCTGCTGCACCTGGGCCGTGGCGAGCAGACACAGGCCGATGGCGCGCCGGCGGGCCCGGGACTCCGGATGCCCGGCCAGCGACTGCTCGGCGTACCGGGCCGCCTGCTCGGGCTCGCCGAGGTCGCGGTGGCAGTGCGCCAACTCGTCGGCGAGATACGCCTCGTCGAAGTGCCGGATCCACACCGGGTCGTCGCCCGAGGAGCCGTCCGCCCGCTCCATCGCCGTCACCGCGCGCCCGATGGAGGCATGCGCCGCGCGCATGTCACCGAGCAGGGCGTGCCCGCGCGCCTCGGCCGCGTGGAACATCGCCTCCGCGCGCGGGGTCACATGCCCGCGCGCCCCTTCCTGCGCCGCCCGCGCCAACTGGGCGATCTCGCGCGGGTTTCCGAGCTGCGCGGCGAGGTGGCTCATGGACGCGGCGAGCACGTAACCGCCGTATCCGCGGTCCCCGGCGGCCTGCGCCAGCCGCAGCGACTGGATGTAGTACCGCTGGGCCAGGCCCGGCTGGCCGGTGTCGACGGCCATGTAGCCCGCCAGCTCGGTCAACCGGGCGACGGAGGCGAAGAGTTCGCGTCCGACCGTCTCCCGGTAGGAGCCGGCGAGCAGCCCGGAGACCACGCTGTTCAGGTAGTGCACGACCACCGGGCGCACATGCCCGCTGCCGAACTGGTGGTCCAGGTCGGTCAGCGCCTGCGTCATGGACCGTACGGCCGCCACGTCGGCCTGGCCCACGCGCGGGCCCGCCTGCCGGGCCACCTGGGCGTCCGGCGCCGAGATCAGCCAGTCGCGGCTGGGCTCGACCAGCGCGGAGGCGGCGACGGAGGAACCGGACAGGAAGTCCCGGCGCCCCACGTCGCTGCGCCACAGCTCGCAGACCTGCTCGATGGCCCCCAGTACCGTCGGCGAGAACTGGAGACCCACACCCGAGGCGAGGTTCTTGCCGTTGGCCATGCCGATCTCGTCGATCGTGACCGTACGGCCGAGCTTGCGCCCGAGCGCCTCCGCGATGATCGCCGGCGCCCGGCCCCGCGGCTGCTGCCCGCGCAGCCAGCGGGCCACGGACGTCTTGTCGTAGCGCAGGTCGAGACCGTGCTCGGCGCCGCACATGTTGACCCGCCGGGCCAGCCCGGCGTTCGAGCACCCCGCTTCCTGGATGAGAGCCTGCAGCCGTTCGTTCGGCTGCCTCGCCACGAGAGGCCTTGCGGCCATGTGCTACCCCCTGCGTTGCGATCCCCTGGGCCGTGACCGTTTTCGGGAAGATCACTGCCCAGTTGACATACCGTCAATGCGTGACATGTGCGGTTTGCCGGGGTAACTACGGTTGCCAACCCCACCCCTGGCTACCCCGTCCACGCCCCGGTTCCTCCCGCGCGCCCCCACCCGTGCACCCATGCGCCCCGACTGCCGAATCGATGCTCCACCCCCGCGCGCGTTACGGCCGTAACTCCAGGTGGGCGCGGGAGTTGAGAGGGGCGTGGAAGAGACGATCGCGGGCGCCCCGAACACTCAGATGGCCGGTCAGATTCCGCAGCAGCGCGGGGAATCACTGCTGGAGACCGCCGTACGCTACGCCGAGGAGCGGCACTGGGACGTGGTCCCGGGCACCTGGCTGGAAGCGGTCGCGGGCATCCAGCGCTGCTCGTGCGGCGACGCCTCCTGCCCTGCGCCGGGTGCGCACCCCGCGCGCCCCGACTGGCCGACCCAGGCGACCGGCAGCGCGACCGTGGCGCGCCGGATGTGGCAGAAGCAGCCGACGGCCTCGATCCTGCTGCCGACGGGGCGGACCTTCGACGCGCTGTCCGTCCCGGAGAGCGCGGGGTTCCTCGCGCTGGCCCGCATGGAGCGGATGGAGCTGACGCTGGGCCCGGTGACGCTCGCTCCGGACCGGCGGATGCACTTCTTCGTGCTGCCGGGAGGCGCCGCGAAGGCACCGGAGCTGGTCCGCAAGCTCGGCTGGTCGCCCGCGTCGCTGGACCTGGTCGCGCTGGGCGAGGGGGCGTACGTGGCCGCTCCCCCGACCCGGTTCGGGTCCCGGGGAGCCGTGCAGTGGGCCCGCCGGCCCACCCCCGCGAACCGCTGGCTGCCGGACGCCGAGGAGCTGATCTCGCCGCTCGCCTACGCCTGCGGGCGGGACCGGTGAGCACACTCCCGCGCCCCTGAGGTCGGCATCGCCGCCGTAACCTTCATCCATGACCGAAGTTGCGGTGCGCGTACGGGGGCTCTGGAAGCGGTTCGGGCAGCAGGTCGCCGTCGGGGGGATCGATCTGGAGCTGCCCGCCGGGAAGTTCATCGGGCTGGTCGGGCCGAACGGGGCCGGGAAGACCACCACGCTGTCCATGGTGACCGGGCTGCTGCGGCCCGACGACGGCACGGTGGAGGTCGTCGGGCACGACGTGTGGCGCGACCCCGTCGCCGTCAAGGCGCGCATCGGCGTCCTCCCCGAAGGGCTGCGGCTGTTCGAGCGGCTGTCGGGGCGCGAGCTGCTCGGCTACTCCGGACGGCTGCGCGGGCTGCCGGGGCCCGAGGTCGACAAGCGGGCCACGCAACTGCTGGACGTCCTCGACCTGGCCGGCGCCCAGCACAAACTCGTCGTCGACTACTCGACCGGCATGCGCAAGAAGATCGGACTCGCCGCCGCGCTCCTGCACAACCCCGAGGTGCTCTTCCTGGACGAGCCGTTCGAGGGCGTCGACCCGGTGTCCGCGCAGACCATCCGTGGCGTCCTGGAGCGGTACACCGCCTCCGGCGCCACCGTCGTCTTCTCCTCCCACGTGATGGAGCTGGTCGAGTCGCTGTGCGACTGGGTCGCCGTCATGGCGGCGGGCCGCATCCGGGCCACGGGACCGCTGGACGAGGTGCGCGGGGAGCACCCGACGCTGCAGACGGCCTTCCTGGAACTGGTCGGGGCGAGCGGCCGGGACACCGGATCCGATCTGGACTGGCTGGGCGGCGGGGCCGCCCGATGACGAACCTCACCTCCACCCTCGTACGGCTGAAACTGTCGCTGCTTCGCAACGGGCTGCGGCAGTCCGGCGGCCGGCGGGCCGCGTTCGTCGCCTCGGCGGTCGTCGCCGTCCTGTTCGCGCTGTCCCAGCTGCTCGGGCTGCTTCTGCTGCGCGGGCACGCGCACGCCGACGTGATCGCCGTCCCCGGCACGGCCGTGCTGGCGCTGGGCTGGGCGGTGCTGCCGCTGTTCTTCCCGTCCGGCGACGAGACCCTGGACCCCACCCGGCTGGTGATGCTGCCGCTGCGGCCCCGCCCGCTGGTCCGGGCGCTGCTCGTGGCCTCCCTGGTGGGCACCGGCCCGCTGTTCACGCTGCTGGTGCTGGCCGGCTGCGCGCTGTCCGTCGCGCACGGCGGCGCCGCCTACGCCGTCGCGGTGGTCGCCGTCGTCCTCGCCCTGCTGGGCTGCGTGGCGCTGGCGCGGGCCGTCGCCACGGCCAACGTACGGCTGCTGACCAGCCGGAAGGGCCGCGATCTCGCGGTGCTGAGCGGACTGGTGATCGCGATCGGCGCGCAGCTGGTCAACTTCGGGGCGCGCCAGCTCGGTTCGGCCGGGCTCGGGCGGCTGCAGCCGGTCGCGGACGTGCTGTCCTGGGTGCCGCCCGCGTCGGCGGTCGCGGCGGTCCGCTCGGCCAGCGACGGCTCGTACGGCATCGCGGTCGCCCAACTCGCCGTCGCCGCCGCCGGGTTGGCGGCGCTGATCGCGGTGTGGGCGCGGAGCCTGACCCGGCTGATGACCGCGCCCGACGCCTCCACGCTGCAGCCCGTCGACACCGGCGACCGCGGCCGCTCCGCCGCCGGACTCGGCCGGCTGCTGCCGCGGGGCCGCACGGGCCCGGTCATGGAGCGCAGCCTGCGCTACATCTGGCGGGACCCGAAGACCAAGGCCGCCTGGGTGACCTCGCTGGCGATCGGACTGATCGTGCCCGTGTTCAACGCGATCCAGGGCACCGGGTCCGTCTACTTCGCGTGCTTCGCCGCCGGGATGCTCGGCATCCAGATGTACAACCAGTTCGGGCAGGACACCTCCGCCTTCTGGATGGTGGCCACGACCATCTCCTCACCCCGGGACGCCTACGCCGAACTGCGCGGCCGCGCGCTGGCCCTGCTGCTGATCACCCTGCCGTACGCGGCCCTCGTCGCCACGGTGACCACCGCCCTGCTCGGCGCCTGGTCCCGGCTGCCCGAGGTGCTCGGCCTGTCCTTCGCCCTGCTCGGCGCGATGCTGGCCACCGGCGCCTGGACCTCGGCCCGCTTCCCCTACTCCATCCCCCAGGAGGGCCACAAGAACGTCGCCCCCGGCCAGGCCGGCCTCGCCTGGATCGCCATCTTCGGCGGCATGGTCTCGGCGGCCCTGCTGTGCTCCCCGGTCATCGCCGTGACGATCTGGCTCCACGTGAGCGCGGACGGAGCGGACTTCGGGTGGCTGCTGCTGCCGGTGGGGGCGGCGTACGGCGCCGGGCTGACCCTGCTGGGCCTGCGCCTGGCGGCACCGAGGACGGCGGCACGGCTGCCGGAGATCCTGACGGCTGTCAGCAAGGGGTAGGGCGGCTCAGGACGGCTCCCTCAATCCCCGAGCACCCGGTCGATGAACGGCGCCACGGCGGCCCGCCAGGCCAACGGCATGTCGTAGTGCGCGAGATGACCGGCGTCGGCGACCTCGGCGTACTCCCCCGCCGGCAGCACCCGCACCATCTCCTGCGCCTCCGCCCGCCCCAGCTCGCCGTCCACCCCGCGCACCACCAGCGCCGGGCAGCGCACCTGGGCCAGCTCCTCCCAGTGCGCGTCGTACACCCACGTCTCCCGGGACCTGAGCATCTGCTCCGGCTCGAAGACCGGCCGCCAGCCGTCGGCGCCCTCGTGCATCACCTCGGCGTAGAACTCTCCGCGCGCCGGATTCGGGCGCTCCACCCAGGGATCGTCCTCGCCGAACCACTTGCGTACGTCGGCCAGCGTGGCGAAGGGGGCGGGCCAGGCCCGGAACCAGTCGGCCCACTCCCGCTGCGAGGCGGCCCCCAGCGCGGAGGCCCGCATGTCGCAGATGATCAGGCCCCGGACCAGGTCGGGGCGTTTCGCGGCGAGCTGCCAGGCGGTCAGCGCGCCCATGGCGTGGCCGATGAGGAGCGCGGGGGCGAGACCGAGCTGTTCGAGGGCGGCCTCGGCGTCCTCGACGTAGGCCTCGCGGGTGTAGACGGCCTGTGGGGGCTTCTCGCTCTGACCGTGCCCGCGCTGGTCGAGGGCGACGGCGCGGTGGCGCGCGGCGAGCCAGCGGGCGGTGGAGGCCCAGTGGGAGGCGCGGCCCATCAGGCCGTGCAGTAACAGCACGCCCGGCGCCGCACGCGTCCCGCCGTCCCCCGCCTCCGGTCCCGTCTTCGGAGGGTCCGCGAACTCCCAGGCGGCCAGGCGCACGCCACCCGCTCCCGTCACGTCGATACGCCGTGCCATGGGCCCTGGTACCCCCCAGCTCCGCCTGCCTCGTACCGGTGTACTGCCGTACTCACGAATCTATCGAATACGTATTCGAAAAATCCGTCTCCGCGGACAACACCCCTCATTCGAGTGACACCCCTCAAGGAATGATCGCCGCCACCGAGGGGATCTCTTCTGGCGGGAGGGCGGACCGCTCGGGGAAAACGGTCCGAGGGGAATGACCCTGAGAGCTCGGGGCTCCGGGTCAGCACAGGGGAGGACAGGCCCCGGCGCCGCAAGGCGCCGGGGCTCACCTCCGCTCAGCGCTTGGCGACGAACACATGCGAGGCGACGTCCGCCTCCAGCTCGGCCGCCTCACCGCCGCTGCCCACCAGCACACCGCCGGCCGACGCCGTCACGCTCACCACGGAACCGGGCTGCACACCCGCGCGCCGCAGCGTGTACATCAGCTGCGCGTCCGTCTGGATCGGCTCACCGATCCGCCGGACCACGACCGTCTTGCCGTCCGCACCCGGATCCAGATCCGCCAGCGAGACCATGCCCTCGTCCAGGAACGGGTCGGCGCCGTCCTTCTCGCCCAGCTCCTCCAGACCCGGAATGGGATTGCCGTACGGCGACTCGGTCGGGTGCCGCAGCAGCTCCAGCACCCGCCGCTCGACGGCCTCGCTCATCACGTGCTCCCAGCGGCACGCCTCCGCGTGCACCTGCTCCCACTCCAGGCCGATCACGTCGACGAGCAGACACTCGGCCAGCCGGTGCTTGCGCATCACGCGCGTGGCGAGCCTGCGGCCCTCGTCGGTCAGCTCCAGATGACGGTCGCTGGCCACGGACACCAGTCCGTCGCGCTCCATGCGCGCCACCGTCTGGCTCACCGTCGGCCCACTTTGGTCCAGCCGCTCCGCGATGCGGGCGCGCATGGGGACGACGCCTTCCTCTTCGAGCTCGAGGATGGTGCGGAGATACATCTCCGTGGTGTCGATCAGTCCGGACATACGTGCCCCTCGATTACCTCTGCCGGCAGCCCGGCGCGTGCGCTGGCCCTGACACCAATTCTGCCGGATCCCACTGACAAGCGGGGGCCACCGGGAAAACGGGGGCCCGCGTGCGCAGCCGCACCCCCGGCCCGGCACGGGCCGCGGGTTTTGCGCGGATCGGGCCGTATGTGCGCGACGGAGCCCGCGGCGAACGGGTCGACCTGCCGTCGAGCGGGAAAGATTCCCGGGAAGTTGCGGGAACAGCGTGTGGGCTGTGTCACGTTCCAGTTGAATGAAGGCAAGTGAGCGAACCGCGCGCCGTACCGGCGCCGACGCAGCCTCCAGGGGGTCCAGGTGAGTGCTTCCCGGCGGAGTGGGACCACCGACGAGCTGGGGCCGGACGACCCCGGCGAGTCCGGGGGATCCGATCTGCTCGCCGCACTGCTCGACGGCATGGACGCGGCCCTGTGCGCCTTCGACGCCGACGGGGTCGTCACCCACTGGAACAGGGAGGCCGAGCGGATCCTCGGCTGGACGGCCGCCGAAGCGGTCGGACGGCACGGGTTCGCCGGCTGGGCGGTGCGCAGCGCCGACGCCGAAGAGGTGCAGGCCCGGCTGATGTCGGCGATGCACGCACCCGGACGGCAGGTGCACGAGTTCGCCCTGGTCACCAAGGACGGCGGCCGCGTACTGGTGCGCACCCAGTCCGCCGCCGTACGCGGACCCGACGGCAAGCCCGCCGGCGTCTACTGCGCCTTCAGCGAGGTGCACGCCCAGATCGACCTGGAACGCTCCATCGCGCTGAGCGAGGCGCTGTTCGAGGACGCGGCCTGGGGCGTCGTCCTCATCGACGCCGACCTGCGGCCCGCCGTCGTCAACGCGCACGCGGCCCGCGCCCTCGGCATCGGACGCACCTCCGCGCTGGGCCGGCCGCTCGGCGAACTCCTCGCCCAAGGAGTCGAGGAGCTGGAGGCCGCGCTCACCCACGTGCTGAGCGAGGGCGCGCCACCGGCGCCGGCCGAGATGTGGGTGAGCGTACGCACCCGGGAGGGGCAGAAGCGGCGCTGCTGGCGCAACGGATTCGTCCGGCTCTCCTCGCCGCTCGCGGAGGAACCGGTGCCGCTCGGCGTCGGCTGGCTGTTCCAGGACGTCACCGAGTCCAAGCAGAGCGAACAGGAAGCGTCCCTGCTGCGGTTCCGCACCAACCAGCTGCACCGGGCCGCGCGCGCCGCCGCCGAGTGCGAGGACCCCGCCGAGGCGGCCGTCGTCCACCTCGACTTCGCCCTCGCCGGCTTCGCCGACCACGCGCTGATCGACCGCGTGGCCCGGCCCGCGCGCAAGGACGGCGAGGAGGGCGCCGTACGGCTGGTACGGCTGGCTGCGACACCCGCCGGAGCGCCGGGGCCGAGCCTCCTCACCGGCGCGGCCGGACTGCCCGTGCGCTACGAGCCGGGGCACCCGGCGCTGCAGTGCGTCGAGCGGGCCGGGACCGTGCGCGCGGACGCCGGGCCGGTCTCCGCGGAAGCGGCCCGCGACTGGGCGCTGGCCCGGCAGTGGCCCGACGACGCGGCGCACGCCCTGTGCGCGGCGCTGCGCAGCCGCGGGCGGACGCTCGGCGTGGTGACCTTCCTGCGCGGAGCCGGCCGCACCCGCTTCGAGCGGACCGACACCGGCTACGCGGAGGACGTGGCGGCCCGCATCGCCGCGGAACTGGACCTGGCGGACGCGCTGCGGGACGCCTGACGGGGGCTGCGGCCGCTCAGCGCCGGTAGAAGATCCGGTCGCCGTACTCCCGCATCACACGGCCGTTCCACTCGTGCCCGCCGTCCACGTTGCCGGAGCGCAGCAGCGGCGGCTCGATCCCGCGGTCGGCGAGGGCGGCGGCGGCCGTCGCCATCACCGCCTGCATCAGGGCGGTGGTGACGACCGTGGACGCCGGGGCGAAGGGCGCCGGGATGGTGTCGAGCGTCAACTCCGCGTCCCCGACGGCGATCTTCGAGTCCAGGACGATGTCGCAGTGGTCCTTCAGGAAGGTGCCGGAGGAGTGCCGGGAGGTGGTCTGCGCGGCGTACGCCACCGACGTGACGCCGATGACCTTCACACCGAGGGCGCGGGCGTTCAGCGCCATCTCCACGGGCAGCGCGTTGCGGCCGGACAGCGAGATGATCACCAAGGCGTCTCCGGCCCGCACCGGCGAGGTGTCCAGGACGGCACTCGCCAGCCCGTCGACACGCTCGAGCGCGGAACCGAGGGTGGCCGGGATGACGTCGACCCCGACGACGCCGGGAACGGCGAGCAGGTTCATCAGCGCCAGCCCGCCGGCCCGGTAGACGACGTCCTGCGCGGCCAGCGAGGAGTGCCCCGCCCCGAACGCGAACAGCCGCCCACCCGCAGCGACGGTGTCGGCGAGCAGGTTCCCCGCCGCGCCGATCGCCTCGCTCTCCTCCTCCCGCACCCGTTGCAGCAGACCGATCGCGGCGTCGAAGAACAGGTCGGCAGGCGTGCCGTCGCTCATGCGGTGCCCCTTCGCAACGTCTGTGTCGCGGATCACGGTGCGGTCTGGACCAGTGCGGTGTCAATACGGGGGCCGGCACCAGCACCGGTCGCACGTTCGGGCAATCCGAGAGATGCGCTGTGCGTCGGTCATCTTGGTCGCGACGGCGGCGAAGAGATCGTCCGCGCTCCAGACCGGGTCCTGGTCGTCAAGGCCACCGGCCGAGGCTCATACGCCCGCACCACGCCGGATCGCTTCGGCTTCCCACGGCTGCAGCGGGCTCGCAAGAAGCAGCACTTCGGGTACGTCACCGGAGACCTCGTGCGTGCAGTCGTCCCTCCGGGAAGTGGAAAGGCACGTGGGTCGGACGCATCTGCGTCCGGGCAAGGGGCCAGCACAGCCTCAGCACGCCGCTCGGCCGGTTCAACGTCTGTTACTGGAGTCTGCGGCTGATCCAGCGGGGCGACGGGTACGGCTACGACGTCCGGCCGGAAGGCCTTCGCCGGCATCTCCGAAAAACAGTTGAGTCCTCCCCGACCGCTTCTTAGGCTGTGCCCTACGTACGAAAGGAGGTGATCCGGTACATGAGTGAAACCCGGACGCGCGAGGTGGCTGCGGGCTAGCGGCTCGCCACCACACCCAGTGCGGTGCCGGACCAGCACGCGAAAGAGGCGTGCAGCCGGCCCAATCCCAAGCAGTCACCCGACCCGCGGGCTGCCGGTACGTCCGGCCGGCTCCTCCTCGAGGAACCCAGCCCGCGGGTCGTCTGCGTTTTCGGGGCTGTCAGGGGGCTAGGCGTTCGACCTGCCAGGTGCCGTCGGGCCGGGCGGTGTAGCGCAGGCGGTCGTGGAGGCGGTTCACTCGGCCCTGCCAGAACTCGATCGTCTCCGGGGTGACGCGGAAGCCGCCCCAGTGCGGGGGGACCGGGACCTGTTCGTCCTCGGGGTAGCGGGCCTGAAGCTCGGCGTAGGCGGTGTCCAGTTCGGTGCGGGAGGCGATCACGGAGGACTGGGCGCTGGCCCAGGCGCCCAGTTGGGAGCCGTGCGGGCGGGTGCGGAAGTAGGCGGCGGTCTCGTCGCGGCCGGTGCGGTGGGCGGTGCCGGTGACGATGACCTGGCGGGCGAGCGGGTGCCAGGGGAAGAGCAGGGCGACGTGCGGGTTCTCGGCGATGTCGCGGGCCTTGCGGGAGCCGTAGTTGGTGTAGAAGACGAAGCCCTCGGTGTCGAAGTGCTTCATCAGGACCGTGCGCGAGCTGGGGCGGCCGGCCGCGTCCGCGGTGGAGACGATCATCGCGTTGGGCTCGTAGATCGTGGCGTGCAGCACGGCCCGTGCCGCGTCCTCGAACCAGCGGGCGAACTGGTCCATGGGGTGGGTGGCGAGGTCCTGTTCGGCGAGGCCCTCCGCGCGGTACTGCTTGCGCATGGCGGCGGGGTCGAGGGCGGGGTCCAGGAGGGGTTCGCGGTCGGTCACGCGGTCATCTTGCCGTATCGAACGCCACTGGCACTCAGTGTCGTACGGGCTCCCCAAGTCTGGCACGGGGGGTTATCGTGCTGGTCCCTTGCGGTTTGGGTGACCACCGGTCGAACGGGGCATCACCGGGGTGACCGCCGCCGAACCATCTCAAGGAGCCGCCTGATGTCCGATTTCGTACCCGGACTCGAGGGAGTCGTCGCGTTCGAGACGGAGATCGCCGAGCCGGACAAGGAGGGCGGCGCCCTGCGCTACCGGGGCGTCGACATCGAGGACCTGGTCGGTCACGTCTCGTTCGGGAACGTGTGGGGGCTGCTGGTCGACGGTGCCTTCAATCCGGGCCTGCCGCCCGCCGAGCCGTTCCCGATCCCGGTCCACTCCGGTGACATCCGGGTGGACGTGCAGTCGGCGCTGGCCATGCTGGCCCCGGTGTGGGGTCTGAAGCCGCTGCTCGACATCGACGAGCAGCAGGCGCGGGAGGATCTGGCGCGGGCTGCCGTCATGGCGCTGTCGTACGTCGCCCAGTCCGCGCGCGGGCAGGGTCTGCCGATGGTGCCGCAGCGGGAGATCGACAAGGCGAAGTCGGTGGTGGAGCGGTTCATGATCCGGTGGCGGGGTGAGCCGGATCCGAAGCATGTCGCCGCCGTGGACGCGTACTGGACGTCCGCCGCGGAGCACGGGATGAACGCCTCGACGTTCACCGCGCGGGTCATCGCCTCCACCGGCGCGGATGTCGCGGCCGCGCTGTCGGGGGCCGTGGGCGCGATGTCCGGGCCGCTGCACGGGGGTGCGCCGTCGCGGGTGCTGGGGATGATCGAGGAGATCGAGCGGACCGGGGACGCGGAGGCGTACGTCAAGGGCGCCCTGGACCGGGGTGAGCGGCTGATGGGGTTCGGGCACCGGGTGTACCGGGCGGAGGATCCGCGGGCGCGGGTGCTGCGGCGTACGGCGCGGGAGCTGGGGGCGCCGCGGTTCGAGGTCGCCGAGGCGCTGGAGAAGGCCGCGCTGGAGGAGCTGCACAACCGGCGGCCGGATCGGGTGCTGGCGACGAACGTGGAGTTCTGGGCGGCGATCGTGCTGGACTTCGCCGAGGTGCCGGCGCACATGTTCACGTCGATGTTCACGTGTGCGCGTACGGCGGGGTGGTCGGCGCACGTTCTGGAGCAGAAGCGGACGGGGCGGCTGGTGCGGCCTTCGGCTCGGTATGTGGGGCCGGGGCCGCGCAGTCCGCGGGACATCGAGGGTTATGCGGATATCGCCCACTGAGCGGGGCGCTGTGGAGTGCGGGCCCTGAAAGGCGGGCCCTGCCTTCCATGGGGCTCAGCGCAGGGCGTCTTCGATGAGGGCGGCCCACTGGGTCACGACGCGTGCGCGGCGGGCGGTGTCGTCGGTGAGGAGGTTGGCGAGGCCGAGGCCGCGGGCCATGTCGAGGAGGCCCTGGACGGTTTCGCGGACGCCGGGGCGGGTCTCGTCGGCGCCGAGGAGTTCGACGGCGATGCGGTGGGTCTCGCGGCCGACGCGGGCTTCGAGTTCGGTGACGCGGGTGCGCAGCTGGTCCTCGTTGGAGGCGGCGACCCACAGGTGCAGGGCGGCGCGGAAGAGGGGGCCGGTGAAGAGGTCGACCAGGGCGCTGACGACGGCGTGGCGGTCGGCGGGGCCCTGCGGGAACAGTTCCCTGAGCGCGGTGGAGCGCTGTTCGGCGACGTACTCGACGGCGGCGGTGAACAGGTCCTCGCGGGTGGGGAAGTGGTGCTGGGCGGCGCCGCGGGAGACGCCGGCGCGTTCGGCGACGACGGCGACGGTGGAGCCCGCCCAGCCGTGTTCGGCCAGGCAGGCCACGGCGGCCTCCAGGAGCCGCTGCCGGGTGGCCCGGCTGCGGTCCTGCTTGGGCACGCGATCGCGTTCCGCCGTACTCACACCACCCATGCCGCGTCCCGTCTTTCCAGGAAGGCCGTCATCCCCTCCCTGGCCTGGTCGGAGGAGAACAGCCGGGCCGTCAGGGCGGTGAGGTCCGCCGCGTCCCGGTCGAATGTCTCCAGCACCCTAGCCGTGAGCAGCCGTTTCGTCTCGGCCAGGGCCTGTGGGGAGGAGCGGCGCAGTCCGTCGAGGATGGGGGCGAGGGCGTCGTCCACGTCGTCGGCGGTGGTGGTGAGCAGGCCGAGGCGTACGGCTTCGGCGGGGTCGAAGCGTTCGCCGGTGAGGTAGTAGCGGGCGAGGGCGCGGGGGTCGGTGCGGGGGATGACGGGCAGGGAGATCACGGCGGGGGCGACGCCGATGCGGACCTCGGTGAAGGCGAAGGTGGCGGTGGTGGAGGCGGCGGCGATGTCGCAGGCGGCCAGCAGGCCGAGGCCGCCGGCGCGGACGTGTCCGGTGATCCGGGCGACGACGGGTTTGGGCAGTTCGGTGATCTGCCGGAGCAGGGCGACCAGGGCGTCGGGGTCGGGTGGGTCGCGCAGGTCGGCGCCGGCGCAGAAGGTGGTGCCGGTGTGGGTGAGGACGACGGCGCGTACGTCGGGGTCCTTGCCGCAGTCGGTGAGGGCGGCGGCGAGGCCGGTGACGAGGGCGGCGGAGAGGGCGTTGCGGGTGTCCACGGCGTCGAGGCTGAGGGTTTCGACGGCACGCGCGCGTGTGCGGCTGATCGGGGTCACGGGTGCTCCCTCAGTTCCCGGCGGAGGATCTTGCCGGAGGCGGCGCGGGGGACGGTGTCGATGAAGGTGACCTGGCGGATCCGTTTGTAGGGTGCGACGCGTTCGGCGACGTGGAGCATGATCTCGTTCTCCGTCAGTGTGTCGGCGGTGCCGGCGCGGCGGACGACGAAGGCGTGCGGGATCTCGTTGCCGTCGTCGTTGCGGGAGCCGATGACGGCGGCGTCGGCGATGCCGGGGTGGGTGAGCAGCAGGGCCTCGAGTTCGGCGGGGGCCACCTGGAAGCCCTTGTACTTGATGAGTTCCTTGACCCGGTCGACGACGTAGAGCCAGCCGTCGGCGTCGACGTGTCCGACGTCGCCGGTGTGCAGCCAGCCGTCGGCGTCGATCAGGGCGGCGGTGGCGTCGGGGCGGCCGAGGTAGCCCTTCATGACCTGGGGGCCGCGGATGAGGATCTCGCCGGACTCGCCGGTGCCGAGGTCCTTGCCGGGGTCGTCGAGGGAGACGATGCGCATCTCGGTGCCGGCGATGAGTCTGCCGACGGTGCCGGCGGGGGCGTCGTGGAGGCGGTCGAGGGGGACGACGTGGGTGCCCGGGGAGAGTTCCGTCATGCCGTAGGCCTGGCCGATCGGGGGCAGGCCGAGCCGTTGGGAGCAGGCGCGGGCGAGGGCGGCGTCGAGGGGGGCGGCGGCGCTGATGACGTACTTCAGGGAGGACAGGTCGTAGCGGGCGACCGCCGGGTGCTTGGCGAGGGCGAGGACGATCGGCGGGGCGACGTACAGGCCGGTGATGCGGTGGTTGTCGATGGCGGCGAGGAAGGTCTCCAGGTCGAAGCGGGGCAGGACGACGACGGTGGCGCCCTTGCGCAGGGGGGCGTTCATGAGGGCGGTGAGGCCGTAGATGTGGAAGAACGGCAGGACGGCGAGGATGCGGTCGCCGGGTCCGGCGGGGACGGCGGGTTCGAGCTGGGCGAGGTTGGTGGCGATCTGCCGGTGGGTGAGCATCACGCCCTTGGGGATTCCGGTGGTGCCGGAGGAGTACGGCAGTGCGGCGACGTCCTCGGCGGGGTCGATGCCGGGCTGCGGTTCGGGGGCGGTGGTGGCGAGCATGTCGATGAGGGAGCGGTGTCCGGGTGCGCTGTCGCACACGAAGATCTCTTTTATGCAGCCGGCGAGTTCGGCGGCGCGGCGGGCCGTTTCCAGCAGGGGTGAGACGGTGACGATCCAGCGGGCGCCGCTGTCGCCGAGTTGTGTGGCGAACTCTTCGGGGGTGGCGAGCGGGTGGGCCGTGGTGACGGAGGCGCCCGCGCGGGTGGCGGCGTAGAAGGCGGCCGGGAAGGCGACGGTGTTGGGGCTGTGCAGGGCGAGGACGTCGCCCTTGCGGACGCCCGCGTCGGCGAGTCCGGCGGCGATGCGCCGGTGGAACCGGTCCATCTGCTCGTACGTGAGCGTGGTGCCGTCCGTGCCGTCGATCAGGGCGGGGCGGTCGCCGAACGCGGCGGCGTGGCCCAGGACGGCTTCGTGGATGGGGAGTTCTACGGGCGGGACGTCTGCGTACTCGCTGCGGAACACGGTTCCTCCAGGCGGCTGGGCTCAGTACGACTTGGGCAGACCGAGGGTCTGGTGGGAGACGTAGTTGAGAATCATCTCCCGGCTCACCGGTGCGATACGAGCCACGCGCGCGGCCGTTATCAGCGAGGCGAGCCCGAACTCGCGCGTGAGCCCGTTGCCGCCGAGGGTGTGCACGGCCTGGTCGACGGCTTTCACGCAGGCTTCCCCGGCCGCGTACTTGGCCATGTTGGCGGCCTCGCCCGCGCCGATGTCGTCGCCGGTGTCGTAGAGGTGGGCCGCCTTCTGCATCATCAGCCGGGCCAGTTCGAGGTCGATGTGGGCCTGCGCGAGCGGGTGGGCGATGGCCTGGTGGGCGCCGATGGGGGTCTTCCAGACGGTGCGGTCGCGGGCGTACTCGATGGCCTTGGAGAGCGCGTAGCGGCCCATGCCGATGGCGAAGGCGGCGGTCATGATCCGCTCGGGGTTCAGTCCGGCGAACAGCTGCAGCAGACCGGCGTCCTCGTCGCCGACGAGTGCTTCGGCGGGGAGCCGTACGTCGTCCAGGACCAGCTCGAACTGCTTCTCCGCGGCGCGGAGTTCCATGTCGATGGGCCGTTTCTGGAAGCCCTCGGCGTCGGTGGGGACGATGAACAGGCAGGGCTTGAGGCGTCCGGTGCGGGCGTCCTCGGTACGGCCGACGATCAGGACGGCGTCGGCGATGTCGACGCCGGAGATGAAGACCTTGCGGCCGGTGAGGAGCCAGTCGGCGCCGTCGCGGCGGGCGGTGGTGGTGATGCGGTGGCTGTTGGAGCCGGCGTCGGGTTCGGTGATGCCGAAGGCCATGAGGCGGGTGCCGTCGGCTATTCCGGGGAGCCAGGCGCGTTTCTGTTCCTCCGTGCCGAAGCGGGAGATCACGGTGCCGCAGATGGCCGGGGAGACGATCAGCATGAGGAGGGGGGAGCCGGTGGCGCCCAACTCTTCCAGGACGATGGAGAGTTCGGTGATGCCGCCGCCCCCGCCGCCGTACTCCTCGGGGAGGTTGACGCCGAGGTAGCCGAGTTTGCCCGCCTCGGACCAGAGTTCGGCGGGCGGCTTTCCTTCGGCGACGGCCTGGACCAGGTAGTCGCGGCCGTAGCGTTTGCCGAGGGCCGCCACGGCGGAGCGGAGGGCTGTGTGCTCTTCGGTTTCGATGACGGGAGACATGGGGCTCCTAGGAAGAGGGTTCCTGCACGACGGCGAGCAGCGTTCCCGGCTCCACCTGCTGACCGGTCTTCGCCCGCAGACTGCTGAGCACGCCGGTGACCGGCGCCGAGATCTGGTGCTGCATCTTCATCGCCTCCAGCCAGATCAGGGGCTGGCCCGCCTGGACGGCCGCCCCTTCCTCCAGGCCCTCGGCGACGCGGACGACCGTGCCGGGCATCGGGGCCACCAGGGACCCGGGTGCGAGCTGGGCGGTGGGGTCGGGGAAGCGGGGCAGGGCGGTGAGGCGGGTGGCGCCCACGTGGACCTCGTCGCCGTACGCCGTCACCGTGTACCGGCGCTCGACGCCGTCCACGTCGAGGACGACGAGGCGTGCGTCGGCGTGCAGGACCCGCACCCCGTCGGCCGCGAGGCCCTCGCGGGTGTGCCGGTAGCGGACCTGGTGCTCCTGTCCCGCCATCGCGTACCGCTTGACCTGCGGCTGTGCGGGCAGGTTGCGCCAGCCGCCGAAGCGGGAGCGGCCGTGGGCGTCGGCGAGGGCGGCGGCGAGCGGCGCGTAGGGGTCGGGGGCGGGCTCGGTCAGTGCGGTGAGGTGGCGGTCGTAGAAGCCGGTGTCCATGCGGGCCGCGGTGAACTCCTCGTGGCGCAGGGAGCGGACGAGCAGGTCGCGGTTGGTGGCCGGGCCGTGGATCTCCGCGCTCTCCAGTGCTCCGGCGAGCCGGCGGACGGCCTCCGCGCGCGTGGGCGCGTGGGCGATCACCTTGGCGAGCATGGGGTCGTAGTGGACACCGATGGTGTCGCCGTCGGTGTAGCCGGTGTCCAGGCGGACGCCGGCCGGTACGGCGAGGCGGTGCAGGGTGCCGGTCTGCGGGGCCCAGTCGTGGGCGGGGTCCTCGGCGTACAGGCGGGCCTCGATGGCGTGGCCGCGCGCGCGTGGCGGTTGTTCGTCGAGGGCGTGGCCTTCCGCGATGCGGATCTGCTCGGCGACCAGGTCGAGACCGAACACCTCTTCCGTGACAGGGTGTTCGACCTGGAGGCGGGTGTTCATCTCCAGGAAGTGGGCGCGGCCGTCGGCGACGAGGAACTCGACGGTGCCGGCGCCGACGTAGTCGACGGCGCGCGCGGCGCGTACGGCCAGCGTGTGCAGCTCCTCGGTGAGCGCGTCGGTCAGGCCGGGCGCCGGGGCCTCCTCGATCACCTTCTGGTGGCGGCGCTGGAGGGAGCAGTCGCGGGTGCCGAGGGCCCAGACGGTGCCGTGGGTGTCGGCGAGGATCTGCACCTCGACGTGGCGGCCGTGCTCCAGGTAGGGCTCGGCGAAGACCTCGCCGTCGCCGAAGGCGCTTGTGGCCTCGGCGCGCGCGCCCTCCAGTGCGGCGCTCAGCTCGTCCAGGCGGCGCACGATCCGCATGCCGCGCCCTCCGCCGCCGGCTGCCGCCTTCACCAGCACCGGCAGGTCGGCCTCGGTGACGTCGGTCAGGGGTTCGAGCCCCATCAGGCGCTTGGCCCGGGTCTTGGACGCCATCGCCTCGATGGCCTCGGGGGGCGGGCCGATCCAGGTCAGCCCGGCGCCGAGGACGGCGCGGGCGAAGTCGGCGTTCTCCGACAGGAAGCCGTAGCCGGGGTGCACGGCGTCCGCGCCGGCGGCGAGGGCGGCCTTCACGATCAGGTCGCCGCGCAGGTACGTCTCCGCGGGGGCCGCGCCCGGCAGCCGTACCGCCGTGTCGGCCACGCGCGTGTGGAGCGCGTTGTCGTCCGCGTCCGAGTGCACGGCGACCGTCCGGATCCCCGCCGCGCGGCAGGTGCGGACGATCCGGCAGGCGATCTCGCCCCGGTTGGCGACCAGCAGTGTCTGGATCATGTTCCTCACATCCGGAAGACGCCGAAGCCGCCGCGCGCGCCCTCGAAGGGGGCGGTGTGGAGGGCGGACAGGCACAGGCCGAGGACGGTGCGGGTGTCGCGGGGGTCGATGACGCCGTCGTCGTACAGCCGCCCGGACAGGAACATCGGCAGCGACTCGGACTCGATCTGCTGCTCCACCATGGCGCGCAGGGCGGCGTCCGCGTCCTCGTCGTACGGCTGTCCCTTGGCCGCCGCCGACTGCCGGGCGACGATGGAGAGCACGCCGGCCAGCTGCTGCGGGCCCATCACGGCGGACTTGGCGCTGGGCCAGGCGAACAGGAAGCGGGGGTCGTAGGCGCGCCCGCACATGCCGTAGTGCCCGGCGCCGTAGGAGGCGCCCATGAGCACGGACAGGTGCGGGACCCTGCTGTTGCCGACCGCGTTGATCATCATGGCGCCGTGCTTGATGATCCCGCCCTGCTCGTACTCCTTGCCGACCATGTAGCCGGTGGTGTTGTGCAGGAACAGCAGCGGGATGTCGCGCTGGTTGGCGAGCTGGATGAACTGGGCGGCCTTCTGCGACTCCGCGCTGAACAGCACGCCCTGGGCGTTGGCGAGGATGCCGACGGGGTAGCCGTGCAGGGCGGCCCAGCCGGTGACCAGGCTGGTCCCGTACAGCGGCTTGAACTCGTCGAAGTCGGAGCCGTCCACGATCCGCGCGATGACCTCACGCGGGTCGAAGGGGGTCTTCAGGTCGCCGGGGACGATGCCCAGCAGCTCCTCCGGGTCGTGCTTGGGCGGCTCGGCGGGGCCCGGATCCGGGTACGCCTTGCGGTGGTTCAGGCGGGCCACCACCCGCCGCGCCTGCCGCAGCGCGTCCGGCTCGTCGACGGCGAAGTAGTCGGCGAGACCCGACACGCGCGCGTGCATCTCGGCGCCGCCCAGGGACTCGTCGTCGCTCTCCTCGCCGGTGGCCATCTTCACCAGCGGCGGCCCGCCGAGGAAGACCTTCGCCCGCTCCTTGACCATGATCACGTGGTCGGACATGCCGGGGATGTAGGCGCCGCCGGCGGTGGAGTTGCCGAAGACGACCGCGATCGTCGGGATCCCGGCGGCGGAGAGCCGGGTCAGGTCGCGGAAGATGGCGCCGCCCGGGATGAAGATCTCCTTCTGGGACGGCAGGTCGGCGCCGCCGGACTCCACCAGGCTGATGCAGGGCAGCCGGTTGGCGAGGGCGATGTCGTTCGCCCGCAGGGCCTTCTTCAGGCTCCACGGGTTGCTGGCGCCGCCGCGCACGGTCGGGTCGTTGGCGGTGATCAGGCACTCCACGCCCTCGACCACGCCGATGCCGGTGACGAGGGAGGCGCCGACCGTGTAGTCACTCCCCCAGGCCGCCAGCGGGGACAGCTCCAGGAAGGGTGTGTCCGGGTCGAGCAGCAGCTCGATCCGCTCCCGTGCGAGCAGCTTGCCGCGCTTCCGGTGCCGCTCGACGTACTTCTCTCCGCCGCCCGCGAGGGCCTTGGCGTGCTCGGCGTCGAGCGCGGCGAGCTTGCCGAGCATGGCCTCGCGGTTGGCCCGGTAGTCGGGGCTCGCGGGGTCCAGGGAGGTGTGCAGGACCGTCACAGCAGAACCTCCGGGATGTCCAGGTGGCGGGAGCGCAGCCATTCGCCGAGGGCCTTGGCCTGCGGGTCGAAACGGGCCTGCGCGGCGACCCCCGCGCCGAGGATGCCCTCGACGACGAAGTTGACCGCGCGCAGGTTCGGCAGCAGATGCCGGGTGACGGGCAGGTCCCGGCTCTCGGGGATCAGCTGCCGGAACCGCTCGGCGGTCAGCTCGTGCGCGAGCCACCGCCACGCCTCGTCGGTGCGGGCCCACACACCGACGTTCGCGTTCCCGCCCTTGTCCCCGCTGCGGGCCCCGGCGACCAGGCCGAGGGGGGCCCGGCGGGCCGGCCCCGGCGGAAGGGGATCCGGGAGGGCGGGTTCCGGTACGGCGTCCAGGGGCCGGGTCTCCTGGGGCGCCGCCACCGGGATACGCCGTCCGTCATGGAGGACCGCCACATGGTCCACGGCGCCATGGGGGACGTACACATCCTCGAAGACCCCATAAGGGGAGCCCTTCCCCGGTGGGGACAGCACATGGAAACCGGGATAACTGGCCAGCGCGAGTTCCACGGCGGCCCCGCTCAGCGCCCGCCCGACGACCCGCTCATCCGGATCCCGTACGACGAGCCGCAGCAGGGCGCTCGCGGTCTCCTCGGTGTCGGCGTCGGCCCGGTCGGTGCGGACGAGTTCCCACCGCACCTCGGCGGGCGGCGACTTGGCGAGCGCGTCGGAGAGTTGCTCGCGCACCAGGCCGGCCTTGGCCTCGACGTCGAGGCCGGTGAGGACGAAGACGACGTCGTTGCGGAATCCGCCGAGCCGGTTGAGCCCGACCTTCAGCGTCGGCGGCGGCGCCTCCCCCCGCACGCCCTCGATCCGCACCCGGTCCGGCCCGTCCTGGCTCAGCCGTACGGTGTCCAGCCGGGCGGTGACATCGGGTCCGGCATACCGGCCGCCCCCGGTCTCGTACAGCAGCTGCGCGGTGACCGTGCCGACGTCGACGAACCCGCCGCTGCCGGGGTGCTTGGTGATGACGCTGCTGCCGTCGGCATGGATCTCGGCGAGCGGGAACCCGGGCCGGCGTACGTCGCCCTCCCGGAAGAACGCGTAGTTGCCACCGGTGGCCTGGGTCCCGCACTCCAGCACGTGCCCGGCGACGACGGCCCCCGCGAGCCGGTCGTACTCCCCCGGCCCCCAGCCGAAGTGGGCGGCGGCGGGCCCGGTGACCAGGGCCGCGTCGGTCACGCGCCCGGTGACGACGATGTCCGCGCCGGCCCGCAGGCACTCCGCGATGCCGAACCCGCCGAGGTAGGCGTGGGCAGCGAGGGCACCGGGGTGACGGGTGGTGAGGTCGTCACCCTCGACGTGCGCGACCCTGACCGGAATCCCGAGCCGGTCCGCCGACTTGCGCACTGACGCTGCCAGTCCGGCGGGATTGAGCCCACCCGCATTGGTGACGATCTTCACCCCGCGTTCGTGGGCGAGGCCGAGGCAGTCCTCCAGCCGGCGCGGGAAGGTGCGGGCGTACCCGGCGCCGGGGTCCTTCAGCCGGTCGCGGGCGAGGATCAGCATGGTGAGTTCGGCGAGGTAGTCGCCGGTGAGGACGTCGACCTCGCCGCCGGTGAGCATCTCGCGCAGGGCGTCCGCGCGGTCGCCGTAGAAGCCGGAGAAGTTGCCTATGCGCAGGGCCTTCACCGCTCCGCCCCCTTCGGCGGACGGCCGCCGCCGGGCGGGCCCGCGAAGGCCTGCGCGATGTCCAGCCAGCGGTCGGCGTCCGGGCCGACGGCGGTCAGGGCGAGGTCGGCGCGGTGGGCGCGCTGGGTGACCAGGAGGCAGAAGTCGAGGGCGGGACCGGTGACGCACTGGTCCGCGCCCTCGGGGCCGTAGGCCCACAACGCGCCGGTCGGTGCCGTCAGTTCCACCCGGAACTCCTCGGCCGGCGGGGTGAGGCCGTGCACGGTGTAGGCGAAGTCGCGTGTCCGCACTCCGAGTCGGGCCACATGCCTGAGCCGGTCGGTGGGTGGGCGGACCACACCCAGGGCCTCGGCGACGTCCAGACCGTGGGCCCAGGTCTCCATCAGGCGGGCGGTGGCCATGGAGGCGGCCGACATGGGCGGGCCGTACCAGGGGAAACGGGCGTCGGGCGGGGCGTCGCGCAGGGCCCGGTCCAGGGCGGCGCGCCCCTCGCGCCAGGCGCGCAGCAGCTCGGCGGGCGCGAGCCGGGCGCCCTCCTCGGCGCCCTCGTCCACAAAGGAGTCGGGGGCGGCGAGAGCCTTCTCGACCAGCGCATGGAAGGCGTCCGGATCGGTGACGGCGACCAGGGCCGAGCGGTCGGTCCAGTGCAGATGGGCGATCTGGTGGGCGACGCTCCAGCCGGGGGCGGGGGTGGGCAGTGCCCACCGCTCGGGCGCCAACTCGGCCACCAGCCGGTCGAGTTCGTCGCTTTCGGCACGCAGGTCGTCGATGACGGGCGTCGGGTCGGCCATGGGGGGAGCATGACAGGGGGCCGAGAAACAATCAAGCGTGCTTGCATGATTCGTGGGACGGTTTTCCGGAGCCCCTCGTACCGCTCCCCGGCGGACACACGGGCGACCGGCTCCGAGGTGCCGCGCAGGGCGCGGACCGGCGGGAGGACCGGCGCGGTCAGCCGGGCCACGTCCGCGTCACCGGCCCGACAGGCCACCGCTTCCACCACCACACGGGGCCGGCCGAACCGCCACTCACCACGGAAGCGCCGCCCAACGCGCCGACCGGTGGGGTGTCGTGGGCACGGGGCGGCTGATACGCGGCACCGTGGCGGCTCTCGTCAGTGCGGCGGGCCGGAGTTCACCCGCCCCCGGTCGCTGCGCTCCCGCCGCCCGGCTCGGCGAGGCGGGCCGTCGGCGGGTTCACTCCGCGCCGGTCACCCGCCACCGGCGTACCACGTCCTCCTCCGTCGTCAGCCATGTCCCGTCGCCGAGGGCCAGTGGGTCGTAACACGTCGTGCCGGGGTAGTCGACCTCGGCGACCGGCTGGAGGGTGTGGCCGTCGAGGATCAGGTGACGGTTGGCGTCCGAACCCTGCTCCGCGGCGGCTGCTGCCAGGACGCGGCCCTCGTCGAGGAGACCAGGCCGGTGCCCCACGAAGCGCAGCCCCTGCGGAAGTACGTCCTCGGCTTCGACGAAGGTGTCCTCCTGGCCGGTCACGCAGCGCGTCAGCCACTGCCCCCCGACGTCCAGTTTGAGGACCGCGCCACGGAGACTCACCCCGGCGAACGGTTCGTCGTCGTCACCGACGGGCCGCACATGTACCGCGTCGTCTTCCAAGGACAGTTCCAGGGAGAAGCAGGTGTCGCCCATCAGCGCGTCCAGGAAGATCTGCGCCGGATCGGTGAGCGACTGCTGGAACACGTAACCCGCCGTCGCCGAGGGCAGCTCGGCCTCTGCGACAGGTCGGCCGTCGGCCAGATCGAGACAGACGCACACATCTGCTCCAAGCAGCCCGTCGTCACCGATGGAACCAGTCGTCGTGACGAGCAGACGACCGGCCGTGCCTACGGGAACGCAGGCGCCGCCGGCCGTGTCCTCATCCGGCCACGGCTGGAACTCGTACGTCCATCGCGGGCTGCCGTCCTGGCCGTAGACCGTGACGAGGCCGCGGTCGACGGTCGCCAAGCCTGCGTCGGGCAAGGGTGACACGAAGCCCTGGTTCTGCCCCGGCCGCGGCACGGGCCAGGAGCGACGCTCGGCCAGCACCCGGTCCGGGTCCGAGGCCACGCGACCGACGACGACACTGCCTTCGCGCTCGGAGACCAGCCAGCAGGCGCGATCACGGACGAGGAAGGTGTCGAGATGATTGCGTGAACGGCTCTCAAGGCCCGGCAGTTCCTCCTGGGCGAGGAGCTCCGCAGTGATGCGTGGATAGGTCATGGTGGCATTCGGGACCTTGATGCCCATGTAATCCAGGATCTCGTCGAGCCATCCAGGCAGGACGTAGCCCATCCCCCGTCAACCGCCTTCTCCGTACCAGCCAGGCACGCATCACACGTGCGAATGAATGGTAACGAGATTGCTTGACGCGGCATCAAGTTCGCGCCATGGCCTGTAACAAGGCTGCGACGTCAGGCCTCCGGGACCGGTTCCACCCTGGGCTTGCCACGGCCCACCTGGGTGCGGACCGCGCCGATGCTTGCCGCGATGACCAGGGTGATGGCGGCGGCCTCGGTCAGGGAGAGGGACTGGCCGAGGATCAGGAAGCCGGCCGTGGCCGCTACCGCCGGCTCCAGGCTCATCAGGATCGCGAACGTGGAGGCGGGCAGGCGGCGCAGGGCGAGGAGTTCGAGGGTGTAGGGCAGGACCGAGGAGAGCAGGGCCACCGCCGAGCCGAGGGCGATGGTCGTGGGGTTGAGGAGGCGGGATCCGGCGGAGGCGATGCCGAGGGGGAGGAAGAGGAGGGCGGCCACCGCCATCGCCAGGGCCAGGCCGTCCGCCTGGGGGAAGCGCCGGCCCGTACGGGCGCTGAAGAGTATGTAGAGCGCCCACATGGCGCCGGCGCCCAGGGCGAATGCGACACCTGTGGGGTCGAGGTCGCTGAAGCCTCCACCGCTCAGCAGGAAGACGCCGAACAGGGCCAGGGCCGCCCACAGCGCGTTGATCGCGCGGCGGGAGGTGAGGACCGACAGAGTCAGCGGGCCCAGGACCTCCAGGGTGACCGCCGGACCCAGCGGGATGCGGGCGACCGCCTCGTAGAAGAGGCCGTTCATCGCGCCCATGGCCATGCCGAAGGCGATCACCGTGCCCCAGTCGGCGCGGGAGTGGCCGCGCAGCCGGGGGCGGCACACCACCAGGAGGACCGCCGCCGCCGCGAGCAGGCGCAGGGTGACGACACCCAGGGCACCGGCCCTCGGCATCAGGGTCACCGCCAGGGCGCCGCCGAACTGGACCGAGATGCCGCCGGCCAGCACGAGACCGACGGGACCGAACGAGCCGAAGCGGCGCGGCCCTTCGACGGGGGTGACCGGAGTCGGCGTGGCGGTGCTGGAGGTGGCGGTCACGGGCGGTCCTGTACTTGATCGGGTTCGTTCATCTCGATGTACTACCGAGTCCAGGGTAATGGACTTCGACAGGTGCGTGAACCCTTTAAGGAGCTGTCCCGGATGGTGGGATCCGGTGCCGGGCCCGGTCAGGTGCCCGGCCAGACCTCCTCGTCCCGGAAGAGGGGGCGGCCGTCGGGGAGCGTGGTGGGGACTGGGGTGTAGGAGGAGTAGGAGGGGTAGGCCGTGTAGTCGTACTGCTGGTGGTACGCCGGTGCTTGCTCGTACACCGGCGCCGGGCTCTGCGCCTCCCACAGCGGCATGCGTAGTTCACCCGTGTCCGTCACCGCGTTGTTCTGTGAACGGTGCAGTCGGGCGTAGGCCCCGCCTCGGGCGAGGAGTTCGTCGTGGCGGCCGGTCTCCACGATGCGGCCCCGGTCGACGACGAGGATGCGGTCGGCGTCGGGGGCGAGGTTGAGGTCGTGGGTGATCATGATCG
Organism: Streptomyces sp. NPDC007189; assembly: GCF_040703635.1. Lineage (NCBI taxonomy): Bacteria > Bacillati > Actinomycetota > Actinomycetes > Kitasatosporales > Streptomycetaceae > Streptomyces > Streptomyces sp. NPDC007189. The sequence goes on from NZ_JBEYEY010000013.1 coordinate 89,681, forward strand.
TCGTACGGCCGGTCATCAGGCGGCGCAGGGGTTTCACGACGCGGCGGGCGGCCATCGCGTCCAGGCCCGTCGTCGGCTCGTCCAGGACCAGGACGGGCGCGTCGCGCAGGATGGCGCGGGCGATGGCCAGGCGCTGGAGCTGGCCGCCGGACAGGCGGGCCGAGTGGGGGTCGACCCGGGTGTCGTAGCCGTCGGGGAGCCGGACGATGAAGTCGTGCGCGTCGGCCGCCCGCGCCGCCTCCTCGATGGCCTGGTCGCTGGCGCCGGGCCGGCCGCAGGCGATGTTGGCGCGGACCGTGTCGTGCAGGACGAGGGTCTCCTGCGGCAGCAGGGTGACGTACTCGCGCAGGCGGGCCAGGGGGAAGTCCCGCAGGGGCACGCCGTCCAGGAGGATCTCGCCGGCGTCCGGGTCGTAGAAGCGGAGCAGGAGCTTGGAGACCGTGGACTTGCCGGCGCCGCTCGGGCCGGTGACGATCACCAGCTCGCCGGGGCTGACGGTGAAGGAGAGGTCGTCGAGGGCGGTGCTGTCGGCGCCGGGGTAGCGGAAGGTGACGTCCCTGACCTCGATCGTGCCGTCGGGGCGGCCGGTGTCCGCGGGCCGGCGCGGGTCGGCGACCGAGGGGCGGACGTCCAGGATCTCGATGAGCCGCTCGGCGCCGGCCGTGGCGGCGGTGACGGTGAGGCCGAGCTGGGCCAGGCCGCGCACCGGCGGATAGAGGTAGCCGAGGAAGGCGGCGAAGGCGAGGAGCTGGCCGAGGGTCATGCGGCCGGTGGAGATCTCCCAGGCCCCGATGCCGATCACGGCGAGCACGCACACCGTCTCGATGACCTGTACGAGCTGCTCGTACGCCTCGTTCAGGCGGGTGGAGCGGACCGAGGCGCGGAACCAGGCGCCCGCCTCCTCGCGCAGCCGGCGGCGTTCGGCGTCCCGGCGGCCGTAGGCCTGGGTGAGCACGATGTTGCCGAGGGACTCCTCCACCACCGAGGTGATCGCGCCGTCGGCGACCCGGCCCGCGCGGGAGACGTCCTTGATGGAACCGGAGAAGCGGCGGGCGGCCAGCCAGAACAGGGGCGCGAGGACGAAGGTGGCCGCGGCCAGGTCCCAGCGCAGCCAGAACGCGGCGGCCGCGTAGAAGAGGGCGGAGAAGGCGGCCGAGGCGGCGCCGACCAGGCCGGACACCACCATCGTCTCGATCGCCTCGACGTCGCTGGTCAGCCGGGAGAGCAGGTCGCCCTGGCGGTGGCGCTGGAAGAAGTGCGGCGGCAGCTGCTGGACGTGGTCGAAGACGTGCTCGCGCAACCGCATCACGAAGCGTTCGGTCACCCAGGCGGCGAGGGAGTTGCCGGCGTAGGCGACAACGGCGCCGGCCACGGCGATCCCGAGCCACTTGCCCGCCGGGCTCCAGAACGCGGCCGGTGAGCCCCGCTGCAGGGCGTGGTCGGTGAGGTCGCTGAACAGCAGGATGGCCTCGGTCTCGGCGAGCGCGGCGAGGACCGTGCACAGCCACACGGCCAGCAGCCATTTTCTGAGCCCCTTGGTCAGCGGCCAGAAACGGCGGAATGCCGTCCGGGCGGGAATGGTCGGGGTCTCGGTGGTCTCGTATTCGTCCGCGTCCGCGTACTCGTCGTGCTCTTCGCCCATTGAATTTCCGTTCTTCTTTCGGATCACCATCCTGCGGGAAAAACAAAAGGGGGCCGACGGTGCACCATCGGCCCCCTTTCACTTCACCGCCCGCTCAGCCGGTTCAGTGGTCCTGGCCGGGCAGCGGCTTGGGCAGCGGCTTCCGCTCGTGCTTCTTCTTGTGCTTCGGCGGGGGCGGGGCCGGGAGGTGCTTCTTCGGCTTCGGGGGCAGCGGGGCGAGCTTCTTGAGGCTCATTTTCGACTCCTTGTGTCGCGCTGTACTTGTGTGCTGCAGAATTCCGCGTCCGGAACCCCACACCGAAGAACGTACACGCCGCCCATCCGCCTCAACGGCAAAAATGGCAAAGGGGCGCTGTGAATCCCCTGGGAAATGCTGGGAGTTGCTTTGAGAAGCTGAGAGCTTCCTCAGCGGCGGGCCATGTAGAGGTCAAGCGCCTTGTGCAGCATGCGGTTCAGCGGGAAGTCCCACTCCCCCACGTACTCCACGGCCTCGCCGCCCGCGCCCACCTTGAAGCGGAGCAGGCCGAGGAGGTGGTCGGACTCCTCCAGGGTGTCGGTGATGCCGCGGAAGTCGTAGACGTGCGCGCCGAGTTCGTGGGCGTCGCACATCATCCGCCACTGCATCGCGTTGTTGGGCTGCACCTCGCGCTTGCGTGCGGTGGAGGCGCCGTAGGAGTACCAGACGTGCCCGCCGACGACCAGCATCGTGGCCGCGGCGAGGAGGTCGCCGTCGTGGTGGGCGAGGTACAGCCGCATCCGGTCGGGGTCCTCGGCGGTGAGCGCGGTACACATGCGCTGGAAGTACGGCAGCGGGCGCGCGATGAACCGGTCCCGGCGGGCGGTCTCGGTGTACAGCTCGTAGAAGGCCGGCAGGTCCTCGTAACCGCCCCGGACGACCTTCACGCCCGCCTTCTCGGCCTTCTTGATGTTACGCCGCCACTGCTGGTTGAGCCCGCGATGGATGTCGTCCAACGACCGTCCGGCGAAGGGCACTTGGCACACGTACCGGGGCTGGCCTACGGCGAAGCCGTCCTCGCCGCCCGGCTCGGACTGCCGCCAGCCCATCCGGCGCAGCCGGCCGGCCAGGTCCGCGGCGCGCTGCTCGGAGGAGGTCGGCGGCACGTCCCGCAGCCGGTGCGCGTCCGGGTCGGCGATCGCGGCCTTGACCGCCTCGGGACTCCAGCGCCGGGCCACCACGGGCGGGCCCATCTTCACCGAGAACGCGCCCAGCCCCTTGAGGTGCGCGAGCATCGGCTCCAGCCAGCGCTCCAGATCGGGCGCGTCCCAGTCGATGACCGGCCCCTCCGGGAGATAGGCCAGGTAGCGCCTGAGCTTCGGCAGCGGCCGCAGCAGCACCAGCCCGGCCCCGACGAGCCGTCCGTCGCCCTCGAACCAGCCGAGGCTCTCCGCCCGCCAGTCCTGCTTCACCTCCCCCCACGACGGCACCTGCATATGGCTGACGGAGGGACGGCCCGCCACGAAGGCGAGGTGCTCGGCGCGGGTGAGGGTCCGCAGGGTGAGGGTCATGCGCGCTCCTTGGAGATCGTCGCCGGTCCCCTCACCCTAGGGAGGCCCGCACGGGCGCACCCCTCCAAGCGAGCACCCCCTCACCTGCCGCGGGCCTCTCCCAGCACCGTCCGGCCGAATCCGGGCGGGCAATCGGACGAGGCGGAGCCAGTGCCCAGCGGGCCGAACCGATACCGAGCAGGCCCAGCCGACGCCGAGCCGCGTGCCGTGTACGCCTGTGCCGTGTACCGGACAAGCCCCTGCGCTTCGCTCACCCCGCACGGCTCACCCCGATGCACCCGCCTGCCGTCCGTCCTTCGGCCCCCATGCGGCCAGCACCTCCGTGTCCGTCGCCCGGCCGTACAGGAAGTAGTCGGCCCACTCGGCGATCCCCTCGTACGCGCACTCCTGGACCAGCCGGGCGACGGCCGCCGGTATGTCGTACGGCGTCACCCGCAGGTCGGTGCCGGGGCCGAGGAGGCACCAGTGGGCGCCGGGGCGGCCGTAGGGCATGCCGACGCTGCCCGGGTTGACCACCATACGGCCGTGCGCCAGGCGGACGTACGGCATATGGGTGTGGCCGCAGACGACCGTGCCGATGCCGGGGTCGAGTCCGGTGAAGACCTCCGCCCAGCGGGCCGGGCGGGAGTCCACCAGGACCAGTTCCTCGTCGTCGCGCGGCGTGGCGTGGCAGAACAGGACTGTGCCGAGGCCGCGGACGCGCAGGGTGAGGGTGCGGGGCAGGCCGGCGAGGAAGTCGACCTGGTCCTCGCGCAGGGCGCCGGCCGCGTACGGGCCGATGGGGTCCGGGATCCGTGTGCGTTCGCCGCGCCGGTACTCCACGAGTTCCCGGTCGGCGTTCCCGCCGAGCCACAGCACCCGCTCGCCCTGGCCGCGCAGCAGGTCCAGCACCTCGGCCGGCTGGGGGCCGGCCGTGATGTCGCCGGTGAGGACGATCCGGTCGGCGGCGGCCAGCTCCGGTTCCGCAAGGACCGCTTCCAGGGCGGGCAGCACGCCGTGGATGTCGGACAGCACGGCCACCCTGCCGTATTCCTCGGCGTTCGCCGCCCCGGTCACTGCGGCTCTCCTGCCGAACGGCCGGAATGGTCCAGCGCCTCCGCCAGCACCTCCGCCAGGTGCCGGCCCCGCACCCCGGCCAGTTGCTCCAGCTGGGTGCGGCAGGAGTAGCCGTCGGTGAGGATCACCGTCTGGGCAGGCGCCTCGCGGACCGACGGCAGGAGCTGTTCCTCCGCGCAGGCCTTCGACACCTCGAAGTGGCCTTTCTCGAAGCCGAAGTTGCCCGCCAGGCCGCAGCAGCCCCCGCTCAGCTCGCCGGTGAGGCCCGCCGCCTCGCGCAGCCGGCGGTCGGGGGTGTCGCCGAGCACCGCGTGCTGGTGGCAGTGGGTCTGGCCGGCGACCGGGCGGTCCACGGCGGGCGGGGTCCAGTGCGGGGCGTAGCGCTGGAGGGCCTCGGCGAAGGTGACGACGGCCGCGGAGAGGCGGGCGGCGCGCGGGTCGTCGTGCAGCAGCTCCGGCAGGTCGGTGCGGAGGGCCGCCGCGCAGCTCGGTTCCAGGACGACGACCGGGGCCCCGGCGCGCAGCACCGGTTCCATCAGGTCCAGGGTGCGTCGCAGGACCCTGCGGGCGTGGTCGAGCTGGCCGGTGGAGACATAGGTGAGGCCGCAGCAGACCCGGGCCCGGCGGGCGGTGAGCAGGGCGAGGGCCGGCCTTCTCCGGCCGGCGCCGATCCCGCCCCCGCGCACCAGCAGCGTCGGCGGCAGGGCCACGCGCAGCCCGGCGTCCTCCAGCACCCGCACGGCGGCCCGGCCGACGGACGGCGACAGATGCTCGGTGAAGGTGTCCGGCCACAGCACCACCAGCGTGCCGCTGCCGCCCCCGGCGGGCTTGCGGCGGCGCCACCACCCGGTGAACGTCCGCGTCGCCAGCCGGGGAATCTCCCGTTCGGACGCGATGCCGCCCAGGCGTTTGCCGACGGCGGCCAACGGGGCGACCGAGGCGAGGGCGTTGAGCAGGGGGGCCGTGCGGGTGGCGGCGGCCCAGCGCAGCCACTGCGGCAGGCGGCCCATGCTGAGGTGGGCGGCGGGGCGGCGGCGGCCGGCGTAGTGGTGGTGCAGGAACTCCGCCTTGTAGGTGGCCATGTCGACGCCGACCGGGCAGTCGGAGCGGCAGCCCTTGCAGGACAGGCACAGGTCGAGGGCGTCGCGCACCTCGGTCGAGCGCCAGCCGCCGGTGACCGGGTCGCCGGCCAGCATCTCGTGCAGCAGCCGGGCCCGGCCGCGCGTGGAGTGCTCCTCCTCGCCGGTGGCCCGGAAGGAGGGGCACATCACGGCCGGGCCGGACACGGTCGTCGTACGGCACTTGGCGACGCCGACGCAGCGGCGGACGGCGGCGCGGAAGTCACCGCCGTCGGCCGGGTAGCCGAAGGCCACGTCCACCGGCTCGCGGGGCAGCACCGAGAAGCGGAGGTTCTCGTCCAGCCGGGCCGGGCGGACCAGCATTCCGGGGTTCAGGAGGTCGTCCGGGTCCCAGAGCGCCTTGGCCCGCTCGAAGAGGGACACCAGCTCCGCGCCGTACATCCGCGGCAGCAGCTCCGCGCGGGCCTGTCCGTCGCCGTGCTCCCCGGACAGTGAGCCGCCGTGCGCCACCACCAGGTCGGCCAGTTCCTCGGAGAAGCGGCGGAAGCGGCCGATGCCCGCCTCGGTGAGCAGGTCGAAGTCGATCCGGACGTGGATGCAGCCGTCGCCGAAGTGGCCGTAGGGCGTGCCGCGCAGGCCGTGCGCCGACAGCAGGGCGCGGAAGTCCCGCAGATAGGCGCCGAGCCGGGCGGGCGGCACCGCGCAGTCCTCCCAGCCGGGCCACGCCTCGCTGCCGTCCGGCATCCGGGTGGCCGTGCCGCTCGCGTCCTCGCGGATGCGCCACAGGGTGCGCTGGGCGGCCGGGTCCGTCACCACCAGGGAGTCGACCACGTCGGCGGCGCGGACGATCGCCTCCGCACGCGCGCGTGCCTCGGCCGCCGACTCCCCGCCGGTCTCCACGAACAGCCAGGCGCCGCCCTTGGGCAGCCCGGCCGGCGAGCGCACCAGGTCGGCGGCCATGCCCTCGACGGTCAGCGGCCCGTGGGCGAGCAGGCCCGCCGCGGCCTCGGCGGCGGCGCTCTCCTCGCCGTACCCCAGCACGGCCAGGGCACGCGCGCGGGGGGCCGGCACCAGCCGTACGACCGCCTCGGTGAGGATGGCGAGGGTGCCCTCGGAGCCGCAGAAGGAGCGGGCGACATCGGCGCCCTTCTCGGGCAGCAGCGCGTCCAGTGCGTACCCGGAGATGCGGCGGGGCAGGTCCGGGAAGCCGGTGCGCAGCCGGGCCGGCTCCCCCTCGACCAGGTCGCGCAGCCCGTCCGGCGCCCCGGCCCAGTCCCGCCCGAGCCGCAGCCGGGCGCCCCGCGCGGTCACCACCGACAGCTCGCGCACGCTGTCGGCCGTGGTGCCCCAGGCCACCGAGTGCGCGCCGCAGGAGTTGTTGCCGATCATCCCGCCGAGCGTGCACCGGCTGTGCGTGGACGGGTCGGGGCCGAAGCGCAGGCCGTGCGGGGCGGCGGCCTCCTGGAGGCGGTCGAGGACCAGACCCGGCTGGACGACGGCCGAACGGGTGGCGGGATCCAGCTCCAGCAGGCCGCTCATGTGCCGGGTGAAGTCGAGCACCACGCCCGTGCCGGTGGCCTGTCCGGCGATCGACGTGCCCCCGCCGCGCGCCACCACCGGCACCCCGCGCGCCCGGCAGACCTCCAGCACCGCGGCCACGTCGTCGGCGTCTCTCGGGGCGACCACGCCCAGCGGGACGCGCCGGTAGTTGGACGCGTCCATGGTGACCAGCGCCCGGGAGGCGGTGTCGAAACCGACCTCGCCCCGGACGGCGCCGCGCAGCTCCGCTTCGAGACCCGAGTCATCCGTCATGCGTCCCAGGATGCATCCGCTCACGGACAGTCACCGAGAGTTTTCCACAGCCTCGCACATATCGTCGTACGAATTCACGAGTCCGGTGCCCGGTGATCTCGTCTCATCGGACGGACACGGTTCCGCCCGGTTTCGCCCACCGGATACCCTCCGAGTCGTGGCCGACATCCAGATTCCCGCTGACATCAAGCCCGCCGACGGACGTTTCGGCGCGGGCCCCTCCAAGGTGCGCACCGAGGCGCTCGACGCCCTCGCCGCGACCGGAAGCTCCCTGCTCGGCACCTCCCACCGCCAGGCGCCCGTCAAGAACCTGGTCGGCAAGGTCCGCGAGGGGATCTCCGAACTGTTCTCCCTGCCCGAGGGCTACGAGGTGATCCTCGGCAACGGCGGCTCGACCGCCTTCTGGGACATCGCCACCCACGGCCTGATCGAGAGCAAGTCCCAGCACCTGAGCTTCGGCGAGTTCTCCTCCAAGTTCGCCAAGGCCGCCAAGCTCGCCCCGTGGCTGGCCGAGCCGACCGTGATCTCCGCCGACCCCGGCAGCCACCCCGAGGCGCGGGCCGAGGCGGGCGTCGACGTCTACGCCTTCACCCACAACGAGACCTCCACCGGTGTCGCCATGCCGATCAAGCGCGTGGCCGGCGCCGACGAGGGCGCGCTCGTCCTCGTGGACGCCACCTCCGGCGCGGGCGGCCTCCCGGTCGACGTCGCCGAGACCGACGTCTACTACTTCGCGCCCCAGAAGTCGTTCGCCTCCGACGGCGGCCTGTGGATCGGCATCTTCTCCCCGGCCGCGATCGAGCGCGCCGAGCGGATCCACGCCTCCGGCCGGCACGTCCCGGAGTTCTTCAGCCTGCCCACGGCGATCGACAACTCCCGCAAGAACCAGACGTACAACACCCCGGCCCTCGCCACCCTCTTCCTGCTGAACCAGCAGTTGGAGTGGCTGGGCGGCCAGGGCGGTCTCGCCTGGTCCACCGCCCGCACCAAGGACTCCTCGACCCGCCTGTACTCCTGGGCGGAGGAGTCCAAGTACGCCACCCCGTTCGTCGCGGACCCGGCCAAGCGCTCGCAGGTCATCGGCACGATCGACTTCTCCGACGAGATCGACGCGGCCGCCGTCGCCAAGGTGCTGCGCGCCAACGGCATCGTGGACACCGAGCCGTACCGCAAGCTCGGCCGCAACCAGCTGCGCATCGCGATGTTCCCGGCGATCGACCCGGCGGACGTCGAGGCGCTGACGAAGTGCGTCGACTACGTGATCGAGAGGCTCTGACCTCGCGGCGCGTACGACGCTGAAGGGCGCCCGGTGATCGCCACCGGGCGCCCTTCTTGGTGCGCAGTCCCCTGTACGGGGTCCGTGCGCGGTCCTCTGCCCAGTCCCCTGCGAGGGACACGGGCCCGCGCCCTGGTCAGGGCCGGCGGGCGGCGGTCCTCACGCGGGCGTGCACGTGAGTGTCGGCGTCGCCGCGCCGCCCGGGGCCGCTCCGAAGCCGAAGCTCGTCGAAGCGCCCGCGGCCAGGCTGCCGTTGTACGCGGTGTTCGTCGCGGTCACGCTCGAACCGCTCTGCGTGTACGAGGCGTTCCACAGGGAGGTGACCTTCTGCCCGCCGCTCCACGTCCAGGTGACCTTCCAGGACGACAGCGGAGCGGTCCCGGTGTTCTTCACGGTCACGTCCGCGTTGAACCCGCTGCCCCAGTCACTGCTGACGGAGTAGGCCGCGGTGCAGGCCGCCGAGCTGCCCCCGCCGCCTCCACCGCCACCGGTGCCGCCGCCGGACCCGCCGCTGCTCGCGAAGAGCGGCGCCTTGATACCGGTCAGATAGCCGTCCTTCACGGTGTCCACGGTCTGCCAGTCGTCCTTCAGGATCCCGCCCGTGTCACCGGAGTCGGGGTTCCACGACCAGAACGTCCACTGGAAGGAGTCGGCGCCGTACGTCGACGTGGGCCGCAGGTAACTCACCAGCGCCGCCAGCCACTTCTGGTCCACCGTCGACTGCAGGGTCGTACCGAACTCGCCGACCCACACCGGGGCGATGTTCTGCTTGAAGAGGTAGCCCCAGTACTTGTCCCAGATGCCGGGCATGTTGTCCGGGAAGGACGGGTCGCTGAACCAGCTCTGCTGGGCCACGCTGGTGGCGTAGTCGTGGGCGGAGTAGACGACCCGGTTCGCCACGTCGAGCCGCACCGGGTACTGCCCGGCCCCCATCAGGTTGCCGCCCCACCAGCCCGACACGCCGTTGTACGTCTGCACGCCCTCCACGAAGACGAGCAGGTTCGGGTTGACGGACAGGACCGCGTTGCCGGCCCGTTCGGCGGCCAGGCGCCAGTCGGTGGACTGGTCGCCGCAGCCCCAGCAGGCCGGGTCGTGCGGCTCGTTGTGCAGGTCGATGCCGATGACCGTGTCCTGGCCCTTGTAGCGGGACGCGAGCGCCTTCAGGTCGGCGATCCAGGTCGATTCGGGGACCGAGGAGGTGTACCAGAGCGCGGACTGGCCGCTGGAGTCGGGGCGGTGCCGGTCCAGGATCACCTTCAGCCCGTCCTGTCCGGCGTACGTCACGATCTTGTCCATGACCTGCAGCGAGGTCAGGCCCTGGAGGTCGGCGTTCTTGCCGCTGGAGAAGTCGATGCTGGTCGGCATGGCGCCGGACTTGAGGATGTCGTCGCTGTACGGCAGCCGGATGGTGTTGTAACCCAGCGACCTCATCTGGTCGATCATGCTCTTGTAGTCGCGCGACCAGAGGCCGTGGACGACCTGGTTGCTGGTCTCGAAGCCGAACCAGTTGACCCCGGCGATGCGCACCGGCTGCCCGGCCGCGTCCAGGATCTGCCGGCCGCTGGTGTGCCAGTAACCGGCGCCGGGCGCCTCGGCCGTGGCCTTGGCGTGCGCTCCGGCGGTGGCCGCGTGGACGGTCTGTGCCCCGGCCAGGGGCAGGAGGAGCGCGGCGGCGGCTGCACACAGCGCTCTTCGCAGGCTGCGGAACATGTGCCTTGTCCTCTCGGGAGGCGCGGCTCGGAGTGAGGGTATGGGAGCGCTCCCATGCGCCGCGCATCCCCTAGGAAACGCGAGCGCCATGCTCACGTCAAGACACTCGGCGCGCATCCGTGACGAGCGCACGGATTGCCCTTCAGCCTCGCCGTCGCCGCCGGCTCAGCGCGAGGACGGCGGCGATCCCGACCACGACCACGACGGCCCCGACCTTCAGGCTCCCGGCACCGACACCGCCGCCACCGCCCTTGTGGGCCGGACTCCCGGCGGTGGACGGCGACTTGGCCGAACCTCCGCCCGGCGCGTCCTTCGCCACGACCTCGCTGCCCGCACCCTCGCTGCTGTACAGCAGCTTGGTGCCGTCGGCGGAGTAGGTGACGCCCTCGCCCTGCCCCTGCAGGGGCACGTCCAGCCGTCCCTCGCGCTTGATACGGCCGCCGTTCCAGTCGTAGCGGATCCCGCCGAAGTAACCGCGCACCACCAACTGCCGTCCGTCCGGGGAGAACGCCGCGTCCGTGGCCCACAGGTCGACGGGCGCGACCGGCCGGAAGACGTTCGTGCCGGACGGGGAGAGGGTGGCCGGGCCCTCGTACAGGTGCCCGCCGTTCTCCTTCTTGTCGATGATGTAGACCCGGCCGGTCTTCGGATGGACCATCAGCGACTCGGCGTCGCGCGGGCCGTTGGCGTACTTCACGACGTACTGCGTGGCGGTGACCGTCTGGTCGCGCAGTTGCTTCGGCTCCGGGAGCCGGTAGATCCACACGTACGGCCAGGTGCCGCCGAGGTTGTCGCCGATGTCGCCCAGGTAGATCTCGTTGTGCGGTCCGATGGAGATGGCCTCGACGTCACGCGGGGCGCCGATGCCGCGCAGGGTGATGCGGGCGACGGTCTTCCCGGTCCTGCTGTCCACGGCGTAGATGTACGGCCCGTGGCCGCTGTCGTTGTGCGTCCAGTAGACGCCGCGGTGGAGGCGGGAGGCGGCGAGCCCGCTGGACTCGCTGATGCGCTGGTCCTTGAAGGCGAACCCCTGGTCGCCGTCCCCGTCGGCGGCGGAGGCGGGCAGCGCGCAGGCGCCGGCGAGCAGCAACCCGGCGAGGACGGCGGACGATCGGCGCATGCCCCAAGCCTGCCATCACCTGCGGTGGTTCACCGGGCGGGCCGGTGCCGGGGCCGCCGGACGTGGTGGGCCTCACACCCCAGCGGCGCGCGAGATCGTCCATCATGAGCGGATGCTCAGGTTCATGCCCGTAGGTGACTCCATGACGATCGGGAGCGCGGGCGAACACACGTGGCGTTACCGGCTGTGGCGGCATCTGTGCGAGACGTACGGCGGCCCGTTCACCTTCGTCGGCCCGCGCGAGGAGCTGTACGACAAGGCCGCCGAGGCGCCGACGTCGTACGACTACGCCGAACCGGACTTCCCCCGCCGTCACCTGGCCGGCTGGGGCGAGGGCTGGCTGCACATGGCCCCGCTGATCGGCGAGGCGGTACGGAGGCACCGCGCGGACGTCCTGCTGGTCTCCCTCGGCCTGATCGACCTCGGCTTCTACACCAACGCAGAGCAGACGGCTGAGAACGTACACGCCTTCGTCGCGAGCGCGCGCGAGGCCGACCCGCGCGTCCGCATGGTGCTGCTGCCGGTGATCCCGAACATCCGGGCCCAGGTGGACGAGCCGTTCGCCGCGCAGGTGGACCACTTCAACGACCTGCTGGCGAAATGCGCGGCCGACCTGGACGAATCCCGTTCCCCGATCGTGTTCGCCTCGCGCCCCGAGGGCTACGACATCCACACCGACACCTACGACGGCACACATCCCAACGCAAGCGGGGAGCACCGGATCGCGGGGGCGTTCGCGGGGGCGATGTGGGAGGCGTGGGGGATCGGACAGGCGTACGCGGCTGGAACGGACTGACCGAATTCCGCCGTTTCCCCGTCACCGTGCGTATCGTTGAACCGCGCGGCTGCACTCGTCCGTTGGGGCAGCCGGGGAGGAGCGCCGCGATGACCGTCCTTGGAGACAGGATCGAGATGGCCGACGCCGACACCAACACCCAGAGTCTGGACGAGTGGTTCGAGCGGCTTGAGCGCATGCCCGTCCCCGAGGGATACAGGGTCGAGATCGTCGGGGGCAACGTCCATATGACGCCACAGCGGGACACCCACTGGGTCATCATCCGCCGCATCGTGCGGGCGCTGGAGGACAGGTTCGGGATGGACGTCAAAGTGTTCTCGGACGTCCGCATCGACTTCCCGGGCCACGAGAACGGCTTCTGCCCGGACATCGCCCTGCTCAAGGACTCGGCGGAGAAGGACGACACGGGCCACTGGCGTTACCAGGACGTCGAGTTCGTCGCCGAGGTCATCTCCGAGGGCACGGCCCAGAACGACTACGGCCCCAAGAAGACCGCCTACGCGATCGCCGAGGTCCCCCTCTACGTCATCGCCGACCCCTACCAGGGCCGCTGCTACGTCTTCACCGATCCGAAGGACGGCGACTACGCGACGCGGACCCGGGTCGACTTCGGCACCGACATCGACCTCACCGGCACCGTGATCGACCTCGTCCTCAAGACCGACGAGTTTCCCCGCGACTGACACGCCGGATGTAAGGATGCGGCCCATGACCTACGGCTGCATCGCCTCCATGAAGACCACCCCCGGCTCCCGTGACGAGGTCGTGGCCATCCTCCTCGGCGCCGCCGGCGGCCTCCGCGCGGCCGGCTGCGACGCGTACATCGTGGGCGTCGCCGACGATGACGACGTGACGATCTGGGTGACCGAGGTCTGGGGGAGCAAGGAGCAGCACGACGCCTCCCTGGAACTGCCGCAGGCGCGGGCGGCGATCGGGAAGGCCATGCCCCTGCTCACGGGCGAGTTCACCAAGCGGGAACTGGCGATCGCGGGCGGGCTCGGCCTCTGAGCCGCGACACCTCCGGCCGAAAGCCCTTGCTTAGAGCGCACTTCAAGCCGTTGGCTAGAGGACCATGAAGTACACGCAGCTTGGACGCACGGGACTCAAGGTCGGTCGGCTCGTCCTCGGGACGATGAACTTCGGGCCGCAGACGGACGAGGCCGACAGTCACGCGATCATGGACGCCGCCCTCGACGCGGGCATCAACTTCTTCGACACCGCCAACGTGTATGGGTGGGGGGAGAACAAGGGGCGGACCGAGAGCATCATCGGCAACTGGTTCGCCAAGGGCGGCGAGCGCCGCGACAAGGTCGTCCTCGCCACCAAGGTCTACGGCAACATGGGCGCCGACGGGCAGCCGGCCTGGCCCAACCACGACAAGCTCTCCGCGCTGAACATCCGGCGCGCGGTGGACGCCAGCCTGAAGCGGCTGCAGACGGACTACATCGACCTCTACCAGTTCCACCACATCGACCGGGACACCCCGTTCGAGGAGATCTGGCAGGCCATCGACACCCTGGTCCAGCAGGGCAAGATCCTCTACGTCGGCTCCTCCAACTTCCCCGGCTACAAGATCGCCCAGGCCAACGAGGTCGCCGCCCGCCGCGGCGGCACCATCGGACTGGTCAGCGAGCAGTGCCTGTACAACCTCGCCGAGCGGCGCGCCGAGATGGAGGTCATCCCGGCCGCGCAGGACTACGGCCTCGGGGTCATCCCGTGGTCGCCGCTGCACGGCGGTCTGCTCGGCGGCGTGATCAAGAAGGAGGTGCAGGGCGGCCGCCGCGCCTCCGGCCGGGCCGCGGACACCCTCAAGGACCCGGCCGCCCGCGCCCAGATCCAGGCGTACGAGGACCTGGTCGACAAGCACGGTCTGGAGCCCGGCGAGGTGGCCCTGGCCTGGCTCCTGACCCGGCCGGGTGTGACCGGTCCCATCGTCGGCCCGCGTACGGCCGAGCAGCTGGAGTCGGCGATCAGGGCGACGGAGCTGGAGCTGAGCGAGGAGCTGCTGGCGGGGCTGGACGAGATCTTCCCGGGCCCGGGCCCGTCCCCGGAGGCCTTCGCCTGGTAGGGCGGATCACCGGTCGGCACCATGAGGGCGGCGGGGCTGCATGCGGCTCCGCCGCTCCGCACGACGTCTACTTGACGGCTGCCGCCAAGGCCACGACGACGAACATCAGCACAAGCACACCGGCCATGATCCGGTTCCGGGTTTTCGGGTCCACGCCTCGAGCCTAACCAACGGCGCCGAGCTCCCAGCGGGCGACCGTCTCGTACCGGGGCTGCTCGCCCTCCACGCCCGAGCGCGGCAGATTGCTCCGCACCAGCACCAGCTCGTTCACCGTCCAGCTCCGGCTGGTGAACGCGCGGAGCAGCTCGACATACGGCCGTACGTCCATCCCGGCGCGGCTGCGCGCCACCGTCAGGTGGGCCGTGTACCGCCGGTGCTCCCCCATCGGCACGCCCGCCTTCCGGGCCGCCGACTCCGCCCGGTCGGCCAGCAGCCGCATCGTCTCCACCTCGCCGAGGGCGCCGGTCCACAGGGCCTTGCCGTGGCCGAACTGGCCGCCGCCGGCGAGGGCCAGGGTGAAGGGCGCCGTGCGGTGGGCCGCGCGGGCCAGGCGGTCGGTCAGGTCCGGTACGAGACCGTCGTCGACCTCGCCGTAGAAGGCGAGGGTGAAGTGCCAGCCGGGCCGGTGGGTCCAGCGCAGCCGCTCCGCGCCGGGCAGCCGCTTGAGCCGGGCGACCTCGGCGGCGAGCTCATGGACGACGTTCTCCGGGGGGAGCACCGCGGCGAAGAGTCTCATGTCCTCACCTTCGCAGACGCCGGCACGCGGGGTGAGCGCGTACCGGTCGCCTGGAGCGCGGCGCTTGCTATGCCGCCGTGGTCAGCCGCTCCCGGTCCCTCGGGACGAACCGGACCCGGGGGTGGCCGTGGTGCCAGCCCACCGTCAGGCGCAGGCCGCCGACGCGGGCCAGGACCAGGCCGACGACCGCGGCGGCCGCGGCCGAGACGACGCCGCCGAGGGCGAAGCCGGTCCGGGCGCCGTAGGTGTCGGTGATCCAGCCGACGACGGGCGCGCCCAGCGGCGTACCGCCCATGAACACCATCATGAACAGGGACATCACCCGGCCCCGCATGGCCGGGTCGGTGGCCATCTGCACGGCGGTGTTCGCGGTGACGTTGACCGTCAGGCCGCAGACCCCTATCGGCACCATGAGCAGCGCGAACAGCCAGTACGACGGGGCCAGCGCGGCCACCACCTCCAGCGTGCCGAAGGCCAGCGCGGCGGCGGTCAGGACACGCAGCCGTGCCGTGCCGCGCCGGGCGGCGAGCAGGGCGCCGCACAGGGAGCCGACGGCCATCAGGGTGTTGAAGAGGCTGTAGGAACCGGCGCCGGAGTGGAAGACGTCGTCCGCGTAGGCCGACAGCCACACCGGGAAGTTGAAGCCGAAGGTGCCGATGAAACCGACGAGGACGATCGGCCAGATCAGCTCGGGCCGGCCGGCCACGTACTGCAGGCCCTCGCGCAGCTGTCCCTTGCCCCGCGGGGCGCGGTCGACGACGTGCAGCTCGCGGGCGCGCATCAGCAGCAGGCCGGCGATGGGCGCGACGAAGGACAGGCCGTTGGCGAGGAACGCCCAGCCGGTGCCCACGCCGGTGATCATCACACCGGCGACGGCCGGGCCGACCAGGCGGGCGGACTGGAAGTTCGCGGAGTTCAGACTGACCGCGTTCTGCAGCTGCTCGGGGCCGACCATCTCGGAGACGAAGGACTGCCGGGCCGGGTTGTCGACCACCGTGGCGAGGCCCACGGCGAAGGCGGCGACGTAGACGTGCCAGACCTGGACATGGCCGGAGAGCGTGAGGAAGGCGAGCGCCAGGCCCGTCACGGCCATGGCGGACTGGGTGACCAGCAGCGCGGGGCGCTTGGGGAGCCGGTCGACCAGGACACCGCCGTACAGGCCGAAGAGCAGCATCGGCAGGAACTGCAGGGCCGTCGTGATGCCCACCGCGGCGGAGGAGCCGGTGAGGCTGAGGACGAGCCAGTCCTGGGCGATGCGCTGCATCCAGGTGCCGGTGTTGGAGACGACCTGGCCGAGGAAGAAGAGGCGGTAGTTCCGGATCTTCAGCGAGCTGAACATCGAGGACGTGCGGGCGGTGCGGGTAGTGGGGGTGGTCGGTGCGGGGGCGGAAGGTGTTCCGGATCCCGTACTCAAAAGCGTTCGCCTCCTCCATCGTGGGCTTACAGGTGTGCGAGCTTCTCCAGCACAGGGGCGGCGGCGCGCAGGGTGGCCCACTCGTCCTCGTCGAGGCCCTCGACCAGGCCGGCCAGGAACGCGTTGCGCTTGCGGCGGCTCTCCTCGAGCATCGCCTCGGCCTGCTCGGTCTGGGTGACGACCTTCTGGCGCCGGTCCTCGGGGTGCGGCTCCAGCCGGACCAGCCCCTTGGCCTCGAGCAGCGCCACGATGCGGGTCATCGACGGCGGCTGGACGTGCTCCTTGCGGGCGAGCTCGCCCGGGGTGGCCGAGCCGCAGCGGGCGAGGGTGCCGAGCACCGACATCTCCGTCGGGCTCAGCGACTCGTCGACCCGCTGGTGCTTGAGTCGACGGGACAGCCGCATCACGGCGGAGCGGAGTGAGTTCACGGCGGCAGCGTCGTCGCCATGGGTGAGGTCCGGCATGTTCTTTAGGGTATCTCATTACCCTGCCTAAGGACTACCGTGACACGCCCGGATGCCCGTGATACCCGCCACTGAACCCCTTCGATCACCCGTATGAGTGAGTCGGTTCCGGAAAGTGACGCATCGGGGCCCCGGATGTGGCGACCCTCGTACGCATGGGGACCAGTGTGCTCAGCCTGCGGATAGACGGGGAGCTGCTCGAAAGGCTCCGGGACCACGCGGCGAAAAGAGGAATGAGCGTGCAGGACTATGTGGTCCGCACGCTCATCCGGGACGACTTCGACGAGCGGTTCCAGGCCGCCGTCGAGGAGACGGAGAAGTTCTACGGCGTCAGGTGACGCCCGCCGGTCAGGTGAGCCCCAGGGCCGGCATCAGGTAGTAGAAGGCGAACACCGCCGAGACCACGTACATGGGCACCGGGATCTCGCGGGCCCGGCCGGCCGCCAGCCGCAGCACGGTGAAGGTGATGAAGCCCATGCCGATGCCGTTCGTGATCGAGTAGGTGAACGGCATCATCAGCATTGTCACGAACGCCGGGATCGCGATCGTGTAGTCGGCCCAGTCGATCTCCTTGATCGAGTTCGACAGGATCAGGAAGCCGACCGCGATCAGCGCCGGCGTCGCCGCCTGGGAGGGCACCATCGTGGCGACCGGGGTGAGGAAGAGCGCGACGGCGAAGAGGCCGCCCGTGACCACGTTCGCGAGGCCCGTGCGGGCGCCCTCGCCGACACCGGCCGTGGACTCCACGAACGCGGTGGTGGCCGAGGAGGAGCCGGCGCCGCCCGCCGCGACCGCCAGGCCGTCGATGAACAGGACCTTGTTGATGCCCGGCATGTAGCCCTCGGCGTCGGTCAGCTTCGCCTCGTCGCTGACGCCCATGATCGTGCCCATCGCGTCGAAGAAGCACGACAGCAGGACCGTGAAGACGAACAGGACGCCGGTCAGCACGCCGACCTTGGAGAAGCCGCCGAACAGGCTGACCTGGCCGACCAGGCCGAAGTCGGGGGTGGCGACCGGGTTGCCGGGCCACTTCGGGACGGTCAGGCCCCAGGACGGGATCGTGGTGACCGCGTTGAGGATCATCGCGAGGACGGTCATGCCGACGATCGAGATCAGGATCGCGCCCGGCGTCTTGCGGACGATCAGCGCGAAGGTGAGCAGCACGCCGAGGATGAAGACCAGCACCGGCCAGCCGTGCAGATGGCCGCCCACACCGAGCTGGACCGGGACGGTGGTCTGCGCGGCGTCCGGCATGCGCGTGATGAAGCCGGAGTCGACCAGGCCGATCAGCATGATGAACAGGCCGATACCGATCGAGATCGCCTTGCGCAGCCCGAACGGCACGGCGTTCATCACGCGCTCGCGCAGGCCCGTGGCGACCAGCAGCATGACCACGAAGCCCGCGAGGACGACCATGCCCATGGCGTCCGGCCAGGACATCCGGGGCGCCAGCTGCAGCGCGACGACCGAGTTCACGCCGAGGCCGGCGGCGAGCGCGATCGGCACGTTGCCGATGACGCCCATGAGGAGCGTGGTGAACGCGGCCGTCAGCGCGGTCGCCGTCACCAGCTGGCCGTTGTCCAGGTGGTGCCCGTACATGTCCTTCGCGCTGCTGAGGATGATCGGGTTCAGCACGATGATGTACGCCATCGCGAAGAAGGTGGCGAGACCGCCGCGGACCTCGCGGGCGACGGAGCTGCCGCGCTCGGAGATCCGGAAGTAGCGGTCGAGCGCGCCCTGAGCGGGCGCACCGCCCGGGATTTCGGGGGTCGGGACCTTGGCGGGTGCCGAGGTGGACATGCGTTACCTCATCACCGACGGGGTTCCCCCGAGCCCCGTTGGAGTTTCGTACGAACAGAAGTGGACACAGACAAACGGTTTCAGTATGAAGGTATGAGTCATAGATCGCTATCTCCGCGCGTAGACCTGATCGCCTCGTAAGCTGTGCCGTATGGCCAAGTGGACCCCCAAGCACGAGGCGCCGGAGCCCCTGGAGGGCCCCGTGGCCGCCACCATCACCGGCGGGACGATCGTCTGGTTCGCCCTCTTCCTCGTGCAGCTCCCGTTCTACGGCTGGTTCGAGGACCACGGGCACCTGTGGTGGCTGTGGACCTGCCTGGCCGGGGGCGGGCTGGGGCTGATCGGCATCTGGTACGTCAGGAGGCGGGACGCCGCGATCAAGAAGGCGGCGGACCTGCGGTCGACGTCGGCTCATTAGCTCGGTCGGCCGGAAGGCCATCAGCTCGGTCGACCGGAAGGCGGGCAAGGGGACAAATCGGCACGTACCGTCGATGGCATGAGCCATATCGACGCGGGCGCCGAACTCGACCCCGTGCACCCCATGGCCCTGCCCGTGAGCCGGCCGACCGGGCTGACCGACGCCGAAGTGGCCGAGCGGCGTGCGCGCGGGCAGATCAACGACGTACCGGTGCGCAGCAGCAGGTCGCTGGGCGAGATCGTCCGGGCCAACGTCGTCACCCGGTTCAACGCGATCATCGGCGTGCTCTGGCTGATCATGCTCTTCGTCGCGCCGATCCAGGACAGCCTCTTCGGCTTCGTGATCCTGGCCAACACCGGCATCGGCATCGTCCAGGAGTGGCGGGCCAAGCAGACCCTCGACGCGCTCGCGGTGATCGGCGAGGCCCGGCCGACGGTGCGCCGCGACGGCACCGCCCTCCCGGTGGCCGTCCACGAGATCGTGCTCGGCGACCTGATAGAGGTCGGGCCGGGCGACAAGGTCGTGGTCGACGGGGTCTGCGCGGAGGCCGACGGGCTGGAGATCGACGAGTCGCTGCTCACCGGTGAGGCGGACCCGGTGGTCAAACGGGCCGGCGACCCGGTGCTGTCCGGCAGCTTCGTCGTCGCGGGCGGCGGCGCCTTCCAGGCCACCAGGGTCGGCCGCGAGGCCTACGCGGCCCGGCTCGCCGAGGAGGCCTCCCGCTTCACCCTGGTCCACTCCGAACTGCGCACCGGCATCTCCGCGATCCTCAAGTACGTCACCTGGATGATGGTCCCGGCCGCGACCGGGCTCGTCGTCACCCAGCTCGTCGTCAAGAACCACGGACTCAAGGACGCGGTGGCCCGCACGGTCGGCGGCATCGTCCCGATGGTCCCCGAGGGGCTGGTGCTGCTCACCTCCGTGGCCTTCGCGATCGGCGTCATCCGGCTCGGCCGGAAACAGTGCCTGGTGCAGGAGCTGCCGGCGATCGAGGGGCTGGCCCGCGTCGACACCGTCTGCCTGGACAAGACCGGCACCCTCACCGAGGGCGGCATGGACGTCACCGAGCTGCGGCCGCTGGGCGGCGCCGACGAGGCGTACATACGCAAGGTGCTCGGCGCGCTCGGCGAGTCCGACCCGCGCCCCAACGCCTCCCTCCAGGCGATCATCGACGCCTGTCCGGACAGCGACGACTGGCGCTGCGTGGAGTCGCTGCCGTTCTCCTCGGCCCGCAAGTACAGCGGGGCCGCGTTCAGCGAGGCCGACGGCGATTCCAGCACCTGGCTGCTGGGCGCCCCCGACGTCCTCCTCGCGCCCGGCGACCCGGCCCTGGCGGAGACCGAGCGCCTCAACGAACAGGGGCAGCGGGTGCTGCTGCTGACCCGCACGAACCGCGACCTGGACGACCCCGACCCGGCCCGCGGCGGCCGCCCCACCGCCCTCGTCGTCCTGGAGCAGCGGCTGCGGCCCGACGCCGCCGACACCCTGCGCTACTTCGCGGAGCAGAACGTCCGCGCCAAGGTCGTCTCCGGCGACAACGCGGTGTCGGTCGGCGCGGTCGCCGGCAAGCTCGGCCTCGCGGGGACGGCCGTGGACGCGCGGCGCCTGCCCGCCGACCGGACCGGGATGGCCGAGGCGCTGGACCGGGGGACGGTCTTCGGGCGGGTCACCCCGCGGCAGAAGCGGGACATGGTCGGGGCGCTGCGGTCGCGCGGGCACACGGTCGCGATGACCGGCGACGGCGTGAACGACGTACTCGCGCTGAAGGACGCCGACATCGGGGTCGCCATGGGCTCCGGCTCGGAGGCGACCCGGGCGGTGGCGCAGATCGTGCTGCTGGACAACAGCTTCGCGAGCCTGCCGTCGGTGGTCGCGGAGGGCCGCCGGGTGATCGGCAACATCACCCGGGTGGCGACGCTGTTCCTGGTGAAGACCGTCTACTCGGTGCTGCTGGCGGTCCTGGTGGTCTGTGCCCAGGTCGAGTACCCGTTCCTGCCCCGGCACCTGACCCTGCTGTCCACGCTCACCATCGGCGTCCCGGCGTTCTTCCTGGCCCTGGCGCCCAACAAGGAGCGGGCGAGACCGCACTTCGTGCGCCGTGTGATGCGGTACGCGGTGCCGGGCGGGGCGGTGGCGGGGGCGGCGACCTTCGTGACGTATCTGATCGCCCGCGGCGTCTACACCGGAGGCGGCCGGCTGGGCGCGCAGACCAGCGCGGCGACGCTGACCCTCTTCCTGGTCTCCCTGTGGATCCTGGCGATCATCGCCCGGCCCTACACCTGGTGGCGGCTGGCCCTGGTGGCCGCGATGGGAGCGGCGTTCCTGCTGGTGCTGGCCGTGCCCGCGCTGCAGGACTTCTTCGCGCTGAGGCTGGTGGGGCTCACGATGCCGTGGACCGCCGTCGGCATCGCGGTGGTGGCGGCGGCCGCCCTGGAATGGCTCTGGAAGTGGGGCGGCCGCCGTTTTCCCGACTAGGCCGGGGCTACTTCACACCGACGTACACACCCGTGGCGCTGACCGCCGGGGTGGTCGTGGTGCCGGCGAAGGAGTAGCGCCAGTAGCCGCTGTAGTTCGCGGTGGCGCTGGTCTTCAGGTTGCCGTAGGAGTCGGTGTACACCGTCTTGACCGTGGTGTATGTGGTGGTGCCGGCCTTGCGGAACTGGAGCTTGACCGGCTGGTTGGCGTAGCCGTGGTACAGGTTGTCGTCCCAGTTCGCGCGGGAGAGCTTGCCCGACACCGTGAAGGTCTTGCCCTTGTAGACGGACGTCGAGCTCACGGTCGTCGTCAGCTTGGAGTAGCGCTGCACCAGGGTGGTGCCCAGGCCGCTCTGGTCCTTGTAGCCGACCTTGCTCATGTCGGGGTTCTGCTGGTCCTGGCCGTTGAAGGCGACGGCCTCGACGGCCACGTTCCAGGTACCCGCGTCCGCGCTCTTCGGGTCGGCGTCGGCCGGGTAGATGTTGATGTAGCCCGTGCAGGTGGCGGTGGTCGACGTGACGTCCGTGCAGCCGGCCGGGTTGTCGCCGTACAGCTCGGGGGCCGTGTCGCTGTAGGAGCCGTGGTAGAGGAAGGCGTCGGTGTAGAAGTCGCTCGCGTGGATGTCCACGTCCGAGCCGTGCGTCAGGGTGTACGTGTACTTGGCGCTGACCTCGTTGGTGGTGCCCACCTTGATCGCCTTGGCGATGGACACGCTCGAGAAGCTCACGTTCAGCGTGTAGGGGGTGCCCGAGTCGGTGACGGCCTGGGCGGCCGGGACTGCGAGGGCGGTGAGGGCCAGGGCGCCGGAAGCGGCGGCCACGACGGCACGTATGCGCATGTGCGTTCCCTTGGAGGGAGAAGTGATCGTGGAGTCGGTCGACTCACGCGATCAGATCCACGGGGGCTGCCGTCGGTTGTACGGCTGGAGCCCCCGCGGACCGGATTTTGTGCCGCGCTTACCGATCCATTACTGCACGTCGACGTAGTCGCCCGTGGCGTTGACCGCCGGGGTGGTCGAGGTGCCCGCGAAGGAGAAGCGCCAGTAGCCGTCGACCGAGGCGGTGGTCGTCGTCTTCAGGTTGCCGTACGAGTCCGACTTGATGGTCTTCAGCGTGGTGTAGGTGCTGGAGGTCTTCTTGCGGAACTGCAGCTTCACGGACTGGTTGGTGTAGCCGTGGTAGGCGTTGTCCTCCCAGTTGGCCCGGGACAGCTTGCCGGTGACCGTGATGGTCTTGCCCTTCTTCACCGGCTCGGGGGAGGCGTTGACCGTCAGCTTGGAGTAGCGCTGGACCAGCGTGGTGCCGAGGTCGCCCTGGTCGGCGTAACCGACCTTGGTGATGTCGAAGTCGGAGCTGCTCGGGTCCTGGCCGTTGTACGCGATGGCGAGGGCGCCGCCGTGCCACGTGCCGGCGTCGGAGTTCATCAGCTCGCCCTCGGCCGGGTAGACGTCGATGTTGCCCTTGCAGCTGGCGGTGGTCGACGAGGTGGGCGTGCAGGTGGCCGGGGCGTCGCCGAAGAGCATGTTGTCCGGCGTGTCGTACGAGCCCTTGTAGATGTAGGGGCCGGTGACGAAGTCGTCGGCGCTGATGTCGACGTCCGTGCCGTGGGTCATCGTGTAGGTGACCGTGGTGGCGACGTGGTTGGTCGTGCCGACCTTGACCGCGCCGGCGATCTTGAAGTCGGAGAAGGTGACGTCCATCGCGTACGGCTCGTCGGTGTCGCTCGAGGCGGCGAACGCGGTCTTGCCGGAGGAGGCGCCCTGGGCGGCCTCGCGGATCTTGAGGATGTCGGCCTTGGAGGGCGTCGCGGAGCCGCCGGCGGCCTGCGCGGCAGGCACGACGAGGGCGGAGAGGGCCAGGGCGCCGGAGACGGCGGCCACGGTGGCGCGAATACGCATGCGTTCCCCTGTGTGGAGAAAGTGGACCCGAGGTCCAAAGTGATCAAGGAGTCAGTCGACTCACGGCATCAGACCCGCGAGGGAATCGACTGGTTGTACGACGGAAGCCGGGAGTTTCCGGCGGCTTCACCGCACGGCTGCCGCACGTTCGGCATCACGGGCGGCGCTCACCGCCGCGACGGCCGAGGCGCCCGCGCGGGAGAGGCGTGCCGGAGCCGCCGGCCGGCGCGGCCGGGACGGCGAGGTGCCGCCGGCGACGGCGGTGGTGGCGCTGATCCGCATGTGTTCCCCTGCGTGCGTGGCGATGGCTGAGTCCGGTGACTGCGGTGGGTCAGACTCGGCACGCAGGGGAACGGTTGTACGGAAGTTGAAGAAGTTGTAAGAGATTTCCGGAGGCGGTCGCCGGGGCGCCGTCAGTCGAACCAGCGGTCCCGGGCCAGCTCCTGTGTCCGTGACGGGTCCTCCAGCAGGGCCGCCACCTCGAAGCGCCGGGGCCACTGTCCCGCCGCCCACGCCAGCCCGGCCGCGACCCCCTCCAGGGTGGCCGCGTGGAGCACGCCGTCGTCGGTGAGCCGCCAGTCGATCTCCACGCCGTCCACCACGAGTTCGTCGTGCTCCACGTACGTCCCGGGCGTACGCGGCCCGAGCAGCACCCGCACCGGCTCCGGCACCTCGTGCTCGGTCCCCTCGGAGTGCACCTCGCCGGTGACGGACTCGCTCAGCCGCCGCACCTGGAACAGCTCCGCCAGCTCGGCCGCGCGGGACGGCCGTACCGGCAGCAGCGGGATCCCGGCGGTGAACGGCAGCAGGTCGGGCGAGTCGACCACGACCGCCTCCGCCGCGTCCACGACCTCCACCCGGCCGTCCACCACGGCCCGCAGCTCCTCCGGCAGGGTCACCTGCTCGGGGTCCATCTCCGCCAGCGCGCCGTACAAGCCGTGCAGTTGTGCGGGGGTCACGGTGCGCGCGGGGTCGGCGAGCCGGTCCAGCAGCTCGGCGGCGCCGCCGGGCTCGTCCAGCAGGGCCGCGACCGAGGTGCGCACGCCCAGGGCCCGCAGCACCTGCTCGTCCTCGAACCCGGTGGCGTCGGCCTCGTCGTACAGCCCGCGCAGCAGCGGGTCCCCGCCGGCGGCGAGCAGCCCGGCCGGGCGGCGCCCGTCGAGGACCGGGTGCCCGCGCAACCACCACGCGGTGTACGGCCGTACGGTCTCGTGGGTGCCGTCGTGCAGCAGGATGCGGACCGGCTGGGTGAGCGCGTCCCGCAGCGGGGGCTGCGCGAGCAGGGCGAGGGCCTCCGGCCAGCGGTCGTCGTCCACCAGGTCCAGGTCGCGCACGGCGACCAGCTCGGTGGCGACCGGCGGCACCGGGCTGTCCGGGAAGCGGTCGAGGATGTCCTCGCACCACACGTCGACGGCGTCCAGCAGACCGGCGTCGTCGGGCTCGGCGAAGTCGCTCTCCCGGGGCTCCAGTTCGTCCGGGTCGAGGACCACGTCGGTGGCGCGGACCAGCGCGAAGTTCGCGAGCACACCGCAGGCGGTCAGCGGCTGCTCGCCCCACTTGTCGGCCAGCTCCCCGTCCACGGCGGCCAGTTCGCCCTCGCGGATCACCCGGGCGAAGGGGCTGCCGGGCAGGACGAGTTCACCGGCGGGGGCCAGTTCGCCGTCCTCGTCGGGCAGGGCGAGCGCCCCCAGCCAGGGTTCGTCGCCGGGCTCGAGGGCCGCGTCGCGGACCAGCGCGAGGACGGTGTCGGCCAGTTCCTCCGCATCCGGGGCGTCCTCCTCCCATCCCCCGATGCCGCCCTCCTCGTCCAGCGAGGCGGCGACGGCGGCGCGCACCTGCGGGGTGGTGAGCACGGCGCGCGGAGTGGCGGGCAGCGCGCCCAGCTTCTCCAGCAGCGGGTGCGCGGCGTCCTCGTGGGCCACCTTCAGGCCGAGCCGCCCGAGGACGTCGGCGTCGATCCGGGCGGCGTCCGGGGTGGGCAGCAGGACCTGCCGGGGCCCGATGGCGGTCCGCCTGTCGGCGAGCGGCACGGGCAGCCCGGACAGCCGGTCGGGGTCGACCCCCGCGAGGCTGTCGTAGAGCCGCCACCACCAGCCCGGGTCCTTCTCCAGGCCCGCGAGCCGGTCGATGGCGTCGGCGAGCCGCAGCCGGGCCACCCCGAGGGTGCGCAGCTCGGCGCGCCGCTCGAGTCCGGCGGGCAGCAGGGTGGGCAGCACCTCGGCGAGCACCCGCACGGTGTCCGCCCCGGCGCCCTCCACGACCTCGGCGTCCCGGGGCCGCAGCGCCTGAGGCAGCTCGTGGTCGTCGTCCCGCGCGACGACGGCGGGGGGCAGGAAGGCGGTGCGCGGCAGCCGCTCCAGCACGGCCTGCCGCAGCGCGCCGTCCAGTTCGCCCTTGCCGAGCGGTCCCGGCACCAGGTCGATGATGCCGTCGGTCACCGGCCGCCAGTCGGCGAGCAGTTCGGTGTAGGCGTCGGCGGCGCGCTGCACCAGGAAGTCGGTGAGCGGCCCGGGAGCGGTGTGCCGGCGGGTGGTGTCGAGCGGGAAGGAGGCGATGAGCAGGGCGGGGACGCCGAGCGGCTCGTCGCTGGGGGTCGGCGCGTGCACGACGGGCGTGGTCCGGGGCCGCACCGGCCGCCCGTCCGCGTCCTCGGGTACGGCCCAGGTCACCGACCAGTGGGGGCGCAGCCGCTCCTCCACGGGCCGGTCGGCGAGCAGGTCGGGGGTGAGCGGGCCGTGCGCGGAGGCGGTGCGCCACCGGGTGGCGCCGGCGCGGGAGTCCTCCACCACGACGACGGCGCCCTCGTCGCGGCGGCGCAGGGTGCGCTCGGCGCCGCCGCCCTCGATGACGACCTCCGCCAGGCCGGGCAGGGCGAGGAGCAGCGCGTCGTCGACGGCGTTCAGCAGCCGCTCGGCGAGATCGGCGGCGGCCGCGTCCCGCAGGGGCAGGATGACGGCGGTGTCGTACGGGTCCGGGGCGGTGCCCTCGGCGGCGAACGGCAGCCGGAGCAGCGGCACATGGCCGTCCCGGCGCCGCACCTCGTCGCCCAGCCCCGGGCTGTGCCGGGCGGTCTCGGCGGCCATCTCCCGTGCCTCGCCGAGCGACCAGCGGACACCGCCGTGCCGCCCCACGATCGCGGGTTCGTCGGTCACCGCGAGCACGGCGGCGAACCCGACCCCGAACCGCCCGACGGCACCCTGGGTGACCTCTGTGTCCCGCTTGGCGGAGGCGCGCAGGGTGGACAGCGACTCGACACCGGCCGCGTCCAGCGGGGCGCCGGTGTTGGCGGCGACGAGGACGCCGTCCCGGAGGGTGAGCCGCAGCCGCCCCGGCACCCGCGCCCGGGCGGCGGCGTCGGCGGCGTTCTGGGCCAGCTCGACGACGAGCCGGTCCCGGTAGCCGCCGAGAACCAGGTCCTCCTCGGCGTTGGCGTCCTCCCGGAACCGGGCGGGGCTGGTGGCCCAGGCGTCGAGGACACCACGGCGCAGCCGGGCCGTCCCGAACGGATCGGCACCCTCAGCCGCCGGCCGCACGTACTTGCTGCTCACGTTCACACTCCTCATCACGCGTGAGGACGAAGGTACAGCGCGCGAGGGGAAGAACGGCCGCCGCCGGGTCACGCCCCCGGGCGGGCCCGGGCACGATGCCGACGGGCCGAGGGCAGGACCCCGACGGCGGGGGACACGAACCCGGCCGGGGCCGGGGTGGGTGGGGGGCGGCCCTGTTCCGGCTGCCGGACGCCGGCACAGCTCCGGGCGGTCACCCGGTCACGCCTGCCGGATCCGCGTGGCGGAGGCCGGCGAATCCGCCGGTTGACAGGCCGACGCCAGAACCGCTCCGCCCGCAACGGCAATCCGGCCGGTGGCCCCGGCCACCCCCACCACCCCGCACACCCACCGGCTTCTCGCCGCGAAGCCCGGCGAATCCGCCGGTCAACGGGCGCACTCAGGCACTGCCCCAGGCCGGCAGTCGGCCGTGACGTCGGCTGATCGCGGCGGAGCCGGGGTCAGGAATGCCCCAGTTCCGCCGTGTCCTCGTCGCCCGTTTCCGGGACCGAGCCCGAGTCGCGGGCGGGGCGGAGGGGGAAGGGGTCGACGCGGGTTTCGTCGATGACCGGCGGGGCCGGCTGGGGCGGCTTCGGCATGACGGCCGCCTCGGAGTGGCCGCCGCAGCCGTAGGCCAGGGAGACCACATGGCCGTCGGCGGGCGAGAACTCGTTGGCGCACACGCCGAAGGCCTGGCCCAGGGAGCCGCCGATGGGCGCCAGGAAGCCGCACGTCATACAGGTCGCCGGGGCCGCCTGGGCCATCGCGGTCTTGGGGCCGTACGACTCCTCCCAGCGGTCGGCGGCGACGTGCAGGCCGTAGCGGGACAGCACCCGGGCCCGGCGCATGCCCAGTTCCTCGGCGACGGCGGCGATCGAACCCCGGGACGGGGCCGTGGGCTGGGCGGCGGGCGCGCCGGGGGTGACGTCGGCGTCCTCGGCCTCCGCCAGCTCCGCCATCTCCTGGGAGACGACCGCGTTCGGCGTCGGCTCGTCCTCAGCCGTGTAGCCGGGCTCCAGACGCAGGTCGTCCTGGTCGGTGGGGAGCAGATCGCCGGGACCCAGGTCGCCGGGCCGCAGCCGCTCGCTCCACGGCACCCACTCGGGAGCGAGCAGGGCGTCCGGGCCGGGGAGGAGGACCACCTCGTCGAGCGTGACAATCTTGGCGCGGGAGGCGCGGGCCACGGTCGCCGCCCAGCGCCAGCCGCGATAGCCCGGCTCCTTGCACTCGAAGAAGTGCGTGACAACGCGGTCGCCCTCGGAGACGAGGCCCACGTGCTCCCCGACCACACCGGGAGCGGCGGCCTCCTCGGCGGCGGCTCGGGCGAGATCGACCGCCTCGGCGCACAGACGGTCGGGGGTGCGGCTTCGCGTTGTCGCTGCGCTCACAGGTATCGCTTCTCTCCTACGCCGTCTCGTCGAGGGCGGCTGCCTGAAGGCGGGCCTGCCGACGGAGCGGACCTGGGGACCGCATCGACGTCATGCATCCGCGCGCTCGGGCGCACCTCTGCCATCCATTCTGCGTTATGGCTGAGATAGGCACGCTACACCGAACAAGATTCCTCGCCGCCACGCGGGATTCCTTCCCGCCCGCCCATCGGCCTCTTCCGCGCGGTACGGCACTATCCCACCGCTTCTCAGGGCACTATGAACCACGTGGCGACCGCGGACAGGCGTGGTGTTCGAGGTGGCGGTGCGAGCCGGGCCGGTGGCGCCGTCCGTTCCGTCGGGCGTGCCCTGCACGTCCCGGTGACCGGGGCGGCGCGCGGGATCCGCAGAGCCACGCACGCCCACGGGGCGGGTGAGTCGGGCCTCGGCAAGCTGATCGAGCTGCACGCCGTCAACGGCGCGGGCGACGTGATGGTCACCGTGGCGCTCGCGTCCACGGTGTTCTTCTCCGTGCCGACCGACGAGGCCCGCGGACGGGTCGCCCTGTATCTCGCCATCACCATGGCGCCCTTCACCGTCCTCGCCCCGGTCATCGGCCCGCTCCTGGACCGGCTGCCGCACGGCCGGCGCGCCGCCATGGCCGGCGCCATGCTCGCCCGCGCCCTGCTGGCGCTGGTCATCTCGGGCGCCGTGGCGAGCGGCAGCCTGGAGCTGTATCCGGCCGCGCTCGGCGTGCTGGTCGCGTCGAAGGCGTACGGCGTGGTGCGCAGCGCGGTCGTACCGCGGCTGCTGCCGCCCCGGTTCTCGCTGGTCAGGGCCAACTCGCGGGTGACCTTGGCGGGGCTGCTGGCCACCGGGGTGGCCGCGCCGGTCGCCGCCGGGCTGCACCGGGTCGGCGATCCCTGGCCGCTGTACGGCGCCTTCCTGATCTTCGTCGGCGGGACGTTCCTGTCGTTCTCGCTGCCGCCCAAGGTGGACTCCGCCAAGGGCGAGGACGTGGCACTGCTCGCGGCCGACGAGCAGCATCTGCACGGCACGCAGCGCGGGAAGGACAAGGAGGGGATCAAGCGGCCGGGGCTGCGGACCGTGGGCCCCGCCGTCACGCACGCGCTCGGCGCCAACGCGGCCCTGCGCTGCCTGTCCGGCTTCCTGATCTTCTTCCTCGCCTTCCTGCTGCGCGAGCACCCGCTGACCGGGGAGAGCGCGGCGGTCTCGCTCGGGGTGGTGGGGGTCGCCGCCGGCGCGGGTAACGCGCTGGGCACGGCCGTCGGCTCCTGGCTCAGGTCACGCGCCCCGGAGATCATCATCGTGGCCGTCGTCGCGGTGGTGCTCGGCACGGCGATCGTGGCCGCCGTGTTCTTCGGCGCGTTCCTGGTGGCCTGTCTCGCGGCCGTCGCCGGGTTCGGGCAGGCGCTGGCCAAGCTGGCCCTGGACGCGCTGATCCAGCGGGACGTGCCGGAGCTGGTGCGCACCTCGGCGTTCGCCCGCTCGGAGACGCTGCTGCAGATGGCGTGGGTGTTCGGCGGCGCCGTCGGCATCGTGCTGCCGCTGGACGGCACCGTCGGCCTGCTGATCGGCGCGGTGTTCGTCGCCGTCGGCTGGCTGACCACCCTCAAGGGCCTGCTCGCCTCGGCCCGGCACGGCGGCCGGCCGCACTCCCGGGTCGCCTGACCTGCCGGGGGATGGCGAACCGGCGGCGTCTCACCGGGCAGGGGCACGGCTGGCGTAACGAACCGGGCACGCCGCACCCCACGTGGGCGGACGGATCGGGGCGCCCGATAGCCTTCGGCTATGACCATGCTGCCCCGCGGCGAAGCCGCTGATGTACACCGGGCTGTGCGCCGCCGCCGCGCCGTCGCCGCCGCCGGCCTCGTCTCCGCCGGACTGCTCGCCCTGTCGGCCTGCGACAAGCCGACGCCCGTCGCGACGGTCACCGTCGGCGACAGCTCGGTCAATTCCGAGGCCACCTGCTACAACGACGGCAAGGCACTGGACGCCAAGTCGCTGACGACGTGCGTCAAGAACGTCGGGAACGCCAAGTCGATCAAGGTCGACCAGGACGAGACGGTCCGCATCGGCGTCGACCCGAAGATCGCGGACACCGGCTGGGTGCTGCTGGTCAACGGCCAGCAGTTCACCGACGTCAGCAACAAGACCTACCGCACCATTCCGGGCAGCGCGTTCTTCAACCAGCAGTACGGCACCCAGGGCGACACCAACACCGTCACCATCCGGATGGGCTCGAAGTCCAACCAGGGCATGTGGTCGTTCAAGCTGAAGAAGGCCTGATCACGGCCTTGGCACGCGTCCTCGTGGCCACCGCGGTCCCCGTCGAGCGGGACGCGGTGGCCAGGGCGCTTCCCGGGGAAGCGGCCGAGGTACGGCTCCCCGGCGCGCTGCTGTGCCGTACCGCCGGCTGGGATCTGCTCGCCGCGGGCGTCGGCCCGGCCCTCGCCGCCGCCTCCACCGCCGGCGCCCTGACGGCCGCCGCCCTCGAGGGCGCCCCGTACGACCTGGTCGTCTGCGCCGGGATCGGCGGTGGCTTCCCGCCCGAGGCGCCCGTCGGCTCGCTGGTCGTCGCCGACGCGATCACCGTGGCCGACCTGGGCGCCGAGACCGCCGAAGGCTTCCTCCCGGTCACCGAGCTGGGCTTCGGCACCGTCACCCACCGGCCGCCGCAGGCCGCCGTGCGCCTGGTGTCCGAGGCGACCGGCGCCCGCACCGGCACGGTCCTCACCGTCTCCACCGTCACCGGCACCGCCGCCCGCGCCGCCGCCCTGCGCGCGCGGCACCCGGGCGCGCTCGCCGAGGGCATGGAGGGCTTCGGGGTCGCCGAGGCCGCCGCCGCGCACGGGGTGCCGGTGCTGGAGATCCGCGCGGTGTCCAACCCGGTCGGCCCCCGCGACCGCGCCGCCTGGCGCATCGGCGACGCCCTCACCGCCCTCACCGAGGCGTTCGGGAAGCTCGCCCCCGCACTGGAGAGTTGGAAACCGTATGACCGCTGAGCCCTTGCAGATCGCGTACTCCCCCTGCCCGAACGACACCTTCGTCTTCGACGCCCTCGCCCACGGCCGGGTCCCCGGCGGCCCCGCGCTGGACGTGACCTTCGCCGACATCGACATCACCAACGGCATGGCCGAGCGCGGCGAGTTCGACGTGCTGAAGGTGTCGTACGCCGTCCTGCCGTACGTCCTCGGCGACTACGCGCTGCTGCCGTGCGGCGGCGCGCTCGGCCGGGGCTGCGGGCCGCTGGTGCTCACCCGGGAGCCGGACGTCGACCTGACGGGCCGTACGGTCGCGGTGCCCAGCGAGAAGTCGACGGCGTACCTGCTCTTCCGCCTCTGGGCGGCCGACACCCTCCCGGCAGGCGTCGGCGAGATCGTCGTCATGCCGTTCCACGAGATCATGCCGGCCGTCCGGGACGGCAAGGTGGACGCCGGGCTCGTCATCCACGAGGCCCGGTTCACCTACCAGAACTACGGGCTGCACAAGCTCGCCGACATGGGCGAGCACTGGGAGCGGACCACCGGACTGCCGATCCCGCTCGGCGCGATCATCGCCAGGCGCTCGCTGGGCGCGGAGCGGCTGAACCGGCTCGCCGACGCCGTCCGCGCCTCCGTACGGGCCGCCTGGGACGACCCCGAGGCGTCCCGCCCGTACGTCATGGCGCACGCCCAGGAGATGGACCCGGCCGTGGCGGACCAGCACATCGGGCTGTACGTGAACGAGTTCACCGCCGACCTCGGCGAGGACGGCTACGCGGCGGTCCGCGGGCTGCTCACACGCGCGGCGGCCGAGGGGCTGGTGCCGCCCCTCGGCCCGGCTGCGCTCGCTTTTCCGTAGTACGGCCGGCTGTCTCCCGTACGGCTAGACGTCCAGCTGGTCGGCGACCGCGCGGAGCAGACCGGCGATCTTCTTGCCGGAGGCCTTGTCCGGGTAACGGCCCTTCTCGAGCATCGGGGTGATGTTCTCCAGGAGGGTCGTCAGGTCCTGCACGATCGAGGCCAGCTCGTCCGGCTTCCTGCGGGTGGCGGCGGCCACCGACGGGGTCGGCTCCAGGACGGTCACCGACAGCGCCTGGTCACCGCGCTGACCGGCGACGACGCCGAACTCCACGCGCTGTCCCGGCTTCAGCGCGTCGACTCCGGCGGGGAGAACAGAGGAATGGACGAAGACGTCACCGCCGTCGTCGCGGGAGAGAAAGCCGAAGCCCTTCTCACTGTTGAACCATTTGACACGCCCGGTCGGCACCGTCTGTCCTCGTCCTCGTACTAGTTGGGGAAACTGCTTCGAAAGTGCTCTTGATAGCACTAGAGCGGGTCGTCCATGACCCGCCGCTACCAAGGCTAATGGTCTCGGGGCGGGTGACAAGACGTCCCCCGGTTGTTCCCTCGCGCTGGGAACTACCCTGGTCCGGTGCGTGACAAAACCCAAACGAATTCCGCCGCACCCGGTGACGGGCTGATCCGCGCCGGTGCGATCGTCTTCTTCGCCGGGGCGCTGGCCACTGCGGTCACGGTGGTTCCGCTGTTCCTCGGCACGAAGCCTTTTCCCACCTACATGTACGGCCTGAGCATGCTCATGGCCGTCGGTTTCCTCCTCGCGGGCGCGGGCGTCCTGCGGGCGGTCGCCGCGGGCCGCCGTCAGGCGCGCGAGGCCTCGGCCTCCCGGTAACCGGCCAGCCACGCGGGGAAGGCGGACAGATCGTCGAGGACGACGTCCGCCCCGGCGGCGCGCAGTTCCTCGGCGGGGCAGGGCCCGGTCGCCACGGCGACCGACAGGGCTCCCGCCGTACGGGCGCCGCGCACGTCCCCGACGTGATCGCCGACGTACACCCCGGCGGCGTACTCGCGCAGCGCCTCCGCCTTCCGCTCGGCCCACAGGTCGCCCACGACGACGTCCGGCTCGATGCCCAGGTGGCTCAGGTGCAGCTTGGCGTTGGGCTCGTACTTCGCCGTGACCACCATCGTGCGTCCGCCGGCCGCCCGCACCGCGGCCATCGCCTCGCGGGCGCCGGCCATCGCGGGGGTCGCGGCGATGGCGTACGCCGGGTACATCTCCCGGTACAGGTCGGCCATCTCCGGCACCCGCTCCTCCGGGAACCAGTTGACCAACTCCTCGGCGAGCGGCGGCCCCAGCCGCGTCACCGCCAGATCGGCATCGATGAACGCCCCGGTCCGCTCGGCCAGCGCCGTGTAACAGGCGTGGATACCGGGCCGTGAGTCGATCAGGGTCATGTCGAGGTCGAAGCCGACGGTGAATGTCATATGGGTCATTGTGTCAGGGGGCATCCGGGCGGACGCCGCCGACCGACGGCCCACCCCGGTCAGCCGTTCAGCGGGGGCGCTGGGAGCGCGGATTCGGGCAGACGCCGGCCAGGGCGGGGTGTCCGGGCGGACGCCGCCGGGCAGGGATCGCCCCCGGTCGGCGCCTCAGCGGGTGCGCTGGCAGCGAGTGTCCGGGCAGGACACCGGCCAGGGAGGGATGTCCGGGCGGACGCCGCCGGCCGATGGCCCATCCCGGTCGGCGCCTCAGCGGGTGTCCGAGCAGACGCCACCGGCCAACGGCCGCCCCGGTCGGCGCCTCAGCGGGTGTCCGAGCGGAAGCCGCCGGTCAACGGCCCACCCCGGTAAGCCGCTCACCGGGGGCGCTGGGAGCGGATGTCCGGGCAGACGCCGGCCATGGCAGGGAGTCCGGGCGGACGCCGCCGGCCGACGGCCCGCCCGGGTCGCCGCCTCAGCGGGTGTCCGAGCAGACGCCACCGGCCAACGGCCGCCCCGGTCGGCGCCTCAGCGGGTGTCCGGGCAGACGCCGCCGGCCGACGGCCCGCCCCGGTAAGCCGCTCAGTGCGTGCGCTGGGAACGCCGAATCGGGCGGACGTCGGCCATGGCGGGGTGTCCAGGCGGACGCCGCCGGGCAACGGCCCATCCAGGTTGCCGCCTCAGCGGATGTCCGGGCAGACACCGCCGGCGAGCGGCACTTCCGGGTCGGCGGCTCAGCGGGGGCGCTGGGAGCGCCATGCCAGGAACAGCGCCGAGGCGATCGCCGCTCCCCGTACCACCCACGGCCATGTCCCGGCGACCGCGTCGTTCATGTGGCCCTGCGGGATCGGGGCGCCCCAGCGGCCGTTGACCCTCCCCCACAGCCAGACCAGCCCGGCGGCGACGGCGGTGCCGGGCAGGACCATCACGGCGACCTTGGTCTCCGCGGGGGTCAGCCGCCGGGAGCCGTAGGCGATCACCCAGCCGAGGAGCAGGGCGAACCAGTTGCCGAGCACCGCTCCCGCGACCAGCGCGGCGGCGGCCAGCAGCAGAAGGGGGTTGGTCCAGCCGGTGGCCGGGCGGGGCACCAGGCGCCGCCGCCCGGCGGGCTCGGCCTCGGGCTCGGTGGCCTCTTCCGGCTCGGCACGCTCCGCCGGCGCCTTCTCCTTCGGCGGGCGCCTGAGCAGCTCCGGGATCTCCACCCCGCCCACGAAGCCCGGCACCGAGTCCGTCTCCGCCGAGACGCCGAACGGATTCCCGCCGACCCTCCACCAGTCGGGCTGTACGGCGCTGCCCCCCAGTTCGTGCGCGGGGGCCAGGTGCGGCGGCGACGCGGCGTCGCGCGGGACGGAGGGCGCGGGCGCCTGTTCGGTCCCGGAGGGACGCGGGCGGGGTACGACCCGGCGCAGCCCCTTGCGGCGCTCCCCGGCCCCCTCCCTGTCACCGCCCGCCTGCTCCTGCGTCGGCTTCGGCCTGCGCTTCGGCTCGGGCGGCGCGGGCTGTACGGGCACGGCGGCGGACGGCGGCTGCGGAACCCGGCCGGCGCCGGACCCGCCGCCCGCGGCCGCCACCACCTCGTCCGGGCTGCCCAGCCGGTCCAGGATGCGGCGGACCGCCGCGGGACTGTCGACCGTCGCCCTGGCCCGGTGCCGCTCGATCTCGCCCCGCAGCTCCGAGACGAGCCGCATCCGCGTGCCCGACGGCAGCTGCCGTTGCTGAGCGATGTCTCCGACACGGCTCAGGTACTCGTAGACGACCTGGTCGCTCTCGATCCCCAACGCAAGCCCCTCCGGGGTGGCGGCGATGAAACCCCGTGAGGACCGTAGCGCAGAGAGGTGTCCGCCAGCCCGTACCGCTCCCGGGGCGCCCCCCTCGGGGGCGGCAGCCGCTACCGTGGGTCAGATGAGCCAAGCGGCCCACCCAGCACCCCGTTCCCTCGCGGAAGCGCTCCGCGCGCGGGACGACGCCTCCCTGGCCGCGCTGCTGCGCAGCCGCCCCGATCTCGTCACGCCCGTCCCGACCGACCTGACCCAGCTGGCCACCCGGGCCGGCACCCGGGCCTCGGTGCTGCGGGCGCTGGAGCGGCTCGACCGGTTCGCGCTGCAGACGGCGGAGGCGCTGGCCGTGGCCCCGGACCCGGCGTCGTACGACACGCTGCTCGGCCTGATGGCCGGGGACGCCCGGGACGAGACGATCGCCGCCGCGCTGCCGCACGCCCTCGGCACCCTGCGCGAGCAGGCGCTGGTGTGGGGCGACGACGACCGGCTGCGGCTGGTCCGCACGGCCCGCGAACTCCTCGCGCCGTCCCCGCAGCACCCCTCCCCGACCGGGCTCGGCCCCACCGTGCAGGAGGCCACCTCGGGCATGTCGCCGGGCCGGATCCAGGAGATCGTCATGGCGGCCGGGCTGCCCTCGACCCATGACTCGGTGTCCGCCGTGGCCGCGCTCACCGCGCTGTTCTCGGACCGGAAGAAGATGGCGAAGCTGCTCGCCGACGCCCCCGAGCCCGCCGTGGAGGTGCTGTCGCGGCTGGTGTGGGGGCCGCCGTACGGGCAGGTCACCCCGGAGCCCGCCGCGCATCTGCGCTGGCTGCTGGACCGCGGTCTGCTGCTGCCGACCGCACCCGGCACCGTCGTGCTCCCCCGCGAGGTGGCCCTGCACCTGCGTCAGGGGCGCGCCCACCGCGCACCCGAGCCGCTGCCGCCCGCCGTCGAACCGGCCGCCACCCACAGTCCGCAGGTGGTGGACGCGACGGCGGCCGGACAGGCGTACACCGCGCTCGCCACGGTCGAGGAACTGCTGAAGGACTGGGACGAGGGCGGCCCGGCGGTCCTGCGGGCCGGAGGCCTGAGCGTCCGGGACCTGAAGCGGACCGCCGTGGCCCTGGACGTGTCCGAGCCGGTCGCCGCTTTCTGGGTGGAACTCGCGTACGCCGCCGGTCTGATCGCCGCCGACGGCGAGGCCGACGAGCGGTACGCGGCTACGCCCGCCTACGACGAGTGGCTGGAGCGGCCCGCCGCCGAACGCTGGGCCCGTCTCGCCGAAACCTGGCTGGCGGCCACCCGGACGCCGGGGCTGGTCGGCGGCCGGGACGCGAAGGACCGTACGCTCGCCGCGCTCGGCCCGGGCCTGGACCGCTCGGCCGCGCCCGAGGTACGGCACCGGGTGCTGACCCTGCTGGCCGGGCTGCCGACGGGCGCGGCGCCCGGCGCCGACGCGGTGCTGGCCCGCCTGCGCTGGGAACGCCCCCTGCGCGGCCCCCAGCAGCGGGGCGCCGAGGAGGACCTGCGCACCCGCCTCGCCCGCTGGACCCTGTCCGAGGCGGAACTGCTGGGCATCACCGGCCGCGGCGCCCTGTCGACACACGGCCGGGCCCTGCTGGGCGCCCCGGCGCTGGGTGCGGGCACATCGGACACGTCCCGCACGACCGCCGGCACCGCACAGACCGCCGCCCACCGTTCGTCGACCGCCACCGGCGCCACGCCCGGCAGCCCCGGCACCACCCGGGCCGCCGCCGGGCCCGCCGAGTCCTCCCGTCCCGCCGAGTCCTCCCGTCCCGCCGAGTCCTCCCGTCCTGCCGAGTCCTCCGGCCCCGGTGACAAGCTGCCCGTGCATCATCACCACCGGCCCGCGCCCGTCCTCGCCCCGCTCTCTTCCGCCGAGCAGGCCGTGGCGACGGCTGCCGCCGCCCGGTTGCTCGCGCCGCTGCTCCCCGAGCCGCTGGACCACGTCCTGCTCCAGGCCGACCTGACGGCAGTGGCGCCGGGGCCGCTCCAGCGCCCCCTCGCCGATGTGCTGGACGTGCTCGCGGACGTCGAGTCCAAGGGCGGCGCGACCGTGTACCGCTTCACCCCGGCCTCGGTGCGCCGCGCGCTGGACGCCGGCCACACCGCAGCCGACCTGCACGCCTTCCTCGCCCAGCACTCCCGCACCCCGGTGCCGCAGCCGCTCGCCTATCTGATCGACGACGTGGCCCGCAAGCACGGCCATCTCCGGGTCGGCGCCGCCTCGGCCTACGTGCGCTGCGACGACGACAGCCTGCTGAACGAGATCCTGGCCGACAAGCGCGCCGCCGCCCTGCGCCTGCGCCGCCTCGCCCCGACCGTGCTGGCCACCCAGTCCGACCCGGCCGCGCTGCTGGAGGGCCTGCGCGCGATGGGCTACGCACCGGCCGCCGAGTCCGCCGAGGGCGACGTCCTGATCGCCCGGGCCCACGCCCACCGCACCCCGCCGCGCACCGCGCCCGAGCCGGTCCCGGACGGACCGCCGCCGCCCGACGCCACGCTGCTCTCGGCGGCGATCCGCGCGATCCGGGCCGGCGACCTGGCCGCCACCACCCCGCGCAAGCCCGCCGGCGAGCCGCTGTCGGGCGGTGAACCTCCCCGCACCTCCTCCGCCGAGACCCTGGCCACCGTGCAGGCCGCCGTACTGACCGGCGCGTCCCTCTGGATCGGCTACGTCAACGCCGAGGGCGCCGCCAGCCAGCGCGTCATCGCCCCGGTCAAGGTGGAGGGCGGCTTCGTCACGGCGTACGACCACACCGCGGACGAGGTCCGCACCTACCCCCTGCACCGGATCACCGGAGTGGCGGAGCTGGCGGAGGACTGAGGGTGATCGCCGCCGGGTGCGGCACACTGGATGTTTGGCCCCGTCCAGCCGTTCGGAAAGGCAGCCCGCGTGAACGGTCCCCTCATCGTCCAGTCCGACAAGACCCTGCTCCTGGAAGTCGACCACGAGCGGGCCGACGACTGCCGTCGGGCCATCGCGCCGTTCGCCGAGCTGGAGCGGGCCCCCGAGCACATCCACACCTACCGGGTCACCCCGCTCGGGCTGTGGAACGCGCGTGCCGCCGGGCACGACGCCGAGCAGGTCGTGGACGCGCTGGTGCAGTACAGCCGGTACCCGGTGCCGCACGCGCTGCTCGTGGACATCGCCGAGACGATGGACCGCTACGGGCGGCTGACGCTCTCCAAGCACCCCGCGCACGGACTCGTGCTGACCAGCACCGACCGGCCGGTGCTGGAGGAGGTGCTGAAGTCCAAGCGGATCGCCCCGCTGGTCGGCGCGCGCATCGACCCGGACACGGTCGTCGTGCACCCCTCCGAGCGCGGGCAGATCAAGCAGACGCTGCTGAAGCTGGGCTGGCCCGCCGAGGACCTCGCCGGGTACGTCGACGGCGAGGCGCACCCGATCGAGCTGCTGGAGGACGGCTGGGCGCTCAGGCCGTACCAGAAGCAGGCCGTGGAGAACTTCTGGCACGGCGGCAGCGGTGTCGTCGTGCTGCCCTGCGGCGCGGGCAAGACGCTCGTCGGGGCCGGGTCGATGGCGCAGGCCAAGTCCACCACCCTGATCCTGGTCACCAACACCGTGTCCGCGCGGCAGTGGAAGCACGAGCTGGTGAAGCGGACGTCGCTGACCGAGGACGAGATCGGCGAGTACAGCGGCACGAAGAAGGAGATCCGCCCGGTCACCATCGCCACCTACCAGGTGCTGACCACCAAGCGGAAGGGTGTCTACCCCCACCTGGAACTCTTCGACTCCCGGGACTGGGGTCTGATCGTCTACGACGAGGTGCATCTGCTGCCCGCTCCTGTCTTCAAGTTCACCGCCGATCTGCAGGCACGCCGCCGGCTGGGCCTCACCGCGACGCTGGTGCGGGAGGACGGCCGGGAGTCGGACGTGTTCTCGCTCATCGGGCCGAAGCGGTTCGACGCGCCCTGGAAGGAGATCGAGGCGCAGGGCTACATCGCTCCCGCCGACTGTGTCGAGGTCCGGGTGAACCTCACGGACGCCGAGCGGCTGGCGTACGCCACGGCCGAGACCGAGGAGAAGTACCGCTTCTGTGCGACGACGGACACCAAGCGGAAGGTGACCGAGGCGATCGTGCGCCGGTTCGCCGGGCAGCAGATCCTCGTGATCGGCCAGTACATCGACCAACTCGACGAGCTGGGCGTGCACTTGAACGCCCCGGTGATCAAGGGCGAGACGTCCAACGCCCAGCGCGAGAAGCTCTTCGACGCCTTCCGTGAGGGCGAGATCAGCGTGCTCGTGGTGTCGAAGGTCGCCAACTTCTCCATCGACCTGCCCGAGGCGACGGTCGCCATCCAGGTGTCCGGCACCTTCGGCTCCCGCCAGGAGGAGGCCCAGCGCCTCGGCCGGGTCCTGCGCCCCAAGGCCGACGGCCACCAGGCGCACTTCTACTCGGTCGTCGCCCGCGACACCCTCGACCAGGACTTCGCCGCCCACCGGCAGCGCTTCCTGGCCGAACAGGGCTACGCCTACCGGATCATGGACGCCGACGAGATCCTGGCGGAGGACAGCACGGGCTGAGCCGCCCGCGGACGGCACCGCTGAGCCGCCGGGGGACGGCACGGGCCGTGCCGCCGGGGGCCTGTGCCGCCGTCACTGGCGGCGTATGCCCGCTTCCTCGCCGTACTCGCCCAGGATGATCACGCCGAAGGCGGCCTCCGCGAACACCTTGAGGGCACGCAGGGCGTTGCCGAGCCAGTGGTGGTGGGGGCCGTCCACGGCCGTGGCCCCGGCCGGCGGCCGGTCAGGGCCTGGAGAGATGGTTGCTGCGCTCATGTCTCCATGGTGGATCGCCGGACATATCAGCCGCATCGGTCTCCGGGTCCAATTCCGGACGGCTCCGCGTAGATCTCCGGGTGGAGCCCGGCCCCTACGTCCGGGGCCGCGCGTCCCCTAAGGGGCGGCCCGGCGGCCGGAACCGACGCGCGCACCCGGCAGCCCGGACGGAAATTCATTGGCCTCGCCCCCGCACGCTCCCATAAAATCTCCGCTCTTGCCCGCTTCTCCTCCGCGGAGTGCCGTCGCCCGGTCGGAAACCGGACGGCATCGTCGTAGCCACCCAGCAGGTCCACCGGAGGCATCCCCGTGCTCACGTCCACGCCCGACGACGACCCCCTCGCCCGAGAGCGCTCCCACCTCGCCGCCTCCCGCGCCGCGCTGCGCGCCATGCGCGAGGACGTGGAGGCGCTGGACATCCGGGACGTCACCGCGAACTGGGTCAACGCCGAAGTGCTGTCCCGGCAGATCGACGAGCGGATCAAGGCGCTGGCCGACCTCAGCGACACCCCGCTGTTCTTCGGCCGGCTGGACTATCTGCACGCGCCCGGCTCCGACAAGGCCGAGGGCGCCGAGGGCGAACGCTTCTACATCGGGCGGCGGCACGTCCACGACGCCGGCGGCGACCCCATGGTCATCGACTGGCGTGCGCCGGTCTCGCAGCCGTTCTACCGGGCGTCCAAGAAGGACCCGATGGACGTCGCGCTGCGCCGACGCTTCGGCTACACCGGCGGCGAGCTGACCGCGTACGAGGACGAGCACCTCTCCGACCCGGCCGAGGCGGCCACCGCCAGCAAGCTGCTCCAGCAGGAGATCGAGCGGCCGCGCGTCGGCCCCATGCGGGACATCGTCGCCACCATCCAGCCCGAGCAGGACGAGATCGTCCGCGCCGGCCTGTCCGGCACGGTCTGCGTCCAGGGCGGCCCCGGCACCGGAAAGACCGCCGTCGGCCTGCACCGGGTCGCGTATCTGCTGTACGCCCACCGGGAGCGGCTGGCCCGCACCGGCACCCTCGTCATCGGGCCGAACAAGTCCTTCCTGCACTACATCGAGCAAGTCCTGCCCGCGCTGGGCGAGCTGACGGTGCGGCAGGCCACCGTGGACGACCTGGTCGCCCATGTCGAGGTGCGCGGCACCGACGACGCGGCGGCGGCCGTGATCAAGGGCGACGCCCGGATGGCCGAGGTGCTGCGCCGGGCCCTGTACTCCCACGTGACGATGCCGACGGAGCCGGTCGTGGTGGTGCGCGGCTCGCGGCGCTGGCGGGTTCCGGCGTACGAACTGGAGGAGATCGTCCGC
Organism: Streptomyces sp. NPDC007189; assembly: GCF_040703635.1. Classification (NCBI taxonomy): domain Bacteria; kingdom Bacillati; phylum Actinomycetota; class Actinomycetes; order Kitasatosporales; family Streptomycetaceae; genus Streptomyces; species Streptomyces sp. NPDC007189. The sequence goes on from NZ_JBEYEY010000013.1 coordinate 131,049, forward strand.
CAGTTGCTGCAGCGGGACATCCGTTACGGCGCCGCCCGCGAGGCCCTGCCCCAGCGGATCGCGCACGCGGTGCTGGTCCAGATGGAGCGCTCCGGGGAGGCGCCGGACGACCGGGTGCAGGACGCGGTGGCCCGCAACAGCGCGGTGAAGGCGGCGGTGAAGGCGGTCTGGCCGCAGGTGGACCCGGCGAAACTCGTCCTGCGGCTGCTGACGGACGCGGACTTCCTCGCCGAGCACGCCGCCGGGATCCTGGACGAGGACGAGCAGAAGACGATCCTGTGGGCCAAGCCGGTGCGCAGCGTGAAGTCGGCCCGGTGGTCGCCGGCGGACGCGGTGCTGGTCGACGAGGCGGCCGACCTGATCCAGCGCACGCACTCGCTGGGCCATGTCGTCCTGGACGAGGCGCAGGACCTGTCCCCCATGCAGTACCGGGCCGTCGGCCGCCGCTGCACCACGGGCAGCGCGACCGTCCTCGGCGACCTGGCGCAGGGCACGACCCCGTGGGCGACCCGCAGCTGGGAGGAGGCGCTGGCCCACCTCGGCAAGCCCGAGGGGGTCGTCGAGGAGCTGACGGCCGGTTTCCGTGTCCCGACGGACGTCATCGCCTACGCCTCCCGCCTGCTGCCGTACATCGCCCCGGGCCTCACCCCGGTCGCCTCCGTCCGTGAGAACCCCGGCTTCTTCGAGATCCGTCACGTCGGCGGCACGTCCGAAGTGATCGCCGCCTGCAAGGAGTTGCTGCGCAACGAGGGCTCGACCGGCCTGATCGCCGCCGACGCCCGCGTCCCCGCGCTGGCCGAGGCGCTGACGGCCGCGGGGATCACCTGCCTCGCCCCCGGCGAGGAGACCACCCGCGAGACCCGGCTCACCCTGGTCCCGGCCTCTCTGGCCAAGGGCCTGGAGTACGACTACGTGGTGCTGGACGAGCCCCAGGCGGTGGTGGACGGCGAACCGGACGAGCGGACGGGGCTGCGGCGGCTGTACGTGGCGCTCACGCGAGCGGTGTCGGGTCTGATCGTGATCCATTCGGCGCCGGTACCGGCCCAGTTGGCCTGACGGCACACGGCTAGGGTCGTGCCGTTCCGGCATGTCCCCACGGAAAGGCCTCCGTTGAGCACTCCACCGCCTCCGCACCCGGCGTATCAGCAGACACCGGGTCCCTACCCGCAGGCCCCGGCGGGCTACCCGCAGGGGCTGGGGGCCCACCCACAGGCGCCGGGCGGCTACCCGCAGGGGCCGGGGGGCTACCCGCAGGCTCCAGGGCCGTACGCGCAGCAGCCGGGTCCGTACCAGCAGGGACCTGGACCGTACGCGCAGGGACCTGGACCGTACGCACAGGGACCCGGACCGTACGCGCAGGCACCTGGACCGCGCGCACAGGCGTCCGGGGCGTACCAGCAGCCGGTACCCGGGCCGCACCAGCAGGCTCCGGCGCCGTACCCACCCCAGGCGGTGGCCGCCGATCACGGCCAGGCCGGTCCGTACCAGCAGGCGCCCGGTGCCTACCCGTCCGGCGCCGCCCCCGCGCCCGGTGGACCCGGGTGCGACGTGTGCGGAGCCGCGCCCGCCACACGGGTGACGGTCCGCGGCCACCAGGGCATGCTGATCGTGATGCGGAACCTGTGGCGGAAGGGCACCTTCTGCCGGACCTGCGCGCTCGCCGTCTTCCGGAAGATGCAGTCGGACACGATGGCGCAGGGCTGGTGGGGTCCGATGTCGATGATCATCACGCCCATCACGCTGCTGATCAACCTCTTCACCCTGTCCAGGATCCGCAAGCTCCCCGCGCCGACGGCCGCCTTCGGCCCCGGCCTGGACCCGGGCCGCCCGGTCCTGCGGCGCCCGGCCGGAATGATCGGCATGGTCCCGCTCACCGGCTTCTGCCTGGTGTTCCTCTTCGTCCTCCTCGCGCTCGCGATCGCGTGACGACGGCGGACGGTTCGTCCTCGTCGCGCTCGTGGCCGCGTGACGACGCTGGGCGGGGCGCGTCCTACTCCCCGTCCAGCACCCTGCGCCACTCGGCCACGGCCTGCTCGGAGACCGCCCCGTCCCACCCCGCGGAGCGCGCCGCGCCGCCGATGTGGAAGGCGTCGATCCCGGCGGCCCGGAGCTGCGGGACGTGCTCCAGGCGGAGGCCGCCGCCGACCAGGAGTTCCTGGCCGTACCCCGGCTCACCGCGCCGCCCCGCCTCCGCGACCAGCGTCGGCAGCCCCTCGTCCACCCCGGCGGGGGACCCGGCGGTGAGGTAGGTGTCGAGGCCGGGGAGGCCGGCGAGCTGCTTGCGCAGGGCGTCGCGGTCGGCGGCGCGGTCGATCGCCCGGTGGAACGTCCACGCGCAGCCGTCCAGCACACCGGCCAGCCGTTCCACCGCGGCGAGGTCCACCCCGCCGTCCCCGTCGAGGAAGCCGAGCACGAACTGGTCGGCGCCGGCCTCCCGCAGCTCCCCGGCCACGCCCACGAGCCGTGAGACGTCACCGGCCGCGAACCCGTCGGCGAGGCGGAGCATCACGCGCAGGTCGATGTCGACGGCGGCCCGGATCCCGGCGAAGACGGACGCCGACGGGGTGAGCCCGTCGGCCGCCATGTCGGTGACGAGTTCCAGGCGGTCCGCGCCTCCGGCCTGGGCGGCGACCGCGTCCTCGACGTCGAGGGCGATCACCTCCAGGACTGCACGCTTGCTCATGGCACCCCATTCATCTTCATCGGCGTTCATCGGCTCCGCGGTGGGTACGGCCGACGGCTCTACAGGTCTAGTCCAATTCCAAGACTACGCCTGTGCCCGATGGGGTTCCCTCGTCACCCGAAGGTTCGCCGTCACCCGAAGATGTTGAGGTCCCCCTCCCGGGCGCCGGCCAGCTCGTACCCGTCCCCGTTCAGCGGCCGCCCCGCGTACAGCCGTACCAGCGTGGCCGCGTCGCCGATGTACCGAGCGGGCGGTGCCGCCGCCACCGGCGCGCCGAACCGCAGCGGCTCGTCCACGTCGTCCAGGTCGGCGTGCAACGGCAGGTGATCCCTCTCCCGGGTGATCCGGACGAGCAGCGTCAGGGCGTCCGGCAGCCCGGCCCCCGCGTACGCTCCCGGCGCGCCGAGGACGTCGCGCACGTCACCGGCGTGCACCCACTCCCCCAGCGCGATCATGTCGAGCGCCCCGCCCGCCTCGGCGATCACCGGCCCGGCCTCGGTCATCCCGCGCTCCAGCTCGTCCACGACCTGCGCGTTCGACCACTCGGCCCGTTCGGCGATGTCCCGGTCGTTGGACTCGGGCGAGAACACGCCCCGCTCGAACCGGCCCTCCACCACCCTGATCAACGCGGCCGAACAGTGCGCCAGCACATCCCGCACCGACCACCCCGGACACGCGGTGGTCGGCAGCGCGAAGTCCGCGTCGGAGCGCGAGCGCAGCAGCGGTATCAGGGCGTTCCGCTCGAGGCTGAGCAGCCGCCCGGGCAGTTCGGGGTCCCGTACTTCCTGTACGTCAGTCATGGAAGCCACGCTAGGGGCGCCAACGGCGTGCGTCACGGAAGAATGGCCACATGGCCGACCTCGACGCCCTGCGCCTCCGTTTCACCCGCGCGCTGGAAGCAGCCCGCGCCCCCGGCGGCGGTCCCGACCCCACGCCGTACGCCGACAACCTGCTCACCCGCTGGCAGGAGCCGCAGCGCCGGTACCACACCGTCGGGCATCTGACGGCGGTCCTGGACCACATCGACGTCCTGGAGAAGTACGCCGCCGACCCGGACGTCGTACGCCTGGCCGCCTGGTTCCACGACGCCGTCTATCTTCCCGAGCGCTCCGAGAACGAGGAACGCTCGGCACGGCTGGCGGAGCGCGCCCTGCCGGAAGCAGGCGTCCCGGAGGCGAAGACCGCGGAGGTCGCCCGCCTGGTCCGCCTCACCGTCACCCACGACCCGGCCGATGACGACCGTGACGGCCAGGTCCTGTGCGACGCCGACCTCGCCATCCTGGCCGCGCCCCCGTCGGCGTACGCCGTCTACACCGCCGAGGTCCGCGAGGAATACCACTTCGTCCCGACCGACGCCTTCCGCGAGGGCCGCGCGGCAATCCTCCGCCAACTCCTCGCCCTCCCCCGCCTGTTCCACACCCCGTACGGCCAGGAGCACTGGGAGACGACGGCGCGCTACAACCTCAACTCGGAGCTGGAAATACTGTCGGCCTGATACGGCGGGGCGGTCACCGCTCCTTTCGATGAAGTCCCGAAACCCCCGCCGGGCACCTCCACCTGGCCACCGCCTTCCCCGCCCACGTCAGCCGAGCGCAATGCTCCACACCTCGCCATGCCCGGGCCATTCACTGCGCTCGGTACCATCGTCGACCACGAAGACCGACACTTTGGCTTCAGGATTCCGGTACTCCAGGAAGCCTCTCTGCTGCACGCACTGCAGCGCAACGTCTGGCGCGGCGGACAAGAAGCACTCTTCCAATTCACGCCAGGCAGTGTACGGCTGGAAAGCGACACCTGAATCCCGATGGAACTCCCGTAGCAGGTCAGGATTGCCCGGCAATCGATGCAGCTGGAGAGTGACACCCGTCAAAACCCACTCGCTCTTTTTCGTCAGAGACAACTCGATCAGCCCGTAGTCCCGGCGTGCGTCCAATCCGCCTCTGCCGAGCTCTTCGACGTACTCGCCGCGAAAAGCCCGATCTATCTCCGATGCCGAAGCTCCGAGACCAACGCCCAACACTCGGCCTTGAGCCAGCAGGGAGGCGCAAAGCCGCAGACCAACGTTATCTGTCACCAACAAATCCCGCTTTCAAGCGCGTCATTTCAAAACACGTGCGGCGTGACGTAAGCAGTCAGGGCATCGTCCGACATACCGCCTTCCGACAGGGAAACATATCCCAGGATCTCATGCTCACATTCGCCAGGAGCGGCCTGCAATACCAAGCACGCGTAAGCGATCGACCGCCGAAGAAGTCGGGACAGCCTTTCGGCTCCTGAATCGGGTAGGTCGTAATCCATCATGCCGCGCCCGTTTACCGCCGCTTCCAAGTGCGCCATCGCTGCCCGCGGTCCAGCCTTCTTCCGCGATCGCACGATACGCGGCAGGAACGTCGTCCAGACGGACTGGAGGCAGTTCGGCGCCCACAAGACCAAGCATCCTGTCGTTCAGTCTCATCACTCATCCCCTCCCGGCGTCCTGATCCCCAAAGCCTCGGTCACTGCCGCTCTGAGTTCCGTGTCGGACAGATCACCGGGTTCCGCGAGCTCCGGGGCGACCGAGTAGTCCTCCAGTATCGTGAAGACGCGGTTGAAGAGATCTTCGAGGGGCCCGCGGAGCCGTTCGCCGTTCGCCTGGGAGGCGCGTCGCTCTTTCCACCAGCCGCAGGCGAAATCGGGCGCGCTGCAGGCACCTTGAGTGAACGCGTCGAGCAGTTCGAGTCGGCGTGCCGCCGCGCTGTGGGGATCGATCTCGGCCGGATGGGACCACGCCCGGTGTGCCGGCGGGTGGGCGGCGGCCACAGCCGCCAGAGAAGGGCACCGGTCCGCGAGAGCACGCGCGTGTCGGGCAAAGCGCGCCCGCGCCGTGTCGACGCCTTCACCAACGGCCGCCGACATGAAGGAAACAACACCGGCGACAAGGGCGTAACCCGGTTCCGGGAAGAGAACGGCTCCCTGTTGGTCGGGCGCCCACAGGAGGGATGGAGGGCGGACTTCGGCACGGTATGCATCGAAGGGGAGCTGAATCGATCGCACGATGGGCTCACCGGCGCCTGAAAGGTGTGCGCAGGCCAAGCGCGTGGCCTGGACGGCCCGGCAGCCTGCCGTCATGCGATGCCCCAGGGCGGGGTCCAACTGTGAACCCACAGGCAGGGGAGCCACCGCCTTGTCTCGCAGCCAGGGGGCAGCGAAGGCAACACCGTCGCCCAGCAGGACAGCGATGGGCGCCCGTTCACTCACGAATCGTTCACCTCAGCAGTCCTTTTCCGTTTCAGTGCGCGCCCTGTCTATGCCGTCAAGGGTGCGAGGAGCACCACTTCATACCGAACGACGCCTTTGACGAGGAAGATTCAGGCATCCTGCGCCAATTGCTCAGCCCCTGGCCTGTTCCACACGCCCTACTGCCGCTGGGCTGACCGATTGAGCAGAAAATTCCTTACTTCGTCAATACTCGTCTGCCACTCGGAAATCACGTGCCCGTCTTCGTCGATCGTCGATCTTTGCTCCACTGATCGCCAAGGATCGTCGGGATTGAATTGCTCCGTCAGCTGATCCATGAAAATAATCGAGTTCTGAATATAGACAACATCCCCACACCTATATAGAGGCCAACAGAAAACGAAGTTACTACTCGCTGGATCCGTCATCGACGAGATGAGGCACGAAGTAGCATCGTTTGAGGTTTCAAGAAGCTGCAACGCCCTTACCCAACTAGCCTCATACTGTTCCACGCTCCAATAGGTAAGGTCCATCAGGAAATCATCTTGGAAGTCTCGCACCGTAATTCGACCTACGGCGCTGCCACCCATCGCAACTTCGCTCGGCGACGGAACAGAGACCACTCGAATAGAGAACGCATCATTTCTTGATGTAGTTGAGGTCCGAGTCGTAGGTGCCAATCCTCTGCCCTTTCTTGTTGAACATCTTCCAGCCATCGGACACGTTGTGCCCGTCCACGTCCGGCGTGATGTAGTTCTTCCCGTTGGAGAAGACTTCTTGACCATGTGAATTAAATGGCGCCTTCTGAGGTGAAATCCTTCTGGTGTATCCGAGTTCGGCAGCCCTGTCCGCTGGACTCACAGCGTACAGTTCGTTGCAAGCTTCAATCCGTCGCTCAACAACCTCGGGATGATAGGGATCGCCATGCAGTGCAGGAGATGAGGTATAACCCTCCGGTGCGACTGCGGCTCTGCCTCCTCCATCGCCCCCGTCGGTTCCGTCGGCTCAGCGCTGTCCACAGCGCCTTCCCCCCTTGCCGAAGATTCCTTGCCGCAGTCGATCACTTTCGTTCAGTGAACGACCTTAAATGCTCACACGCCCGGATCAACGCGGGCAACGAACCTCAAGCCAACAACTGGCCAAGCCTTGGTCAACTGGCCGCCCCGGCTGGCGAGTCGGCGCCCGTAATGGTGTCGACCCGACGCGCCCCCGCCCCCTAGGGTTCGCCCCATGCGACCAATAAACGGGGACGATGTGACCGAGGCCGTGGCCGGTGCCACGGCGGTGCTGCGTGCGGCGGTGGACCGGGACTGGAAGGCCGTACCGGCCGGGGCGTTGGAGTGGGACTGCCACACCACCGCGGTGCACGTCGCCGACGACCTCATCGCCTACGCCGCCAACCTGGCCGGGCGCGCGCAGGACGCCTACGTGCCCTTCGAGCTGACCCTCGACGAGGGCACCGACAACTCCGGCCTGCTGCACGTCATCGAGACCACCGGCGCGCTGCTCGCCGCCGCCGTCCGCACCGCGCCGCCCGGCGTCCGCGGCTTCCACCCCTACCCCTTCCGCAGCGCCGACGCCGAGGGCTTCGCGGCGATGGGCATCGCCGAGGTGCTGCTGCACACGCATGACATGGCCCTGGGCCTGGGCCTGACCTATGAGCCGCCGGCCGGTCTCGTCGAGTCCCTCCTGGCCTGCCTCTTCCCGCACGTCCAGCCCGGCCCGGCCCCCTGGCCGACCCTGCTGTGGGCCACCGGGCGCGGCGAGTTGCCCGGCCGTGCGCCGGTCACCGAGTGGCGCTGGAACAACAACCTCGTCATCCCGGCCGAGCGCGTCACGCTGACCGGGGTCCGCCCGGCCGCCGCGCGGGACCTGCGCCTCGGCGGCGACGGCGGCTTCGGCTGGCTCGACGGCGGCCCGTACGAGGGCACCCGGGATGCCTCCGGGATGCTGGTGAAGGCGTACGAAGCGGGCGTGCACCGGCCCGAGTTCGGGGTCTTCGTGCTCGTCCGGCACGAGGACTGCCGGGCGATCGGCGGCATCGGTTTCCACGGCGTCCCGGACGAGGACGGCCGGGTGGAGATCGGGTACGACCTGGTCGAGGGCGCCCGCGGCCAGGGGTACGCCACCGAGGCCCTGCGCGCGCTCGCGGACTGGGCGCTGGCCCGCGACGACGTCAGTTCCGTGTTCGCCACCGTCGACCGGGACAACACCGCCTCCCAGGCGGTGGTCGGCCGGGCCGGGTTCACACAGGTCAGCGGCGAGGGCGAGGAGTTCGCCTACGAACTACGCCGCTGAGCGAGCCCCCTTGACGCCGGTTCCAGAACGCGCCGCTGAGCCGGCCACTTGGCATCGGCTCCTGAACCGCGCCACTGCCCGCAGCCCTTGCGCGCGCCTGCCAGTCTCGCCGCCCCCAACGGCCCTTCTCCCGCGCCTGCAAACCTTCCCGCCGCCCGTAACCCTCGCGCACGCCTACGCACCTCGCCGCTGAGTCGCCCCCTTGCGTCTCCGCAGTCCGGACGCCCACAGCAGCCGTACCACCTCGCGGCTGCTGACCTCCACCGCACCGGCCGCCACCGCGTCGGCGTACCGGTGGGACGGGAGGTCGTAGTGGTCGCGTTCGAAGGCGCGTCTCGGCACGCCCAGGGTCTCGGCGAAGGTGTGCAGTTCGTCGTAGGACGTGTCGCTGACCAGGTGGGACCACATGCGGCCGTGGCCGGGCCAGGCGGGCGGGTCGATGTAGAGGGTCACGGGCGTCTCATCGCGTCACGAGGAGGCCGGGCCGCCCGTGGCGGAGCCCAGCGAGCCGACGGCCGCGACCTTCACGCCCGCCTTGTGGCACACCCAGTGCGGGTCGGGGCCCAGTTCGGGCTCCACGTCCAGCGCGTGCGGGTCGCCGGAGACGCACACCGGGCACAGCGGCCAGCGGCCGTACCGCTCCAGCAGCGCGTCCTGGACGTCCTGGGCGACCAGCCCGGCGACATAGGCCATGCCGTCCGGCCACTGCTCGAGCCACCAGCGGCGCTGGGCCACGGAGTCCTCCACCAGGGAGACCACGTCCGCCTCCGCCACCTCGCGCGCGACCAGGTCCGCGAGCACCAGTGCGCGGGCCGCGTGCAACGCCTGTTCCAGAGGACTCAAGGGACTGATGGGCTCCATACAACCCATTGTGCGCACTCTTGACCGGGACGCCGAACCGAAAATATCTTTCATTCGTGACCCAGGACGTGAAGGAAATTTTCGGCAGTCCGGGCGGCTCCCTCGCCGCGAAGGTGCGCACTCTGGCCCCCTCCATGACCCGGTCCATGCATCGCGTCGCCGAGGCGGTCGCGAACGACCCGGCCGGCTGCGCCGCTCTCACGGTCACCGGCCTCGCCGAGCTCACCGGCACCAGCGAGGCCACGGTCGTCCGCACCGCCCGGCTGCTCGGCTACCCCGGCTACCGCGACCTGCGCCTGGCGCTCGCGGGCCTCGCCGCCCAGCAGCAGTCCGGCCGGGCGCCGGCGATCACGACCGACATCGCGGTGGACGACCCCATCGCCGACGTCGTCACCAAACTCGCCTACGAGGAGCAGCAGACCCTCGCCGACACGGCCGCCGGACTGGACACCGTCCAGCTCGGCGCGGCCGTCGGCGCGCTGGCCGCCGCCCGGCGCACCGACGTGTACGGCATAGGGGCCTCCGGGCTCGTCGCCCAGGACCTCACCCAGAAACTGCTCCGCATAGGCCTCATAGCCCACGCCCACAGCGATCCGCACCTCGCCGTGACCAACGCGGTGCAGCTCCGTTCGGGTGATGTGGCGATCGCCATCACCCACTCCGGCTCGACGGGGGACGTCATCGAGCCGCTGCGGGTCGCCTTCGAACACGGGGCCACGACCGTGGCCATCACCGGCCGGCCGGACTCGCCGGTCACCCAGTACGCCGACCACGTACTGACCACGTCCACCTCACGGGAGAGCGAGCTGCGACCGGCCGCGATGTCCTCGCGGACCAGCCAACTGCTCGTGGTGGACTGCCTGTTCGTGGGAGTGGCACAGCGCACGTACGAGTCGGCCGCACCCGCTCTGGCCGCGTCGTACGAGGCCCTGGCCCATCGGCACCGTACTTCTTCGCGATAGACCGTAGGGCCGGCTGCCTGTGGGCGTCTGCGGGTCGTGTACGGCTGGTTCCCCGGGTTCGCGGGTTCACCCGAACCCGGGAGCTCCCCAGCGCGGCGGGGCCGCGCATGGACACAGCCCCGCGCCCTCAGGGAGGCCACCCGCCCGAACCAGATTGCCACCGGAGAGAGCCGCCCCCCTCATGAACTCGCCCGACCTGCATACCCAACTGGCCTCCCTGACCACCGAGGCCTTCCGCCCCGAACTGGCCGACATCGACCGTCTGCCCACCCTCGACATCGCCCGCCTGATGAACGGCGAGGACGCCACCGTCCCCGCCGCCGTCGCGGCCCAGCTCACCCGGATCGCCGCCGCCATCGACGCCGTGACCGAGCGCATGGCGCGCGGCGGGCGGCTGATCTACGTCGGCGCGGGCACCGCGGGCCGGCTCGGTGTGCTGGACGCCTCCGAGTGCCCGCCCACCTTCAACACCGATCCCGCGCAGGTCGTCGGCCTGATCGCGGGCGGGCCCGAGGCCATGGTCACCTCCGTGGAGGGCGCCGAGGACTCCGGGGAGCTGGCCCGCCGGGACCTGGACGCGCTGAAGCTCACCCCGGCCGACACCGTCGTCGGCGTCTCCGCCTCCGGCCGCACCCCCTACGCGGTCGGCGCCGTCGAACACGCCCGTGCGCTGGGCGCGCTGACCATCGGCCTGGCCTGCAACGAGCACAGCGCGCTCGCGGCCGCCGCCGAGCACGGCATCGAGGTGGTGGTCGGCCCCGAGCTGATCACCGGCTCCACGCGGCTGAAGGCGGGCACGGCGCAGAAGCTGGTCCTCAACATGCTGTCCACGATCACGATGATCCGGCTGGGCAAGACGTACGGGAACCTGATGGTCGACGTCCGCGCCTCGAACGACAAACTCCGGGCCCGCTCCCGGCGGATCGTGTCCCTCGCCACGGGCGCGTCCGACGACGAGATCGAGAGGGCCCTCACCGAGTCGGGCGGCGAGGTCAAGAACGCGATCCTCTCCCTCCTCACCGGCGTCGACGCCCCGACAGCCGCGCGCCTCCTGCAGGAGTCCAACGGCCACCTGCGCGCAGCTCTGGGAGAGGCGGGCGGCTGAGCCGGAGGCTCGGGGAGCGTTACGGCGGGGGCTTGGTCAGGCCATGGTGTGGCGACGGTACGGGGCCCCGCCGCCACGCGGCCCGACGGTGCGGCGCTGTCCCGGCCGGCCTTACCGTGTGGCCGTACCGGCGTGACGCGGGGCGGCGACCGGTCGTTCCCCCGGCATGACGAAGATGAAGAAGCTGCTGGCGACCGCCGCCCTCACGGCCGGTTCCGCCGCCGCCCTCGCCGCCCCTGCACACGCCGACGCCCGGGGCCACTGGACCGCCACCGGCACCGCCGCCTGCGCCGGCAATCTGCTCGTCGTGCCCGTGGTCAAGTCCGTGTCCCCGCTGCCCCTGGCCAACCCCGCGGCCGCCTGCCCCGCGGACAGCCTGATCCAGGGCCACAACTGAGCCCTCACGGCACCAGGGCACCCTCGACGCGGCTCGGCAGCACGCTCACACCCTAGGTCGGGTGGCCGGGTGCCGGGCCCCGAGGGGCGACCGGCGGTCACCGCGGGCCGGGGAACGAGCACGCGGCCCCGAGGGCGGCCGGAGGGTGCCGATGGCAAGCAAGGGAACGTGGGCGTCTGCCGGATGCGGGCCGGGGTGGCCCTGGCCCCGCGGCCGGCAAACGAGCGCGGGCATCACCCGCATGCCCGCCGGGGTGGCCCAGACGACCGGCAAAGAGGCGCGGCCGGCTCTCGAAAGCCCGCCAAGGCAGCCCCGCGGGCGGGCAAACGAGCGCGGGCAGCTGCCGCATGCACATCAAGGCGACCCCGCAGCCAGTAAAGAAGCGCGGGCAGCCCCCGGACGCCCGCCCGGGTGGCTTCGCGGCTGGCCTACCCTTGAGGTTCCCGGTGGGGCCGGGCCGGTCGGCGGCTCCACTGGACGTCGAGGAACTCGAGGACTGCGCGGACTGATATGAATCACGCCCAGCTCGCCGCTCTGGGGAGGGCGCTTCGGCTGCTCGGGGAGCATGGGGAGGCCCTGAGCGCCGACACCCCGGATGCCCGGCTGCATGAGATCAAGGCGGATCTGCGGCGGGCGCTCGATCTGCTGGACGAGAGTGTCGCCGGCGGCGCGCCCGCCACCCGGTGCCCCGAGCATCCGCAGGGACCCGTGGACGAGAGCGCGCCCGATCGGTGTCTGCTGTGCGAGACGCGGCGGCGGGCCGCACGGCGCTCGGAGTTCCAGGGCCGGCCCAGCGCCGCAGAGCCCGCCCCCACCGCGCCCTCGCGCTACGGCGTGCGCGGCGACCGGCCGCAGCCGCAGCAGCGCTGGCTGCCGGAGGCGTGGAACGGCCGCGAGTGGCAGCTGTGCGGGACACCGAGGAGGGACCGGCGGGAGGCCGAGGCCTATCTCGCCGCCCAGCGGCGGTCGTCGCGGCCCGCCATGGCGTACCGGCTCGTGCACGAGTTCACCGACTACGAGGTGCTGCGGGTGTGGGGCACGCCCGTGCACGTCGACATCGAGCCCATGGGCAACCTGTAGGGCCCGTCAGGCCGGCAGCGGCAGCGGCAGCGGCAGCGGCGGGAAGTCGTGTCCCTCCCAGATGCGTCTGCTCCGCTCCTCCGGGTACGGCGCCACGGACGGCTCCGCGTCCAGGATCTGCACCAGGCGGGTGTGCGGGTCGTGGGCCGGCCAGCCGGGGGTGCCTGTCCGGGCGAAGGCCGTCCAGGCGCCGCGCATGAACACGGACAGTCGCTCCGCCTCCGGTGTGGGCCTGCCGCCGGGGAAGAGCAGGCCGCCCAGGTCCGCGCCGTACGTGCCGAAGAGCAGCGGGATGTCCAGGGCGTGGCAGGCGCCCATCAGGCCGCCGCTCTCGGGGGCCGGCCAGGTCAGTTCGTAGACGTGGGCCCGGCCGCCGCCGGTGTGCTGGGCCTCGGCGAGGCGCAGGCTCGGTATCGCGAACAGCCAGTCGGTCTGGACGCGCTCGAAGAGCTGCTCGGCGGAGGCGTCGGGGTAGGCCGTGCGGTAGGCCGTCTCGCCCGCCTCGCCGCCCGGCGCGTACAGCCGCAGGGTCGCTGTCGCCAGGTCGTCCGTGATCCTGCCGTAGCGGCCCGACATGATGTGGAACAGGCGGTACTCGTCGCGGTTGTGGCCGACGAGGAGGTCCACCTCGCGCGCCGCGCCCGCCGCCAGCGCCTCCCAGGGGGTGGTGGGGAGGATCTCGCCGTCGACGACCGGGGCGAACGGCACGGTGGTCGGGGCCACCTGGCCCCAGCGGTCGGTGTACTGGGCCATCTTGGCGCCGAGCGCCGCGCCCGCCTCGGTGAGGCGCTGGGGCTCGACCCCCGCCAGATCGGCGGCCGTGGGGCCGCGGCCCGCCTCGGCCGCCAGTGCCGCGGCCAGGTCGCGGGCCAGCTCGGCGGAGAAGAACGTGCCGGGCACGGACTGGGCCACCGCCCGCCGGAACAGGCCCCGCGCTCTGGGCATGGCCAGCAGGGAGGCGATGGAGCCCGCGCCCGCCGACTCGCCGAAGACCGTGACCTGGGACGGGTCGCCGCCGAAGGCCGTGATGTTCTCCTGGACCCACTCCAGGGCCGCCACCTGGTCCAGCAGGCCGCGGTTGGCCGGAGCGCCGTCCCAGTGGGCGAAACCCTCCATCCCCACGCGGTAGTTGAAGGTGACGACCACCAGGTCGCCCTCGCGGACGAGGTGTTGCGGGTCGTAGCCGGGCTGGCCGCCGTGACCCAGTTTGAAGGCGCCGCCGTAGATCCACACCATCACCGGGCGGGCGGCGGACGGGTCGGCATCGGGCGTCCAGACGTTGACCGTGAGCCAGTCGTCCGCCTGCGGGGCGGCGAGCTGGGCCGTACGCCCCAGGAAGCCGGTCTCCTGCGGGGGCGGCGGGCCGAACGCGTACGCCTCGCGGACGCCGTCCCAGGGGCGGGGCGGGCGCGGGGCCTGGAAGCGGGCCGCACCGACCGGCGGGGCGGCGAACGGTATGCCCCGGAACACCGACAGGCCCCGCTCGCGCAGGCCGCGCACCGCGCCGGAGGCGGTGCGCACCACGGGGCCGTCGGTGTCCGGGACGCCGCTTGGCAGGGCGCCGCTCTCCGGGGACGGGGACTCGCTCGTCGTCATGCTCGCTCCTCAATCCTCACTGGTCATCAGAAGAACGCCCGGCGGCGATCACGAGTGCCCGTCGCACAGCACCCGAACGAAGGAGTTTCAGCTGAGCGTCTTCACGGCAGCCGCGTCGTACGGCTTCAGCTCCTCGAAGCGGTCGGCGAGCACCTTGGCCGCCCACTCGGGGTCCTGGAGCAGCGCGCGGCCCACCGCGACCATGTCGAACTCCTCGGCCTCCAGGCGGTCGAGGAGGTTGTCGATGCCCTTGACCGGGGAGCCCTCGCCCTGGAAGGCGTTGATGAAGTCGCCGTCGAGGCCGACCGAGCCGACGGTGATGGTCTGCTTGCCGGTGAGCTTCTTCGTCCAGCCGGCCAGGTTCAGGTCCGAGCCGTCGAACTCCGGCAGCCAGTAGCGGCGGGTGGAGGCGTGGAAGACGTCGACGCCGGCCGCGGCCAGCGGGGTGAGGATCGCCTCCAGCTCCTCCGGGGTCTCGGCGAGCCGGGCGGTGTAGTCCTGCTGCTTCCACTGCGAGTAGCGGAAGATGACCGGGAACTCCGCGGAGACCCGCTCGCGGACCGCCGCGACGATCTCCGCGGCGAACTTGGTGCGGGCCACCGGGTCACCGCCGTAGGCGTCGGTGCGGCGGTTGGTGCCCTCCCACAGGAACTGGTCGACCAGGTAGCCGTGGGCGCCGTGGATCTCCACGCCGTCGAAGCCGATGCGCTCGGCGTCGGCGGCCGCCTGGGCGAACGCGGCGATGACGTCGTCGAGGTCCTTCTGCGTCATGGCCTTGCCGGTGGGCTCGGCGCCCGCGGTGACCAGGCCGGAGGGGCCCATCGCGGGGGCGTCCGGGAAGGGGTTCTGACCCTGCTCGCGGACCATGCCGATGTGCCACAGCTGGGGCACGATGGTGCCGCCCGCCGCGTGCACGTCCTCGGCGACCTTCGCCCATCCCGCGAGCTGCTCCTCACCGTGGAACCGGGGCACGCGCGAGCTGTTGCCGGCCGACTCGTGGCCGACGTAGGTGCCCTCGGTGACAATCAGGCCGACGCCGGCGGCGGCGCGGCGGGCGTAGTACGAGCGCACGTCCTCGCCGGGGATGCCGCCCGGGGAGAACATGCGGGTCATCGGCGCCATCACGATGCGGTTCGGCACGGTGAGGCCGTTCAGCGTGATCGGGCGGGACAGGATCTGGGCCGCGCGGGAAGTGGACGTGGTGACGGTCACGTGGGGGCTCCTGGTGAATGACTCTGCTGACCAGACGGTATGTGTGTGCGCATTGTTGCAGCTACTGAAGTAACTTCCTATGCGCCGGACCACATTCCCGCCCCCAGCGAGCCTTCACGTGACGCCGCTCACGCTGGCCCGGTTCAACTGCCGTACCCGCTCCCGCAGTACGGCGTCCGGCGGCGCCGGCTCGACCGACTCGGGCGGACAGTCCCACTCCCGCCCGCCGCCGATGGGGCGCAGCTGCACCCGGCCGCCCACGCGCCCCATCACCTCACCGAGCCGCCCGGTGCGCGCGTCGACGGCGTACTCGCACGCACGGTTCACAGCGGCCGCCAGCCGGGAGGCCACACCGAGATTGCAGCGTCCCAGATCGACCAGGGCGTACGGATCCTCCCTCGATACGCTCAACGGGTCGACCCGGAGCGACGGCAGGACGACGCCGACCCGGCACAGGGCCGCGCGCAGCCGCTCGACGGCTTCCTCGGCCGTCCGGGCGGGCCTGTCGCCGGCGTTCGTTTCCTTCACTTCCATTGCGCCATTTCCTCCACGCTGAGTGCTCCCGTTCACCACACAGCGTGGCCGTCGGCGGCCTAACCTGGCCAGATACGGCGTCCCAACAACGTTGTTCGTAGGACGAGGAGTTGCCATGCCGGGACCGAAGGACCTCGACCCGTCCTCATCACCACGCGCCCTGCTGGGCGCGGAGTTACGGCACGCCCGTGAGCGGAAGGGCCTGAGCCAGGAACAGTTGGGGCAACGGCTGTTCGTCAGCGGGTCGTTCATCGGGCAACTGGAGGCGGGGACGCGGCGGATGCAGCCGGAGTACGCGCGGATGCTGGACGAGGTGCTGGAGACGGACGGCTTCTTCCAGCGGAACTGCGGGGCGGCGGCGAAGTCGAAGTTCGAGGAGCACTTCGAGGCGGTGGCGGAGGCCGAGGCTCAAGCCATTGCGATCAGGGAGTACACACCGCTCCTGATCCCCGGGCTGCTACAGACGCGCGCGTACGCACAGGCCGTGAACCGCGCGCACGACCCTATGGCGCCGGAGGAGACCATCGAGGAGTGGACGGAAGGCCGGATGGAGCGGGTCCGTCTACTCGAGAACCCAACAAAGCCGTTGTTGTGGGCTGTGCTTGACGAGGCAGCGCTACGCCGGGAGACGGGAGGTCGGGCGGTGATGGCGGAGGCCCTGCGCCACGTCGCCGAACTGGCCTGCCGGAACCGGGTCATTGTGCAGGTGCTGCCCTTCAGCGCGGGTGCGCACGCGGCAATGCAGAGTGATCTGAAGCTGATGGAGTTCGCGGACGCCCCTCCAGTGGTCTACTACGAGGGAGTCCGCACCGGGCGGATGGAGGACGACCCCGCCACCGTCGCCCACCTCAGGTTCAGGTACGACCTTCTTGTGGCCGACGCGCTCTCGCGGGACAAGTCCCTGGCCCTCATCGAGGCGTTGGCGGAGGATTACGCTCATGAGGAACACCCCTGACCGCGACTTGAGCCCGGCCATATGGATCAAGTCGAGCTACAGCGGCGGCGGCAACAACTGCCTGGAAGTCGCCCCCGGCCACCCCGCCCTCGTCCCCGTCCGCGACTCCAAGAACCCCGACGGACCGAAGCTGGCGTTCTCGGCCGAGGCCTGGTCGGCGTTCGTCTCGGGGCTCAAGCGCTGAGCTTCGAGCCCTCTTTACAAGGAACGGGTGGTGGGCTCAACCCGCCCACCCACCCCGCGAGTTGACGCTCAGCGCCCGACTTGCCACACATAGTCACGAGGCTCTAGCGTGCCCGCATAACGAACAGCCCCCGCCAGGCGCTACCAACACCTGCGGGGGCTTGACCGACGAGATCACGAGGCGATCCCGTGGCTGACACCCACTTTAGCCCTGCCCTCCTGCCCGCGCACGCGACCCCGCACCCGATGGCCAATCCGGGTTACGGCAAGCGCTCGGCACCGGACCAACGCCCGCGCACCAACCACGACTTCTCGCACCTCCCGCCCCGCGAAGCAGCCGTCGCCGCCTACCTCGACCGCGTCCCCGAAGGCGCCGACATCTCGGTGAAAACGCTGGCCAAGCAGCTCCCCTACGGCCAGTGCGCCCTGCGGACGATCCTCAACCGCCTTCAGACGGCGGGGCACTTGCGGCGCGGCCGGGAGCGGCTGGAGACGGAGTCCGGCGGCACCCGGTGGATCACCCGATCGTGGTGGTCCCGTACCGCCCGCGACGACGCCTGGTGGGCGGCGTTCACACGGGGCGACGTACCGGAGGAGCCGGCCGAGCCGTCACCAGGCCGCCCCACCCGGTCCCGCGCCCACATGCTGCTCGCCGCCCTGGGCCGTACGGCGCCCGTGCTGTCGCTGTCCGCCGCCGACTGCGCCGTACTCGCGCCGCTGCTCACGGAGTGGTTCGCGCGCGGGGCCAGCGACGAGGCCGTAGTCCGCGCCCTCACCGAGGGTCTGCCGTCCCCGGTGCACCATCCGGCCGCGCTCGTCCGCCGCCGCCTGATCGACAAACTGCCTCCGGAACCGGCTCCCCGCCCGGCGCCCCGGCGGCTGCTGGAGTGCGCGGAGTGCGGGGTGCCGGGGCGGCCGGAAGCGCTGCCGGGGGGCGTGTGTGCGGGCTGCCGGGGCGGGCGCGCGCCGACGCGCTCCAACGCGCCCCTGGCTCCCTCGGCGATCCCGGACCGAGCAGCGGGGATCCGCGCTGCGATGGCTCTCAAGCGACAGGAAAGGACATCTGTATGACAGCTTCCACGGTCCGACATGACCACCTGGGGGCACCGATGGAGGGGAGGAGGCGACGCCATGACCCCTGACACCGAAGAACGCCCGCAGATGTCCGTCGAGGACGTCGAGGAACTCGTCCGCAGGGCTCCCAGGGAGCTGCGGAACCGGCTCGAGTTCCTGGGCGGAAGGCTGTGCATCCGGCACGGGCCGCTCGACGTGGAGGAGTTCGAGGAACTGGCCGCAGCCGCCCCCGAAACCGTGCGGCTCGAGTACGTCAACGGAAAGGTAGTCGTCAAGGCCATGCCGGATGGCAACCACGGCGAGATCTTCATGTGGCTGCTACGTCAGTGCATGCAGCAACGGCCTGACCTGGACCTTGCGCCCGAGCGAGGCGTCAAGGCCGAGGCCTACCGTAAGGGCCGTGCCATCACGGACGGTTTCCTCGCACCGGTGGACCACTTCAAGGGGCACGGCAACTGGTCCGACACCGACGGGGCGCTCATGGCCGTGGAGATCACCTCCCACGACCGCGACACCGACCAGCGCAAGCGCATCGACAAGCCCGTGGGTTACGCGGCGGCCGGGATCCCCGTCTATCTGCTCATCGACCGCGACAGCGCCACGGTCAGCGTGTACAGCGAACCGAAGGACGGGCGTTACCTCCAGTGCTCCACCCGTCCCTGGGGCGCGACCGTCGAACTGCCGCCTCCGGTGGGCATCACTCTCGACACCGAGAAGCTCAAGGACTACGCCGACTGAGCCTGGAACCCGAAAACGCCCGAGGGCGGCACACCCAGCCGGAAGCTGGACGTGCCGCCCTCGGTCCGAAGGACAGGCGATCAACCCTCAGGTCGATCAGAAGTCCATGTCACCGCCCGGCATGCCGCCGCCGGCCGGCGCGGCGGCCTTCTCCGGCTTGTCGGCGATGACAGCCTCGGTGGTGAGGAACAGCGCGGCGATGGAGGCGGCGTTCTGCAGGGCAGAGCGGGTCACCTTCGCCGGGTCGATGATGCCCTCGGCGACCAGGTCGACGTACTCGCCGGTCGCGGCGTTCAGGCCGTGGCCCGGGGTCAGGTTGCGGACCTTCTCCACCACGACGCCGCCCTCGAGGCCGGCGTTGACGGCGATCTGCTTCAGCGGGGCCTCGAGCGCGATGCGGACGGCGTTGGCGCCGGTCGCCTCGTCACCCTCGAGCTCCAGCTTCTCGAAGACCTGGGAGGCCTGCAGCAGGGCCACGCCACCACCGGCGACGATGCCCTCCTCGACGGCGGCCTTCGCGTTGCGGACGGCGTCCTCGATGCGGTGCTTGCGCTCCTTGAGCTCCACCTCGGTGGCGGCGCCGGCCTTGATGACCGCGACACCGCCGGCGAGCTTCGCCAGGCGCTCCTGCAGCTTCTCGCGGTCGTAGTCGGAGTCGCTGTTCTCGATCTCGGCGCGGATCTGGTTGACGCGGCCGCCCACCTGCTCGGAGGAGCCGGCGCCGTCGACGATGGTGGTCTCGTCCTTGGTGATGACGACCTTGCGGGCGCGGCCCAGGAGGTCCAGGGTCGCGTTCTCCAGCTTGAGGCCGACCTCCTCGGAGATGACCTCGCCACCGGTGAGGATGGCGATGTCGCCGAGCATGGCCTTGCGGCGGTCGCCGAAGCCCGGGGCCTTGACGGCGACGGACTTGAAGGTGCCGCGGATCTTGTTGACGACCAGGGTCGACAGGGCCTCGCCCTCGACGTCCTCGGCGATGATCAGCAGCGGCTTGCCCGACTGCATGACCTTCTCCAGCAGCGGGAGCAGGTCCTTGACCGAGGAGATCTTGGAGTTGGCGATGAGGATGTACGGGTCCTCGAGCACCGCCTCCATGCGCTCCATGTCGGTCGCGAAGTAGGCGGAGATGTAGCCCTTGTCGAAGCGCATGCCCTCGGTGAGCTCGAGCTCCAGACCGAAGGTGTTGCTCTCCTCGACGGTGATGACGCCTTCCTTGCCGACCTTGTCCATGGCCTCGGCGATCAGGTCGCCGATCTGGGTGTCGGCGGCGGAGATGGACGCGGTGGAGGCGATCTGCTCCTTGGTCTCGACGTCCTTCGCCTGCTCCAGCAGGGCGGCGGAGACGGCCTCGACGGCCTTCTCGATACCGCGCTTCAGAGCCATCGGGTTGGCGCCGGCGGCGACGTTGCGCAGGCCTTCCTTGACCAGGGCCTGGGCGAGGACGGTCGCCGTGGTCGTACCGTCACCGGCGACGTCGTCCGTCTTCTTGGCGACTTCCTTGACCAGCTCGGCGCCGATCTTCTCGTACGGGTCCTCGAGCTCGATCTCCTTGGCGATGGAGACACCGTCGTTGGTGATCGTGGGGGCGCCCCACTTCTTCTCGAGGACGACGTTGCGGCCCTTGGGGCCGAGCGTCACCTTCACGGCGTCCGCGAGCTGGTTCATGCCGCGCTCGAGGCCGCGCCGCGCCTCCTCGTCGAACGCGATGATCTTGGCCATGTGAAGTGGTCCCTCCAGGACTGGGGGTGATTCCTTCGGACCGCGCCCGCGCCCGCGACGGACGGCTCGCCGGCCTCGTGGTTCCTTGCCCCACCCGGCCTGCGGGCCTCACCGACCCGGTCCTTCACTGTCACTCTCACCTTCAGAGTGCTAACGCCAATGATTAGCACTCGGCCCCCCCGAGTGCAAGCGCCCCGCGGGTGCCGGAGGTCGCGCTCAGCCGCGCGCGAACAGGGGCGCGCCGGGCATGACGAAGGGCCCGCACCCCGGGAGGTGCGGGCCCTTCGACGATGAAACAGAAGAACGTCGCTGTCAGCCGACGCGTGCTTCAGCTGGTCGCCAGCCGGACCATGTCCGCCTGCGGGCCCTTCTGGCCCTGCGAGATCTCGAAGTCGACCCGCTGCCCCTCTTCCAGGGTGCGGTAACCGTCCATCTGGATCGCGCTGTAGTGGACGAAAACATCCGCACCACCGTCGACCGCGATGAAGCCGTACCCCTTCTCCGCGTTGAACCACTTGACGGTGCCCTGAGCCATGCCTAACTCCCCTATTACTGGCCCTTGCACAGATCCACACTTCGCGGACCCGGGTCAGACCTCACCCCCCAACGGTCGGGGGCGTGCGCCGGAACGCGTCGACCGCGGCTGAATGTATCTGTCCAACTGCCGTCTGCAACAGGTCAATCGGACGAGAATTCTGGAAGGCAACGGTCCGGAATGTGGTGAGAATTCGTCCGACTTCAGGGCAAGTCGGGCTCCACAAAGCATTACAAAAGCCGCATAAAGCCCGCATACTTTGGCTACTTCTTGTCGGGCGTGCGGCATGAATGCAAGGCTCCCGACCTGTCGGACCGGGAGCGCGTTCCCCAACTCTACCGCGCTCAATCACATGGAATTGCCCCCTCCGCTTCTCTTGCGGAGGGGGCAATTCCATGAACAACGAGTAACGGCAGTTACCCAAGGTAATGATCAGCCGCCGGCGACCGCCGGAATGATGGAGACACCGGCGCCGTCCGGGGTCGCCGTCTCAAGGCCCTGCTCGAAGCGGACGTCGTCGTCGTTGACGTAGACGTTGACGAACCGGCGCAGCTTGCCCTGGTCGTCCAGGACGCGCGCGGCGATGCCGGTGTGGTTCTTCTCCAGGTCCTCGATGACCTCGGCGAGGGTGGCGCCCTCGGCGGTCACCTCGGCCTGGCCGCCGGTGTAGGTGCGCAGGATGGTGGGGATGCGAACGGTGACGCTCATCTATGACCTCCGGTCAGCTCATCGCCCTCAGGGGCGCGGGGGACTGCGCGACCAGCCCCCACCGGCCCGCAGACGAAATCGATGGGCCGAAGCCCCTACGCAAGCCCCGCCTCCCGGAAAGAGTCCAGGGTGGGACGGATCGTCACGGTGAGCCCCGTGCCGGCCACCGCGTCCAGCGTCTTCAGGCCGTCGCCGGTGTTGAGGACCACCGTGGTCTTCGTCGGGTCCAGGACGCCGTCCTTGAGCAGCTTGCGGGTGACGCCGACGGTCACGCCGCCCGCCGTCTCCGCGAAGATGCCCTCGGTGCGGGCCAGCAGCTTGATGGCGTCGACGACTTCCTCGTCCGTGACGTCCTCCACGGCGCCGCCGGTGCGGCGCGCGATGTCCAGGACGTACGGCCCGTCGGCCGGGTTGCCGATGGCGAGGGACTTGGCGATGGTGTTCGGCTTCTGGGGCCGTACGACGTCGTGCCCGGCCTTGAAGGCGGTGGACACCGGCGAGCAGCCCTCGGCCTGGGCGCCGAAGATCTTGTACGGCTTGTCCTCGACCAGACCGAGCTTGATCAGCTCCTGCAGACCCTTGTCGATCTTGGTGAGCTGGGAGCCGGAGGCGATCGGGACGACGATCTGGTCGGGCAGCCGCCAGCCGAGCTGCTCGCAGATCTCGTACGCCAGCGTCTTGGAGCCCTCCGCGTAGTACGGCCGCAGGTTGACGTTGACGAAGCCCCAGCCCTCGCCGGCCGGGTCGCCGATCAGCTCGGAGCAGAAGCGGTTCACGTCGTCGTAGTTGCCCTCGATGCCGACGAGGTCGCCGCCGTAGATCGCGGCCATGACGACCTTGCCCTGCTCCAGGTCGTGCGGGATGAACACGCAGGAGCGGAAGCCGGCCCGGGCGGCGGCGGCGCCGACGGCGCCGGCGAGGTTGCCGGTGGAGGAGCAGGACAGGGTGGTGAAGCCGAAGGCGCGCGCGGCCTCCAGGGCCTGGGCGACGACCCGGTCCTTGAAGGAGTGGGTCGGGTTGCCGGAGTCGTCCTTGACGAACAGGCCGCCGCTGACGCCCAGTTCACGGGCGAGGTTGTCGGCCTTGACGAGCTTGGTCCAGCCCGGGTTCAGGTTGGGCTTGTCGGCCACGTCGGCCGGGACGGGCAGCAGCGGGGCGTAGCGCCAGATGTTCGCGGGGCCGGACTCGATGCGGCGGCGCAGCTCTTCGGTGTCGTAGGCGGAGAAGTCGTAGGCGATCTCCAGCGGGCCGAAACACTCCTCGCAGGCGAAGACCGGGCCGAGCGGGACGCGGTGACCGCACTCGCGACAGCTCAGGGCCGCGGCGGGACCGAGATCGACGGTGGAACTGCTGGAGCTTGCAACTGTCTGCACAGCCATGTGAGGCGAGGCCCTTTCTCCTCATCTTCCTCACGACGCATCTCGCCGTGAGACGGATTTGGCACCTTCCCTAGCCGGGAGCCTCGCGGAGCGATCAGCAGTGATCTACGAGAACCGACTGGAGGGTTGCCGGGGCTTCATCGGGCCGTGTCCCTCTGCCCCTCTGGATGAGCGGTATGCGGTTGTGGACGCACGCTGACCCCCGACATGCGATGGTCATCGGCGTTGTTCAAGACTGTAACCGAAGGCCAGGACAGTTGAGATAGTCGTCCGAACCGCGAGATGGATCACACGGTGCCGCCCGTGCGATCACGAACAGTGAGGAGCCGCAGACCGTGCTGGAAGAAGTCGAGCACTGGCTGGCCACCCGCTCCTGGTCCGTGGCCGATCGCCCGCTCCACCGCATCCTGTCGGCCAAGCAGCGCACGGGCCAGACGATCAGCGTCGTGCTGCCCGCGCTCAACGAGGAGGAGACGGTCGGCGACATCGTCACGGTCATCCGCCGCGACCTCGTGGAACGGGTCCCGCTCGTCGACGAGATCGTCGTCGTCGACTCCGGCTCCACCGACCGCACCTCCCAGGTCGCCGCCGCCGCGGGCGCCCGGGTCGTTCACCGGGACGAGATCCTGCCGCGCATTCCCGCCGTCCCCGGAAAGGGTGAGGTGCTGTGGCGCTCCCTGCTGGTGACCGGCGGCGACATCATCTGCTTCATCGACGCGGACCTCAGGGACTTCTCCGCCGACTTCGTCTCCGGGATCGTCGGCCCGCTGCTCACGGACCCCGGAGTGGACCTGGTCAAGGGCATGTACGACCGCCCGCTCGCCGGGAGCGCCGGACAGGGCGGCCGGGTCACCGAGCTGATGGCCCGCCCGCTGCTGAACATGCACTGGCCGCAGCTCGCCGGGTTCGTGCAGCCGCTGGGCGGCGAGTACGCGGCCCGGCGCAGCCTGCTGGAGCAGCTGCCGTTCCCCGTCGGGTACGGCGTGGAGCTGGGCATGCTGGTGGACGCCCTGCACCTGGTCGGCCTCGACGCGCTGGCCCAGGTGGACGTGGGCGTGCGCAAGCACCGCCACCAGGACGGCCAGGCCCTCGGCCGGATGGCCGCCGCGATCTACCGCACGGCCCAGCTCAGGCTGGCCCGCGGCCACCTGGTCCGGCCCTCCCTCACCCAGTTCGAGCGGGGCGAGGACGGCTTCGAGCCGCGCACCTACTCGGTGGACACCGAGGAGCGGCCGCCGATGGTGGAGATCGCGGAGTACGCGGAACGCAAGGTGGCGTGAACGTTCGTATACGGCGGCGCGCCGGGCAGGGCCGTACGTTTGAGCGTTTCCGGGCGGGGCTAGGTTGAGGACCATGGCTTCCACGGATGCTGCTGCCAAGAAAGCTCAGGTGCTGGTCGCGTCCAACCGCGGCCCGGTTTCGTACACGGTGGACGAGGGCGGTGCGCTGCGCGCCAAGCGGGGCGGCGGCGGGCTGGTCTCGGGACTGTCGGCCATCGGCTCGGACGCGGACTCGCTGTGGGTGTGCGCGGCGCTGGGCGACGGCGACCGCGAGGCCGTACGGCGGGCCGGTGGCGGGCTGCTGCCGGCCGAGGACAGCGGCGGGCAGCGGGTGCGGATGCTGGACATCGACGCGCGCGTGCACGCGGACGCCTACAACGGCATCGCCAACTCGGTGCTGTGGTTCGTGCACCACATGCTGTACCAGACCCCGCTGGAGCCGGTCTTCGACGCGGAGTTCCGCCGGCAGTGGGCGTCGTACGAGACCTACAACCGCGCGTTCGCCGAGGCGCTGGCCGAGGAGGCGGCCGGGGGCGCGGCCGTCCTCGTCCAGGACTACCACCTGTGCCTGGTGCCGGGGATGCTGCGCGAGCTGCGCCCCGACCTGCGGATCGGGCACTTCTCGCACACGCCGTGGGCGCCGCCCGAGTACTTCCGGCTGCTCCCGGACGACATCCGCGAGCAGCTGATGACGGGCATGCTCGGCGCCGACCGGGTGGCGTTCCTGACACAGCGCTGGGCGGACGCGTTCCGGGACTGCGCGCAGACGGTCCTGCAGTCCGGGATGCCCGCGGACACGCGCATCGGCGTGCACGGTCTGGGCGCGGACGGGGACTTCCTGCGCAAGCGGGCGCACGAGCCGGACGTCGAGGAACGGATCACCGCGCTGCGCGAGGAGATCGGCGAGGGCCGCCGGACCGTCGTCCGCGTCGACCGCACCGAGCTGTCCAAGAACATCGTGCGCGGCCTGCTGGCCTACCGGCAGCTGCTGGAGGAGCACCCCGAGTGGCGGGAGCGGGTGGTGCACGTCGCGTTCGCGTATCCGTCGCGGCAGGACCTCGCCGTGTACCGGGACTACACGGCCGCGGTGCAGCGGGTGGCCGAGGAGATCAACTCCGCGTACGGCACGCCCGCCTGGACCCCGGTGGTGCTGCACGTCAAGGACGACTTCGCGCGCTCGCTGGCCGCGTACCGGCTCGCCGACGTGGCCCTCGTCAACCCCATCCGGGACGGCATGAACCTGGTCGCCAAGGAGGTGCCGGTCGTCTCCGACCAGGGCTGCGCGCTGGTGCTGTCCCGGGAGGCGGGGGCGTACGAGGAGCTGGGCCCGCACGCGTTCGCGGTCAACCCCTACGACGTGCTGGAGACCGCGCGGGCGCTGCACGAGGCGCTGAGCCTGCCGGACGCCGAGCGGGCGGAGCGGTCGAAACGGCTGGCCGACGCGGCCACCGCGCTGCCGCCCGCCCGGTGGTTCCTGGACCAGCTGCGGGCGCTTCAGGAGCTTCAGCCGAGCTGAGCCGCGAGCGACCGCAGCAGCTGTACGACGCCGGCCGGGCCGTCGACCACCACGTCGGCCCGTTCCGCCAGTTCCGCGACCTCCGCGCTGCCGCTGCACACCAGCAGGCCGGGGACGCCGTCGGAGCGGAGCTTGTCGACGGCGGCGAAGGCCGGCAGGTCGCCGAGGTCGTCACCGGCGTAGACCACGCACTCGGCGCCGGTCCTGCGGACGTGGTCGGCGAGCGCCACGCCCTTGTCCATGCCCGGCGGGCGCAGCTCCAGGACCATGCGGCCCGGTTCCACGATCAGACCGTGCCGGGCGGCGAGGTCGGTGAGGGGGCCGCGCAGCGCCTCGAACGCGGCCTGCGGGTCGGCGGCGCGGCGGGTGTGCACCGCGACCGCCCGGCCCTTCTCCTCGATCCAGGTGCCGGGCCAGGCGCCCGCGCGGTCCAGGACGCCCGGGAGTTCGGCGCGGGTCGCCGCGACGCCGGGGTGCGGGGCCGGGGCGGTGACGGTGCCGGTGACCGCGTCCCAGCGTTCGGCGCCGTAGTGGCCGAGGACGGTCAGGTGCTCCAGGCCGGGGACGCCGGCGAAGCCGCCGTAGCGGACGGCGACGCCGGCGGGGCGGCCGGTGATCACCGCGATGGAGGCGACCTTCGGCGCGAGGGCCGCGAGTGCGGGTACGGCTTCCGGGTGGGCGCGGGCCTGTTCGGGGTCGGCGACGATGGGGGCCAGCGTGCCGTCGAAGTCCAGG
Source organism: Streptomyces sp. NPDC007189 (assembly GCF_040703635.1). NCBI lineage: Bacteria > Bacillati > Actinomycetota > Actinomycetes > Kitasatosporales > Streptomycetaceae > Streptomyces > Streptomyces sp. NPDC007189. The sequence goes on from NZ_JBEYEY010000013.1 coordinate 157,815, forward strand.
CCGACGACAGCTGCGCTGGGCTTGGCGAGCAAAGCGGCGAGTCCGGCCTGGCCGGGGTGGGTCTGCGGGGTGGGCAGAGCGTCCATACGGCGACCCTATCCAAGCTCGGGCGCGCTCACTCCTGGGGCTCAGCCCCAGACCCCGCCAGGGGGCTCCGCCCCCTGGACCCCCGCTTGCCCACCCGCCCACCCGTCTCGGTCGGCTGGAAAGGGCACCCCTGTCAGGCCTGCCGCCGTTGCGCGGCTCAGCGCTCTCTGCGTCTGGCCTCTCTCACCCTGCGCAGGCGGTTCACCGTCACCGGATCCGACGCCAGGGCCCGCTCGTCGTCCAGCAGGGCGTTCAGGAGCTGGTAGTAGCGGACCGGGGACAGGCCCAGTTGCTCGCGTATCGCTCGCTCCTTCGCGCCGGGGCCGGGGAAGGCGCGGCGCTCCAGGGCGAGGATGGCGTGTTCGCGGGGGCCGAGTTCCATGGGAGCCACCGTAGCGGCGGGCACTGACAGGGGCCGTCAGTTGTTGGCGCTGCTGTCCGCCGCCGTGGCGGTCGCCTGGAGGCGGCTGAGGACGCCGGCGGGATCGCCGCCGGGGGCGACGGCCTGGCCGATGTTCTGCTTCACGGCCGCGCTGACCGTCGCCCAGGACGTCTTGCCGACGGGGTACAGCTCGGAGGTGGGCAGCTGGTCGAGGAAGGGGTGCAGGGCCTTGTCGGGGGCGGCGTCCGAGTCGCTCATCGCCGTCGAGGCGGAGCCGGTGACCGGGAGCAGGCCGTACTCGCGGGAGAAGGCGAGGACGTTCTTCTCGCTGTAGACGAAGTCGAGGAAGTCGCCGATCTGGTCGCGGTGGCCGTTCTGCCGGAAGGCCATCATCCAGTCGGCGACGCCCATGGAGGCCCGGGCCGGGCCGGTGCGCCCCGGCGTCGGCACCATGCCGAACTTCACGCCCTTCTTCTCGGCCTGCTGGATCAGCGTGGGGTGTCCGTTGAGCATGCCGACCTGGCCGTCGGCGAACGCGGCGAAGGCGTCCGCGCGGTTCAGCTTGCCGGGTGCGACCGGCCCGGTCAGGCCCTTGTCGACCAGGGCGTCCTTGAGCCAGGTGAAGGTCTGGACGTTCGGTGCGGAGTCGATGGTGTAGGTGCCGATGTCGTCGGTGTAGCCGTCGCCGTCGTTGTCGGAGTTCGCGCCGCTGAGCATCCACTGCATGGTCTCGGCCTGGGCCTCCTCGGGGCCGAGGGGCAGCGCGAAGGGGTACTTCACGCCCTTGGCCCTGAGCGCCGTGGCGTCGGCGGCCAACTCGTCCCAGGTGGTGGGCGGGGTGATGCCGGCCTTGGCGAACAGGGTCTTGTTGTAGAAGAGCACGCGCGTGGAGGCCGCGAACGGGATGCCGTACTGCGTGTGGTTCCACTGCCCGGCCTCGGAGAGCGGGGAGAGGAAGTCGGCCTGGGTGCGTATGGAGAGCAGGTCGGAGGCCGGGTAGAGCTTGCCGGCGGCGGCGTAGTCGGCGTAGGCGCCGATCTGGGCCAGGTCGGGGGCGTGGCCGGCGGCGACCATGTCCTTCACCTTGGCGTCGACGTCGTTCCAGGAGTAGACGCTGACGTCGATCTTCACGCCGGGGTGCTTGGACTCGTATGCCTTGGCCAGGGCGTCCCAGTACTTCTTGGAGCTGTTGGCCGGGGAGTCGCCGTAGTCGGCGGCGACGAGTCTGAGGGTGACGTCGGAGGAGCCCGTGCTCCCGCAGCCGCCGAGGACCGCCGTCATGCCCAGTGCGGACACCACCGCGATCGTTCCTGCCGTACGTCGACGCACCCTCAAAACCCCAACCCTGCTGTGTGACCGTTCAACATATGGACACATAAGGTCTACACCACGTGAGTGGACTAGACCTCTCCTGGGTGGGAGGGCCACACTAGGGACCGTGGTGAGACATGTCATCGCCCTCGACGTGGGCGGTACCGGGATGAAGGCCGCCCTCGTCGGCGACGACGGCGGGCTGCTCCACCGCGCCCGCCGCGCCACCGGACGCGAGCGCGGACCGGACGCGGTGGTCGCGGCGATCCTCGACTTCGCCGCCGAGCTGCACGGGTACGGCCTCGCGCACTACGGCCAGTCCGCCGCCGCTGCCGGCATCGCGGTCCCCGGCATCGTGGACGAGGAGCGGGGCATCGCCTCCTACGCGGCCAACCTCGGCTGGCGGGACGTACCGCTGCGCGCCCTGCTCGGCGAACGGCTCGGCATCCCGGTCGCCCTCGGCCACGACGTGCGCACCGGCGGGCTCGCCGAGGGCCGGATCGGCGCGGGCCGGGGCGCCGACCGGTTCCTGTTCGTGCCGCTCGGCACCGGGATCGCCGGCGCCATCGGCATCGACGGGCGGGTGGAGGCGGGCGCGCACGGCTTCGCGGGCGAGATCGGCCATGTCGTCGTACGGCCCGGCGGGCTGCCCTGTCCGTGCGGGCAGCGCGGCTGCCTGGAGCGGTACGCCTCCGCGTCCGCCGTGAGCGAGGCGTGGGCGGCGGTCTGCGGGGACCCGGACGCGGACGCCGCCGACTGCGCCAAGGCCGTCGCGTCCGGCGATCCGAACGCCGTCCGGGTCTGGCAGGAGGCGGTCGACGCGCTCGCCGACGGCCTGGTCACCGCGCTGACCCTGCTGGACCCGCGCACCCTGATCATCGGCGGCGGGCTCGCCGAGGCGGGGGACGTGCTGTTCCAGCCCCTGCGGGACGCCGTCCGGCGGCGGGTCACCTTCCAGAAAGTCCCGGCCATCGTCCCGGCGGCGCTGGGGGACACGGCCGGCTGCCTCGGCGCGGGTCTGCTGGCCCGCGATCTCCTCGACCCCACCGACCCCTCGGAGGTAACCGCCTGATGGCTCCCAGCTTGGTTCTCGCAGGTGCTCGGGTGGTGCTGCCCAGCGGAGTGGTGGACGACGGGCGCGTGTCCGTCGAGGGGACGCGGATCGTGGCCCGGGCCGCCGAGAGCGCCCCGGTGATCGACGTGTCCGGCCACTGGCTGATCCCCGGTTTCGTGGACATCCACAACCACGGCGGCGGCGGAGCCTCCTTCTCCGGCACCGCCGACGACGTCCTCACCGCCGTCCGCACGCACCGCGCGCACGGCACCACCACCCTGGTCGCCTCCACCGTCACCGACGAGATGGACCTGCTGGCGCGGCAGGCCGGGCTGCTGAGCGAACTGGCCGAGCAGGGCGAGATCGCCGGCATCCACTTCGAGGGGCCCTTCATCTCGCCGTGCCGCAAGGGCGCGCACTCCGAGGCGCTGCTGCGCGACCCGGACCCGGCCGAGGTCCGCAAGCTGATCGACGCGGCGCGCGGCAGGGCGACGATGGTCACGCTCGCCACGGAGCTGCCGGGCGGCGTCGACTCGGTACGGCTGCTCGCCGAGCACGGTGTCATCGCGGCGATCGGGCACACGGACGCCACGTACGAGCAGACGGTCGAGGCGATCGACGCGGGCGCCACGGTCGCCACCCACCTGTTCAACGCGATGCCCGCGCTGGGCCACCGCGCCCCCGGGCCGATCGCGGCGCTGCTGGAGGACGAGCGGGTCACGGTCGAGCTGATCGACGACGGCACGCACCTGCACCCGGCCGCGCTTCAGCTGGCCTTCCACCACGCGGGCGCCGACCGGGTCGCGTTCATCACGGACGCCATGGACGCGGCCGGCACCGGCGACGGCCGCTACATGCTCGGCCCGCTCGAGGTCGAGGTCAGCGAGGGCGTGGCCCGGCTGGTTCAGGGCGGCTCGATCGCGGGCTCCACGCTCACCCTGGACCGCGCGTTCAAGCGGGCGGTGACCGTGGACGGGCTGCCGGTGCAGGACGCCGTGAAGGCCCTGTCCGTGAACCCGGCCCGCCTGCTGGGCCTCTTCGACCGCATCGGCTCCCTGGAGCCCGGCAAGGACGCCGACCTGCTCCTGGTGGACGCGGACTTCGACCTCAAGGGCGTGATGCGGCAGGGCGAGTGGGTGGTCACCCCGCCCCAACTGGCCTGATCTGCCCGTCTTTTCCTCAGGCGGCGGCCTGCTCGTGACTGGGCGGGCCGCCGTCTGTTTGGCATGATCGTGGACCCGGAAACCGATGACAGGCGCGGGCGACGTGCCGCAGGGACTTCGAGGGAGGCCGGCCCGGGTGATCCTCACGGTCACGCTGAACACCGCTCTCGACCTCACCTATCGCGTGCGGTCGCTGCGGCCGCACGCCTCGCACCGGGTGTCGGAGGTCGTCGAGCGGGCGGGCGGCAAGGGAGTGAACGTGGCCCGGGTGCTGGCGGCGCTCGGGCACGAGGTGACGGTCACCGGGTTCGCGGGCGGCGGGACCGGGCGGGAGATACGCGACCGGCTGGCCGGCGTCCCCGGCCTGACGGACGCGCTGGTCCCGGTGGCCGGGGCGACCCGGCGCACGATCGCGGTCGTCGACGAACTCTCCGGCGACACGACCCAGTTGAATGAGCCGGGCCCGCAGATAGCACCCGCCGAGTGGGGCGCCTTCCTCGACCGCTACGACGAACTCCTGCCGTCCGCCTCGGCGGTGGCCCTGTGCGGCAGCCTGCCGCCGGGCGTGCCGGTGGGGGCGTACGCGAACCTGGTCCGGGTCGCCCGCGCCCACCGGGTCCCCGTCCTGCTGGACACCAGCGGCGAACCGCTGCGCCGCGGCGTGGCCGCCCGGCCCGACCTGGTCAAACCCAACGCCGACGAACTGGCCGAACTCACCGGCTCCCACGAGCCGCTGCGCGCCACCCAGGACGCGCGCCGGCGCGGCGCCCACGCGGTCGTGGCCTCCCTCGGCCCGCAGGGCCTGCTGGCGGTCACCCCGGAGGGCCGCTGGCGCGCCGCACCACCGGCCGCGGTGCACGGCAACCCGACCGGCGCGGGCGACTCGGCGGTGGCGGGCCTGCTGTCCGGGCTCGTCCAGCAGCTTCCCTGGCCGGACCGCCTGGCCCGCGCGGTCGCCCTGTCGACGGCGACCGTACGAGCGCCCGCAGCGGGCGAGTTCGACCGGGCGGCGTACGAAGAGCTGCTGGAGCGGGTGGCGGTGACCGGGGTGGTCAGCGCGGCCTAGGCCCTAGCCGTGCAGCGTGTGCTCGCCCTGCTGGAGCCGGAGCTGGTCGATCAGGGCGTTGCACTGGTCGCCGGGCTGGCAGGAGATGGAGATCGTGTTGGAGCCCTTGTTGAGGGTGGGGTACACGTAGGTCGTCGTCCAGCCGTGGGCGTAGTCGCCGTCCTTGGCGTGGGTGTAGTTCTTCAGCGGCAGTCCGGTGGCGAACGGCTTGCCGTTGATGCTGACCGTCATCTTCTGGTCCGGGCCCGCCACGCTGAAGTGCGTGAACAGGGTGTACTCGCCCTGCGCGGGGACGTTGTCGACGCTCCAGGTGATCGAGGCGCCGACCTGGTTCAGACCGCCCACGTAGGAGCCGTCGGAGCTCTGCGCGCCCTTGACGTCCGAGGCCTTCGTCGCGCCGCCCGCCAGCTGGACGCCGTCGCCGGCCGCGTCGGTCTTCAGCTCGTCGTTCGCCGGCGAGTCGTTGTTCGACGGGCTCGGGGTGTGGCTCTGGGACTGGGTGGGAGCCGTGCTGGACCCGGCGTCGTTCTTCTTGTCGTCCGGGTTGCCGTTGAGCATGGCGATGCCGATGCCGATGACGACCGCGGCGACCACCGCGACCGCGCCGATCAGCAGGCCCCTGGTGTTCGGGCCGCGGCGGCCCGGTGCGGGGGGCGCGGAGCGGGGGGTGCTCGGCGGGGCGCCGCCGGGGAGGGTCTCGGGGGCCTGGTAGTAGGCGTTCGGCTGGCCGTAGCCGGCCTGCTGCTGCGGCATCGCCGGCTGGCCGTACTGGCGCTCGCCGACCGTGCGCACTCTGCTGACCGAGTTCGGGTAGCCGTAACCGCCGGACGGCGGCTGAGCCCCTCTGGCCTGACCGTCGGCGTACAGATAGCCGAACGGGTCGTCGTCCTCGGGCGTGCTCGGGCCGTTTTCGCCGGGCGTCATCCCTAGGTCTCCTCAGCGGGTGCGGGCGGATGCGGTACAGGTCTGGAAGTGCGAGCCTACCCGCTCCCGCTGCCCCAAACGGGTGACTCAGACCGCATCAGCGCGCTGACCTGCGGATCACCCGGCGCGTCGGTGCTGTTTGGGACGAGATCGTTTCTCTACGTACATCCGCTCGTCGGCGGACTTCAACACTTCGTCCGCCGTCATGCCGCAGTGCGCCCATCCGATGCCGAAGCTGGCGCCCACCCGGACGGCCCGGCCCTCGGCCCGGATGGGCTGGATGATCTCGTTGCGCAGCCGTACGGCGAGGTCCTGGGCGTCGGCCCGGCCGAGCCCGTCGGCGAGGATCACGAACTCGTCGCCGCCGAGGCGGGCGACCGTGTCGCCGTCCCGCACCCCGCGCGAGAGCCTGCGCGCGACCTCGATGAGGACCGCGTCGCCCGCGTTGTGCCCGAACCGGTCGTTGATCGACTTGAAGCCGTCGAGGTCGCAGAAGAGCACCGCGAGACCCTTGGTGCCGTCGTCGCGGCCGTCCTCGGGGGCGACGGTGTGCACATGGTGGTCGTACCCATCGTAGCCGTCCGTGCCCGGCCGGAAGTCGAAGCCGTGGCCCGCCGGCATGTCGAAGGCGGGGTGGCTGTAGGCCGCGTCCAGGGACTCCAGCTCGGCGTGGGCCGGGCGCCGGCACAGCCGGGCGGCGAGGCGCGAGCGCAGCTCGGCGGAGTTCGGCAGGCCGGTCAGGGAGTCGTGGGAGGCGCGGTGGGCGAGCTGCAGCTCGCGGCGCTTGCGCTCCTCTATGTCCTCGACGTGGGTCAGCAGGAAGCGGGGGCCGTCGGCGGCGTCCGCGACGACGGAGTTGCGCAGCGACACCCAGACGTACGTGCCGTCCCGGCGGCCCAGGCGCAGCTCGGCGCGGCCGCCCTCCGCCGAGGTCCGCAGCAGGGTGCCGATGTCCTCGGGGTGGACCAGGTCGGAGAAGGAGTAGCGGCGCATCGCGGAGGCGGGGCGGCCCAGCAGGCGGCACAGGGCGTCGTTGGTGCGCAGGATGCGGCCGTGCTGCTCGCCGCCCATCTCGGCGATCGCCATGCCGGAGGGGGCGTACTCGAAGGCCTGCCTGAAGCTTTCCTCGCTCGCCCGCAGGGCCTGCTGCTCGCGCTCCAGGCGGACGAGGGCGCGCTGCATGTTGGCGCGCAGACGCGCGTTGCTGATCGCGATGGCGGCCTGGAAGGCGTACATCTGCAGGGCCTCGCGGCCCCAGGCGCCGGGCCGCCGGCCGTTGCGCGGCCGGTCGACGGATATGACGCCGAGCAGCTCACCGGAGCCGCCGCCCTGCACGCCCGGCGCGTACATGGGCGCGAAGAGGCGGTCGGAGGGGTGCCACTCGTCCTCGAAGCGCGGCGCGGGCCCGTCGGTGAACCACTGCGGTACGTCGTCGTCGTCCAGCACCCAGCCCTCGGTGTGCGGGATGAAGACCAGGTCCCCCCAGCGCTCCCCCATGCCCAGCCGCCGCTCCCAGGACTCGCGGGAGCCGACCCGGCCGGTGATCAGGGCCTCGGCGGCGGAGTTCCCGGCGAACGCGGCGACGACGAGGTCGCCGTCGGGGCGGACCAGGTTCACGCACGCCATCTCGTACCCGAGGGCCTGCACGGCGCCGTCGGCGACGGTCTGCAGTGTGTCGGCCAGGCTGCGTGCCGTGTTCATGTCGGCCATGACCTGGTGCAGCTGTCGCAGGGACGCAAGACGGACATACGGCTCCGACTCGGTCTCCATGCTCGCCCTCCCCCCGAGACCTCGCAGCGAATCAAGGGTTGTCTTCGGCGCTACTTAAGGGTGCCTCTTACGGTGCTTCTCAGTTCCCCGCCACTGAATCACAGCGCGCTGCCCACTCGGTACACAGGGTCAACAATTCCTGCCCCTTGTGACTCAAGTCACAGGTGAACGTGAACAATTGAGTGGAGTTTCCGCGTTTTACCCGTGCCTTTCCTGAACGCATGCTTTGTGCGTGCCTGCACATCATGCACACACGCCTCGGCCGCTGGACCTAGGACCAGGCTCGGACGGAGGCCCGATGCGCGCCGCGAAGGGCGCAGACTAGCGTTTCGGGTGTGCTGAACACTCCCTCTTCCACCGCCCTCGCCGCTTCCGGGCATGCTGAGGGGGTGAGCAACGACGAGTTCCGGGCCGCGATGTCCCGACTGGCCGCCGGGGTGGTCCTGGTGACCGCCCAGGAGCCGCCGCTGGACCCGGACGACCCGGACGCGCCGGGCATGGAGGACGTCGGCATGACCGCCACCGCCTTCATGTCCGTCTCCCTCGATCCGCCGCTGGTCCTGGTGAGCCTGCGCACGGGCGCCCGCATGGACGACCTGCTCGACGAGCAGCCCCTGTGGGCGGTGTCGGTCCTCGCCGGGAGCCAGCGGCACATCGCGGGCCGCTTCGCCATGAAGGGCCGCATCAGCGACCGTCTGCTCTTCGAGGACATCCCCTACGTCCGTGGCGAGGTCACCGGCGCCCCGCTGGTGGGCGGGGCGCTGGCCACGCTGGAGTGCCGCACCGAGCAGCGGGTGACGGCCGGCGACCACACCCTGGTCATCGGCCGCGTCCTGACCGCGCGGGTACCGAGCGCGGAGGGCGGCCCGCTGCTGTATTTCCGGGGCCGCTACCGGCAGTTGGGCTGAGCCCCGCGCCCGCCGGCCCGGGCGGCCGCGCTACACCGGCTCGACGGTCAGCCCGGCCAGCTCCTCCGGGTCCGTCACGGCGTCGATGGACGTGATGCGGTCAGCGACGAAGGTGAACGTCAGCACCCGCTCCAGGCGGCCCTGCGCGTACACCACCAGGCCCGTCGCGCCGTCGACCAGCGCCGGCTGCGCCACCCGCGTCACGTGCGCGTAGCGCTGCGCGCCGGCGGCGACCTGCGCCGCACCGACGGTCACACCGGTATCGCCGCGCGCCACCACGTCCGGGTCGAGGACCTCCAGCAGCCCGTCGAAGTCGCCCTCGCGCGCGGCCGCCAGGAAGGCGTCGACCACCTCCCGCTGCCGTACCAGATCGGTCCTGGGCGCGTCCGCGCCCCGCACCCGGCGCCGCGCCCGGCTGGCCAGCTGCCGCGCCGCGGACGGGCTGCGCCCGAGCACGCCGGCGATCTCCTCGAACGGCACCCCGAACAGGTCGTGCAGCACGAACGCCAGCCGCTCGGCCGGCGAGAGCGTGTCCAGGACGACCAGGAGCGCCAGCCCGACCGAGTCCGCGAGCACGGCGTCCTGCGCCGGGTCCAGCCCGGCGGAGGCGCCCGGGCGCCAGGTGTCCAACGGCTCCTCGCCCCGTGAACGGCGGGAGCGGAGCATGTCGAGGCAGACCCGTCCGACGACGGTCGTCAGCCAGCCGCCGAGGTTGCCGACCTCGCTCGTGTCGCTCCGGCTCAGCCGGAACCACGCCTCCTGCACCGCGTCCTCGGCCTCCGCGGCCGAGCCCAGCATCCGGTAGGCGACGCCCCGCAGATGCGCCCGGTACGCCTCGAACCGCTCGGCGAGAAACGCGTCGTCACGGTCCTGCTGCTCGTGGTCACTCATCGGGCTGCCCGGCCTCTTCCGTCCGTCGTCGTGGGTCTTCCACCTCACTGACGAACCGCGGAGCACGGATGTGACGCCGGAGGTGCCTTCGGCGGTGACGGGCACACCCTGAAGGGCACGCCCGCCCGGGGCTCACCCCCAGTCGTGGCCCGACCGGCCCCGCTTCGTCTCCGAGCGCTGCTTCTTCTCCCGCAGCCGGCGTTCGTTGATGCCGCGCGGGATGCGGGTGGGTCTGCGCGGCTTCGGCGGGGGCGCGCTGGCCTCCGCGAGAAGGGCCGCGAGGCGTACGGCTGCGGCCTCGCGGTTGCGCCACTGCGAGCGGTGCTCGGAGGCGCGTACGGACACCACGCCGTCGACGAGCCGGCCCGCGAGCCGCTTGAGCGCCCGCTCCTTCCACACCGGGGGCAGCGCCTCGGTGCCGGCGAGGTCGAAGCGCAGCTCCACGGCCGAGTCACTGGTGTTGACGTGCTGTCCGCCGGGGCCGGACGACCTGGAGAAACGCCACATCAGCTCGGCCTCGGGAAGCGAGACGGAGCCGCGGATGACGTAAGGACCGGACATGCGTCCCATGTTCCCGGTCCCGCCCGGTCCGCGTCACCTGGATTTCCCGGCCGCGTCCTCCCACCCGGCGGGAAGGACGCTCGGTAAAAAAGGTAAAGGGATCCGGAACCGCGGGGACCCCCCTCGACGTTCTTCGTGGTGACGGTAGCTTCAACGGCACTGCACCACACATATCCAAGGGAAGGGACTCCCAACATGGCTGTAAGCCTGTCCAAGGGCGGCAACGTCTCGCTCACCAAGGAGGCTCCGGGCCTGACCGCCGTCACCGTGGGCCTCGGCTGGGACGTCCGCACCACCACCGGCACGGACTTCGACCTGGACGCCTCCGCCATCGCGGTGAACCCCCAGGGCAAGGTCTACTCGGACGCGCACTTCGTCTTCTTCAACAACAAGCAGACCCCGGACAACACCATCGTCCACACCGGCGACAACCGCACGGGCGAGGGCGCGGGCGACGACGAGGCGATCAACGTCAACCTGGCCGCGCTCCCGGCCGACATCGACAAGGTCGTCTTCCCGGTCTCCATCTACGACGCCGAGAACCGCGGCCAGAACTTCGGCCAGGTCCGCAACGCCTACATCCGCATCGTCAACCAGGCCGGCGGCGCCGAGATCGCCCGCTACGACCTCTCCGAGGACGCCGCCACCGAGACGGCCATGGTCTTCGGCGAGCTGTACCGCAACGGCGCGGAGTGGAAGTTCCGCGCGGTGGGCCAGGGTTACGCCTCGGGCCTGGTCGGCATCGCCCAGGACTTCGGCGTCAACGTCTGACGGACACCGGACACCGGACGCTGCGCCGGGCCTCGGCCGCTTGTCCGGGGCCGGGGTCTGGGAGGAGCGAGGCACTGCGCCGGCCGGAGCCTGTGGTGATGAGCGGCGGCCCTCGGCTGCGGTGGGCCGCGACCGCTGCGGTGGGCCGCGACCGGAGGCCTCCCGGCCGGCAATGCGGTTCCCGGCGGCGGAAAACCGGGAGTGGGCGGTGCCTCGTCGGGGATAGCGTGCCCGCGTGATCCTGGAACCCCTGCCCGCCGACCGGGAGTTGCCGCCCGCGCTGCTGGCCGAGCTGACCGCGCTCTACGCCTCCAACCGTGAGTTCCACCGGCTCAGCGGCGACTTTCCCGACCCGGACGGCATACGCCCCGAGCAGGTCGCGACCGCACTGGCCGGGGACCTGGCCGTGCCGGGCGCCGAGGTGCTGCTCGCCCGCACGGAGGACGGACGCCTCGTCGGCCTCGCCTGCACGCTCGCCCACCACCCCGACCCCGCCGACCCGGATCCGTGGATCGGGCTGCTGATGGTGGACGCGGCCGAGCACGGCAAGGGCCACGGCCGGGCCGTCGCCGGGCTCGTCGAGGACCGCTTCCGCGCGCAGGGCCACCGCAGCGCCGTACGGCTCGCCGTGCTCGAGAACAACCCCAAGGCCCTCGCCTTCTGGACCTCCGTCGGCTACGAGGTCATCGGCCACCGCCCCGACCGCGCCCTCGGCCGCCCCTGCGCCGTGCTGCGCAAGGTGCTGGGCGACCCGCAGCGCACGCCGCGGAAGGCCGCCCGGACCGCCGTGGTGGCCCCGGACGGCGCGGTGCTTCTGCTCCGGTACGACAACGTGGAGGTCGGCGTCCACTGGGCGCTGCCCGGCGGCGGCCTGGAGCCCGGCGAGTCCCCGCGCGAGGCGGCCCTGCGGGAGCTGGCCGAGGAGACCGGCTGGACGGACCTGGAGCCGGGCCCGCTGCTGTGCACCTGGGAACACGACTTCACCCACTCGGGCACGCGCGTCCGCCAGCACGAGCACGTGTACGTCACCCGCGGTCCGCGCCGGGACCCGGCCGGCCCCCGGCTCGCCGCCGCGCACGCCGCCGACGGCATCCTCACCTGGCGCTGGTGGACCCGGCGGGAACTGGCCGAGCAGGCCGAACCGGTGTGGCCGCCGGGCCTCGCCGGGCTGCTGCACGCGTGGGAGGGCTGAGCGGGCGGTGGAGTGGACGACACTGGCCGCCACGGGACTCGGCGCCGTCGTCGGGGTCGGCTCGACGCTGCTCGCCGACCGGGTGCGGTGGCGGCGCGAGACCGGTGAGCGGGACCGGCGCGAGCGGCGGGACCTGTACGTCACCTGCCTGACCAGGTACCGGCTGGCCTACGAGGACATGCACACGGCCGCCCTGGCTCACCGGGACGGCCCCGCCGGCCGCCGGGACGCCGCCGTACGGGACGCCTTCCGCGGCTCGGGCTGCGACGAGGTCCGGGAGACCGTGCTGCTGTGCGCCCCGGAGGAGACGACGGCCGTCATGGAGGACGTGTACACCACCCTGCGCGGGCTGCTGGAGGTGTACGCGGCGGGCGATCCGGCGCCGGACACACCGGAGTTCCAGGAGCACCGGCTCCGGCACGCGCAGGCCGTCTGGACGGCCCGCGCCGCGATGCGCGCCGCCCTGGAGCGGGACGCCTAGAAGACACCGCTCCCGTCACGGACGGGCCGGCTTGCCGTCCCCGTACAGCCAGTCCTTCCAGATCTCGCTGAAGTCCTGGTGCGGGGCCTTCTTCTGCACGTACGCCGTGAAGTCCGCGGTGCTCGCGCTGCCGTGGCGGTGGGCGGCGGCCCAGCCCTGGATGATGGCGTAGAAGGTGTCGTCGCCGACCTTCTCCCGGATCTTCTGCAGGACCATCGCGCCACGCTGGTAGACGGGGCCGTCGGAGATGTGCGCGGCGCTCGACGGCTTCGCGGGCGGGAAGGCCCAGACGGTCCTGTCCTTCCCGTTGTAGTAGTCCATGAAGGTCTGCCGGCAGCTTTCGCCGCCGTGGTCCTCCCACCACAGCCACTCCGCGTAGGTGGCGAAGCCCTCGTTGAGCCACATGTCCTGCCAGGACTTGGGGGTGACCGAGTCGCCGTACCACTGGTGGGCGAGTTCGTGCACGAGGGTGCCGGTGTCCGGGGCGCCGGGGAAGACGGGCCGGTTCTGGGTCTCCAGGGCGTACCCGGAGTCGTCGGGGCGGTCGACGATCGCGCCGGTGGAGGAGAAGGGGTACGGGCCGAAGTTGGTCTCCTCCCACTTGATGACCGCGGGGAGCTGCGCGAGCACCTTCTCGCTCGCCTTGGCCTGGGTGGGGTCGACGGCGGTGAGGATCGGCAGCCCGTGCGGGCCGGTGCCGCGGGTGAGGCCGAAGCGGCCGACGGCGACGGTGGCGAGGTAGGTCGCCATGGGCTGGGCGACGTGCCAGTGGAACGCCGTACGGCCGCCCCGGGTGGACTGGCCCGCCAACTCGCCGTTGGACACGGCCTGCAGGCCTTCGGGGACGGTGACCGTGATGTCGTAGGACGCCTTGTCGAAGGGGTGGTCGTCGCTCGGGAACCAGGCCATGGAGCCGACGGGTTCGCCGAGGCCGAGGGCGCCGTCGGCGGTGGGCAGCCAGCCCTCCTTCGAGCCGTCGGGGTCGGTGAGGGTGTGCGGGATGCCCGAGTAGCGGACGGTGGTGCTGAAGGTCTCCCCCTTGCGGAGGTCGTCGTGCGGGCGGACGGTGAGTTCCTGGCCGGCCCGGTTGAAGCGGGCCTTCCTGCCCTCCACGGTGACCGCGTCGACGTGCAGCCCGGCGAGGTCCAGGTCGAAGGCGGACAGGTCCTGGGTGGCGCGGGCGGTGATGACGGCCGTACCGGTGAGACGGCGGGTGCCGGGGGTGTAGTCGAGGGCGAGGTCGTAGTGCCCGACGTCGTAGCCGCCGTTGCCGGCCTTCGGGAAGTAGGGGTCGCGTACGCCGGATCCGCCGGGGGTGCCGTGCACACCGCCGTCGCACGCGGTGGCGGTGAGGGCGAGGAGCGCCACGACGGCCGGGACAAGGCGCACGGATCTGGACATGTCAGTGATCTTAAGTGCCGCGGTTGCGGTGCTCCTCGGGTCCGGTCCTCGGGTCCGGGGCTGCCGCTCGGGCGTGACACCATCTGTGACGTGCTCGACATCGGCTACGCCCTCTCCAACCGGTTCCCGGACCCCCCGCAGACCGACTACCGCCGCGCGGACGTCCACGCGCTGCGGCACGACCTGTTCTGCGGTGACGTGTATCTCGCGGACACCGAGACGGACCGGGAGCTGTCCACAGCCTGGGGATGGGTGCCGGTGCTGGACTTCGCGTGGGCGCTGTGCGACATCGTGGAGCGTCTGGACCGGGATCCGATGGGCTCCCGCGCCGCCCGGCCGCAGCGGGCGGAGCTGGACTTCACCGAGTCCACCGACCGGATGCTGTTCGAGCGCCGCTTCGGCTGGGTGGACATCGCCGCCGACTGGGCGCCGGCCGAGGAGTCCCCGCTGACCTTCGCCCACGCCGAACTGCGCCGCGAGGCCCGCGACTTCCTGCATGACCTGATCGCCGACCTGACCGACCTCCACGAGGACCTGGCGGAGAACCCGGCCATCTGGACCCTCCAGGCCCGCTTCCCCAGGATGCCCTGAGCCTGGAGGCTCTTTGAACCCCGGATGCCCTGAATCCCGGACGCCCTGAGCCCGGACGCCCTGAAACCCGGATGCCCTGGGCCCGGACGCGCTGAGTTTCGGATGCCCTGAAACCCGGACGCCCTGAGCCTGGAGGCCCTCTGAGCCCCGGATGCCCTGAGCCCGAAGTCCCTGGCCCGGACGCGCTGAACCCGGACGCCCTGAGCCCGGACGCGCTGAGCCCGGAGTCCCTGGCCCGGACGCCCTGAACCCGGACGCCCTGAACCCGGACGCCCTGAGCCCGGACGCCCTGAGCGCCAGGGGCCCGAGCCCCGGCTGCCCCCGGGACCCCGCGGCCCCGGAACCCGGCAGCCCGGGACCCGGCCCCAGGGGCCCGGACAAGCCGCCCCCCTACTCCACCCGAATCCCCATCTCCGCCGCCAACACCGGTGCCAGATCCAGCAGTTGCGCGGTGCTGATCACCGCTCCCGACAGCCGGTCCAGGCCTCGTACGATCTCCAGCGGCGCGGCCCCGCGCAGGTCCACGTCCTTCAGGGTCGCGCTGCCGAAGTCGGCCTCTCTCAGCGCGCAGTCGACGAACTCCACCCGCTCCAGGGTGGCGCCCGCGAAGTCCGGCTCGACCAGCACGCAGGACTCGAAGACGACGTCCTTCAGGCGGGCCTCGCGCAGATTCAGGTAGTCGATCTTGCCGCCGCGGACCACGACCCGCTCCAGGACCGCGCCGTGCAACTGCGCGCCGCCCAGCCGGGCGTCGATCAGCTCGACGTCCCGGAACGTGGACTCGGCGAGATGCGTGCCCACCCCGCGCAGCCCGCTCAGCACCGAGTCCAGCACTCTGGCCCGGCCCAGCGCCGTACCGTCCACCAGGCAGCCCGTCAGCGCGCAGTCCATGAAGCGGGCGCCCACGCCGTCCTGCCCCGTCAGGTCGGCGTCCTGGAACTCCAGCGCGTCATAGTCCCCGTCCGGCGCCAACGCGCCGCCGGACCACGGCCCCAGCGGCGGCAGCCGCAGCTCCGGCCGGCGCGCGCCCTTCACCCCTGCCCGGCCCGCCGCACGGCCGTCCGTCGCTCTCCTCGCCATGCACCCCATGCTGCACCCCGCCACTGACAATCCCCCTGACCTGGGCAGACCCGGGTGATGTCACATTCCGGCCGGGCGAAACGTCGTATGCGTGAAGCGAGGTGACCGACCGAGGGGGGAGCCCGACCCATGCACCGCAGCACCCATCCGCGCTTGACCTCAAGCGCACTTGAGGTCGGAGGGTGGGCGCGATGAGCCGGTCGTCCGCCAGGGGGTTCGCCATGCACGCCGTCCGTCTGTACGCCTTCGGGCCCGCCGAGAACCTGACCTACGAGCAGGTCGAGGACCCGGTCCCCGGCCCGGGCCAGGTGCGCATCGCGGTCGCCGCGGCCGGGGTGCACCTGCTCGACGCCGCACTGCGCGCCGGCCACCGGGGCCCGTTGCCCGAGCCGCCCGCCCTGCCGACCGTGCCCGGCCGGGAGGTCGCCGGAGTGGTGGACGCGCTCGGCGACGGCGCCGACGAGCTGTGGCTCGGCAGGCGGGTCGTCGCCCACCTCGGCTTCGCGCCCGGCGGGTACGCCGAACGCGCCGTCGCCTCCGTCGACCGGGTGCACGAGATCCCGGCGAACCTGGACTTCGCCGCGGCCGTCGCCATGATCGGCACGGGCCGTACGGCACTGGGCATCGTGCGGTGCGCCGAGCCGGGACCGGGCGACGTGGTGGTCGTACCGGCCGCCGCCGGAGGCATCGGCTCCCTGCTCGTGCAGTACGCCAGGAACGCCGGCGCCACCGTGATCGGGCTCGCGGGCGGCCCCGCCAAGACCGCCCGCGTCCGGGCGAACGGCGCCGACCTCGCCGTCGACTACACCGACGGCTCCTGGCCCGCGAAGGTCCGCGCCCACCTCGGAGGCAGGCCGGCCACGCTCGTCTACGACGGCGTCGGCGGCGAGGCGGCCCGGCAGGCCGTCGACCTGCTCGGACCCGGCGGGCGGCACCTGGTCTTCGGCTGGTCCGCCGAAGGGATCGGCGAGGGCCGGGGCTACGCCGTCGAGGGCGTGTCGGAGTCCGTCCTCGGCCCGGAGATGCTCCGCAGGGCCGGCGGCCTGCGCGCGCTCGAACTGCGCGCACTCGCCGAGGCCGCCCACGGCCGGCTGCGTCCGGCCGTCACCCGCTTCCCGCTCGCGGAGGCGGCCGCCGCGCACCGCGCGCTCGAGAACCGCGGCACGATCGGAAAGGTGGTACTGGAACCATGACGAACAAGCCGATAAGCGACAAGTATCTGACAGATAACAGTGGATCGGATCAACGCGACAAACGTGACGACCGGGGTGCACTACGCCCCGATTCGTGGTCTTCTGGCCAGATGAGTACCGGCCGAACGGGTGAGTCCGGCATCCCCGCACACGCCGCCGGACACACCCCCGAGGGAACGGATCCGCACCGCTGGTGGGCCCTGGTCGTCATCGCGCTCGCCCAGCTGATGGTCGTCCTCGACGCGACCATCGTGAACATCGCCCTCCCCTCCGCCCAGCACGCCCTGCACATGTCCGACGGCAACCGGCAGTGGGTGATCACCGCCTACACCCTCGCCTTCGGCGGCCTGCTGCTGCTCGGCGGCCGCATCGCCGACCTCGTCGGACGCAAACGCACCTTCGTCTTCGGGCTCATCGGCTTCGCCGTCGCCTCCGCCATCGGCGGCGCCGCCACCGGCTCCGGCATGCTCTTCGGCGCCCGCGCCCTGCAGGGCGTCTTCGCCGCCGTCCTCGCGCCGTCCGCGCTCTCCCTGCTGACCACGACCTTCACCGACCCGCGCGAACGCGGCAAGGCCTTCGGCATCTACGGCGCCCTCGCCGGCAGCGGATCGGCGATCGGCTTCATCGTCGGCGGACTGCTCACCGAGTACCTGAACTGGCGCTGGTGCCTCTACGTCAACGTGCCCATCGCCGTCCTCGCCGTCGTCGGCGCCTTCGCCCTGCTCCACGACCGCCCCGGCCACCACGAGGCCCGCCTCGACGCCCCCGGCGCCGTGCTCGGCTGCGGCGGCCTGGTGTCCATCGTCTACGGCTTCAGCGAGGCGCAGCCGCGCGGCTGGAGCGATCCCCTGGTGCTCGCCCTCTTCGCCGCCGGCGTCGCCCTGCTCGCCGCGTTCGTGTGGTGGCAGAACCGCACCCCGAGCCCCCTGCTGCCGCTGCACATCCTGAAGGACCGCAACCGCGCCGGCTGCTTCCTGACCATGATGCTCGCGACGATCGGCATGTTCGGCCTGTTCCTGTTCATGACCTACTACCTCCAGGTCATCCTCGGCTACTCCCCGGTCAGGACCGGTCTCGCCTACCTGCCGCTGACCGCCGCGATCATCACCGGCTCCACCCAGATCTCCGCCCGGCTGCTGCACCACGTGGCCCCGCGCACGCTCATGGCGCCCGGCATGGCCCTCGCCGCGGGCGGCATGCTGCTCCTCACCCGCATGACGGTCCACTCCTCCTACACCACCGAGATCCTGCCCGCGCTGATCCTGATGGGCCTCGGCATGGGCCTGACCTTCATGCCGGTGTTCGCCACCGCCACCACGGGCGTCGCCCCGCGCGACTCCGGCGTGACCTCCGCGACCGTCAACACCTCGCAGCAGGTGGGCGGTTCCATCGGTACGGCGCTGCTCAACACCATCGCCACCACCAGCAGCACCGCCTACATCACCGCCCATCTGCACAGCCCCGCCCAGAAGGCCACGGTGATCCCGGCGGGCGTGGTGCACGGCTACACGGTCGCGATCGGCTGGGCGGCCGCCGTGATGCTGCTGGCCGGCCTGGTCGCCGCGTTCATGGTGACGGCCAGGGCGCCGAAGCACGGCACGGCCGCGAAGCCGCCGGTGGCGGAGTCAGTGGGCTGAGCCCAGCGCGGCGAGCGCCCCGTCCGTCAGCCGGTACACCGTCCACTCGTCCTGCGGACGGGCGCCCAGCGCCTCGTAGAAGCCGATCGCGGGCCGGTTCCAGTCCAGCACCGCCCACTCCAGCCGCCCGTACCCGCGCTCCACGCAGATCCGCGCCAGCTCGGTCAGCAGCGCCCGCCCGTGCCCGCCGCCGCGCGCGGCCGGGCGGACGTACAGGTCCTCCAGGTAGATGCCGTGCACGCCCCGCCAGGTCGAGAAGTTCAGGAACCACAGCGCGAACCCGACCGGCTCACCGCTCGCGTCGTCCACCGCCATGTGCGCGAACGCCGCCGGCCGCGCGCCGAACAGCGCCTCGGCGAGCTGCTCCTCGCTCGCCTTCGCCTCCTCCAGGGCCTTCTCGTACTCGGCCAGCTCACGGATCATGGCGTGGATGGCGGGGACGTCGTCGACAGTCGCGGCACGGATCATGCGGGGAGGCTAACCCGGGCCGCCCCGGCCCGTCAGCGCCGTCCGCCACCCGGTCGGCCGCGGCCCGTCAGCGCCGCCCCGCCACCCGGTCGGCGCGGCCCTTCAGTGCCGCCCCGCCACCCGGTCCGCCGCCTTCGCCAGCCGGGACGACTCCGTGCCCGGCCGGAGCCGTTCCCGCTGGTCGGCCGCGCGATAGGTGGCGTACATGCCGTGCACGCCCAGCCAGCGGAAGGGCTCCGGCTCCCACTTGCGGACCTTGTGGTTCACCCAGGGCAGGTCGGTCAGCTCGGTCCGGCCGCCCTGGCCGGAGTCCCGCTGGACCAGGTCGCGCAGGGTGCGGGCGGCCAGGTTGGCGGTGGCGACGCCGGAGCCGACGTAGCCGCCGGCCCAGCCCAGCCCGGTGGAGCGGTCGAGGGTCACCGTGGCGCACCAGTCGCGCGGCACACCCAGCACGCCCGACCAGGCGTGCGCCACCCGGACACCGGCCAGCGAGGGGAAGAAGCGGGTCAGGATCTCGTGCAGGGCCTCGATCGTCGCCGTCTGCGTGCGGCCGTCGTTGTCGGTGCGGGATCCGAAGCGGTACGGCACGCCCCGGCCGCCGAGCGCGATCCGGCCGTCGGCGGTGCGCTGGGCGTACATGTAGGCGTGCGCCATGTCGCCGAGGGTCTCGCGGCCGTCCCAGCCGATGGACGCCCACTGCTCCTCGGTCAGCGGCTCGGTGGCGATCATCGAGGAGTTCATGGGCAGCCAGGTCCGCCTCTGGCCCTTCAGGGAGGCTGTGAAGCCCTCCGTGCAGCGCAGGACGTAGGGGGCGCGGACGGTGCCGTAGGGGGTGACGGCGTGCTGGGGGCGGATCTCCGTCACCGGGGTGGACTCGTGGAGGGTGACGCCGAGGGCCTCCACGGCCGCCGCCAGGCCCTTGACCAGCTTGGCGGGGTGGAGGCGGGCGCCGTGCGGGGTCCAGCTGGAGCCGACTGCGTCCGCGACCCGGATCCGCTCGGCGGTCTCCCGGGCGCCGTACAGCTCCCGGTCCTTCTCGCCGTACGACAGCTCGTGCTCGTGGAAGGCCTTCAGGCGGGCCAACTGGGCCGGAGTGGTGGCCACTTCGAGGACGCCGCCCTTGTGCACGTCGGCGTCGATGCCCTCGGCCTCGGTGACGGCGACGACTTCGGCGACCGTGTCGTTCATCGCCTTCTGCAGCCGTACGGCGGCCTCGCGGCCGTGCAGCCGGGCGTAGCGGTCGCGGCCCGCGATGCCGTTGTAGAGCCAGCCGCCGTTGCGACCGGAGGCGCCGTAGCCGCAGAACTTCTGCTCCAGGACGGTGATGCGCAGGAAGGGGGCGGCCTTCTTCAGGTAGTACGCCGTCCACAGGCCGGTGTAGCCGCCGCCGACGATCACGACGTCGGCGGTCGTGTCCCCGGACAGCGGCTCGCGCACCGCCGGAAGTCCGTCGTCCGCGTACCAGAAGGAGATCCCGCCGTTGACGGCGCCGCTTGCCGAGCTGCTCATGGCCGGGACGTTAACCCCTGAGAGCGTCCAGTGTCTCCTTCGGATTCCATGCTTTTCCGCGGCCTTTCGTCAGCGGACAGCAGGCGAGGCCGATCAGCACGGAGACGAAGTGGCCGAGTTCGGTGAAGGTGCGGCCCTCGGCCAGGGGCAGCGCGAAGACGACCAGGATCACCAGCAGATACACGTAGCGCCAGGGGGTCGCGATCCGGTAGGTGAGGACGCCGACGACACCGGCCAGAGCGTAACTGACGCCGATGTCCAGGGTGTTGACCGCCGAGTGCGGGGCCATGCCGTCCCGGATCGCCTTCAGCAGCGCGCCCTCGCTGATCAGTGTGGCCAGGATGTGCGCGCAGGCGCACACGCCGAGCCAGCGGGCGGTGCCGAGCCAGCGCTCGGCGGGCGCGTGGAACACCGTGTACAGCACGACGTACGGCAGCCAGCGCCCGCTGTCGATCCACATCGCGCTGGAAATGAGCACCCGCACCGGGTTGTGGGACAGCTCGTGGATGTTGGTGGACCGCTGCCGCAGGAAGTGCTGCTCGAACTCCGGTGACATCTGGTGCAGCGCGACGGTCGTCACGAACAGCACCAGCAGCCACACATAGGTGCCCGGGGCACTGCGGATGTACGCCCATACGCCGCCGACGTCCCGGTTGATTCCCATGAGCCGATTCACGCACGCCAGTATCGTCCGGTCCGTGATCGACATTCCCGGCGAGCTGGCCGAAGCCCAGGAGACGTACAACGGCGCGGCGGGGCGGGCGTTCATCGCCGGGCTGCCGGATCTCGCGGCCGCCTTCCTGGACCGCTGGCGGCTGCGGCTCGACGGGCCGTCGATGAACGGCGTGAGCGCGCTGGTCCTGCCGGTCGTCCGCGCCGACGGCACACCCGCCGTCCTCAAACTGCAGCTGCCGGACGAGGAGAGCGAGGGGGAACCGGTCGCGCTGCGGGTGTGGGACGGCGACGGCGCGGTACGGCTCCTCGACCACGATCCGGCGACGGGCACCATGCTGCTGGAGCGCCTCGACGCCTCGCGGATGCTGTCCGCCGTGGCCGACACCCGTGAGGCGGTGGTGGTCATCGCGCGGCTGCTGGCGCATCTGACGTCGTTTCCGGCGCCGCCGGGGATGCGCCGGCTCGGTGACATCGCCGGGGCCATGCTGGAGCGGACGCCGTGGGCGCTGGAGCGCATTCCCGACCCGGTGGCCCGCCGCACGGTCGCCGACTGCGCGGCCGCCGTGCGCGAGGTCGCCGGAGAGCCCGGCCACCGGCTGCTGCACTGGGACCTGCACTTCGAGAACGTGCTGGCCGCCGACCGCGCCGACTGGCTGGCCATCGACCCCAAGCCGCTCGCGGGCGACCCCGGGTTCGAGATGTGGCCGGCCCTGGACAACCGGTTCGAGGCGGCCGAGGTACGGCGCCGGTTCGACGCGATGACCGAGGTCCTCGGCCTGGACCGGGACCGGGCGCTGGCGTGGACGCTGGGCCGGATGCTGCAGAACGCCCTGTGGGACGTGAAGGACGGCCGGCCGATCGAGGAACGCCGGCTCGAACTGGTACGCCGCCTCCGCACCGGATCCTGATCAAGCCCCGGCCTGCGGAGGCTCCCGGACCAGCGGCGTTTTCGCGGGCGGGCGCTACAGGCGGACGACGACCAGAGCGATGTCGTCGTGTCCGCCGCTGCTGACGCCCAGGCGGGACAGCAGCACGTCGGCCAGGTGGTCGGGGCTGAGCCGCGCGTGGTCGGCGAGGGTGGCGGTGAGCCGGTTCAGGCCCGCGTCGATGTCCTCGTCACGGCGTTCGACGAGCCCGTCGGTGTAGAGGACCAGGGTGTCGCCGGGCGCGTAGGCGACGGCGGCCTGGGGGCGCGGGACGTGGAGCGGACGGGCGCCCAGCGGCGGGTCCGTGGCCTGGTCGAGCAGGATGAAGGTGCCGTCGGGGTGGACCAGGACGGGCGGCAGGTGGCCGGCGCTGCTGTAGGTGATGTGCCGGCCGCGCGGGGAGACGACCGCCTTGATGGCGGTGGTGGCCAGGGCCCCTTCGACCGAACGGGCGTACAGGCCCAGCACCTCCATGGCCCTGGCCGGCTCACACAGGGCGCGGACGGCGGCGGACAGGGCGCTGCGCAGCATGCCCATGGCGGCGGCCGCCTCCAGGCCGTGGCCGACCACGTCGCCCACCGCGACGCCGTAGGTGTCGTCGGGCAGGTTCACCACGTCGTACCAGTCGCCGCACACGTTGAGCCCCTTGGCCGCGGGCAGGTAACGCACCGCGATGTTCGGGTGCTGGGCCAGGTCCGGTGACTGCATCATCGCCTCCTGGAGGGTCACGGCGACCTTCCGTTCCCGGGCGTGGGCCAGCCGCAGCTGCTCGTTCATGATCTGCAGCTCGCGGGCGCGCGCGTACAGCTCGGCCTCCATGGCCTCGCGCTCGCTCAGCGCCTGGCCCGGCCGCGTGTGGGCGGCGTTGGACAGCACGAAGTCGGTGACGTCCTCGACCCGGAGGATGATCCAGGCCACCTCGCCGCCGGGCCCGAGCACGGGGGTGTTGACCGGGGACCACCAGCGCTCCTGGAACTCCCCGGGGTGGCCGGGCACGGGGATGTCGTACTTCTGCACCGCCATGGTGTCCGGCTCCTTCGAGCGCAGCACCCGGTGCAGGGAGGCGTTGAGGTTCCGTGCCCCGTCGGCGTGCGGATCGGCCGGATTGTCCGGGAACGCGTCGAAGAGGTAGAGCCCGATCAGGTCCTCGATCATGCACCCGGTCGCGCGGCAGTAGGCCGCGTTCACGTCGAGGATCTCGAGATCGGGGCCCACGACCAGGTACGGGCTGGGAGTGGCGGCGAACAGCGCGCGGTAGTCGATCGGCGGCGTAGTCACAGGCGCTCTCCCGTCCCTCTGGCGGTGCCCCCCTCTCCGGTGTCCCACCATGCGGGAGTGATCACCACACGAGACACGCCGAGACAGCCGCCCACAAGGGCGGCCCCGGACGAGGAGTCCGGGGCCGAGAGAGCGTCCACCTGGGAGAACCCCAGGTCGGACCGGTTTTCCAGAGCCCCCTGTCGGATTCGAACCGACGACCTTCGCTTTACAAGAGCGGTGCTCTGGCCAGCTGAGCTAAGGAGGCGTGCACCGGGGTGCTCGTGCAGTGTACCCAGGTCCGCGGCGGGGGCCGTCGGGAATTTCCCCGAAGTTCACAGGGATCCAGGTACTGACAGATCGCGTGAACGCCAGGTACCGTCCTGAGCCAGTTCACCCGTGTGGACTACACCAACCACCTTCCTACAACGGATCGTCCGGCACGTTCCTGCCGGTAGAAGGGGGCCCATTCACCATGGCCACAGTCACGTTCGACAAGGCGACCCGGATCTACCCGGGTTCCACCAAGCCCGCCGTCGACGCGCTCGACATCGCGATCGAGGACGGCGAGTTCCTCGTCCTGGTCGGCCCGTCGGGTTGCGGAAAGTCCACCTCGCTGCGGATGCTCGCGGGCCTGGAGGACGTCAACGCCGGCGCCATCCGCATCGGTGACCGCGACGTCACGCACCTGCCGCCCAAGGACCGGGACATCGCCATGGTGTTCCAGAACTACGCCCTCTACCCGCACATGTCGGTCGCCGACAACATGGGCTTCGCGCTCAAGATCGCCGGCGTCAACAAGGCGGAGATCCGGCAGAAGGTCGAGGAGGCCGCGAAGATCCTCGACCTCACCGAGTACCTGGACCGCAAGCCGAA
Source organism: Streptomyces sp. NPDC007189 (assembly GCF_040703635.1). Classification (NCBI taxonomy): domain Bacteria; kingdom Bacillati; phylum Actinomycetota; class Actinomycetes; order Kitasatosporales; family Streptomycetaceae; genus Streptomyces; species Streptomyces sp. NPDC007189. Next base: position 181,989 of record NZ_JBEYEY010000013.1, read on the forward strand.
GGCGCTCTCCGGCGGTCAGCGCCAGCGTGTCGCCATGGGCCGCGCCATCGTCCGTGAGCCGCAGGTGTTCCTCATGGACGAGCCGCTGTCCAACCTGGACGCCAAGCTCCGCGTCTCCACCCGTACGCAGATCGCCTCGCTGCAGCGCCGCCTCGGCATCACCACCGTCTACGTCACCCACGACCAGGTCGAGGCCATGACGATGGGCGACCGTGTGGCCGTGCTCAAGGACGGCCTCCTGCAGCAGGTCGACTCGCCGCGGAACATGTACGACAGGCCCGCGAACCTGTTCGTCGCCGGCTTCATCGGCTCCCCGGCGATGAACCTGGTCGAGGTCCCGATCACCGACGGCGGCGTGAAGTTCGGCAACAGCGTCGTCCCGGTCAACCGGGAGGCCCTGAAGACCGCCGCCGACAAGGGTGACCGCACGGTGACCGTGGGCGTCCGCCCCGAGCACTTCGACGTCGTCGAGCACAACGGCGGTGCGGCCGCGTCCCTCACGAAGGACAGCGCGGACGCGCCGGCCGGTCTCGCCGTGTCCGTGAACGTGGTCGAGGAGCTGGGCGCCGACGGCTACGTCTACGGCACCGCCGAGGTCGGCGGCGAGGTCAAGGACCTGGTCGTCCGTGTGAACGGCCGCCAGGTCCCGGAGAAGGGCTCCACGCTGCACGTCGTGCCGCGGCCGGGCGAGACCCACGTGTTCTCCACCTCCACCGGTGAGCGGCTGTCCGACTGACCGCGTTCACGCGACTGAGCTGCCGTTTCGCGGCGAGGTTGACGAAAAGGGGCCCCGCGGAGTGCCGCGGGGCCCCTTTCGCGTCGTCCGCGCGCTGGAAATACCCCGGCACAGCGATCAATTCGGGCGGGCGCGTCAACCCCTTACCCAGAAATCAGCGCCTCCTCATCCCCCGAAAGGGTGACTAAATGTCGCCAAATCATTACCCCGCGCTACCCTCACACGCGTGAAGCACTCCACCACCCCTCAGACGCGACGCGGCCACCGGGGCGGCCCTGCCCGCCGGATCGGCCGCACTCTCGCCCTCGTCCTGCCCGTCGTCCTGGTGCTCTCCGGGACCCTCGCGGTCACCCGGGTCAACTGGACGGGCAGCCCCTCCAGCTCGGTGCTGGCCGCCTCCGAGGTCTCCTCGGCGGAGGTCGCCACCAAGACGGTCTCCCAGGCCCCGCAGGACGTGCTCCGCGACCGCCTGATGAGCGAGCTGCAGGACCAGAACCCGGGCGTCGTCCTGACCCACCTCCAGCAGGCGGTCAACGGACACCCCTCGCTGGCCCGGCACTGCTCCGCCATCGCCCGCGCCCTGGGCCAGGCCGCGGTGCGCATCTACGGCGCCTCCCGCGCCCAGTCCTACGCCCGCCCGGTGTGCGACACGGCGTTCGCCTCCGGTGTACTCGCGGCACACACCTGACGGCCGCCGACGGCGCTCCTTCGGGTAACGGCGCCCCAAGGAGCGCGCCGTTGCGGGCCGGGCCCGGCGGGGCGCCGCGTACAGTGCGGTCATGACCCATCCCAACGCCGCGTCGCGCCCCACCCAGGCCGTGATCCTGGCCGGGGGCCAGGGCTCCCGGCTGCGTCCCTACACCGACGACCGGCCCAAGCCGATGGTCGAGATCCCCGGCACGGGCACCCCGATCATCGGCCACCAGCTGGCCTGGCTCGCCGAGGAAGGCGTGACGGACGTGGTGGTCTCCTGCGGCCACCTCGCCGAGGTCCTGCAGAAGTGGCTGGACTCCGCCGACCTGCCCGTCTCCGTCACCACCGTCGTGGAGACCGAGCCCCTCGGCCGCGGCGGCGGCCTCAAGTACGCCGCCGCGCATCTCCCCCGCCCCGACCGGCCGTGGTACGCCACCAACGGCGACATCTGGACCCGCTTCTCCCTGCGGGACATGGCCGACTTCCACACCGAGCGGGATGCCACGGCGACCCTGGCGCTCGCCCGGCCGCGCATCCCCTGGGGCGCGGTGAAGACCGACGGGTTCGGGCACATCACCGACTTCATCGAGGCTCCGCCGTCCACGTTCGAGATCAACGCGGGCGTGTACGTCTTCGCGCCGGAGTTCGCCTCGCTGCTGCCGGAGCGGGGGGACCACGAACGGACCACGTTCCCCGGACTGGCCCGGGAACGGAGGCTGTTCGGCTTCCCGATTCCGCAGGGCGCGTACTGGCGCGCCATCGACACGGCGAAGGACCTGACGGAGGCGGCCAAGGAGCTTGCCGCGCTGGGGCGGTAGCGGGGCGCGGGTGCCTGGTCGCCGGGCGAGGGTGCGTGCTCGCCGGGCGAGGGGTGCCTGGTCACGGGGCACGGGTGCGAGGTTGCCGACCGCGGTGCCTGGTCGCCGACCGCGGGTGCGAGGTCACCGGGCGCGGGTGCGAGGTTGCCGACCGCGGGGCTTGGTGCCGACCGCCGGTGCCTGGTCGCCGACCGCGGGGCCTGGTGCCGACCGCGGGTGCCTCGTCGCGGGGCACGGGTGCGAGGTCGCCAACCGCCGGTGCGAGGTCGCCGGGCGCGGGTGCGTCGTCGCCGGGCGCGGGTGCGCGTTCGTTGCTCGGGCTGTTGAGCGTGCCCCTAGGTTTCCCGCACATTCGGAAGGGCCCCGTACCTCCTCGGGTACGGGGCCCTTCCGCGTCCGGAACCGGTGGGTTACCCGAGCAGACCGCCCACCAGGCCCGGCTGGCCCGAGGACGAGGAGCCGCCGGAGCTGCTCGTGCCGCCCGAGGACGAGCCCCCGCTGGACGTGCCGCCGGTGCTGGTCGGGCCGGCCGTCGTGCTGGGGGCGCCGCCCGTCGGGGAGGACTGGCGCGGCGGGATCTGGCCCGTGGTGCCCTGGGTCTGGGTGGGCGTCGTGGTCGTACCGCCGGCGGTGTGCGTGGCGCCCGGGGTCGTCGCCGCGCCGGACGGGCTGGCGCCGGCCGTGGGCGAGGTGGAGGCCGCCGGGCTCTTGCTGTGCCGCTTGCCGGGGTCCTGCGGGAGCGGGGAGCCCGGCAGGTTGTTGCGGGGGGCCTCGCCGGGTCCGGGGACGACGACGCGGCTGGAGTCGCGTACGGCGCCACCGAGCAGCGAGCCGACGAGCAGGGTGACGCCGACGGTGATGGCCGTGAGGAGCGCGCCGCGGCGCAGGACGTAGCGGCGCAGGTGCCAGATGTCGGCGCGGGGGCCGAGGCGGCGCCAGGCACCGGCGGCGAGGCGGCCGTCCACGGAGTAGACGGGGGCGCCCGCGATGATCAGCGGCGACCAGGCGGCCAGGTAGATGATGTCGGGGGCGTCGTAGGCGGGGACCGTCTTCCAGCTGACGGTGACGATCAGCGCCGCGGACAGGAGCGCGCCGACGACCGCGGCCACGCGCTGCCAGCAGCCGAGGATGGTCAGCACGCCGACCACCACCTGGAGGAAGGCGATGACGAGGCCGGAGCCGACCGGGTGGTGCAGGGCGAACTGGCGCAGCGGCTCGGCGACGTCCCAGGGGTGCAGGGTGTTGAGCCACTTGACCATGGAGCCGCGCTTGCCGCCGTCGAAGTAGACGGGGTCGCACAGCTTGCCCATGCCGGCGTAGATGGAGATGAAGCCGAGGAAGATGCGGAGCGGGAGGAGGACGACGCCGAGGTTCATCCGGCGGCCGGGGTAGTAGGCGTGCCGGGCCGGGTCGTCCGCGTGGCGGCGGGCGGGGCGCGGGGCGTCGGGGTCGGCGGCGTCCGGGTACGGGTCGTAGTCCTCGTATCCGTCGTATCCGTCGTCCGCGTAGGGGGGTTCGTCGTAGGCGCCGCCGACCGGGCGCATGGAAGGCAGCAGGCGGGTGTCGTCGGGGGCGGTGCGCTGGTGGCCGACGACCGGGGTCTCGACGGTCTGGTCCAGCTCGTCGTAGGTGCGGTCGTAGGTGTCGGCGTAGCCGGTCTCCACACGCGGGATGACCTGGGTGGCGCCGGCCTCGGGCTCCTCGGTGTGGCGGACGCTGCTGCCCCGCACGGCCTGGAGGAGCCGGTGGGCGCCGGTGTCGTCGGGGGCGGACCTGCCGCTCCACACGACGGGGCGGCGGCGGCCGGCGGCGACGGCGCCCGCCCGGCCCGCCGTGCCCACGACGGGCATCCGGGCGGAGTCCTGGACGGCGCTCGGATACCGGGCGATCCGCGGGGATCGGGTGCGCGTGGCCGACGCGCCCAGCTGCACGCGGAAGCTGGCGTGATTGACGATCACCTGCGCCGGATCGCTCGGCACCTTCACCATGCTCAGCGCGGGAGCGTCGTCGGGTCCGGACTGGAATCCCGACGAGCGTTCCCCCGTGGGTGTGCGGGGTGTTCTGGTGTCCACACTCATCTAACCGAGTGACGTGGAGTTAGGACACTGTTCTGACCGGGCGGATGTGTCCGGACCCCGTCAAAGTCGGCCCTAGCGCCACATGGACGCCGAAATTACCCCGCACGGGTGAGGTATCGGACGGGTGTTCAGCTCCGGCGGCGTGCCGCTTCGTAGAGCACGACGCCCGCCGCGACACCGGCGTTGAGGGACTCCGCGCCGCCCGGCATCGGGATGCGCACCCGGACGTCGCAGGTCTCGCCGACCAGGCGGGACAGGCCCTTGCCCTCGCTGCCGACCACGATGACGACCGGACCGTCGAGGGCTTCCAGATCGCCGAGTTCGACCTCGCCGTCGGCGGCGAGCCCGACGACCGTGAGGCCGGCCTTCTTGTACGACTCCAGGGCGCGCGTGAGGTTGGTGGCGCGGGCCACCGGAGTGCGGGCGGCGGTGCCCGCGGAGGTCTTCCAGGCGCCGGCGGTCATCCCGGCCGAGCGGCGCTCGGGCACGACCACGCCGTGGCCGCCGAAGGCGGAGACGGAGCGGACGACCGCGCCCAGGTTGCGCGGGTCGGTGACGCCGTCGAGAGCGACGATCAGCGGGTCCTCGCCCTCGTCGGCCGCCGCGTCGAGCAGGTCCTCGGTGTGCGCGTACTCGTACGGCGGGACCTGCAGGACCAGGCCCTGGTGGTTGAGGCCGTTGGTCATGCGGTCCAGCTCGGGGCGCGGGGCCTCCATCAGGTTGATGTTGCCGCGCTCGGCCGCGAGCTGGAGGGCCTCGCGGACCCGCTCGTCGTTGTCGATGAACTGCTGGACGTAGAGCGTGGAGGCGGGGACGCCCTCACGCAGCGCCTCGACCACCGGGTTGCGGCCGACGACCAGCTCGGAGGCGGACCTGCCGCCGCCCCGGCGCTGCTGCGTGCGGCCCTGGGCGCGGCGGGACTTGGCCGCGGCGGCGCGCTGCTTGACGTGGCCCTTGCGCATCTCGGCGGGCGGGGTCGGGCCCTTGCCCTCGAGGCCCCGGCGCCGCTTGCCGCCGCTGCCGACCTGCGCGCCCTTCTTGCCGGACATGCGGCGGTTGTTCGCGGCCATGACCTACCTGTTCTCTACGGAAATCGCTACGGAAACGCGTGTGCGTGCGTCTGTTACGTCTATGCAGTGTGCCGCCCGGGGGGCCGGGCGGCACAATCGATCAAGGCCCGGGCTACCGGGCCCCGAGGGTCCAGCGGGGTCCTTGCGGGCTGTCCTCGATGACCAGGCCCGACTGGTTGAGCTGGTCGCGGATGGCGTCGGCGGTGGCCCAGTCCTTGCGGGCGCGGGCGGACTCGCGCTGGTCCAGGACGAGCCGGACCAGGCTGTCGACCACCCCGTGCAGGTCCTCGCCCTGCTCGGAGTCGCCCGCCCAGTGCCCGTCGAGCGGGTCGAGGCCGAGGACGCCGAGCATGGCCCGCACCTCTGCCAGGCGGGCCACGGCGGCCTCCTTGTCGTCGGCGGCCAGCGCGCTGTTGCCCTGCCGGACGGTGGTGTGCACGACCGCGAGGGCCTGCGGCACGCCCAGGTCGTCGTCCATCGCCTCGGCGAACGCGGGCGGCACCTCGGCGGCCGGGTCGACGCTCTTGCCGGCCAGCTCGGTGACCCGCTGCACGAAGCCCTCGATCCGCGCGAACGCCGCCTCCGCCTCGCGCAGCGACTCCTCGCTGTACTCGATCATCGACCGGTAGTGCGGGGTGCCCAGGTAGTAGCGCAGCACGATGGGGCGCCACTGCTTGACCATCTCCGACACGAGCACGCTGTTGCCGAGCGACTTGGACATCTTGTCGCCGGCCATGGTGACCCAGGCGTTGTGCACCCAGTACCGGGCGAAGTCGTCGCCGTAGGCCTTGGCCTGGGCGATCTCGTTCTCGTGATGCGGGAAGATCAGGTCCAGGCCGCCGCCGTGGATGTCGAACGCGGAGCCCAGGTACTTGTGCGCCATCGCCGAGCACTCCAGGTGCCAGCCGGGGCGGCCCTCGCCCCACGGCGTGGGCCAGGTGGGCTCACCGGGCTTGGCCGCCTTCCACAGGGCGAAGTCCCGCGGGTCCCGCTTGCCCGTCTCGCCCTCGCCGGCGGGCTGGAGCAGGTTGTCCAGCTCCTGCCGGGACAGCTGGAGGTACCGCGGGAAGGACCGCACGTCGAAGTACACGTTGCCGTCGGCCGCGTAGGCGTGCCCGCGCTCGATCAGGCGCTGCATCATCTCGACCATCTCGGTGATGTGGCCGGTGGCCCGCGGCTCGTAGGTGGGCGGCAGGCAGCCCAGAGCGGTGTAGCCCTCGTTGAAGGCGCGCTCGTTGGCGTACCCGATCGACCACCACGGGCGGCCCTGCTCGTGGGCCTTCGCGATGATCTTGTCGTCGATGTCGGTGACGTTCCTGATGAACGTCACCTCATAGCCGCGGTACTCGAACCACCGGCGCATGATGTCGAAGTTCAGCCCCGACCGGATGTGCCCGATGTGCGGTGCCGCCTGCACGGTGGCGCCACAGAGGTAGATCGAGACACAGCCCGGCTTGAGCGGGGTGAAGTCACGGATCTGCCGGGCACTGGTGTCGTACAGGCGAATAGTCACCACTCCAGGGTAGTGGGCGCGACAGGGTGCCTCACGCCCCTTCCCCGCAATGTCGGGCTCAGAGCCGTCCGACGACCTTCCGCGGCTTGATGCGGACGACCACCCGCTGGGCGTCCTTGGCGGCCTCGGGGTTGAACTCCGCGTACTTCTTGCCGGTGTACTTCACGCTCAGTTCGTCGATGAGCTGCGGGCCGCCGTCGGTCGTCATCTCGGCGGTGCCGCGGATCTCGGCGTACTCGTACGGCTGCTCGGGGTTGAGGACGGCGACGGTGACGCGGGGGTCGCGGTCCAGGTTGAGGTACTTGCGGCGGTCGACCGTGGTGGAGAACAGGAGGTCGTCGCCGTCGCGCTTCACCCAGACCGGGGACAGCTGGGGGCTGCCGTCGGGCTGGAGGGTGCCGACGACGATGAACACCTTGCCGTCGAGCACGGACTTGAGCTGGTCGGACAGTACGGCGGACATGGGCACCCTCCGGAGTCCAGGGATCACTGGTGGTCGTGAGGGTACCCTCGCACGCCCCCGGCTCACCCGCACCACGGCGGCCGTCCCTCAGCCCGTGCGGACCACCAGCGCCGTCGCGATCGCCATCAGCCCCTCCTCGCGGCCCGGGAAGCCGAGGCCGTCCGTCGTGGCGCCGGAGACGGAGACGGGCGCGCCGGCGGCCTCGGAGAGGATCTTCTGGGCCTCCTCCCGGCGCTTGCCGATCTTCGGGCGGGGGCCGACCACCTGTACGGCGATGTTGCCGACGGTGAAGCCGGCCTCGCGGACGATCCGGGCGGCCTCGGTCAGCAGGGTCACCCCGGAGGCGCCGGACCACTCGGGGCGGCCGGTGCCGAAGTGCTGCCCCAGGTCACCGAGCCCGGCGGCGGAGAAGAGGGCGTTGCAGGCGGCGTGGGCGACGACGTCCGCGTCGGAGTGTCCGGCCAGCCCGGGTCCCTCGCCCTCCCACTTCAGGCCCGCGCACCACAGCTCGCGGCCCTCCTCGAAGGCGTGGATGTCGGTGCCGACGCCCACCTGCGGCAACAGCGGCTCAGAAGCCATCGTTCAGCCTCCTGCGGGCCAGGACCGCCTCGGCGAGGACCAGGTCGAGGGGCCGGGTGACCTTGAAGGCCTCCTCGTGCCCGGGTACGGCCACGACGGTCAGCCCCAGCTGTTCGACCATGCTCGCGTCGTCCGTGACGTTGTCGGTGACCGTCTCGTGGGCGCGCACCAGGGTGGCCCGGTCGAAGCCCTGCGGTGTCTGGACGGCGCGCAGGCGGGCGCGCTCCGGGGTGGCGACGACCGGTTCGGGGGCGCCGGCCTCGGTGGCGGGCTCCACCTCCTTGACGGTGTCGGCGAGGGGCAGCGCGGGGACGACCGCGGGGGCGCCGTCGCGCACGGCCTCGATGACCGCGTCGACCGTGTCGACCGGGACCAGCGGGCGGGCCGCGTCATGGACGAGGACGATGCCGTACTCGGGGGGCAGGGCGTCCAGGCCGAGCTTGACCGATTCCTGGCGGCTGTCCCCGCCGGGCACGACCAGGAAGTCGGTCCTGCCCAGGCCGCCGCTCGGGCCGCTGCCGGGCAGGGCGTGCGCGTCGAGCAGGGACTTGACCTCGGCGGCGCCGTCCGGCGGGGCCACGACGATCACCAGGGAGACGTGCCGGGACGCGGCGAGCGCGCGGGCGGCGTGGATGAGCATGGGCGTGCCGTTCAGCGCGCGCAGCGCCTTGGGGGCGCCCGGACCGAGGCGCACGCCCCGGCCGGCGGCGGGAATCACGGCGGCGACGGGGGTCTGCGCGGGCGAAGGGCGCGATTCGTCAGACATCGGTTCCTGTCAGGTTTGTGTGCTCGACCTACGTGGGTATGGCCTTCAGGAGTGCCGGGCGCGACGCCTTGACCGGACCCTTTCCGTGACCCTGGTCGAGCCATCCGCCCGGGCCCGGCACATCAAGTATCGGGGGGCCGGTCCACTGGTTTCACGAGGAACACCCGCGTGCGGGTACGGACATGCCGCAGCGCCCGGCGACAGTTAAGTGTCAGCGGGCACCGCGGCATCTCACTGTGTTCGTACTGAGCTTGACGGAGGCGAAGGGTCGCCGCCGTGACGCGTCAGGAGGCGAGCACCTCGTCGAGCAGGGCCTCGGCCTTGTCCTCGTTCGTGTTCTCCGCGAGAGCGAGCTCGCTCACCAGGATCTGGCGGGCCTTGGCAAGCATGCGCTTCTCACCGGCGGAGAGCCCTCGCTCACGCTCGCGGCGCCACAGGTCACGCACGACCTCCGCGACCTTGATGACATCGCCGGAGGCGAGCTTCTCCAGGTTTGCCTTGTAGCGACGGGACCAGTTCGTGGGCTCCTCGGCGTACGGCGCGCGCAGCACCTCGAAGACCCGGTCCAGCCCGTCCTGACCGACCACATCACGCACGCCCACGAACTCAGCATTGTCCGCTGGCACACGTACCGTCAGGTCACCCTGGGCGACCTTCAGCACCAAGTAGGTCTTGTCCACGCCTTTGATCTGGCGAGTTTCGATGGCCTCGATCAGCGCGGCCCCGTGATGGGGATAGACCACGGTGTCGCCAACCTTGAACGTCATGTGACAGGTACCCCTTCCGTGGCTATCCAGGGTAACACGGATACGCCGTCTTCTGAATGGCGTTTTCGCAGGTCAGGGCATATCTCGGGGCTTGACAACTGCGACAGGAACGTGCTGCGAGGGGCCCGGCGAACCGGGAATTCGCAGGTCGGAGGGGCTCTGCGGGCAAGGTGAAACGCGTACGTTACACACTCCGGGAGCCGTCTCCAAGTGGATGAACGTCCCGTTTTGTCCGCTTCCAAGCGTACGACTTCCGCTACTCCGTTCGGTGACGGGAGGCGGATCCGGGCCGTTTCCGGAATTGATCAACGGCTGCCCGGAGGGCGGAGCGTGATCAATATCGGCGGCGATCAGCGGGGGATCACGCATTCCTTCACGGAAATTTTGCGCGCGGTTATGTGAATGCCGGACGGACGCTCGGCAAAGTGACTGCAGGGTCACTTGTGACTGCGGTGACGCAGGGTTCGCGCTACCCCAGCCGGTGGGATGCGGGGCGGTTGGGGAGGGTCGGGTGCGGCGGGCCGGGAACGGCTCGGTAACCTAAGGCCGCTGACAGATCCTTAGGGTGGCTTTATAAGGGGAGCCGCCCGCGCGTTCAAGGAGTTGCCGCCGCCGTGAGCAGCAGCCTTCGACGCGGCGCCCTCGCCGCTTCCGCCATCGTCTTCTCGATCGCCTCGCTCGCCGCCTGTGGCGCCGGCAACAACTCGCAGACCCTGGAAGTCAAGCCGGACAACGCCGCGACCACGGTCGGCAACATCAAGGTCCAGAACGCCCTGGTCATCACCCAGCCCGACCTGAAGTCCACGGGTCCGGCGGTGATCTCCGCGACCCTCTTCAACCAGGGCAGCACGGACGAGACCCTGCAGTCCGTCTCCATCGCGGGCAGCAGCGACAGCATCAAGCTGACCCCGGCCAAGGGCGGCAGCCTGACCGTCCCGGCGCACGGCTCGCTGATCCTCGGCGGCAAGGGGAACGCCTCCGCCGAGCTGCCGGGCGGACGCCAGTCGGTCCAGGACGGCAACGCCCAGAAGATCACCTTCACGTTCAGCAAGACCGGCGCCGTGAGCCTGCGCGCCTTCGTGGTGCCGGCCACCAGCTACTTCGACAAGTGGGGCCCGAGCCAGATCCCGTCCGCCCCGGCGACGGCCTCCCCGGCCCCGGGCGCCACCGCCTCCGGCAGCACCAAGCCGGCCAAGCACGGCAAGGGCAAGGCCACCCCGTCGGCGACCGCGTCCGACACCGCGGGCGGCACCGCGACGGCGGGCGTCGGCGCGACCCCGAGCGACTCCGCGTCCCAGTCGGCCGCCGGCCAGTGAGCGACCGTACGGCCGGCTGAGCACGCCGTACACACGAAGGGCGGCACCCCACCAGGGGGTGCCGCCCTTCGTCGTACAGCTGTCGCGCGGTTATGGCCTACGGCTCGAACTTGTAGCCCAGGCCGCGCACCGTGACCAGGTACCGCGGCGCGCCCGGGTCGGGCTCGATCTTGGCGCGGAGGCGCTTGACGTGGACGTCGAGGGTCTTGGTGTCGCCCACGTAGTCGGCGCCCCAGACCCGGTCGATGAGCTGCATGCGGGTCAGCACGCGGCCGGCGTTGCGCAGGAGCATCTCCAGCAGGTCGAACTCCTTGAGCGGGAGGTCGACCTTGGAACCGGCGACCGTGACCACGTGGCGGTCGACGTCCATGCGGACCGGGCCGGCCTCCAGCGCGGCCGGGGCGACCTCCTCCGGCTCGCCGCGGCGGCGCAGCACGGCGCGGATGCGGGCGACCAGCTCACGGGAGGAGAAGGGCTTGGTGACGTAGTCGTCGGCCCCTATCTCCAGGCCGACGACCTTGTCGATCTCGCTGTCCTTGGCCGTCACCATGATCACGGGGACGTTGGAGCGGCCGCGCAGCTGGCGGCACACCTCCGTGCCGGGCAGGCCCGGCAGCATCAGGTCGAGGAGGACGAGGTCGGCGCCGTTGCGCTCGAACTCGTCGAGTCCGTCGGGGCCCGTGGCCGCCACGGCGACCTCGAAGCCCTCCTTGCGGAGCATGTACGACAGGGCGTCGGAGAAGGACTCCTCGTCCTCGACGACGAGCACTCGGGTCACGGAAGGACCTCCGGGGCGGGAAGCGGTTCGTACGGGGATGGGTCGGGGGCGCCGCCGGCCTCGTCATCGTCGTCGAGGTCGGGGTGCTGTTGTGCGCGGTCGCGGGCCGCACCCGCCTCCGGCAGCCTGAGGGTGAAGGTGGAGCCCTGGCCTTCGGCGCTCCAGACCGTGACCTCCCCGCCGTGCGAGGCGACCACGTGCTTGACGATGGCGAGCCCCAGCCCGGTGCCCCCGGTCTGCCGGGAGCGGGCGGGGTCGACGCGGTAGAAGCGCTCGAAGATGCGCTCCTTGTCCTTGTCGGAGATGCCGATGCCCTGGTCCGTCACGGCGAGCTCGATCATGTCGCCGCCGGGTGCGCCGACCCGGCGGGCGGCTATGCCGACGCGGGTGCGGGCCGGGGAGTAGTTCACGGCGTTCTCGACCAGGTTGCCGAGGGCGGCGGCGAGCTGGCCGCGGTTGCCCCAGACGTGCAGGTCGGCCGCACCGCCCGCCCGTCGCCCAGCACCACCCTGATCGGGCCCGTCGGGCGCGGACACGTTCGTGGCGATGGTGATCTGCTTGGTGCCGGCCTGGTGCCGGCAGCGGTCGATGGCCTCGGCGACCAGCTCGTCCACGCGGACGGGCTCGGCGTCCTCCAGCGGGTCGTCGTTCTGCACCCGGGAGAGGTCGATCAGCTCCTGGACCAGGTTGGTCAGGCGGGTCGCCTCGATCTGCATGCGGCCCGCGAAGCGCTGTACGGCCTCGGGGTCGTCGGAGGCGTCCATGACGGCCTCGGAGAGGAGGGAGAGCGCGCCGACGGGCGTCTTCAGCTCATGGCTGACGTTCGCCACGAAGTCGCGTCGTACGGCCTCGATCCTCCTGGCCTCGGTCAGGTCCTCGACCAGCAGCAGGACCAGGCGGGAGCCGAGCGGGGCCACGCGCGCGGAGACGGCGAGCGCCTCTCCGCGTCCGGTGCCGCGCCGGGGCAGGTCCAGCTCGACCTGCCGTATCTCGCCGTCGCGTCTGGTGTCCCTGGTCATCTGGAGCATGGGCTCCACGGCGAGCTTGCCGCCGCGGACCAGCCCGAGGGCGTAGGCGGCGGAGCTGGCCTTGACGACGGCGTCGGCCTCGTCGAGGACGACGGCCGAGGAACGGAGCACGGACAGCACGGTGTCCACGCCCGGCGGGAGTACGGGGTCAGTGTGCAAGGAAGTCCTGGTCGGTCGCTTCTGGTCGCGTTCGCTCCAACGGAACGCCAGCATGGCGATGACACCGGTGAGCACCCCGGCGATCGCTGCCGCTGCGGCGACCGCCGCGTTCACGTCCATGCCTCAAGGTTAAGCAGGGCCTATGACATCCCCCCAGCCTCCGAGGTGGGACCTCGGACACTCGTCGCCCAGAGTTCACCTTGGGGCCAGTAATGGTTCATTTGGGGTGGCGGAAACGGACGCGTGCGCGGCAGAACGTGGGAGCGTGGGGACCAAGCACACCTATGAGAGGGAACCCTGATGCGGGACGCGTACCACGAGGAACTGGACTCGATCGGCGACGGTCTGGTGGAGATGGCCCGGCTGGTCGGGTCGGCGATCGGGCGCGCCACGACCGCCATCCTGGACGCCGACCTGAAGCTGGCCGAGAGCGTGATCGAGGCGGACCAGAAGGTCGACGAGCTCCAGCACGACCTGGAGGCGCGGGCCATAGCCCTGCTCGCCCGGCAGCAGCCGGTGGCGACCGACCTGCGGATCGTCGTCACCTCGCTGCGCATGTCCGCCGACCTGGAGCGGTCCGGCGACCTCGCCCAGCACGTGGCGAAGCTGGCCCGGCTGCGCTTCCCCGCGCGTGCGGTGCCGAACGACCTGCACGCCACGATCCTGGAGATGGGCCAGCTCGCCCAGCGCCTGATGGCCAAGGCCGCCGAGGTGATCATCACCAAGGACGTCGACCTCGCGTTGCAGCTGGAGCAGGACGACGACGAGATGGACCTGCTGCACCGCACGCTGTTCCAGCACCTGATCGACGAGCGCTGGAAGCACGGCATCGAGACGGCGGTGGACGTCACCCTCCTCGGCCGCTACTACGAGCGGTACGCCGACCACGCCGTCGCCGTCGCCAAGCGGGTCGTCTACCTGGTCACGGGCGAACACGCGGACGAGCTCCAGGCGGACATCCAGCCGGTGACGGGGGTCGAGGGAGCGTAAGCCTGCGGCGCCTGGGCCCGGGGCGCCTCCGCGGCGCGGGTGCCTCCGTGGCGCGGGGCGCGGGGTGCCTCCGTGGCGTGGGGGGGTGGGCCGCGGGCTCCGTGGCGTGGGGGTGGGCCGCGGGCTCCGTGGGGCGGGGCGGGGGCCGTCCCCGGCGTGTGGGCTGCGGGGTGCGTGGGCACTCCGTGACGCGGTGCGTGGGTCGGGGGCGGGCCGTGGGCCGCGGGGCGCGTGGCATCTCCGTGGCGTGGGGCGTGGGCCGCGGGCTCCCTGGGGCGGGACGGGGGCCGCGTGCTCTGTGGGGCGGGGCGGGGGCCGTCCCCGGCGTGTGGGCTGCGGGGCGCCTGGGTGTTCCGTGGCGCGGGGCGCGGTGCGTGGGGCGTGGGTGCCACCGTGGCGCGGGGGGCCGGGGACTCCGTGGGCCGGGCGTGGGCCGTCTCCGACGTGGGGGCTGCGGGACGTGTGGGCTCCGTGAAGGGTGCCTGCGTCGGGCGCGAGGCGTGGGCCGCGGGGCCATTGGGCATCTCCGTGGCGCGGGGGGTGGGCCGCGGAGTGGGTGGGCGCTCCGTGTCGCGGTGCGTGGGCCGGGGGCGCGTGGGCGCCCGTGGCGCGGTGCGTCGGCCGCGGGGGCGCGTGGACGCCTCCGTGCGCCGTTGATGCGCCCAGGGAAACGGGCATGCAATGGGCGAGGGCATCCCTGCCCCAGTGTTTAGGAGGGACCCATGGCCGAATCCCCCAGCACCACGCCCGACCCCACGCGGGAACGCGAGACCGATCAGCCCGCCGAGACCAGGAGCCTCCCGCTGATAGCCGCGTGCGGCTGCGGCTCGGGCTGCGGGTGCGGGTGCCAGTCGGGTGGCCCCTGCCAGTGCGGCTGAGACTCTGAGCCGAACCCGCCGACTGCCGCCGCAGGGCCGGTGTGATTCCGATTCACACCGGCTCTTGGCGTGTACGGCACCCGCTGCGGCGCGTAGCAGTGACCGGGCTACCCGTTCGGCGTCGGCATGCGCGGAACCCGAAGAGAAGTGAAGTGAAGTAGAGAGTAGAGACCCGTGGGCTTCGGCTTCGGTGAAAGGCGCCGGCGCCCGGTACGCGGGTCCGCTCCCGTTCATTCCGCCCAATCGGGCATACGGTGCATACAGCGCTCACGGAGCCGACGCACCTCGCGCCGTGGTCCAACTGCCATGATGACCCCGTGTCACCGAGAATGATGCCTGGTCAGAAGCGTTTGCTGCTCGCCTTCACCCAGTCGGTCAACGCTCCTGCCGAGACTCGGTTGTCGGGTCGCGATGCGCCAAGTCTTCCACACGGGAGGGGCCGTGGCCGCCGCGTTTCGGGAGGGGACAGGATGACAGACGAGTACGTCACATTGGTCTGCGACGACGTGCCCAACGACGTGTTGCTCCTCCACCCCGGTACCTGCCCGCTCGACACAGCCCAGGTCGTACGCCGACTGACCGGGCTGAGCCTCTGGCGTAGCAAGGCGCTCGTGGATCGATCCCCTGTCGTGATCCTCAACCGTATTCCGGCGGAGACCGCCGAGATCGCGGTCGCGGCCCTGCGCGATGCGGGAGGACAGGCAGAGCTGAGGCAGCAGCCGGAATCGCACTCCCCCAGTCCTGTCGCCTGACGGCTCGGTCGAGCAGCTCACGACCCAGAGACGGTCCAGAGGCAGCGAAAAGCCCCCGTCCGGCGGAGAACCGCAGGCAGGGGGCTTGTTCGTGGGCGGTTACTTCTTCTTGCCCTGGTTCTTGACCGCCTCGATGGCCGCTGCGGCCGCCTCGGGGTCGAGGTACTTGCCGCCGGGGGTGGTCGGCTTGAAGTCGGCGTCGAGTTCGTAGTAGAGCGGGATGCCGGTCGGGATGTTCAGGCCCGCGATGTCGGCGTCGGAGATGCCGTCCAGGTGCTTGACCAGGGCGCGCAGCGAGTTGCCGTGGGCGGCGATCAGGACCGTGCGGCCGGTCAGGAGGTCGGGGATGACGGCGTCGAACCAGTACGGCAGCATCCGGTTGACGACGTCCTTGAGGCACTCCGTCCTCGGGCGCAGCTCCGGCGGGAGCGTGGCGTAGCGCGGGTCGTCGAACTGGGAGAACTCCGAGTCCTCGGCGAGCGGCGGCGGCGGGGTGTCGTAGGAGCGGCGCCAGAGCATGAACTGCTCCTCGCCGAACTCGGCCAGCGTGGCCGCCTTGTCCTTGCCCTGGAGGGCGCCGTAGTGGCGCTCGTTCAGCCGCCAGCTGCGGTGGACCGGGATCCAGTGGCGGTCCGCGGCCTCGAGGGCCAGCTGGGCCGTGCGGATCGCGCGCTTCTGCAGGGACGTGTGGACCACGTCCGGGAGAAGGTCGGCGTCCTTCAGGAGCTCGCCACCGCGGACCGCCTCCTTCTCGCCCTTCTCGTTCAGGTTGACGTCCACCCAGCCGGTGAACAGGTTCTTCGCGTTCCACTCGCTCTCGCCATGGCGGAGGAGGATCAGCTTGTACGGTGCGTCGGCCATGGGTCAGAGCGTAATCCACGCGTTCGGGGCATCGCCCCGGCCGACCGGTGGGTGGACCGTCGACGGCGTCTGTTAATCGAGTGGCCTGCGACCGGCCTCGTATGTAAGTTGTGCATGCCGCTTGAGCCGCTTACCGCCCGACCTGCTTATGGGGGATCTTGTCATGTCCGCCGTCGTCAGTCTCAGACGTGCCGCCCGGGAGACCGTCTCCGGGCTCCCCCGCGAGTTCTGGTGGCTGTGGACCAGCACCCTGATCAACCGGCTCGGCGCCTTCGTGGCCACCTTCATGGCCCTCTACCTCACCCTCGACCGCGGCTATTCGGCGTCCTACGCCGGTCTCGTCGCCTCGCTGCACGGGCTCGGGGGCGTCGTCTCCTCCCTCGCCGGCGGGGTGATGGCCGACCGGCTGGGACGGCGGCCCACGCTGCTTCTCGCCCAGTCGGCCACCGCCGCGTCCGTCGCGCTCCTCGGGTTCATGACCGGCCCCGTCTCCATCGCCGCCGTCGCCTTCCTCGTCGGCATGGCCTCCAACGCCTCCCGGCCCGCCGTACAGGCGATGATGGCCGACATCGTCCGGCCCGAGGACCGCGTCCGCGCCTTCTCCCTCAACTACTGGGCCATCAACCTCGGCTTCGCCGTCTCCTCCATGGCCGCGGGGTTCATCGCCGAGTTCAGCTATCGCGCCGGGTTCCTGATCGAGGCCGGGATGACCGCCGTCTGCGCGGTCGTCGTCTTCCTCAGGCTGCCCGAGTCCCGGCCCACGGCCACGGCCCGGCAGGCGGAGGCCGGCACCGGGCTCGGCACCGTGCTGCGCGACGGGCGGTACATGGCCGTCGTCGGGCTGTCGTTCCTGGTCGCGCTGGTCTTCCAGCAGGGGTCCGTGGGGCTGCCGGTGGCCATGGGCCGGGCCGGGTTCTCGCCCGCCGACTACGGCCTCGCCATCGCCGTCAACGGCATCCTGATCGTCGCCCTGCAGATCCCGGTCACCCGGTTCATCGAGCACCGCGACCCGCGCACCCTGCTGGTCGTCTCGTCGCTGCTCGCCGGGTACGGCTTCGGGCTCACCGCGTTCGCCGGCTCGGTCGGCGTCTTCATGGTCACCGTGTGCGTGTGGACCCTCGCCGAGATCGTCAACGCCCCGACCCAGACCGGCCTCGTCGTCCGGCTCTCCCCGGTCCACGGGCGCGGCCGCTACCAGGGCGTGTACACGCTGTCCTGGTCCGTCGCCGCGCTGGTCGCTCCGCTGATGTCCGGCGCGGTCATCGACCACTGGGGCGCGGAGTGGCTGTGGGGCCTGTGCGCGGTGATCGGGACCATCGCCGGGCTGGGGTACGGGCTGCTCATGCGGGGCCTGCCGAAGGAGGCTACGGCCGTGGCGACCCCGCGGACTGGTTCCGAGGCCGAGGTCAGCGCGGCGTGAGGGGCGGGGGGCCTGCGGCGCCGAGGATCCCCTGACGGCCCCAGCCCACACACACAACCGCCCCCCACCGGAATCCCGGCAGGGGGCCAGCGGTGTCGGGATCAGAACGCGAGGTTGATGCCGATCTGGTGGGGCTGGCTGAGGGCGCCCACGACCTCGCCCTGGACGGCGCCGAGCTGCGACAGGGCGTCGGCGGTGCTCAGGGTCGTGGAGTCGGCGGTGATGCTGGCCTGGGGGGCCAGACCACCGGAGACGCTGTCGAGCTCGGCGTCGGCGATCTCGGCGGTCTGGATCTGGTGAGCGGCGTTCATGAGGAAACTGCCCTTCGCATGGATGGTCCACATGGTCCAAGGGGATGCGGCCCGCTGGGGACTGACGTTGGGGCCGCGACCGTGGGCACGCGCCGTCCTTTCCGGACACCTGGCGCGATCCCGGCGGTGCGAGCGATCAAACCACGGAGCGTGCCGGGCATCCACCCAACCACCGCTCCCACCGGCCCAGTTGAAGGGCCCGGACCACGCATCCGTGCACGCGCGGTCACGCGTTGGGGCCAGATCCTTCACATCCCGCGCCGCACAGGCGGCCCACAGCTCTTGCCACCGCCGCACCGACCGGGACAACTCCCCACCAACCGAACCCGCCCGACCCGGGGTTGCGTACGCACTGTGCAGATTCCGTTCACAGGGCAATCCGCGGGGGCAGCCGCCGTCGGCAGCGCAGTGGCCCAGGTCACATCCGCCGCCGTCACATCTCTCCCGAGCGATCCGTCAAGGAGGTATAGCCATCGGAAAGTACAAGGGAAAGTACAAAAGGAGCCCACCATGGACGCTCGGCTGAACCTCTTCGGCAACCCGGTCGCCGGCAAGTTCCTCAAGTACCTCAACTCGGCGGGCAAGGCCGTCTCGGACTCCTCCCTGCCGGCCGCCACGCAGGAGCTGGTGAAGATCCGGGCCAGCCAGATCAACGGCTGCGGGTTCTGCACCGACATGCACACCAAGGACGCGGCCGCCGCCGGGGAGACGGCCCAGCGGCTGCACCTGGTGGCCGCCTGGCGGGAGGCCAAGGTGTTCAGCGACGCCGAGCGGGCCGCGCTGGAGCTGGCGGAGCAGGGCACCCGGATCGCCGACGCGGCCGGCGGAGTCCCGGACGAGGTGTGGGCGAACGCCGCCAAGCACTACGACGAGGACCAGCTCGCCGCGCTCGTCGCGCTGATCGCCCTGATCAACACCTACAACCGCCTCAACGTCATCGTCCAGCAGCCCGCCGGCGACTACCAGCCCGGCATGTTCGACTGACCTGGCACTCACCCAAGGAGGGCCCACACAAAGGAGGCCCACACAAAAGAGGCCGGCCTCACGGGTGCATGCGCGCGCCCTTCAGCGCCTTGTCCACCCCGCCCCGCGGGCCGTACACCGCGAGACCCACCAGGTCCAGCTCCGCGGTCGGTACGGCCCGCACGGCCGCGCGGTTGGCGCCGTCGTGGCCCGTGGCGAACAGGTCGGCCGTGAACACCGCCCGGGGCAGGGCGCGGCGCAGCACCCGGTCGTGGGCCGCCTTCAGGGTCTCCTTGGAGCCCTCCATGACCAGCACCGGCTGGCGGAACATGGGCAGGTAGCCGACGCCGTCCGCGTCCTCGTACGGCTCGCCGATCACCTCGGGGACCTGGGTGCCGAGGCCGCTGACCAGGAACGCGGTGACGTTGAGCCGCTGCCAGGGTTCCAGGTCCTCGCGCAGCAGCACGGCGATCTTCGTGTCGAAACGGATGGGTTCAGCGCTCATGGAATGAGACTGCCGGGCGTCGTACGGCCTGGTCTTGTACGTTCTTTGCGTGGCCGCCCGGCAGGAAGTCAGCGCGTGGCGCCCCCGTGTTCCGGGCGTCACCGAGGTCTTCCACGCCCGCTTCACCGAGTACGCCTACCCGATGCACGTCCACGACGCCTGGACGCTGCTGATCGTGGACGACGGGGCCGTGCGGTACGACCTGGACCGGCACGAGCACGGCACTCCGCACGACACCGTCACGCTGCTGCCGCCGCATGTGCCGCACAACGGCTCCCCGGCCACTCCGGACGGCTTCCGCAAGCGGGTGGTGTATCTGGACGGCAGCCGGCTCGGCGACGAGCTGATCGGGCCCGCCGTCGACACGCCGGATCTGCGGGACCCGGTGCTGCGGCGGCGCGTGGGACAGCTGCACGCGGCCCTGGTCCGGTCCGGCGACGAGTTGGAGGCGGAGAGCCGGCTGACCCTCGTCGGGGAGCGGCTGCGCGAGCATCTGCGGCGCCGCACGGACCCGCCCCGGCACCGCCCGGACCCGGTTCTCGGCCGGCGGCTGCGGGAGCTGCTGGACGCCCGGGTCGTCGAGGGCGTGTCGCTCCAGGAGGCGGCGCGCGTGCTGCACGCCCACCCCGCCCACCTGGTGCGGGCGTTCAGCGGCGCCTACGGCATCGCCCCGCACCAGTACCTGATGTCCCGCAGGGTCGGGCGCGCCCGGCGCCTGCTGCTGGACGGGCTGGCGCCGGGCGAGGTGGCCTCGGCCGCCGGGTTCTACGACCAGGCCCATCTCACCCGGCACTTCAAGAAGCTGGTCGGGGTGACGCCGGGCCGCTACCGCGTCAGTTCCCGCTGAGCCTCGTACAGGTTGCGCGGGCGTACGGCGTCCGTGGTGCCGTACAGCTCCAGCCGGGAGCGCAGGTCGCCGGTGAAGTCGGGGACGTCGGTCTGGTCGAACTCGGTCACCGTGTTGAGGCCGACGGTCGCCGAATAAGGCGCCAGGCCGTCGATCTTCATCAGGCCGGCGCGGCCGTTGGTGACCCTGATGTTCCAGTGGGTGAAGCGGGCGCCGAAGAGGGGGCCCGCGCTGGCGTCTCCGCCGTGCCGGCCGTCGTTGTTCACGGTGACGTCGGTGCGGACGTTCGCGAAGGGCAGGCCGCGGTGGCTGTCGAAGGTGCCCATCTCCATCCGGCCGCGCGACCAGACGTTGTGGGAGGACAGTCCCTCGACGTTGATGCCGTGCAGCTGGGTGCCGGGCGGGGCCGGGACGGTGCGCTGCTCGATCGTGAAGTCCTCGATCAGGTTGTCGTGGGAGCCCTCGCGGCAGAAGTACGGGTGGTGCGAGCCCCGGCCGGCCACCCGGGTGCGGCGCAGGGTGCAGGCGGAGGCGGCGACCAGACCGAAGCCGTTGTCCACGTCGGTCACCGTGACGTCGTCGAGCCAGCAGTCGTAGGCGCACTGCAGGACGACCCCGTTGTAGCCCTTGTCGAGCAGGTGCGGGGACTGCGGGGTGAGCACCGCCCGCAGGGTCAGGCCCTCGACGCCCGATCCGGTCAGTTCGGGGACGTGCGTGGTGAGTTGGGGGTTCCACTCGGGGCGGACGTCGAGCGGGAGAGGGCGTTCGAGGGTGATCCTGCGGCCCCGGACGCCGGTGATGCGCACCGGCCATTCGTAGGGGACGTACGACAGCAGCTTCGTCTTGTCGTCCCAGACGTACGACGCCGGGCCCGGGCCGCCGCCCGCCATGTGCTGCAGGAGGGTGTGGGCCGGGTCGTCGGCGAGCCGGAGGAGGACGAGCCGGCCGGGGTGCAGCCCCTCGGGATCGGCGACGGTGACCGTCCACGATCCCCGGGTGGCCGGTTCCACCGCCGTCAGCGCCGTCCACTCGTCCCGCTTGTTGCCGGTCCAGCCCTCGAAGGGCCAGGCCCGGGACCGGATCGCAGCCACCAGCGAGTCCCAGCGGGCCCTGGGCGCCAGCCAGATCAGGCCGCCCGCCCAGGACCAGGACGACTTGTCACCGCCGTAGCGGGAGCCGTAGACGCCGATCAGCTCGGTGAGGTTCCTGGTCGCGTACAGGGTGGTACGGCCGCTGCCGGCGCCGCGCAGCACGACGCCCGAGTCGCCGATGCGGATCAGGTCGTCGATGCGGAAGGTGCCGGGCGGGAGGGTGACCGTGCCCCCGCCGGCCCTTCCGGCGGCGGCGAGGGCACGGTTGATCGCGGGCGCCGAGTCGGTGGTGCCGTCGGGGACGGCGCCGTACTCGGTGGCGTCGGCGAAGTGGCGGGGGCGGGGCAGGCGGGGTGCTCCGCCGCGGCAGCCGGCACGGCCGACGTAGGGAATCTGCGGATGGGTGAAGGGCGAGCGGCTGAACTCACGCCAGATCGCCGGGACTTCGGGCCCGTCGGCGGCCGCCGCCCGGGCCGTGGTGGTCGCGCCGAGCGCCACGGCCGTGGCGGCGGTCAGCAGGGTCCGTCTCGTGAGGTGTGTGCCGCTCATGTCCACCCGCCCCTTCGTATTCATGAATATGAACGACGTTCAGGAATGCGTTGGCCGTGAGCATGCCACTCTGCAGAGGTGGTGGGAAGGGGTCGTGCGGTACGTCAGTCGGGTCGTGCGGTACGTCAGTCCGTCGGGCGCTCGATCAGGTGCTTGAACGCGTCCAGGTTGCGCGTGGACTCGCCCCGGGACACCCGCCAGGCGTACTCCTTGCGGATGGAGGAGGCGAAGCCCAGCTCCAGGAGCGTGTTGAAGGCGCCGTCGGCCGCTTCGAGGACCTGGCCGAGGAGGCGGTCGATCGCGTCGGGGGTGACGGAGGCGAGCGGCAGGCGCGCGGTGACGTAGACGTCGCCGAGGCGGTCGACGGCGTAACCGACGCCGTAGAGCTTGAGGTTGCGCTCCAGGAGCCAGCGGTGGACGCCCGCCTCGTTCTCGTCGGGGTGCCGGATGACGAACGCGTTCAGCGACAGGGAGTGGCGGCCGACGAGGAAGGAGACCGTCGTGGACAGCTTGCGGGTGCCCGGCAGCTTGACCACGTAGTTTCCGGGCTCGGGGCTCTCCCACTCGAGCTCGGCGTCCTTCAGGACGCCTTCCAGGACCTGTCCGGCCTTCTCGACATCACCCATGGTGGGAGCGTACGCGACGGCGGTGCGCCTGGGTCGCGGCCGTGTAGACGTCCGCGGTCTCGGCGGCGGCCCGGTCCCAGCCGAAGCACTGCGCGTGCCGGGCGGCGGCGCGGCCCATCCGTGCGGTCAGGTCCGGCGCGTCGGCGAAACGGCGCAGCACGCGCGCGTAGTCGGCGGGATCGTGGCCGTGGACCAGGAATCCGGTGTCGCCGTCGCGCACCGCCACCGGCAGGCCGCCGACCGAGGCCGCGAGCACCGGCGTGCCGGCCGCCTGCGCCTCTATCGCCACCAGCCCGAAGGACTCGCTGTAGGACGGCATGACCAGCACGGAAGCGGCCCGGAACCAGTCCGCCAGCTGCTCCTGGCCGACCGGCGGCCGGAACCGTACGACGTCCGCGATGCCGAGCCGGGCGGCGAGCTTCTGCAGCCCCTCGGGCTTGGCGAGCCCGCTGCCGCTCGGGCCGCCGACGACCGGGACGAGGATGCGCGAGCGCAGTTCCGGGCGCTCGTCCAGCAGCACCGCCACCGCGCGCAGCAGGATGTCCGGGGCCTTCAGGGGCTGTATGCGGCCCGCGAAGAGCGGGATCAGCGCGTCCTGGGGCAGGCCGAGGCGGGCGCGGGCGGCGGCGCGGCCGTCGGCGGGGCGGAAGCGGTCGAGGTTGACGCCCGGGTGGACGACGGCGACCTTCGCGGGGTCGGCGGCGTAGTACCGCACCAGCTCGCCGGCCTCCTCGTCCGTGTTGGCGATGAGCCGGTCGGCGGCGGCCACGATCTGGGTCTCGCCGATGACGCGGGCGGCGGGCTCGGGGGTGTCGCCGTCGGCCAGGTTGGCGTTCTTGACCTTGGCCATGGTGTGCATGGCGTGCACCAGCGGCACGCCCCAGCGCTGGGCGGCGAGCCAGCCGACGTGGCCGGACAGCCAGTAGTGGGAGTGGACGAGGTCGTAGTGGCCGGGGCGGTGACCGGCCCACGCCTGCATCACGCCGTGGGTGAAGGCGCACAGCTGGGCCGGCAGGTCCTCCTTGGCCAGGCCCTCATAGGGGCCGGCGTCGACGTGCCGGACCAGGACCCCGGGGGCCAGGTCGACGGCGGGGGGCAGTCCCCCGGCCGTGGCGCGGGTGAAGATCTCCACCTCGATGCCGTGCGCGGCCAGGCGCTGGGCCAGCTCCACGATGTAGACGTTCATGCCGCCGGCGTCACCGGTGCCGGGCTGGTGGAGCGGGGAGGTGTGCACGGAGAGCATGGCGACCCTGCGGGGCCTGCGGTGCAGTCGTAGCCGTGACGCGGCCGACGGGGAGCGTCGCCCGAGCCTGCTGACGTACTGGCTCACGTGGCGGTCCTCTCCTTGCTGCGGGCATGCCGGACGGAGGACCGACCTCGCCCTCCGAACAGTTCCAACAGTGCCGGGGGCCCGGGCCATTTCCCGATCACGGCGCTTTACCCAATCATTACCGTCGGTCGAGCAACCGTTCGATGCGCCGGGCCGCCTACCCTCGTACGTATGACAGCCCGCGCCACCCGCCGCCCCGTGGGAACCATCACGCGCGGGACGACCAACCCCAACCGGCTCCGCCGCATGGACCGCTGGATCGCGGCGACCCACGGCGCCGAACTGCGCCGCGCCGCGGCCCCCCTGGCCGTCGACCTCGGCTACGGCGCCGCCCCCTGGACCGCCGTGGAACTGCTCGGCCGGCTGCGGACAGCCGCGCCCCGCACGCGCGTGACCGGCATCGAGATCGAACCGGCGCGCGTCGCGACGGCGAAGGCGTACGAACGGGAGGGGCTGACCTTCCGGCACGGCGGCTTCGAGGTGCCCGTGCCGGGGCGGCCGGTGCTCATCCGGGCCGCCAACGTGCTGCGCCAGTACGACGAGGCGGAGGTCGCCGCCGTGTGGGCGCGGCTGTGCGCGCGGCTCGCCCCGGCCGGCGACGGCTCGCGCGGCGGGCTGCTGGTGGAGGGCACGTGCGACGAGATCGGGCGGCGGCACGTGTGGGTGGCGCTCGGCCCGGAGGGGCCGCGGACCGTCACGTTCGCCACCCGGCTCGGCTCGCTTCAGCGGCCCTCGGACCTCGCCGAGCGGCTGCCGAAGGCGCTGATCCACCGCAATGTCCCCGGCGAGCCGGTGCACGCCTTCCTGTGCGACTTCGACCGCGCCTGGGCCGCCGCCGCGCCCTTCGCCTCCTACGGCGCCCGCCAGCGCTGGCTGCGCGCGGTACGGGACCTGACGGCCGACTGGCCGGTGACGGACTCCCCCGCCCGCTGGCGGCAGGGCGAAGTGACCGTGGCGTGGGAGGCGTTGGCGCCCCGGAGCTGAATCACCCGTTCGGGGAAGGCGGGACGGAACGAACCTCGTGCGCCGTTCGTCACATCGGCGGGGAGATCGTCGGACCGTGGCGGCCACCAGGGGGAAGAGCACTTCTGACCTCTGTCGTTTTGCGGCGCAACGTGACACCATCCCCCCGGAGTCGTGAAGTTACTGACGGTAAATCAGCTTTGGGGGCATGTGCGATGGGCTGGGGCAAGCGCAGCATCCTCTCGGCCGCCGTGACGGTGGTCTGCGCCGTGACCGTGCTGGGAGCGCCCGGCACGGCCTTCGCCGACCCGGCGCCCCGCCCGAGCACCTCACCGACTCCCCCGCCGGGCAAGGACCTCGAGAAGGTCCGCGAGAAGCTCGACCGGCTCTACCACGACGCGGCCGTCGCCACCGACGCCTACAACGCGGCCGAGGAGAAGGCCAAGCAGCAGTCCGCCCGGATCGACGCGCTGGCCGGGAAGATCGAGGAGGGGCAGCGGCGGCTCGCCGGGCTCAAGGACCGGGCGGGCGCGGCCGCCCGCGAGCAGTACCGCACCGGGGGCATCCCGCCCGCCGCCCGGTTCCTGCTCAGCGACGACCCCGGGCAGGTCCTGGACGGCGCAGGACTGGTCCTGCAGGGCCAGCGGGCGACGAAAACGCTGATGGGCGAACTGACCAGCACCCAGAAGCAGTTGCGGTCGTACGCCGCCGACGCCGCCGACCGGTGGAAGAAGCTGGACGCCGAGCGCCGGGCCAAGGCCGCCGCGAAGAAGCGGATCGAGCGGCAGATCTCCGCCGCCGAGAAGCTCCAGTCCCAACTGGAGGAGAAGGACCGGGAGCGGCTCGCCGAGCTGGAGAAGCAGGCCGCGCTGAAGGCGCAGACGCGCTGGCTGGACACCGGCATCCTCAAGCGGATCCACGGCAAGGCGTCCACGCGGGGCGAGAAGGCCGTCGCGTTCGCCGCCGCCCAGCTCGGCAAGCCGTACGTCTGGGGCGCCGAGGGCCCGAAGTCCTTCGACTGCTCGGGGCTGACCTCCCAGGCCTGGGCGGCGGCCGGCCACCCCATCCCGCGCACCTCGCAGGAGCAGTGGAAGCAGCTCAAGCACATCGGCATCGAGGACATGCGCCCCGGCGACCTCATCATCTACTTCCACGACGCCAGCCATGTCGCCCTCTACATCGGCGACGGCACGATCATCCAGGCCCCGCGCCCGGGACGGGACGTGACGATCGCGGGCGCCGGCACGATGCCGATCCTGGGCGTCGTACGGCCGGACGCGTAGGCCTCGCGGCCGGGCGCAGGGCGGTACGGCCCCGCCCGCGCCCCTTGGGGAATCGGACGTGACGTACGCCATGTGACCCACTCCACCGTCAACCCCCGCCCAAACCCCGGCCGGACGTGAGCTTCGTCATTCCCGCACCTTCGGCGGCCTGTCCAACTGCGGTACAGAACGCGGCATATGACAACGGCCTGCGCGCGAGCGACGCGGCTCACACCATTCCATCGGGGCGCGACCACCCGCTATGGTCCCCGTCGGCGGCATCGAGACCCTCGGCGCCGCCCGTGCCCTCGGGGGGAGGGAAGGAACCCAAGACGATGCCCGTACCCGTACCGCGGCAGAGAGCGATCCCGGCCGTGGAGAGTGGTCAGGCTGAGGCCGCCTCCGCAGTCGGCGGCCCCCTCAAGGAAGAGGCCCACCGCGACGCCGCGCCCACGAGTGGCAGCGGCGCCACTCTCACCCTGCTGCTGATCGAGGACGATCCGGCCGGCTCGCCGATCGTCCCCGACCTGCTGGACTCGGCCGGCAAGCCGATCCGCGTGCGCACCGCCCGCAACCTCACCGAGGCCGAGCGGCTGCTGACCGACGACGTCCACTGCATCCTGCTCGACCTGGCGCTCCCGGCGCCGGGCCGCAGTGACAGCGACGACGAGCTGGCCGTGCTCAAGCACGTGCTCCGGCTCGCGCCCCGGCACGCCGTGCTCGCCCTGACCGCCTCCGGCGACACCGAGCGCGGCACGGAGGCCGTGCGCGTCGGCGCGCAGGACTACCTCTTCCGGGACGAGCTGGACGGCCGGCTGCTCAGCCGCGCCATCCGGTACGCGGTGGAGCGGAAGCGTTCCGACACGGCCGAGCGGCGGCTGGCCGAGGGCCGGCTGCGCGCACAGGAGAACCGCCGGCTGGAACGCGGCCTGCTGCCCACCCCCCTGCTGGAGGGCTCCTCGCTGCGCTTCGCCGCCCGCTACCGCCCCGGCCGCTCCCGGGCGCTGCTCGGCGGCGACTTCTACGACGCCGTGCGCACCCCCGACGGCACCGTGCACGCCATGATCGGCGACGTCTGCGGCCACGGCCCGGACGAGGCCGCGCTCGGCGTGGAGCTGCGCATCGCCTGGCGGGCGCTGACCCTGGCCGGCCTGTGCGGCGACGAACTGCTCGGCACGCTGCAGCAGGTGCTGGAGCACGAGCGGGCCGACGAGGAGATCTTCGCGACCCTGTGCACGGTGGACATCGCGCCCGACGGCCGCCGCGCGGGCCTGTGCCTGGCCGGACACCCGGCCCCGCTGCTCGCCCGCCCGGGCCGGCAGGCCCGTCTGCTGCCGTACGACAACAACGGCCCCGCCCTCGGGCTGCTGCCCGGCGCCCGCTGGCCGCGGATGCAGGTGGAGCTGGGTTCCGAGTGGAGCCTGATGCTCTACACCGACGGCCTGATCGAGGGCCGGGTCGGCGAGGGCGGGGAGCGGCTGGGCCAGGACGGCATGGTCGCGATGATCCGCCGGCAGCTGGCCGAGGGACTGCGGGGCGAGGAGCTGCTGCGGGCCGCGGTGAGCGAGGTGCGCGAGCTCAATGGGGGCGAGCTGACGGACGACGTGGCTGTGGTGCTGCTGGACCGGGCGCCGTAGGACGTCGGGGGCTCGCCGTAGGGATTCGTCGCCGCCGCCGGGAGCGAGTCCGCTGTGGTCGTTCGCCCAGCTTTCCGCGCCCCTTGGGCGGGATGCCCTCAGCGGCCGCCGTTGTACGGCCCGTAGGGACCGTCGCTGCTGCTGCCGCGCCCCCGCCGCCGGAACCCTCTGCCACCTGACACCTGCTGGAGCGCCGGGCGGACGTCCACGAAGAAGACGATCGTGGCGACCAGGCCCGCGAGCTGCAGGAACAGCATCGGGACGAAGAGGTTCACGGCGACCGCGATGCCCAGGATGATCAGCCAGAAGCCCTTGTTCTGCTTGTCCGCGGCGCGGTATGCGTCGTCGCGGAAGATGGCCGCCATCACGAACGCCACGATGGCGAGCGCCAGCATGGCGGTGAAGATCAGCCACATCACTCCGCCGACTGCCGTCATCAGCACAATGCCCACCACCCGAGTCGAGTCCGTACAGCCACCGTACCCGTACAACGGGCCGGACACCCCGAAGGTGCCCGGCCCGGTGTGACCTCGTCGCTGCCGGTCACTTGTCCGACGGCGTGGTCTTCTTCGGGGTGGTCGTCTTGCGCGCGGCGGGGGCCTTCTTCGCCGCCGGCTTCTTGTCGGCGGAGTCGGCCTCGGCCGGCTTGGGCTCCTCGTTGGCCTGGGCGGGCTCGGCCTTGCCCTCGACGGCGACCGCGATGTCCTCGATCTCCTCGGCGGCCTCGCCGCGCCAGTGCTTCACGGCCTGCTCGCCCTGCTCGGCGACCTTCTCGTAGGCCTCACGCGCCTTGACGGCGTACTCGGCCGCGACGCCGACGCCGCGCAGCGCGAAGTCCTGGGCCTGCTCGCCGAGCTTCTTCAGGTCGACGTCGAGGGTGCCGAGGAACTCGTTGACCCTGCTCTGCAGGGTCTCCTGCGCCTCCTTGGCCCGGGCGGCGGCCTTCTCCTGCACGGCCTTGGGGTCGGTGTTGCGCACGGCATCGATGCGGGCCGGCGCCTCGGCGCGCAGCTGCTCGACCAGGGCGGGCACCTTCTTGGCCTGCTTCAGGGCGAGGTCGGCGGTGCCGGCGGCGAAGTAGAGCGGAGTCGGGTCGCTGAGGGTCTTGCGCAGGTCGTCGGTGATGGCCATGGTGATCAGGTCCTCCCGGATTCGCGTTCGGCTGAGGTGGTGTGGTCCGCGGTGGTACGGCCGGCGCCCTGGTCCGGTTATCCGGCCGTACGCCGCGGGTCCGCGTCGGCACCGTGTCCGTCGGCCGCGCCGGAGTCCAGGTCCCTGTCCTGGGCCGGGTCCCCGGCCTCCTCGGCCGCGGCGGGCTCGCCGACCCCGAATCCGTTCTCTTTCCGGAAGGACTCGTAGATCTGGAGCAGCACCTGCTTCTGCCGCTCGTTCAGCGAGGGATCGGCGAGGATGACGGCGCGCGTCTCCACCTCGTCCCGGTCCCGCTCGGCGTCGAGGATCCCGGCGCGGACGTACAGCGTCTCGGCGGAGATGCGCAGGGCCTTGGCGACCTGCTGGAGCACCTCCGCGCTCGGCTTGCGCAGCCCGCGCTCGATCTGGCTCAGGTAGGGATTGGACACCCCGGCGGCGTCGGCGAGCTGCCGCAGCGACAGTTGGGCGTTTCGCCGCTGCTCGCGCAGATACTCGCCGAGATTGCCGACGTTCAGTGATGCCATGCCTCCACCTTGCCCCACCGTCGCTAACAATTGCAAGCACCCGCTTGCAAAAGTCTGTCGCGGGTCGTGTGCTCTCGCGCTCGGCGGTCAGGACGGCTGGACTCGGTCGAAGAGGGCGAGGGCCTCGGCGGGGTCCGGGCTCACGAGGCGTTCCAGACCGGCCGTCGTGATCTTCGCCCACCTCCCGGCGCGTACCCACATCTGTTCCTCGAAGGCGCGAACGGCCTGGTCCAGGTCTTCGGAGCCGGCGGCGATGGACTCGGCGAGTTCGGCGCCTTCCAGCATCGCGAGGTTGGCGCCAGCCCCCAAGGGGGGCATCAGATGGGCGGCGTCGCCCAGGAGCGTCACGCCGAAGACGTGGGTCCAGGTGTGGGAGACGGGCAGGACGTAGAGGGGACGGCGGACGAACGCGGTGCCGTGGCGGAGGAGGTCGAGGACAGGAACGGCCCAGCCGTCGAACAGCGCCAGCAGGCTCGATCGCACGGCCTCGACGTCGGCCAGGTCCAGGTTCGCGTGCCAGTCCAGCGGCGCGCGGAACTGGGCGTGCACCTTGACGTGGCCGCCGCTGTTGCGCTGGGCGACGACAGCTCGGTTCACGCCGTACACGGCCACGGAACCGTCGCCGATCAACCGGGCGAGCTCGGGGTGACGGGTGTCGACGTCGTCGAGGGAGGTCTCGAGGGAGGTGACGCCGGTGTAGTGCGGCGTCACCGACGAGACTGCCGGGCGGACCCGGGACCAGGCGCCGTCCGCGCCGACCACGAGGTCGAACGTCTCCTGTCGCCCGTCCGCGAACTGGACCAGTACGCCGTCCCGGGTCCCCGGCACCACCTGCGTCACGCTGCGGCCCCACTGGACGTCGAGAGGGCCGAGCAGCAGGTCACGGAGTTGCCCGCGGTCGATCTCGGGATTGGCCCGGTCGTCCGGACGGGGTCGCCAGTCGCGCAGGACGGTCCCGGCCGTGTCCAGGATGCGCATGGCCTGCCCCTCGGGGCGGGACAGCGCCTGGAACTCCGCCAGCAGCCCCGCCTTGTCCAGCGCGAGCTGGCCCAGCCCTTCGTGCAGGTCCAGCGTGCCGCCCGGGGGGCGGGCGTCGGGGGCGGGATCGCGTTCCAGGACGGCGACGGGACAGCCGTGGCGGTGCAGGACACGGGCGAAGGTGAGGCCGCCGGGACCGCTCCCGACCACGGCGATACGATGTCTCATGTCAATACACTGTATTGGCACCTGACGATGTATCGCAATAGTACGGTGTGACCATGACTGTTTGGGACCGGCCGGAGCCGCCGGCTCGCCCCGTGCCGCTCGACCGGGAGCGGATCGTCGCCGCCGCCGTCGCGCTGGCCGACGAGGGCGGGCTGGAGGCGGTGTCGTTGCGCAAGGTCGCCGCCCGGCTGAACGCCGGCCCGATGCGGCTGTACGGATACATCTCCACCAAGCAGGAGCTGTTCGACCTCATGATGGACGAGGTCCAGGCCGAGATCCTCCCCGAAGAGCAGCCCGGCGACTGGCGGGAGGGGCTGCGCGTCCTCGCCCACCGCACCAGGCGGGCCGCTCTGCGTCACGAATGGCTGGCCGACCTGCTCGGCGGCCGCCCGGCCCTGGGCCCGAACGGCCTCGCCGTGACCGAGGCCACGCTGGCCGCCCTCGACGGCCTCGCCGACATCGACACCGTCATGCGCGCCGTGGAGACGGTGAGCGCCTACTTCACCGGCGCGATCAGGCGCGAGATCGCGAACCTGCGGGCCGAGCGCGCCACGGGCCTGTCCAAGCGCGACTGGCAGCGCGCCTCCGGCCCGCATGTGACGAGAATGCTGGCCACGGGCCGCTTCCCGGCGCTGGCCAAGGCCGTGTACGACGGCACGGACGTGGATGCCGAGACATCCTTCGCGACCGGCCTGGACTGGGTCCTCGACGCCGTGGCCGCCAAACTCACCCGGCCGCCGACGTGAGCCCCAGCTCTTGCCGAAGGCCCCTCGCCTCACCAGTGGACACGCCATGGACGCCAGACCTGATGTGATCATCGGCTGCCGGGACACCCCGTCGGTCGGTGTGCGGCTCTGTGACCGGGGCGGCGTCGACGCCGACTCCGTGCACTATGCCGTCGAACTGTGGGCTCCGGGTCTGACTGCTCGCGTCGACGAGGTGGTGGCCTGGAGCCCGGGCCGGGGTCTCGCTGCGTTCCTGGACGAACTGGCCGCCGGCTACCGGGGATGGGACGGCGAACGGGACTGGCAGACCGACGACGGGGACCTGGCTCTGTCGGCCGTCTTCCGGGCCGGTGGCCATGTCGGACTGACCTGGAGCCTGCGCCCCTGGCAGAAAGCAGCCGGCGGGTGGAGCGCGTCGGTGACCACCCGGGTGGAGGCCGGAGAGCAGATGGCGCTCCTGGCATCCGAGGTCCGGCGCTTTCTCAGCGGAAGGTAGTCGGGAGGGGTTCACCTTCCCGGAGACGGGGCAATTCCTCACCCATGCGCCCGGACGACTGGCACCTCACCGAAGACGTCGACGACTTCCTCGCCCGCGCCGGGGACTTCCTGCGCTCACGGCCCGGTGCGCACGTCATGGCGCTGACCTGGGCAGAGAGGGTGCGCAAGCGGGGGACGGAGGCTTTCGGCGCCTCAGATCCCGTCTTCGGTGTGCTGGAGCGGGCGGGCGAGGTGCACGCCGCCTTCTACCGGCTCCCGCCCCGAGGCCTGGGCCTGACCCCGCTCACGCCCGGGCAGGCCGACACCCTGGCCGCCCGGCTGGCCGGCCTCGGGCACCGGCTGCCCTCCGTCGGCGCGGACCACGACAGCGCCACCGCGTTCGCCGAGGCCTGGCGGCGGCACACCGGCGCGACGGCGAGCCCGCGCGGCCCGCGGCTGCGGCTGTACCGGCTCGGCACGCTCACCCCGCCGGAGCCGATGCCCGCCGGGCGGGCCCGGGTCCTGGGCGAGCAGGACCTCGACGAAGCCATGTTCTGGTGCGGCGAGTTCGCCAAGGCCGTCGGGGAGGACGTGTCCATCGACGCCGGCACATGGGCCGGCACCCGCTTCGCCGACAAGCGCTACACGCTCTGGGAGACCCCGGACGGCGCCCCCGTCTCCGTCGCGGGCATGAACCCGCTGATCGGCGGCCAGATCCAGGTCGACGTCGTCTACACCCCGGCCCACCTGCGCGGCCGCGGCTACGCGGCGGCCGTGACGGCGGAGGTCAGCCGGGCCGCGCTGGCCGCGGGCGCGCGGGACGTCGTCCTGTTCGCCGACCTGTCCAACCCCGCCAGCAACGCCCTCTACCAGCGCCTCGGCTATCGCACGCTCGCCGACTGGGCGGCGTACGACTTCGGCGGCCCGCAGGGCTGACCGGTCAGGCACGATCACATCGCGGGACGCGCGCGTGGGACACCGCCCGCGAAAAACGTCAGAATCGGAGAAGCGCCGTCCGGGCCGCCCCGGTTACCGTGACCGCCATGGACGACGCCATCGCACCGCACGCCGCCGACCGCCACGACCTGATCCGGGTGCACGGCGCCCGGGAGAACAACCTCAAGGACGTCAGCGTCGAGATCCCCAAGCGCCGGCTGACCGTGTTCACCGGTGTGTCCGGCTCGGGCAAGAGCTCCCTGGTGTTCGACACCATCGCCGCGGAGTCGCAGCGACTGATCAACGAGACGTACAGCGCGTTCGTGCAGGGGTTCATGCCGACGCTGAACCGGCCCGAGGTCGACGTGCTCGACGGGCTGACGACCGCGATCATCGTGGACCAGCAGCGGATGGGCGCCGATCCCCGCTCCACCGTCGGCACCGCCACCGACGCCAACGCGATGCTGCGCATCCTGTTCAGCCGGCTCGGCAAGCCGCACATCGGCTCGCCCAAGGCGTTCTCCTTCAACGTGGCCTCGATCAGCGGCGCCGGCGCGGTCACCGTGGAGCGCGGCGGGCAGCAGGTGAAGGAGCGGCGCAGCTTCAGCATCACCGGCGGCATGTGCCCGCGCTGCGAGGGCCGGGGCGCGGTCACCGACCTCGACCTCACCCAGCTCTACGACGACTCCCTCTCCCTCAACGAGGGAGCCCTGATGATCCCCGGCTACAAGACGGGCGGCTGGAACTACCGGCTCTACACCGAGTCCGGCCTGTACGACCCGGACAAGCCGATCCGGAAGTTCACCAAGCGGGAACTGCAGGACTTCCTCCACAAGGAACCGACCCGGATGAAGATCGCGGGCATCAACATGACCTACGAGGGTCTGATCCCGCGGATCCAGAAGTCGATGCTCGCCAAGGACAAGGAGGGCATGCAGCCGCACATCCGGGCGTTCGTGGACCGTGCGGTCACCTTCACCGTCTGCCCCGACTGCGAGGGCACCCGGCTCACCGCGGCGGCCCGGTCCTCGAAGATCGACGGCGTGAGCATCGCCGACGCGTGCGCGATGCAGATCAGCGACCTCGCCGAGTGGGTGCGGTCGCTGTCGGAGCCTACGGTGGCACCGCTGCTGGCGTCCCTGCGGCACACTCTCGACTCGTTCGTGGAGATCGGCCTCGGCTATCTCTCCCTGGACCGCCCGGCGGGCACGCTCTCGGGCGGCGAGGCGCAGCGCGTGAAGATGATCCGCCATCTCGGCTCGTCCCTCACCGACGTCACGTACGTCTTCGACGAGCCGACGATCGGCCTGCACCCGCACGACATCCAGCGGATGAACGAACTGCTGCTGCGGCTGCGCGACAAGGGCAACACCGTGCTGGTCGTGGAGCACAAGCCGGAGGCGATCGCGATCGCCGACCATGTCGTCGACCTCGGTCCGGGCGCCGGTACGGCGGGCGGCACCGTCTGCTTCGAGGGCACCGTCGAGGGCCTGCGGGCGAGCGGCACCCTGACCGGCCGGCACCTCGACGACCGGGCGTCGGTGAAGGACACGGTACGCAAGCCGGCGGGGGCGCTGGAGATCAGGGGCGCGAGCACGCACAACCTGCGGAACGTCGACGTCGACATCCCGCTGGGCGTGCTCTGCGTGGTCACCGGTGTCGCCGGCTCCGGCAAGAGCTCGCTGGTGCACGGCTCGATGCCGGCGGACGCGGACGTCGTGTCGATCGACCAGACCCCGATCCGCGGCTCGCGGCGCAGCAACCCGGCGACGTACACCGGCCTGCTGGAGCCGGTCCGCAAGGCGTTCGCCAAGGCCAACGGGGTCAAGCCGGCGCTGTTCAGCGCGAACTCCGAGGGAGCCTGCCCGAACTGCAACGGCGCCGGGGTCGTCTACACCGACCTGGCGATGATGGCCGGGGTCGCGACGACCTGCGAGGAGTGCGAGGGCAAGCGGTTCCAGGCCTCGGTGCTGGAGTACACCCTCGGCGGGAGGGACATCGCCGAGGTGCTGGGGATG
Source organism: Streptomyces sp. NPDC007189 (assembly GCF_040703635.1). NCBI lineage: Bacteria > Bacillati > Actinomycetota > Actinomycetes > Kitasatosporales > Streptomycetaceae > Streptomyces > Streptomyces sp. NPDC007189. The sequence continues at coordinate 216,776 of NZ_JBEYEY010000013.1, forward strand.
TCGGTGACCGAGGCGGAGGAGTTCTTCGCCGCGGGCGAGGCACGGGTCCCGGCGGCCCACAAGATCCTCGAGCGCATGTCCGACGTCGGGCTCGGCTACCTCACCCTGGGCCAGCCGCTCACCACGCTCTCCGGCGGCGAGCGGCAGCGGCTGAAGCTGGCCACGCACATGGCCGACAAGAGCGGCGTCTACGTCCTCGACGAGCCGACCACCGGCCTCCACCTGGCCGACGTCGAACAACTCCTCGCCCTCCTCGACCGCCTGGTCGACTCCGGCAAGTCGGTCATCGTGGTCGAACACCACCAGGCCGTCATGGCCCACGCCGACTGGATCATCGACCTCGGCCCCGGCGCCGGTCACGACGGCGGCCGCATCGTCTTCGAGGGCACCCCGGCAGACCTGATCGCGGCCCGGTCGAGCCTGACGGGACAGCACTTGGCTGCGTACGTGGGGGCGTGAGGGGGGCGCCGCCGAGCGACCGCCGGCCTACCCGCCCAGCACCGTCTCGCACGCCGACCAGGCCGGCGGGCTCAACAGGGGCCGTACGCGGGTGAAGAGGGCGAGCAGGTCCGGGCCCCAGCGGGTGCGGAAGGCGGGGTCGAGGCGGGCGAGGTCGAGTTCGTTCGCGGCGGTCAGCTCGGCGAAGTCCCGGCGCGCGCCCGCCCCGGGGACATGGGAACGGCCGGTGAACCGGTCCCGGAAGACCCCGTCGGCCTCGGCGAGCGTCGGATAACCGGCCGCGCGGTCGCAGGAGCCGTACAGGTACACGAGGGACTCGGCCTCGGCGCCGATGACGGCCCCCAGCTCGGCCCGGCGGTGCGGCGGCAGCAGGGCGCCGGGAAAGCCGTCGGTGCCGTAGCAGGCGTGGCACAGTCCCGCGAGCCGGAGGGCCGGCCGCGCGCCCCACTCGGCGAGCTGCCGCTCGACGCGCTGGAGATGGGCGAGGAGGGTGCCGCCCGGATGCGCGACTTCGGCGGCTCCCAGGCCGCGCAGAAACGCCACCGCGGGGGCGAGGGAGTCCGGCACGGTCTTCTCCGTCCGTCCGCTGGACATCGCCCGTCGATCATCCGGCGGCGGATACGCGCAGGTCAATCCCAGGTTTACCGCCACACCCCCAAGCTGCCGCTTGGTTCACTCCAGCCGCCGCCGGCACGCACGCTCCCCCGTCAGAACGGCAGCGGTCGGGCGTGGATCACGTCCAGGCGGGAGACCGCGCGGGTGAGGACCACGTACAGGCGGTGGGCGCCACGGGGCTCCGCCTCCGCCACCGCGGCCGGTTCCACGGCGACGACGTGGTCGTACTCCAGGCCTTTCACGAGGCTCGCGGCGACCACGGTCACGCGGGCGCCGAGCGTGTCGGGGCCGGCCGGGTCGAGGCCGGCCGCCGTGAGCGCGTGCCGTACGCCGTCCACGTCCGCGTCGGCCGCCACGACGCCCACCGAGCCCTCGTGGGCCAGCGCCTCGCGCACCGCGGTCACGGTCGTGCCCGGCACGTCGTCGGTCGGCCGGATCCGCACCTCGCCGTCCCCGCGCAGGGAGGTGGCCGGAGGGACGGAGACGTCCAAGTGGGGCAGGAGCCGGTTGGCCAGGGCCACCACCGCCGCCGGCACCCGGAAACCGGTCGTCAGCGGGACCACCGCCGCGTCCGGCCGGCCCAGGTGGCGCAGTTGCACGGACCAGTCGCGCGCGGCCCACACGGTGGTGCCCTGGGCGAGGTCGCCGAGCACGGTCAGCGATCCGAACGCGGCACGGCGGGCGATGGCCCGGCACTCCATGGGCGAGAGGTCCTGCGCCTCGTCGACGACGATGTGGCCGTAGCCCTCCGGGTGCTCGATCAGGCCGGAGAGTTCGTCCAGGAGGACCAGGTCGGCGGCCGACCAGCGGGCCGACTTGTACGAGCGCGGCGGGCGGGGCCAGAGCAGGGCCGCCTGCTCGTCCGGGTCCAGCAGGCCGTCCGCCGAGCGCGCCAACTCGCCTGCGTCGGTGAGGAGTCGGGTCAGCACCTCCTCGGGGCGGACCTTCGGCCAGACCCGGTCGAGGTGCTCGGTGAGCGGCCGGGCCCGTTCGACGCGGCGCACCCAGGCGGCGGGCAGCACCCCGGCACGGCGTTCGGCACGCTCGCGCAGCCGCCGTACCACCCGGGTGCGCACCCGCTCGCGGCCGACGGCGTACGGCGGTTCCTCGGCCCGCACCTCGGCCACGATCCGCGCGAGTTCGGCGGCGGACACCCGCCACCGGTAGGAGCCGTCCGGTACGGCGAGGTCGGTGACGCCGTCGGTGGTCACGCGCGCGTACAGCGCCCGGCGCAGCACCTCGGCCATCCGGGCGTCGTGTTTGACCGCCGCGGCGGCCGGAGCGTCACTCCCGGTGACCGGGTGGCGGGCGATCTCCTCCAGCAGGGTCGACTGACGATAGCCCCCGTCAGTCGCTCCGCGACGGGCGGTCTCGCCGAGCGCGGGCAGCACCTCGGCGATGTAGCGCAGGAAGGTGCGGTTGGGGCCGAGGATGAGCAGGCCGGAGCGCTGCAGCCGTCTGGGGTGGGTGTAGAGCAGATAGGCCGCGCGGTGCAGGCCGACCGCGGTCTTGCCGGTGCCGGGGGCGCCCTGGACGCAGACCGAGTCGGTGAGGGCGGCGCGGACCAGGTCGTCCTGCTCGGGCTGGATGGTGGCGACGATGTCCCGCATGGGTCCGACGCGCGGCCGCTCGATCTCGCGGGCCACGATGTCGCTGGTCCGTGACTCGCCCCGGCCCAGGTGCTCGTCCTCCAGGCCGGTGAGGTCGGTGGAGTCGCCGGTGCTGCCGGGCGCCCAGCCGAACCGGCGCCGTACCTCGACGCCGCGCGGGTCGCGGGCGTCAGCCTGGTAGAAGGCGCGGGAGACGGGGGCCCGCCAGTCGATGACGAGGGGCGGGGCGGCCGGGTCCTCGGTGATCCGGAGCCGGCCCACGTGGTAGTGCTGCCCGCCGTGCTCGGAGTCGGTTCGGGAGAAGTCGAGACGGCCGAAGAACAGCGGGCCGGGCGGGAGTTCGCGCAGCGCCTTGGCCTGGCTGCGCAGCCGGTGGCCGAGCACCTCGGCGTCGGCCCCGGAGGCGGAGACGTCCTCGCCGATGACGACCTGTTCGTCGGCGCCCTCGACCATCGCGGCGAGGGCGGCACGGCAGGCGGCGTGGTGGGCGCGCTCGGCGTGCAGGGTCTCGGTGAGGGCGGGGTCGAGTGACGTCATGGCGCCAGAGTACGCCTCGAACGTTACCGAGTTAAATTTTTAACCGCGTCTCATTCGTCACGCCTCAGCTCCGGCAGCCCCTGACCCAGCCGCCGGAACGCCCGCTCGGCGGCCCGTACGGCATCGGGCTCCACGTCCTCGATCCGCTCCCCCGCCGCGATCCGGCGCCAGTTGTCCTGGGCGAGGATCCGCTGCACAGCGATGATCTGCCCGGCGGCCAGGCGCGCGTCCAGGCTGCCGCCGAGCGCCTCGGCGAGCGCCGCCTCCGACCGCTCCAGGTGGGCGTACGCCCGCGCCACCAGGGCCGGGGTGCCGTAGAGCAGGGTGTGGAAGGCGAGCACCTGGGGGTGGTCGTTCAGCCCGGTCACCGGGTCGCGCCGCTCCAGCCCGGCGAGGAAGTGCCGGCGCAGCGCGCCGACCGGGTCGGCCGCCCCGGCCACCACTCGGGCGGCCTCCGCCTCGTGGTCGGCGATCCGGTGCAGGACCAGGTCCTCCTTGGCCGGGAAGTACCGGAAGAGCGTCGGCTTGGAGATCCCGGCCGCCGCCGCGACCTCGGCCACGGACACCGCGTCGAACCCCCGCTCCAGGAAGAGCCGTACGGCGGTGTCCGACACGTCCTGGTACATCCGCCGCTTCTTGCGCTCCCGCAGCCCGATCTCCTCACCCATACCGCCGAGCCTACGCACCGCCACGGGCGCCGGGACCCGGGCGGGGACACCTCCTCAGGCCGACGGCCCTAGGCCAGGGCGCGGGCGAGATACGGGTTCGCCGTCGGGCGGAGGGGCAGGCCCAGGGAGCCCTTGGCAGCGGCCAGGGTCATGGCGTAGGAGTCGACGGCGCGGCGGACGTTGGGGGCGTCCAGGCCGGCGCCGGTGACCAGGCGGTCGAGGTCGACGTAGGCCGAGCGGACGATCTCGATCCACCGGTAGACCCGCCAGTCCTGCTGCCAGTCGCGGGTGTACTCGGGGGGCATCAGGGCCTCCCAGCGGCGGAACATCCGGTCCCGGATCTCCGGCCGGGTCGGCGTCAGATGCATGTGCCGGACCAGGTCGTACAGGGGGTCGCCGACGGTCGCCAGCTCCCAGTCGATGAGGGTGAGCGCCAGGGCGTCGTCGCGGCGTACCAGGTTCCAGGGATTCAGGTCGCCGTGCAGCAGGGTCGGCTTGCGCGCGCTCACGCCGTGCCGGGCCAGCATCTGCCGCAGCCGGTCCGCCTCGGGCAGGCCGAGGAGGCGGGCCAGCTGCTGGGACTCCTTGGGCAGGTCCCGGACCAGCGCGACGAGCTGGTCCGCCAGCCAGCCGTAGAAACCGAAGTCGCGCTCCGCGGCCGCGGGGTCGAGCTTGGTGTAGTCCACGTCCCTCAGCGCGCACAGTTGGTCGACCAGCCGGTCCGCCTCGTGCGGAAGGAGGCCGTGCACCGGGTGCTCGGGCGGCCGGTTCGTGTCGAGCGGGCCCTCGTAGGTGTGGACGGCGAAGCTGTCCTTGCGGAATTTCCCGGGGTAGCTCTCGCCCAGGGCGAGAATTCGCGGCGCCGCCACGGGAACCCTCGAATCCTCGATGGCCCGCAGCACCGCGTGCTCGCTGAGAAAGCTGCGTTCGCGCCGGCAGACGTTCGCCACTTTCCGCCGCACCACCACGGGGAACTCGATTCCGGGAACCCGGACCACGGAATTCAGGTGCGCCGTTCCCTTGAACACCCGTCCGGCCGGTGCGGCGCCCTCCGCGTGCAGTGCCGCGTGGACCGCCGAGTAGGGAAAGTCCCGGCGCTCGGGCACCCGCTTGTCCGGGTTCCAGGACGGCGCGACGAAGGCGGAGAAGAGACCGTCGCGCGCCTTCCCCCGCGAGATGCGCCAGCGGAACAGGACCCGCTCGATCTCCGCCTCACGGGGCAGACCGCGCAGGTTCAGCGGCTCCTGGGCCGCCTCCAGCGCACGGCGCACCTCCCCCGTGGCATGGTCAAGCCCCTTCTGGTCGAACGCCTCGTCCAGGGAGATCGCGGCGCGCATGACGTCGGGGTACACCGACTGCGCCTGCTCGAAGGCGAGGTAGTGGCGCAGGTCCTTGGTCAGCCCGTTGACCGCTCCCGGGCGGACCCGCTGCATGGCCTCGGCCCAGGCGTCGATCACCTCGGACCACTGGTGTCTCGGGTACCGCATGCGCACCAGGTGGGTCGCCAGGTCGTGCAGGGGGTCGCCGTACGTCGCCAGCTCCCAGTCGACGCAGATCAGGGGAGGGTCCCCGGCGTACGTCATGATCAGGTTGTCGCGGTGCAGGTCGGTGTGGAGCAGGCTGTACGGCCGGCGCGCCATCGGCGGCACCCGCTCGGCCAGTCGGACAAGCGCGTCCTCCGGGATGCCCAGCGCCGCGAACAGGCCGCCGAACGCACGCCAGTTGGGCCGGCGGATCTGCTGGTCGGCGAGGTGCGCCAGCGTCTGCAGGAAGCCCTGGCTGTCCTGGTCGTTGCTGGGCCAGCCGGCCGGCAGCGGCGGCAGCGCGCCCCGGCGCACCTGGGCCATCTGGGCGAGCAGTCCGGCGAGCGCCCTGATCAGCAGCGTGTCGACGGGCTTGCCGTCGGCGCAGACGCCGGAGAGCGGTACGCCCTCCACATAGCTGTGGATCGCGGACCCGTCGCCCTCGGCCAGGCACTCCGGCACATGCGGCAGGGCGCTCTTGACGGCCCGCAGGATCTGCGCCTCGTTGTCCCAGGTCCTGATCACCACCGGCAGCGCCTGCGCCCGCCGGATCCGCACGCTCACCGGGGTGCCGGGGTCCCGTCCGAGGAGGTGCGCCAGGGGGACGGTGAGCGCGGTCCGGTAGTTCTCGTTGTGGTGGCCGCTGCTCCTCTCGCCCTGCCGGGTGGCGAGATCGACGAACCTTTCGTACAGCGCCTGCACTGTGCCGGGTCCGGCGCGTTCCCCACGAAAGAGGTGGGGAACGTCAGGTGCGCCCACTGGCCGCTCCGAATTGCTCGCGCTGGTGGAAAGTATGGCAAACGATAAACGCGGGGGTCTTTCCGCACGACCGGAACCGTGGTCGAGTAGCCACAACGGGTGTGTCTGGCGCTCGTTACGCATCAGGCCGCCTCGGGTCGGCACGATTGCCGTCCCGTACGTACGAACGGGAGCAGTTGCTCATGCGGTGCGCGCATGCTACAGCACCGCAGTCGGGATGTACGGGCCGTGCAGCACCTCGGAGCCGTTGATGCCTGCACGTCGAACCCGAGCACATGCGGTGGCGTCGCGCGGTCACCGGCGCCACAGCACCCGGAGCAACGGCTCCAGCGAACGGACCACGTGCGCGGCTCCGGCCTCCCGCAACAGCTTCGCCTTCTCCGCGTTACGCGCGTAGCCGAGAAAGCGCACGCCGGCGCCGCGCGCGGCGACGAGGTCGGACGGCGAGTCGCCGATCATCAGGGCCGCCGAGGGGGCGGAGCCCATCGCGACGAGCGCGCGGTTGAGGCAGTGCGGGTCGGGCTTGAGCAGCTGCAGGTCGGTGGTGCGGCCGTAGATGTGGGGGGCGAAGCAGGCGGTGAGGCCGCGGTCGTCCAGGTAGGCGGTGACCACCTTCGGGGAGTTGTTGGTGGTGATGGCCAGCCGGGCGCCCACCGCGGTCCAGGTGCGTATCAGGGGGTCGGCGTAGGCGGTGGGGTGCGCGGAGCCGGCCGCCCGCAGTTCCTCCTGGGTGAGACGTTCCTCCAGCTCGGTCACCAGGTCGCTGCCTGGGTGCCGCAGGTCCACGGCGCGCAGCACCTCGTGCGGGTCCAGCGAGCCGCGTTCGGAGTCGCTGAGCAGGTTGTGCAGCCCGCGCCCGGCCAGCCACTCCACCAGCCCGGTCGCCACCCGTTCGGCCTTGTGCCGCGCGAACAGACGGCAGATCGGTCCGTCGAAGTCCCACAGCACCACGCGGGCGTTTTCGATCAGATCCCGAAGCATCTCGATCTCGTTCGCGCTCTGTTCGGTCTGCGTCGTCTCAGTCTGCGTCGCATCAGAAGTCACTAGGAGAGTGTCAGGTCCGACGTGATGGTTTCCCAGAGGGCGTCGAACCACTTCCGCGATTGCTCCACGAACGCCGCGTCCCGCTCTCCGGCCCGCTGCTCGAAGGAGAACAGCAGCGACTCCGAGCCCAGCGTGTCGTACATCTGAAGCGTCTCACCGCTGTCGGTGGACTCCTCGCGGCGTGTGATCATGTAGTGCGCGAACAGCGCCTCCACCCCGTTGAGCAGATACAGCTTGACCGGCGGCGTGAACGGCAGCGCGCGAAAGGTGACCTGGACGTCGATGTCATGGGTGCCGCGCAGCGCCTGGAGGTTGTACTGCAGCACCTGGCCCTGGGCGTTGCGCATGGCCAGCCAGCGCTGGTGCACGGCGTCGTCCTCCTCGCTCCCGGCGTCGACCGAGACCGGGAAGGCGAGGTTGATGTCGCGGGAGGGCAGCAGGATGCGGGCGTCGATCCGCTCCGGGCGCAGCCGGCCCTCGTGGATCAGGCGCAGCGGCTCACCGAGGGCGGGGATCAGGCTCTGCGCGGTCAGGCACACGGCGTCGATGCGCACGTGCGGCGCCGAGAACGCCTCGGTCAGCCGGGGCGCGAGCGCCACCATCGTGGGCTGCGGCTCCCCGCGCGGCGCCGGCGGCTCGGCGACCCGGGGCGGGCTGCCCTTGCTGACGTCGGCGAGCAGCCCCTCCTCCTGGAGCACCCGCAGCGCCTGGCGTACGGCGCCGCGCTCGACGCCGAACTCTCCGGCCAGCTCGGCCTGGGTGGGCAGGCGCTCGCCGGGCCGCAGCTCCCCGGTGCGGATGCGCCGGCGCAGGGCGTCGGCGATCTCCTGGGGCGTAAGCCTCCTGCTGCCGTTCACTGCCACATGCTCCTGAGTCACGACCAAACGCTACAACTCTGATCCATCTTTGAGGAGTTGCTGGGAAGTTGTTTATGAACCATGACCAAGTGGGGACAACTTAGGTGGAGTTGGTTGCCAACTTTCGCAAGTTGGCCAATCTTCGGAATGGGGGAACCGCCGTGCCTGCCCTCGCTCTCCTCGTCGAGCAACTCGTCCAGTGGAAGTACGGTGTCGCCGGCGCCACCGGACTGCTCCTGATCTCCGTCGGCATCGAGACCAGGAGTCACAAGGCCGTCTCGGCCGGCGCCGTCCTGCTCGCCGTGCTCCTCGCGGGCCCGGCGCTGTAACTCCCGCGCACCGAGCCCCGGGCCCTGTCGCCCTAGGAACTGAGCAGCAGCCCCGAACTGATCGTCTCCCACAGCGCCTCGAACCACCGCCGCGACTGCTCCACGAACGCGTCGTCCCGGCGCCCGGCACGCCGCTCGAAGGCGAACAGCATCGAGCGCGTGCCGTCGGCGTCGTACAGCTCCAGGTGCTCGTGCTCGATCTCCCGCTCGCGGCGCCCCAGCGTGTAGTAGGCGAACAGCGCCTCGGACCCGTTGAGCAGATACAGCTTGACCGGCGGGGTGAACGGCAGCGCGCGGAAGGACACGTGCACGTCGATGCCGTGCGTGGCGGACAGCGCCAGCAGGTTCTGCCGCAGCACCAGGCCCTGGGCGTTGCGCTGCACCAGCCAGCGCCGGTGCAGCAGGCCGTGGTCGTCGGCGGCCACCGGCGCCGGGAAGGCGAGGTCGATGTCCCGGCTGGGCAGCAGCACCCGCACATCGATCTTGGCCGGTTTCAGCCGCCCCGCGTGGATCTGCCTCAGCGGCTCGCCGATGGCCAGCGTGAGCGAGACCGAGGTCAGACAGAGCGCGTCGATCCGCACGTGGGAGGCGGCGAAGGCCTCTGCGATCCGGGGAGCGAGGCCCACCATGGTGGGCTGCGGCGGCGCCGCGGGGCCGGCCGGCGGCCGGGCCGGCCCCGGCACGCCCGCCACCGTGGCCGGGCTGCCCTTGGAAACATTGGTGAGCAGGTGCTCCGACTGCAGGATGCGCAGGGCCTGGCGCACCGCACCGCGCTCGACGCCGAACTCGTCGGCCAGCTCGGCCTGCGTGGGCATGCGCTGACCCGCCCGCAGCACACCGGTCCTGATCCGGCTGCGCAGTTCGTCGGCGATGTCGCGGTGGGACGGGTGAGGCCGCTGCGACCTCGTCCGGCCACTGGCGGAGGCGTGCTCCGGGTCCACGGACAAACACTACAACTTCCCGCCAAGTTGCGGCAGTTCCGTGATAGCTGGTTATGAGTCGCTTCCCAACGGACATAAGTCAGGAGAAGTTGGCTGCCAACTTGTCCAACATGGTCAAGCTTCCCAGTGGTTGGCCGATCGGGCTCCCTTCCGGAGGGGAGCCGGGAGCCCGGACAGGGGACGGCCACCGAAGCGCACAGTCACAACTGAACACGACATCGCACAGCCACAACTGAACACCGCGGCACAGCCACAACTGAACAGCTCGCTACGGATGCACAGTCAGCGTCGCCGGGAGAGGGGAGCGGTCAGAACAGGTCCGGGCACCAGGGTCGCCCGGGCGAGCGGAAAAGGGCGTCGGCCTTCCGGGCGGCGCCCTCTCGTTCTTCCCGCACGCGGCCGAGCGCCGTGAGCCGCAGCGCCGACTCACCGCCGAGCCAGAGGGACGCCAACTCACCGGCGCCCAGCGTGAGATCGGAGCGCTGATCCGTGGGCGCGCAGGAGGCACCGTCCGGCGAGGCGTCCAGCCGGAACCGCCCCGCGGCCAGGCCGTCGCCGTCCACGACCTCCAGCACCAGCGTGCCCGGCACGTCGTACGTCCGCGCCTCAAGGGCGCGTACGACGTCCAGGATGCGCACCCACAGCCAGTCCGCGTGGTCGGTGATCCGGGCCGCGCGCCGGTCCGGGAGGTAGTACGGCAGCAGGTCGTCGGGGCCGCGGGAGCCGCTCTTCACCTTCGTGATCCAGTCGATGGAGCACAGGTAGAGCCACAGGGCGCGCTCGGCGGCCGGGGTGGTGGCGATCAGCTCCTGCACGGTGGCGGTCTGCTCCGGCTGCATGCCGTTCCACGTCTCGTCGGACCGGTACGTCACCAGGCCCCGGACCTCGCCGTCGGCGGCCCTGTGGACGGCGTGGAACGGCTCGGTCCAGTCGGCGTGCAGACGGACGGCGCCGGTGTGCGCCTGCCACCACAGCTCGTTCCGGCTGACCGCGCCCGGCTGCGCCCGGCGGAACCGCTCGTGCAGCTCGGGGCCGAGCTTGCGCACCTCCTCGCCGTCCACGAGGTCGATACGACCGCCGTCGCCGGGCCCGGACCAGCGCGGGTCGAGACCGGTGCGGGGCACCTCGACCGTCCACTCGCTCGTCCAGGTCGCCGGGCCGAAGCCGTACCGGCCGTAGATCGGGTACTCGGCGGCGATCAGCGTGGCGACCACGTCACCGCGCTCCTTCGCCGCCGCCAGGTCCCGGCTCATCATGCGGGTGAGCAGGCCGCGGCGGCGGTGCGTGGGGCTGACGGTGACACCGGAGACCGCGTCCGCGGGGACGGCCGCGCCGCCGACCGCGGTCACCTCCTGCGCGAAGGAGCGGAACGTGGCCACGCACCGGCCGCCGTCGAACGCGCCGAGCAGCCGCCCCGGAACGAACAGCGCCCGCCGGGCTTCGAGTTGCTCGGCGGGCATCACGGGCGGCCGCAGGAAACCGGTGCTCACGGCGCGCTGCCAGTCCTCGAACTCGGCCTCGGTGACGGTACGGACGTCGGTCATGGGCCCACCGTAGGCAGGCCGCGCACCGCGTGTCGCCTCCTTTTCGCCCCGCTCACATCAGCAGGTCGTCCACCTGCGCCTCACCCACCCGGTACCGGCGGGCGATCTCCGCGCTGCACTCGTCGGTCGTACGCTGCAGGCGCTGGCGGCGCCCGGAGACCTCCTGCTCGTAGCGGATCAGGCGCCCCATGGCCACGGTCAGCTCCAGGTCCGTGCGCGCCTGGAGATCGCTCAGCTCGACCTCGGCGAGCATCTCGGCGGCCAGCTGCCGGTACTCCTCGTTGTGCGGGGTGCCGAGCGTGACATGGCGGGCCGAGGAGCGGTGCCGGGCCGGGGCGTCCTTGAGGATCTCCGGGAGCCGGTCGACCATCGAACCGTCTGCGGGCGCCGGCACGGACGCCCGGCCGCGCCGGCACAGCTCGGCGCGCAGGATGTCGATCCGGCCCTGCAGCAGCCGCCGCACATAGCTGAGGTCCGCCTCGTCGCGCTGGGCGTCGCGGCGCAGGGTGCGCAGCTCGGGCAGGCTCAGCCGGGCCAGCTCCGGCTCGGGCCGCGCGGACGGCGTGAGGCCCGCCGGGTGGACGGGGGCCGCCGGATGGACGGGGGCCGCCGGATGCATGGGGCCGGCCGGATGGATGGGACCCGCCGGATGCATGGGGCCCTCCGGCTCTTCGGCGCGCTGGACGGGCGGCCGGTACGTCCCCTGCGCCCCCAGCTGCCCGCTGGTACTCGGTGTGCTCATCGTGCTTGTGACCGTCCCCTCGACCGGCGTGTGACAGCATCGTGCCACCCCAACTGGCCCCTATGTGACCGAGTGCCCCCGAACAGCCCCAGATGGGGGGTAAGGGATCGATATTGGACCCCCTGTCACCGCCTACCGGGCACCCGGCATGATGGTCCGCATGCGAGCGGTGGTGCAGAGAGTGGACGGCGCGAGCGTCGTCGTGGACGGCGAGACGGTCGGCGCGATCGAGGGCGAGGGGCTGTGCGTCCTCGTCGGGGTGACCCACGAGGACACCAAGGAGAAGGCGGCGCAGCTGGCCCGCAAGCTCTGGTCGATCCGGATGCTGCACGACGAGCGGTCGTGCAGCGACATCGACGCCCCGCTGCTGGTCGTCAGCCAGTTCACGCTGTACGGGGATGCCCGGAAGGGCCGCCGGCCCACATGGAACGCGGCGGCCCCCGGCGACGTGGCCGAGCCGCTGGTCGACGAGGTGGTGTCCCAGCTGAGGGCGCTGGGCGCGACGGTGGCCACGGGCCGGTTCGGCGCGCGGATGAGGGTGTCGCTGACGAACGACGGGCCGTTCACGGTGCTGCTGGAGATCTAGCCCGCCGGCCGCGCGCGCCCGCAGCCGTACGACCACGGACTACGCAGCCGTACGACTACGGCTCGACCACGACCTCCTGCGCGGCCGCCGTCTCCCCGGCCAGCAGCCGCGCGTCGACCGGCACATTGCGCTTGACCAGGGCCAGTGCCACCGGTCCCAGCTCGTGGTGCCGTACCGACGTCGTCACGAAACCGACCTTGCGGCCGTCCGGGCCCTCGTCCGCGAGCCGGATCTCGGTGCCCGCCACCGGCAGGTGCACCTCGCTGCCGTCGAGGTGGAGGAAGACCAAGCGGCGCGGGGGCTTGCCCAGGTTCTGGACGCGGGCGACCGTCTCCTGGCCGCGGTAGCAGCCCTTCTGGAGGTGCACGGCGCTGCCGATCCAGCCCAGCTCGTGCGGGATCGTCCGGTGGTCGGTCTCGAAGCCGAGCCGCGGCCGGTGCTGCTCGACCCGCAGCGCCTCGTAAGCGAGCAGGCCGGCGGCCGGCCCGTGCGCGGCGGCGAAGGACTCCAGGTCCTCGCGCGGCAGGAACAGATCACGGCCGTACGGCGTCTCGCGGACGACCACGCCCTGGGGCGCCTCGGCGATGGACCCGGCGGGCAGGTGGACGACCCCGAAGTCGGCCGTCCGGTCGGCGACCTCCACGCGGTAGAAGAACTTCATCGACTCCAGGTACGCGAGCAGCGCGTCCTGGGTGCCGGGCTCGACGTGCGCCCAGACGGTCGTACCGTCGTCCACCAGGTACAGCGCGTGCTCGATGTGCCCGTGCGCGGAGAGGATCAGCGCCTCGGTGGCCTCACCGGCCGGCAGCTCGCTGACGTGCTGGGTGAGCAGGAGGTGCAGCCAGCTCAGCCGGTCCTCACCGCTGACGGTGACGACACCGCGGTGGGACAGGTCGACGAAACCGGCGCCGTCGGCGAGGGCGCGCTGCTCGCGGAACAGGTCTCCGTAGTGCGCGGCGACGCCTTCGTCCACGCCCTCGGCGGGGACGGCGCCGGGCAGGGACAGCAGGGGGCTCTTCATACCGCCAGCCTACGACGTGGTAGTTGAACTCTTCAGGGAACAGTCCTTGCAGCGGCCGAAGATCGCGAAGTGCTTCATGTCGGTGTCGAACCCGAACTGCTGCCGCAGCTTCGCGGTGAACTCGGCGGCCACGTCCACATCGGCCTCGATCACGTTCTCGCAGTCGCGGCACACCAGGTGCAGATGGTGGTGCCGGTCGGCGAGGTGGTAGGTGGGCGCACCGTGACCGAGGTGGGCGTGGCTGACCAGGCCGAGTTCCTCCAGCAGCTCCAGCGTCCGGTAGACGGTGGAAATGTTGACCCCCGACGCCGTCTTCTTCACTTCCGTGAGGATGTCGTCGGGGGTCGCGTGCTCAAGGGTGTCCACGGCTTCGAGGACAAGCTGCCGCTGCGGCGTCAGCCGATAGCCGCGCTGCCTGAGGTCGCTCTTCCAGTCGGTGCTCACCACACGCCCAGTCTAGGGCGGTGTGAGCCGGATCATGGCTCGGCGGACAGGACGGCGACGGGACCACCGCGCCCGCCGTTCGGGTCTGGATCCGGTCCTGTGCGGCCGTCGCGCTCAGATGAGCGGTGAGATACGTGGCGGCGACCTGCCTCGGTTCCGGCAGCCGCAGGCGCACCAGAGCGCCTTACTTGAAGAAGGCGATGCCGTCGTCCGGCAGGTCGTCCGGGAGGGCCTTGGCCCAGCGCTCGACGTCCTCGGGGGTGACGACCTTCTTCAGGTGGGCCGACATGTAGGGGCGGAGCTGGACCTCGGGGGTCTGCTTCTCGCCGACCCACATCAGGTCGCTCTTGACGTAGCCGTACAGGCGCTTGCCGCCGCTGTAGGGGCGGGAGCCGGGCGTGCGGGCCACGGCGTCCGTGACCAGGTCGATCTGCGGCTTCTTCTCGGCCATCTCGCCGTACCAGATCTCGATGACGCCGTCGTCGCGGGTCATCGTCGCCTCGACCTTGCGGTCGGCGTCGATCCGCCAGAAGCCGGACTCCGACTCCAGCGGGCGGACCTTGTTGCCGTCCTTGTCCAGCACCCAGGTGTGCGAGTGGTACTCCAGGAAGTCGCGGCCGTCGTGGGTGAAGCTGACCTCCTGACCGAAGTTGCACTTCTCGGAGCCGGGGAAGTCGTGCACGCCCGCGCCGGCCCAGTTGCCGAGCAGGAAGGCGAGCGGAACCAGGCTCTTGTGCAGGTCGGACGGGATCTCGATCATGAGCGGCGGCTTTCCTGGATCTTTGCCGGGTACGGGGTCAGCGCTGGCCCTGGTACAGCTTCTTCACGGTCAGGTACGCGAAGGCGAGCACGCCGACGCAGACCAGGACCAGCAGGGTTTCGAAGAAAGTCTCCACGGGTGCTCCTCGGGTGAGCGGGCAGTACGCGATACGACAGGGCCGCCCCAAGCTTACGCGTCCCGGGCCCGGCGCTCTCGGCCAGGTCAGCCGTCGTCCGCCCCGGCGCGTGTCTCCCGTTTCGCGTAGGGTCTCGTGCCGTGTGACAAGGGCCGTCACTCCCCGGCGCGGGCGGGACGACCCTTTCGCTCCCCCGGGGCAGCGTCGACTAGGGGGACTTTTGACCAGCGGTAACGAGCTGGAGCACAAACTCGCGCAGCGTCTCTACGAGATCGCCGTCCAGGGCGCCGCCTGGACACCGGCGGCCGTGTGCCGGCGGCTTGCCTGGAGCAGCGAGGAGTACACGGCGGCCATCCAGGTGCTGTCCGAACTCGGCCTGCTGGTGCGGACCACCGCCACGCCCAGCGGCTGGGCCTGCGTGTCGTCCGAATCCGCGCTTCATCACCTTCTCGCCGCCGACGCCCGCCGCGTCGCCGAGCTCGTCGAACAGACCACCCGCACCCGCGAGGCGATGGTGCGGATGCTCACCGACTTCCACCCCATCCACGCCATGCGCCTGTCCGGCACCCAGGCCCAGCTGGTGGAGGGCACGACCAATATCGCGGCCGCCCTGGAGGACGCCGCGCAGCAGGCGTACGAAGAGGTGGTCTCGCTGCACCCGCGCGGGGTGCCCGAGCACATGGTGGAGGAGGGCCTCACGCGCGACCGGCGGGCACTGCGGCGCGGGGTCGCCATGCGTACCGTCCATCTCGCCTCGTCCGCCGCACTGCCCCATATGACCGGCTATCTGCGGGAGTTGCAGAAGGCGGGCGGTCAGGTGCGCACCGCTGTGACGCTGCCGCACCGGCTCATCGTCGTCGACCGGCACCTGGCGATCGTGCCCGCGACAGGCAGCGACGGGCAGCAGGCGGCCGTCGTCGTCTACGACCCGTCGCTGGTCGAGGTGTTCCGCAGCCAGTTCGAGCACGCGTGGGCGCACGCCGCCGCCTTCGGCACGGGGGTGCGTGCCGTCAACGACGAACTCGCGGAGGGCCGGCCCGACCGGCGGCAGCAGGCGGTCCTGCGGTTACTCGCGGAGGGGCTGACCGACGAGGCGGTCGCCCGGCGGCTCGGCGTCTCCGCCCGCACCGTCCGCCGGATGGTCGGCGAGCTGACCTCGGCGCTCGGCGCCGCCAGCCGCTTCCAGGTGGCGGTCCTCGCCGAGCGCGCCGGCTGGCTGGTCCCGGCGGCTCTTGAGCAGGATGTGCGCGACGACCCCGGCGAGGAGCCCCCAGAAGGGTGAGCCGATGCCGGCGACCGTCACTCCGGAGGCGGTCGCGAGGAAGGTGATCACGGAGGCCTCGCGGTGGCGTTCGTCGGCGACCGTGCGGGCCAGACTTCCGCTGAGCGCACCGAGCAAAGCCACCCCGGCCAGCGTCGCCACGAGCGGCTTGGGCAATCCGGTGAACAGGGCGACCAGTGTCGAGCCGAAGCAGCCCACGACCAGGTAGCCGATGCCGCAGCTCACTCCGGCGACCCACCGCCTGGCCGGATCGCGGTGCGCCTCGGGTCCGGTGCAGATCGCGGCGGTGATGGCCGCCGGGTTGACGGCGTGCGAGCCGAACGGCGCGAGCAGCGTCGACACCGCGCCGGTCGTCGCGCACACCAGGCGCTCGTCGGGCCGGTAGCCGTCCGCGCGCAGCACGGCCATCCCCGGCGCGTACTGCCCGGCGAGCGTGGCCACGAGCAGCGGCACGCCGATGCCGAGGAGGGCCCCGGCCGAGAAGTGCGGCACCGTCAGGTGCGGCACGGCCAGGCCGGGCCCCCTGAGGTGCAGGCCGAGGCCGCCGTCGGCCGCGGCGACGGCGAGCCCGACGCCGAGCGCGCACATCACCGCGTAGGTCGGCCACAGGCGCTTGGCGAGCAGATAGCCGGCCACCATGGTGCCGGCCAGCAGCGGGGCCGAGCGCAGCGAGGTGAAGATCGCCGTGCCGAACGAGAAGAGGATTCCGGCGAGCATCGCCGAGACGACGCCCTCCGGAATCCGGGCGAGAACCCGGGCGAACACCCCCGTGGCGGTCAGCGCCGTGGCCGCCACGCCCGCGCAGAGGAAGGCGCCGACGGCGTCGGCGTAGTCGTGCTGTGCGAGGGCCGTGACCAGGATGGCGGCGCCCGGCGTCGAGAACGCCGTGATCACCGGGGTGCGGGTCCACCAGCTGAGTCCGACGCAGGTCAGGCCCGCGCCGATGGAGATCGCCCACACCCACGACGAACGCTGCGCCGCGCTCAGCCCGGCCTTGTCCGCGGCAGCCAGGACGAGGGCGAGCGGTCCCGCGTAGGACACCGCCATCGCCACCACGCCCGCGTTGACCGCGGAGAAGGACACCGACCGCATCGCTCGCACCGACTCAGCCCCAGATGAAGGAGAACAAAGAGACTTCAGACATCGCGACACCTCCCCCGAAGCGTTTGTCGCGCCGCCCCCCATGCTGCCGCAACCGCACGCGCCGGCGGCACGCCAGGGGGCGTCCGCTTCAGGCCTCGTCCCCTACCGGACACGGCCGGGGTGTGACCGGTGCGGGTCATGGACGTTTCCGGACGGTCAACTCCCCTGGTCGCGGCGGTCGTCGGGCCACAGGATCTCCGGCATGACGACTTACGCGGAACCCCGTGCCGATCTCGCCGCGCTCACCCTGGAGCCGGCCGAGACCGCCCTTCTCGACGAACTGCTGCGTGACGTGACCCAGTTGCCGGGCCCCCTGGAAGAGATGATCCAGACCCAGGTGTTCGCCTCGTTCGCCGGGCGTCTGCCGGCCCGGCTGCGCGCGGGCATCGAGTCCTTCCGTGACACGCCGCCGGACCACGGCCTGCTCGTGGTGCGCGGACTGCCCGTCGGCGACATCCCGGCGACCCCGGCGGCGTACGGCGCCAACGTCCTCGGCGAGCGGCACGCCTCGAGCCTGCTCGTCGCCCTGGTCGCGCACCCGCTGGGCGGACTGATCGGCTACGAGGACGAGAAGTCCGGGGCGCTCGTGCACGACGTGTACCCGGTCTCCGGTGACGCGGCGAAGCCCCTGAACTCGGGCTCCACGCTCTTCGACTTCCACACCGAGAACGTGCACCACCCAGTACGCCCCTCCCACCTGGGCCTGCTGTGCCTGCGCGCCGACCACGACCGGCAGGCGGCCACCATGGTCGCCTCGGTCCGCGAGGCGGAGCCGCTGCGCACCGACCGCTACCGCAGCCGCTTCCCGCTCTCCTTCACACGGGGTCTCGCCGAGGACGAGCGGCCGGTGACCGAGCCGCACCCGGTCCTCGTCGACGGCCCGGCCGACTCCCCCGGCACCCGGGTCCGGTTCAACATGCACAACACCTTCGGTACGGACCCGCAGGCGCAGGCCGCCCTGGAGCGGCTCAACCGGGCCATGCACACGGTGCACCGCGCGGTGCGGGCCGACAGGGGTGACCTGCTCCTGGTCGACAACCGGATCGTGGTGCACGGCCGCAGCGACTTCACACCGCGCTACGACGGCAACGACCGCTGGCTGCGCCGGTTCTACCCCTATCCCGGTGAGCTGCGCGCCGACGTCCTGGTGCGGGCCGGCGGCCGGGTGCTCAGCAAGGACAGCTATGCCCGTGCATGACCTGACCCCGACCGCGGCGGCACTGCTCTGCGTCGCCGCCGCGTGCGCGGGCTGGGTGGACGCGGTGGTCGGCGGCGGCGGGCTGCTGCAGGTGCCCGCCCTGCTGATCGCCTTCCCGCACCTGGCCCCCGCGTACGCCCTGGGCACCAACAAGGCGGTCGGTGTCGTCGGCACCTCGGCGGCCGCGGTGACCTACGCCCGCAGGGCCCCCGTCGACATCAGGCTCGCGGCCCGCATCGGTTCCGTGGCGGCCCTGGCGGCGGTGGGCGGGGCGTTCTTCGCCGCCGACGTGAAGAGCGAGGTCCTGCGCCCCGTGATCATGGTGCTGCTGGTCGCCGTCGCCGCCTTCGTCGTCCTCAGACCGCAGTTCGGACAGCGGCCCGGCGCCGCGGTGACCCGGCAGCGGGTCCTGGCCGCCGTGGCGCTCGTCGGCGCGGGCATCGGCTTCTACGACGGCCTGCTGGGACCCGGCACCGGCACCTTCCTGGTGATCGGCCTGGTCGCGGTCCTGTCCATGGACATGGTCACGGCGTCGGCGACCGCGAAGGTCATCAACGTGGGGACGAACCTCGGCGCCCTCGCGATGTTCGCGTACCAGGGCACGGTGCTGTGGGCACTCGCTCCGTTCCTGGCGCTGTTCAACCTGGCGGGCGCCTCGGTGGGCGCCCGCATGGCACTCAAACGCGGCAGCGGTTTCGTCCGGGCCGTGCTGCTCGTCGTCGTGTTCGTGCTGGTCGGCAAACTCGCACTCGACCAATGGGGGACCTGAGATGACCATCGGAATCCTGGGCGGAATGGGCCCGTTGGCCACGGTCGACTTCTACCGGAAGGTGATCGACGCGACCCCGGCCGGTGTCGACCAGGACCATCTGCCGGTCGTGGTGTGGGCCGACCCCACGGTCCCGGACCGCTCCGCGGCGCTCGTCGGGGGCGGGCCCGACCCGACACCCTGGCTGGTCCGCGGTGCGCACCGGCTCGAGGCGATAGGGGCACGGGTCATCGCGACCTCCTGCAACACCGCGCACGCCTTCCTCGACCAGGTACGGGCCAGTGTGCGCGCACCGATGCTCGACATGATCGCGGAGACGGCCGGTGAGATCCGTGCCCACCACCCTCAGGTGAGGTCGGTCGGGCTCCTGGCCACGACCGGCACGGTACGCGCCGGACTGTATCAACGCGCCCTGGCGGCGGCGGGGCTGCGGGTCGTGGTGCCGGGGGAACTCTCCCAGGGCGAGGCCGTGACGGGCGCCATCCGCCGGGTCAAGGCAGGCGACGTCGGTCCCGCCGCGGTCTGCCTGGTCGAGCGCGCGGCCGAGGAGCTGGCGGCCCGGGGTGCGAACCTGCTGGTGGCGGGCTGCACGGAACTGCCTCTGCTCCTGGGTGAGCTGAGCGCCGGCCTCCCGGTCGTCGACCCCACGGCCGCGCTGGCGCGCGCGACGGTACGGCAGGCCCTGGCTCCGGCCGCCTGAGTCAGAGCCGGGCGCCCTTGACCGGCGCACACGAACGCACCCCAGGCGCCCGCGCCGATCAGCAGGAAGTGCTCACCGCCGTCTGCGTGGCCGTGCTCCTCGCGACGGTCGTGCTCACGGCTACGCTGCCGGTATGACCAAAAAGCTCGTGATCAAGGTGACGGCCGGGGCCGACGCGCCCGAGCGCTGCTCGCAGGCGTTCACCGTGGCGGCGGTGGCCGTGGCCAGCGGGGTCGATGTCTCGCTGTGGCTGACCGGGGAGTCGTCCTGGTTCGCGCTGCCGGGGCGGGCCGCCGAGTTCGAGCTGCCGCACGCCGCCCCGCTGCCGGATCTGATCGAGTCCGTCCTGGCGGCCGGCCGCATCACGCTGTGCACCCAGTGCGCGGCCCGCCGGGAGATCACCGAGAAGGACGTCATCGAGGGCGTACGGATCGCGGGCGCGCAGGTCTTCGTACAGGAGGCGCTCGCGGACGGCGCCCAGGCGCTCGTCTACTGACCGCTCAGGTACGCGGGGGCTTCTTGCCGTCCAGCTCGTCCCACCACTCGTCGGACTGGGGATCGCCGGAGGGGTCGTCCCACCAGCGGTCCTCCGGGCCCCGCCGGTTGGCGATCATGGCGGCGACCGGCGGGATGACCATGGCCACGACGCACATGCCGACGGCCGCCGGGACCGACCAGATCCGCACGACTCCCCAGGCCAGGACGAAGAGCCCGATGCAGATCCCCATCATGGCGAAGTAGATGTGACGCCGCCGCGCGTACATAAGTACAGGGTAGGCCGGGTCGTACCTGTCACAACTGATCGACAATGGCCGCCCGGCCGGCGCCCGCAGGGTTACCGTGACGTACCGAAGACCGCTCTCGTCCCCAGGGGAACACCACATGCGCGCCCTGCGAATAATCCTGATCCTCGTCGTGATCCTGGGCGGGCTGTTCGTGATCGCGGACCGGGTGGCCGTGCACTTCGCGGAGGGTGAGGCCGCGGACAAGCTGAAGTCGTCGGAGAACCTGGCCTCGACGCCGGACGTGGACATCAAGGGGTTCCCGTTCCTCACCCAGGTCGCGGGCGGGTCGCTCGATGACGTCGAGGTCGGGATCAAGGACTACGAGGCCGCCACCGGCACCGCCGGCAAGACGATCCGGATCGACGATCTGCAGGCCGACATGAAGGGCGTCTCCTTCTCCGGCGACTACAGCTCCGCCACCGCGGCCAGCGCCACCGGCACCGCGACGATCTCCTACGCCGAGCTGCTGAGGACCGCCAAGTCCCAGCCGACCGAGGTGACCACCGGGGTCTCGGCCAAGGTCGTGGGCCTCTCCGACGGCGGCAACGGCAAGATCAAGGTCGCGGTGCACGTGACCGGCAAGCTCCTGACCGTCCCGGTCGACCGGACGGTGTCCGTGCTCAGCTCCGTGACCGTGGTGAACAACAAGGTCGAGGTGCACGCCGACTCCCTGCCCAAGCTGGCCGCCCTCTCCCTCGCCGAGAGCCGCGTGCGCAACATCACCGACTTCCAGCAGGTCATCGACCACCTCCCCGGCGGGATCGAGCTGGACTCGGTGCGGGCGGCGAAGGACGGCGTGCAGGTCAGCGTGAAGGGTTCGGACGTCAGGCTGGCGGGGTAGGACCAGAGCCGGGTGGACGCATAGCGTCCGACTGGCGAGACGACCGGGTCCGTAGCGTAGATGCGAGGACCTCCCGAGCGCCCGGCGGCCGTACGGCGGCTGCCGAGGCGCTCTTTTCATCCCGCTATTCGGACGATCGAGTCTCGCCATATGACACACCGGTGACACGCCCACCAGACGTCCCTACGATCGAGCCCATGAAGCGACAGGCGGATCTCACGAAGCGGCGGGCAGTGGACCTGTGCCGCGTTGCCGCCATGCTCTGTCGCCCCTTCTGAGCGAAAGTCCCCGACTTCCGCGTCTCACCCCCGCCCTGCTGGAAGGGCACCCGTGCGCCGCCCGGCATTCTCGGGCGCGCCCCCTGTCTACTCGCACGCCCCGCCGCAACTGCCCCGGAGGAGAAAGAGCATGAGCCGCACAGACGTCCTGGTCGACGCCGACTGGCTGCAGGAGCACCTGGACGACCCGGCCATCGCCATCGTCGAGGTGGACGAGGACACGTCCGCCTACGACAAGAACCACATCAAGAACGCGATCCGCATCGACTGGACCAAGGACCTCCAGGACCCGGTCCGCCGCGACTTCATCGACCAGGAGGGCTTCGAGAAGCTCCTGTCGGAGAAGGGCATCGCCAACGACCACACGGTGGTCCTCTACGGCGGCAACAACAACTGGTTCGCCTCGTACGCCTACTGGTACTTCAAGCTGTACGGCCACGAGAACGTCAAGCTCCTCGACGGCGGCCGCAAGAAGTGGGAGCTGGACGCCCGCGAGCTGGTCCCGGGCGACGAGGTCCCGGAGCGCCCGAAGACCGCGTACCAGGCCAAGCCGCAGGACACCTCGATCCGCGCCTTCCGCGACGACGTGGTCAAGGCCATCGGCTCGCAGAACCTGGTCGACGTGCGCTCGCCCGACGAGTTCTCCGGCAAGCTGCTCGCCCCGGCCCACCTGCCGCAGGAGCAGTCCCAGCGCCCGGGTCACGTCCCGAGCGCGAAGAACATCCCGTGGTCGAAGAACGCCAACGACGACGGCACCTTCAAGTCGGACGAGGACCTGAAGGCCCTCTACGCCGAGGAGAACGTGGACCTCGCCAAGGACACGATCGCCTACTGCCGCATCGGTGAGCGCTCGGCCCTGACCTGGTTCGTGCTGCACGAGCTGCTCGGCGTCGAGAACGTCAAGAACTACGACGGCTCCTGGACCGAGTACGGCTCCCTCGTCGGCGTGCCGATCGAGCTCGGCGCCGGCAAGTAAGGCAACAGGTACCCCATCCCGACCGACCTCCCGGTCCAACCCCTTTCGGAGAACAGCATGTGCGGAGCGAAGGCCGGCGGCCCGGACGCCTCGACGATCAAGCCCGGTGAGACCACGATCCAGGGTCAGGTGACCCGCGACGGCGAGCCGGTGACGGGTTACGTCCGTCTGCTCGACTCGACCGGCGAGTTCACTGCCGAGGTGCCGACCTCGGCGACCGGCCAGTTCCGGTTCTACGCGGCCGAGGGCACGTGGACGGTGCGCGCCCTGGTGCCGGGCGCGACGGCGGACCGTACGGTCGTCGTGGCGGAGAAGGGCGCGCTGGCCGAGGTCGCCATCGCGGTCTGAGCGGGTCCGCGCGCAGCAGCGGCACAGTGACGGTCGGAGGGCCGCACCCCGGGTTGGACGCCGGTGGGGTGCGGCCCTTCGGCATGTCCGGGGGCGGTTCCTAGCGGGTCTCGGCTCCGTGCGCCAGCATCGACACGCACTCTGGCGGGGTAGCGATTTGTCATAAGATCATCCAAAGGGTCTAGTGGTGTGTCAATTTCCCTTCAGCGAGGGCGAGTTGACGACCCTTCCATGAACGGCATATGGGGAACATAAGAAACAAATCCCTCTCTTGGCGTACAAAAACCCAGTCTCGCGACTTTCCCGACATGACAGCCCCGGTGATCGCCGAATACGTTCCAAGCAACCGGCGAACGTGTCGGTGTCTCAGAGACTGGAGAAGCACCATGAAGATCTCTCGTTCCACCGCCCTCACGGCCGCCGCGGCGGCCGCCGCGGCTCTGGCCGCGACGGGCGTCACCTACGCGTCGGCCGCCTCGGCGCCGGAGGCGGCCCCGGTCGCCGCTCCGGCCGCCGTCGCCGCGCCCGAGGCGGCTCCTGCCGCTGCCGCACCGCTCGGCGGCTCCGGCACTGGCAACAACAACGACAACAACGGCAACAACGGCAAGGGCAACGAGGGCCGCGAGGACCACGGAGGCGGCGGTCGCGGGGGCTACCGCGGCTTCGAGGGCCGGATCCAGATCAACGAGCGGTCCTACTCGGCCCACCCCGGTGACTGCATCACCGTGGTCAGCGGTCTGGGCGCCCGGACGCTGAACATCCGCAACGACAGCCACCGGGTCGTCGAGGTGTTCCGCGGGGCGGTCTGCGACAACGGCGCTCCCGTCGCGGTCGTCGGTCCGCACAGCCAGAGCGACGGCGTGCGCGTCCGCTGCACGCCGGGCGTCCACGTCCGCAACGGCGTGATCGGCAGCTTCCGCGTGGTCGGCGGCCGCCACGGCGGCGGCTGGGGCGGCGACGGCGGCTGGGGCGGCGACGGCGGCGACGGCGGCGACGGCGGCGGCTGGGGCGGCGACGGCGGCAGGTAATCCGCAGCCCACCCACAACCCCTTGCACACCATGGAGCCCCGGCCCGCCGGAATTGGGCCGGGGCTCCGGCATGTCCGGAGTCCGGCGCAAGGAGCGCCACCGAGAAGGAGGCTGACGCCACGACAGCTCACCGGCGACGGGCCACGGCGGCCGAGGGCGCGTGAACCGCGCCCTCGGCCCCTTTTGTGCGCCGCGACAGGACCGGGAGGCCTGGAGGGCGGTGCGCGGCGGAGAAGGGCGCACAGGCCCGACTGAGGCCTTGCTCGCGGCCCGAGCGGGCCCGCGCCGCCCAAGAGCCGGCCAGAGCCGACCAGAGCCGTCAAGGGCCGTACTCCTGGCGCCGGATGCCCATGGGGTGCGGCCCTCCGCACGCCCTTCCGCACGCCCTTCCGCGTGCCCGGCCGGCCGTTCCTAGCGCGACTCGCACCCTTGCGGCGGCAACGACACGCTTGCCACCAGAGTGGCCATTAGTCATAAGATCATCCAAAAGGGCTAGCGCCTGACAACTCCCGTGTTTTCAGGGCGATTTGACACCGCGCCAGCGGGCGACGAATGGCGACCAATCATCGAATATCGCCCGATCAGCCCATAAAAAACGAAGATCAGAACATTTCACGCGTGACAGCGGCGGCGTTCGGTCAATACGTTCCTCACGACCGGCCGACGAGTCGGCGAGTCTCAGAGACTGGAGAAGCACCATGAAGATCTCTCGTTCCACCGCTGTCACCGCCGCTGCGGCGGCTGCCGCGGCTCTGGCCGCGACCGGTGTCACCTACGCTGCGGCCGCGTCCGCGCCCGAGGCGGCCCCGGCCGCTGCTCCGGCCGCCGTCGCCTCCGCGCCTCTCGACGGCGGTGCCAGCAACAACAACGGGAACAACAACGGCAACAACAACGGCAACAACAACGGCAAGGGCAACGAGGGCAAGGGCAACGAGGGTCACGGGCGCGGCGGCCGTGGCGGCTTCCGCGGCTTCGAGGGCCGGATCGAGATCAACGAGCGGTCCTACTCGGCCCGCCCCGGTGACTGCATCACCGTGGTCAGCGGCCTGGGCGCCCGGACGCTGAACATCCGCAACGACAGCCACAAGACTGTCGAGGTGTTCCGCGGGGCGGTGTGCGACAACGGTGCTCCCGTCGCGACCGTCGGCCCTCACAGCCAGAGCGACGGCGTGCGCATCCGTCCGACCCGCGACCTCAAGGTCAAGGACGGCGTCGTCGGCAGCTTCCGTGTGATCTGCGACGGCTGGGGCGGCCGCGACGGCGGCTGGGGCGGCGACGGCGGCTGGGGCGGCGACGGCGGCTGGGGCGGCGACGGTGGCTGGGGCGGCGACGACGGCTGGAACTGATCCACAGCCCGCCGTATGACAAGGATCCCCGGCCCGCCGGAATCGGGCCGGGGATCCGGCTTGTTTCATTGTCGGGTAAAGACACGCGCGGCGCGCGCCCGGCCGACCCGGGCGCACAGAGGCCACCGTACTCGCCCGGCCTTCCGACACCCGCCGACCGGGTGAACCCGGTCGGCGGCCGGAGAACGAGGGCGCTAACCGAGCGCCCGTCCCAGCACCCATACCACCGGGGCCGCCGCCGACAGCGGCAGCGCCACGCCGGCCGTGAAGTGGACGAAGCGGGACGGGTAGTCGTAGCTCGCGACCCGGTGGCCGACCAAGGCGCAGACGCCGGCCGCCGCACCCAGCAGCGCGCCCTTCGCGCCCAGCCCGGTCATCCCCCCGACCGCGATCCCCGCACCCGCCGCCGCGAGCAGGGACACCGCGACGGACGCGGGGGTCGGCAGGGGCAGGGCCCGGGCCAGGACCGCCACCGCCACCGCCGCCGCGCCCACGGACACCGCGTGCGCGCCGGCGCCCAGGTACCCGGTGGCCAGGACCGACAGCGCCGCCGAGACGACCGTCGCCATCAGGCCGTACATCCGCTCGTCCGGCGAGGCGTGCGAGCGCAGCTGCAGGACCAGGGACAGCAGGACCCAGATGCCGAGCGGCCCGAGGATGGCCGCGGGGGCGTGGTCGCGGCCGGCGGCCAGGACCGCGGCGTCGGCGGCCAGCCCGCCGAGGAACGCCAGCGCGATGCCCTGCCGGGCCGGCCACATGCCGTTCAGCCGGAACCAGCCCGCCGCGGTCACGCCCTGGAGCACCACGAGCGGCACGAGCAGCGCGTACGACGCGACGGGCGCCGTCACGGCGAGCAGCCCGCCCAGCGCCGCGGTCAGCAGCGCCGGCTGCATGCCGGGCTCGATGATCGGCGAACGGCCCTCCAGCCGGGCCCGCTGGGCATCGGTGATCCGGGAGTTCCCGGCGAGCGTGGCGGGGCCGTAGGCGGGCTCGGGCTCCGCCACCGCCTGCGGTGCGGGCGCGGGCTGCGGCTCCGGTGCGGCAGGCGCCGCGTACTGCTGCTGGTACTGCCCCTCGTACGGCTGCTGCTGCACCGGCGTCTGCACCGGCGCGTGCGTCTGCGTCTCCCAGGTCTGGCCCTGCCACTGCTGGGTGAGCTGGGGGTCGTAGGGCTGCTGCTGGTGCTCGTACCCGGGCCACTGCGGCTGCTGCGGGTACTGCTGCTGGTGCGGGTACTGCTGCTGGTGCGGGTCGTAGCCCTCGTACGGGCCGCCCTGGTACGGCTGGCCGCCCTGATACGGCTGGTCGCTCATCGCCTCATCCTCCTGCGAACGGCGGGAGCACTTCGACCGTGCCGCCCTCGGCCAGCCGTACCGTCTCATGCGCGCGGGTCCCGACGGGGTCTGAGTCGACGAGGAAGGAGCAGCGCTGCAGCACGCGCGTGAGTTCACCGGGGTGTCGCGCGCGCACGGCGGCCAGCACGCCGGCGAGCGTGTCCGCCTCGTACGGCTCCTCGGCGACCTCGGCCGCGGCCTTCGCGGCGGCCCAGTAGCGCACCGTGACCTTGGGCATCTCGTTCCTCGATCGACAGCAAGAATGAAATAAGAGTGCTGTCAGGCTAGCCCGCCTTGACCGCCGCCCATCGACCGATCCGGCTCAGCAGGCCGTCGTCCGCCGCGTTCTCGGCGTGTCCCATGCCCGCCTCCACCCAGAGTTCGCCGTGGTCACCGGCCGCCTCGGCGAGCATCCGGGGGTGGTCGAGGGGGAAGTAGCCGTCCCGGTCGCCGTGCACGATCAGCAGCGGGGCGGGGGCGATCCGCGGCACCGCCTCGGCCGGGGACAGCGGCACCGGGTCCCAGTCCCGGTGGTGGATGCGGGTGCGCAGGCCGTAGCGGCCGACCAGGCGGCCCTCGGGGCGGGTGACCAGCCAGTGCAGCCGGCGCATGGGGGCCGTGCCGCGGTAGTACCAGCGGGCCGGGGCGCTGACCGAGACCACCGCGTCCACCGTGCCGGAGTGCAGGGCTGCGTGCCGCAGCACCACCGAGCCGCCCATGGAGAAGCCGACGGTCGCCACGCGCACGTGCCCGAGGCCGCGTGCCCACTCCACGGCGGCGGCGAGGTCCAGGACCTCCTTGTCGCCGACCGTGGAGCGGCCGCCGGAGCGCCCGTGGCCGCGGAAGGAGAAGGTGACGACGGCGCCGTGAGCGCGCAGCCTGCCCGCCACCCGTCGCACATGCGGGCGGTCCACGTCCCCGGTGAACCCGTGGGCGACGACGAACACCAGGTCACGGGTGGGGGAACGGCCGGCGTCCGCAGGGTTTTCCGCGCTTCCGTATACGACGGCGCCCGGATCGTATACGGAATCGATCAAAATGCCGTCGGCACTGCGCAGAAACGTCCGGATAGGGCCCCGTCTGCCTGTCTCGTAATTCGGACGAACGGTGGAACGTGCCACATGACCTGCCGGACCGTTGCTCATGTGGGCTATTCTCGTGGACAGAGGACTCGGGCAGCGAAGCCCCCGGGTCCTTTTGTGCTTTCGGAAGCGTTGTATACGAAGCGGGAAACCTCGGGTGACCGCCGGTGTACGGGCCTTCGGGATCGCAGAGCAGTGCCCGTCCGCACAGCCTCGCAGGGACCGAGGAGGAACCAGACGTATGAGTTCTCTGCTGCTCCTGACCAACGCCCTCCAGCCGTCGACGGAGGTGCTGCCCGCCCTCGGCCTGCTTCTGCACAACGTGCGGGTGGCCCCGGCGGAGGGCCCCGCCCTCGTCGACACCCCGGGCGCCGACGTGATCCTCGTCGACGGCCGCCGCGATCTGCCCCAGGTGCGCAGCCTGTGCCAGCTGCTGCGGTCCACCGGCCCCGGCTGTCCGCTGATCCTGGTCGTCACCGAGGGCGGCCTCGCCGCCGTCACCGCCGACTGGGGCATCGACGACGTGCTCCTCGACACCGCCGGCCCGGCGGAGGTGGAGGCGCGACTGCGGCTGGCCATGGGCCGCCAGCAGCTCGTCAGCGACGACTCGCCGATGGAGATCCGCAACGGCGACCTCTCCGTGGACGAGGCGACCTACAGCGCCAAGCTCAAGGGCCGGGTCCTGGACCTGACCTTCAAGGAGTTCGAGCTGCTCAAATACCTCGCCCAGCACCCGGGCCGGGTCTTCACCCGCGCCCAGCTGCTGCAGGAGGTGTGGGGCTACGACTACTTCGGCGGCACCCGGACCGTCGACGTGCACGTACGGCGGCTGCGCGCCAAGCTCGGCCCGGAGCACGAGTCGCTGATCGGCACGGTCCGCAACGTCGGTTATCGATTCGTTACGCCGGAGAAGGCCGACCGGTCCGGCGAGGAGGCCAAGGCCAGGGCGGACCGGACGAAGGAGGAGAACACGGACACTCCCGCCGCCCGTGACGGCGCCGAGGTCCACGCGGAGGCGTAGTTCCCCGGGGATTTCCGTGGATTTCCCGGGCCAGGCATGGACATCCGTCCGGCGGGGCATTGCTTACGCACATCCAAGCAGTGATACGCCCTGCCCGGACCGGGTCAATCCGCGTAGACTCCGCGCGTGGCCAAGGTGACTCGCGATGACGTGGCACGGCTGGCTGGAACCTCCACCGCCGTCGTCAGTTACGTCATCAACAACGGACCCCGGCCGGTCGCCCCGGCCACGCGCGAGCGTGTCCTCGCCGCGATCAAGGAACTGGGGTACCGCCCCGACCGGGTCGCCCAGGCGATGGCCTCCCGGCGCACCGACCTCATAGGCCTGATCATCCCGGACGCCCGCCAGCCCTTCTTCGGGGAGATGGCGCACGCGGTCGAGCAGGCCGCCTCCGAGCGCGGAAAGATGGTCCTGGTCGGCAACACCGACTACATCGGCGAACGCGAGGTCCACTATCTGCGCGCCTTCCTCGGCATGCGCGTCTCCGGGCTGATCCTCGTCAGCCACGCGCTGAACGACCTGGCCGCCGCCGAGATCGACGCCTGGGACGCCCGGGTGGTGCTGCTGCACGAGCGCCCCGAGGCCATCGACGACGTCGCCGTGGTCACGGACGACCTCGGCGGCGCCCAGCTCGCCGTACGCCACCTGCTGGAGCACGGCTACGACTACGTCGCCTGCATGGGCGGCACCGCCGAGACCCCGGCCGTCGGCGACCCGGTCTCCGACCACGTCGAGGGCTGGAAGCGGGCCATGGCCGAGGCGGGCCTGCCCACCGAGGGCCGGCTGTTCGAGGCGCCGTACAACCGCTACGACGCCTACCGCGTCGCCCTGGACGTCCTCTCCGGCCCCCAGCGGCCGCCGGCGGTCTTCTGCTCCACCGACGACCAGGCGATCGGCCTGCTGCGGGCCGCCCGCGAGCTGCGCATCGACGTGCCCGGCGAGCTGGCGGTGGCCGGCTTCGACGACATCAAGGAGGCGGCGCTCGCCGACCCGCCGCTGACCACGGTCGCCTCCGACCGCTCGGCGATGGCCCGGGCGGCGGTCGACCTGGTGCTGGACGACGGGCTGCGGGTGGCCGGCTCGCGGCGGGAGCGGCTGAAGACCTTCCCGTCCCGGCTCGTGGTGCGCACGAGCTGCGGCTGCGAGACCCGGCCGGACGCCGGTCACGCGCCGCCCGGGCTCTGATCAGGCTCTGACCGGGCTGCGACCAGGCGTTCTGAACGCCGGGTGAGAGCCCGGCCCGGGACACCGGGAAGCGCCTTTATATCGGGCAAACGAGCTTCTGCCGGGCTTCTCAGCGGGCACTCAGGAAGCTCTCATGGTCACGGGGGACTCTTATGAGCATGACCGAGAGCCAGGGTGGATACCCCCAGCAGCCCAGCTACTCCGCTCCCGTGAACCCGGAGTGGCCGCCCCCGCCGCCGTACGAGCCGGCCACCGAGCCCGCTGCGCACAAGAAGCGGCGGAACCGGGGCCCGGTCGCCCTCCTCGCGGCCGTCGCGATCGTCGCGGCCGCGGTCGGCGGCGCCACGGCGTACGGCTTCCAGGAGCTGACCGGCAAGGACACGGTCGCCTCCGCGGGCACGACCACCAACGCGGTGCCGTCGAGCAAGCGCGGGGACGTCGCCGCGATCGCCGCGGCCGTCAGCCCCAGCGTGGTCGAGATCAACGCGACCCTGGGCAACGGCTCCTCCACCGGCTCCGGCGTGATCATCACGTCGAACGGCGAGATCGTCACCAACAACCACGTCGTCTCCGGCGCGCAGTCGATCAAGGTGCGCACCAGCGACGGCAAGAGCTACACCGCCGACGTCGTCGGCACCGACAGCTCCAAGGACCTGGCACTGATCAAGCTGCGCGGCGCCTCGGGCCTCAAGCCCGCGTCCCTGGGCAACTCCTCGAGCGTGCAGGTCGGTGACTCGGTCGTCGCGATCGGCTCCCCCGAGGGCCTGACCGGCACCGTCACCAGCGGTATCGTCTCCGCCCTCGACCGGGACGTGACCGTCTCCACCGACGAGAGCCAGGACCAGGGCGGCGGCGGCCAGTGGCCGTTCCAGTTCGGCGGCCGCCAGTTCAACGGCGACACCGGCTCCTCCACGACGACCTACAAGGCCATACAGACCGACGCCTCGCTGAACCCCGGCAACTCCGGCGGCGCGCTGATCGACGCGAGCGGCAACGTCATCGGGATCAACGCCGCGATGTACTCCTCCAGCCAGCAGGCATCGTCGTCCTCGGACGCCGGCAGCATCGGCCTCGGCTTCGCCATCCCCGTCAACACCGTCAAGTCCGACCTGGCCAAGCTGCGGGCGGGCAACAACAGCTAACCCACGCACGGTCAGCAGGGAGAACGTCATGATCACCAAGGTTTCGCACCAGATCGCCGACCAGGGTCCCGCCGACGTCGTCCTCGCCCTCGCGGTCGCCCTCCACGTGCACGTCACCATCCCGGCGCCGCGCAAGCCCGAGTCGGTGCCGCGCGCGCCGGAGGTGGCCGCCACGCCGGTGCCCGAGCTGATGGGCCTGCGCACCGCCCCCGTCCGCACCCACCGCCGCAAGGTGCCGCTGCACCGCCTGACCGCGGTCCCGGCCTTCGCCTGACCCCGGTGGCGCGCCTCGCGGCTCAGTGCCCTCGGGCCCCGTGGCGTGGCACGCTGAGAGACAGCGGCCAGACCCCGTACACCCCACCCACCGCATCCCGAGGAACCGCGAGCGATGAGCCCCGCCGAAGGCGACCGTGACCCCCAGCGCATCCTGATCGTCGACGACGAGCCGGCCGTACGCGAGGCGCTCCAGCGCAGTCTCGCCTTCGACGGGTACGACACGGAGGTCGCCGTCGACGGCGCGGACGCGCTGGAGAAGGCGACCGCCTACAAGCCCGACCTGGTCGTCCTGGACATCCAGATGCCGCGCATGGACGGCCTGACGGCGGCCCGCCGCATCCGCGGCGCCGGCGACACGACGCCCATCCTGATGCTGACGGCCCGGGACACGGTCGGCGACCGGGTCACCGGGCTGGACGCCGGGGCGGACGACTACCTGGTCAAGCCCTTCGAGCTGGACGAGCTGTTCGCCCGGATCCGCGCGCTGCTGCGGCGCAGCTCGTACGCGGCCGCGGTGTCGGCCCAGGCCCAGCAGGACGAGGCGCTCACCTTCGCCGACCTGCGCATGGACCTCGCGACCCGGGAGGTCACCCGGGGCGGGCGGCCGGTGGAGCTGACCCGCACGGAGTTCACCCTCCTGGAGATGTTCATGGCGCACCCGCGCCAGGTCCTCACCCGCGAGCAGATCCTCAAGGCCGTCTGGGGCTTCGACTTCGAGCCCTCCTCCAACTCCCTCGACGTCTACGTCATGTACCTGCGGCGCAAGACGGAGGCCGGCGGCGAGCCGCGGCTCGTGCACACCGTGCGGGGCGTGGGGTACGTCCTGCGACAGGGCGGCGCCGAGTGAAGAAGCTGGTACGGCGCTACCGCTCCCTGCCGATCAGGACCCGTCTGGCGATGCTGGTCGCGGCGGCCGTGGCGTTCGCGGTGGCGGCGGTGTCGGTGACGGCCTGGTTCATCGTGCAGGGGAAGCTGTACGACCTGATGGACAAGGACCTGCAGACCTCCTCGCAGCGTCCCGTGCGGGCCGGGCAGGTGCTCGATCTGCTGACGGCGTGCCCGCGCAGCCCGACCGACTCCTCCAACGGGCTGCCGGCCCACAACAACATCTATTCGCAGCTGGTCAAGCCGGACGGCACGGCCTGTGTCTCGGCGGACTCGCCGGGCGTGGTGCGGACCACCTCCGCGGACCGGGCGGTCGTCGGGCACGACACCAGCCAGGGCGGCATCCTGCGCAACGGCACGGACACCGACGGCAACCCCGTCCGGGTGCTCACCATGCCGCTGGTGGTCCTCACGGACACCGGGCCGCAGGTGTATCAGGGCGCCGCCTGGATGACCGCCGTACCGCTGGAGAACACCGAGAAGACCCTCAACGATCTCGCCCTGATCCTTCTCCTCGTGTCCGGCATAGGAGTTCTCGGCGCCGGCGCCGCGGGCCTCGCCGTCGCCCGTGCGGGCCTGCGTCCCGTCGACAAGCTCACCGAGGCCGTGGAGCACGTGGCCCGCACGGAGGACCTGACGATCCGCATCCCCGTGGAGGACGACAGCGAGGACGAGGTGGCCCGCCTGTCCCGCTCCTTCAACTCCATGACCGCCTCGCTGGCCAGCTCCCGCGACCTGCAGCAGCAGCTGATCGCCGACGCCGGGCACGAGCTGCGGACGCCCCTGACCTCGCTGCGCACCAACATCGAGCTGCTCACCCGCAGCGAGGAGACGGGCCGGCCGCTCCCGCCGGAGGACCGCAAGGCGCTGCTCGCCTCGGTGAAGGCGCAGGTGACCGAGCTGGCGGCGCTGATCGGCGACCTGCAGGAGCTGTCCCGCTCGGAGGGCCAGCGCGGCGAGCGCGTCCAGGTGGTCTCCTTCGAGGACACGGTCGAGGCGGCCCTGCGCCGGGCCCGGCTGCGCGGCCCGGAACTGACGATCACGGCGGACCTGGAGCCCTGGTACGTCCGCGCGGAGCCCTCGGCGCTGGAGCGGGCGGTCGTCAACATCCTGGACAACGCGGTGAAGTTCAGCCCCGAGGGCGGCACGGTCGAGGTGCAGCTGGCCGACGGCGTCCTGTCCGTCCGCGATCACGGCCCCGGTGTCCCCGAGGACGAACTCCCGCACGTCTTCGACCGCTTCTGGCGCTCCCCCAGCGCGAGGGCCCTGCCGGGCTCGGGCCTCGGCCTGTCCATCGTGGCCCGCACGGTCCAGCAGGCGGGCGGCGAGGTCACCCTGGCCCGCGCGGAGGGGGGCGGCACGGTGGCGACGGTACGGCTGCCGGGCGCACCGATCCCCCCACCGGAGACCCCGGAACCAACGCAAACCCTGACGAGCTGAGCGGCAGGGGGCCCAACCTGGGCCCCGGCCGACTGAGCGGCGCGGGGCCCGGCCGAGGCCCCCGGTTGAGCGGCACGGGGCCCGGTCGAGACCCCCGGTTGAGCGGCACGGGGCCCGGTCGAGGTCCCCGGTTGGTCGAGGCCCCCGGTTGAGCGGCGCGGGGCCCGGTCGAGACCCCGGACGGCTGAGCGGCGCAGGGCCCGGTCGAGACCCCGGACGGCTGGAGCGGCGCGGGGCCCGGCCGAGGCCCTGGACGGCTGGAGCGGCGCGCGTGGTCGGTCGAGACCCCGGCCGGCTGAGCGGCGCAGGGCGCGATCGGGGCCACGGACGTCTGGAGCGGCGCGGGGCCCGGCCGAGGCCCCCGGTTGAGCGGCGCGGGGCCCGGTCGAGACCCCGGACGGCTGGAGCGGCGCACGTGGTCGCCCGAGACCCCGGACGGCTGAGCGGCGTGGGTCCCCGTCGAGACCCTGGACGGCTGAGCGGCGCCGGGCGCGATCGGGGCCCTGGACGGCTGGAGCGGCGCGGGGCCCGGCCCAGGCCCCCGGTTGAGCGGCACGGGGCCCGGTCGAGACCCCGGCCGACTGGAGCGGCATGGGTCCCGGTCGAGGCCCCTGGACGGCTGAGCGGCGCGCGTGGTCGAGGCCCCGGACGGCTGAGCCGCGCGTGGTCGAGTCCCGGCCGGCTGGAGCGGTGCGCGTGGTCGAGACCTCGAGAGCCGGAGCCGTCAGGGCCAGCGGTCTCGTCAGTCCGATGCTGCCGGTCCCGGTCTTCCTCTGGTTGCGCGGTCTCCCTGGTCCCGTCGGCGGCGGGAGCCGGTCCGCAGTGCCGCTTGTGCCGTCGGCCGCGTGCGTCCGGTCCGCCGGTCCCGCTCGGTCCCCTCCGCTCAGTCCGGCTCCGGCTTCGGCAGGGTGCGCAGGTGCTGGATCTGGGCGCGGCTCAGTTCGTTCGCGCGGCGCAGGTGGCGGGTGATCGCCCTCAGTTCGTCCTCGCTGTGGTCGTCGAGCAGGGTCTGCCAGGTGCGGCCCAGCTCGTCCCAGACGGCGGTGACCCGGGCGACGCGCTCCGGTACGGGCGTGACCAGCACCCGGCGCCGGTCCCGGGCGTCCGGCGTGCGGGCCACATAGCCGGCGCGTTCCAGCCGGTCCACCAGGCGGGTGGCGGAGCCCGTGGTGAGGCCGGTGAGGTCGGCGATCTGCCGGACCGGGAGCGGCTCGGGCTCCGCCGTCAGCAGGCTCAGGGCCTGTACGTCGGTGGGGTGCAGCCCGAGGTGGTCGGCGACGGCCTGGTTGAACAGCACGAACGCCGCGTGATAGCGGCGCGACTCCGCCGACAGTTCCTCGTACAGCCGGGCCCGGCTCGGGTCGGTCACGTGACTCGCCCTCCAAAAACGCTGCGCGGCGCAGTGAAATTCCGGATAGCTTCCTGCGCAACGCAGCTAATGCGTCACGCAGTTGTTCACCGCCATCCTATTCTCCCGGGGGACACCCATGCTCACCGTCGCCGTCACCGGCGCCACCGGCGCCCAGGGCGGGGCCACCGCCCGCGCCCTCCTGGCCGCCGGCCACCACGTCCGCGCCCTGACCCGCACTCCCGACGCACCGGCCGCCACGGCCCTGCACGCTCTCGGCGCCGAGATCCGCCGCGCCGACTTCGACGACCGCGCCTCCCTGGACGCGGCCCTGACCGGCGCGGACGCGCTCTTCGCCGTCACGACCCCCTTCGGCACCGACACCGGTACCGAGGTCCGCCAGGGCCGGGCCCTCGTCGAGGCCGCGTCGGCCGCCCGCCTGGACCACGTCGTCCTCACCTCCGCCGCCCACGCCGACCGCGGCACCGGCATCCCGCACTACGACAGCAAGCACGAGATCGAGCGGTGTCTCGCGGCCTCCGGCCTGCCCTGGACGGTGATCGCACCGGCGGCGTTCATGGACAACTACGCCACCGGCTGGACCCTCTCCGGGCTGCGCGAGGGCGTCTTCGGCTGGCCCATGCCCGCCGACCGCCCCTTCGCCCTGATCCCGGCCGCCGACATCGGCGCGTTCGCGGCGCTGGCCCTCACCCGCCGGAGCGCGTTCACGGGCCGCCGTATCGACATCGCGTCCGACACCCGCACCCCCCGGCAGATCGCGGCCGCCCTCGCCACCGCCACCGGCCGCCCGATCACCCACCACGAGGTCCCCCTCGACACCGTCCGCACCCACTCCGCGGACCTGGCGGCCATGTTCGCCTACTTCACCACCACCGGCCTGGACGTCGACGTCCCGGCCCTGCGCCGCGCGTACCCCGAGGTCGGCTGGCAGACCTTCACCGCCTGGGCCACCACCCGGAACTGGCCGGACCAGGCCGACGCCCCGGGGACGCGCTGCCACCCGGAGAGGTGAGCGCAGGACATCTCTCCGCGTCATACGCACGTCCACGCCTGCGGTGATCGCGTTGCTTGTGCCGCACGCACACCCAGCCCACACTTGAGGAGGAGGTGCCACCTTGACCGCTCTCGCACACGAGAGGCCCGAGACCATGTCCGAGGCTCCGGCTGAATCCCTGAACGGACCCGACCTGGACGAGGTCCTGTGGCAGGCGTGGAAGGCCATGGAACTCCCCGAGGGCTACCACGCGGAGATCATCGAGGGAGCCATCGAGGTGTCGCCCACCGGTCGCCTTACCCACGCCCAGATCACGAACCGTCTGCGGCGGGCACTGGACAGATTCCTGGACGGCGCTGAACACGCGTGCCACCAGGACACCAACGTCATCCACAAGCGCAAGGGATGGATCCCGGACGCATTCGTCGCTCCCGAGGACCTCAAGCCCTATGCCGACGAGGAAGGACTGGGAGTGGAGGCCTCCGCTGTCCATCTCGTCGTCGAGGTCGTCTCCCCCGGCAAACGCAACCAGGACCGCGACCGCATCCGCAAGCGCCGCGAGTACGCCCGCGCCGGCATCCCCGTCTACGTGCTCATCGACGACTACGACGGCCAGGGCGCCGTCACCCTCTTCACCGGGCCGCGCCCCGACAAGGCCGACTGGGAGGACATCCACCGGGTCCCGTACGGGACGGAGGTCACCATCCCGGAAGGCCCCGCCAAGGGGTTCGTCATCGGCGAGGGCATCACCGGCCCCAAGCGGAGCTGACCGCAGCATCACCGTCACCTCTTTCCACAGCTTGTGGAAGCGCATGTGCTTTTGCCTTCGGTATCGAAAAACCCCCGTGAACAATTCACAGGGGTATTCCGGAACCGCAGAGATGTTCAGACAGGTTTTGTCCGAGCCCCGTTTGCCGGTTCCGTTGCCCGCTGTGCTGCCTGCGCTGCCCCCGGACCGCCCCGTACTCTCTACGCATGAGCAGCGACGACACCGTACGGGCCTTCCCCGCCCGCTCCATCGAGACCCATTCCGCGCTCACTCCGGACCAGGCCGAGGCGGTGCGGGCCCTGCTCGCCGAGGCCGCCGCGGTCGACGGGCAGCAACCGGTGTCCGAACAGGGCCGGCTGCAGCTGCGCGGCGAGGCCCGCGAGGGCGTCTCGCATCTGCTGCTGAACGTCGACGGCGAACTCGTCGGCTACGCCCAGCTGGAGGACACCGACCCGGTGGAGGCCCCGGCCGCCGAACTCGTCGTCCATCCCGCGCACCGCGGGCACGGGCACGGGCGGGCGCTCGGTGCGGCGCTGCTCGCCGCCTCCGGCAAGCGGCTGCGGGTGTGGGCGCACGGCGGGCACCCCGCCGCCCGGCACCTCGCCCAGGTCCTCGGCCTGACCCTGTTCCGCGAACTGCGGCAGATGCGGCGGCCGTTGACCGACCTGAAGCTGCCCGAGCCGGCGCTCCCGGAGGGCGTGAGCGTGCGCTCCTTCGTGCCCGGCAAGGACGACGCGGCCTGGCTCGCGGTCAACGCGGCCGCCTTCGCCCACCACCCCGAGCAGGGCTCGCTGACCCAGCGGGACCTCGACGACCGCAAGGTCCAGCCGTGGTTCGACCCGGCCGGGTTCTTCCTCGCCGAGCGGCGCGGGGAGCTGATCGGCTTCCACTGGACCAAGGTGCACGCCGAGGAGGGGCTCGGCGAGGTGTACGTCCTCGGCGTCCGCCCCGGCGAGCAGGGCGGCGGCCTCGGCAAGGCCCTCACCACGATCGGCCTGCGGCACCTGGCGGGGCAGCAGCTGCCGACCGCGATGCTCTATGTCGACGCCGACAATCAGGCGGCGGTGTCGGTGTACGAGCGGCTGGGGTTCACGACGTACGAGACGGACCTGATGTACCGCACGGAAACGTGACCCTGCGGGGCTGAGACCGTCCGCCTGGGCGCCGTGGGATTACTCGTCGTGTGCTCCGCGAACCCTGTGATCCGCCCCTCGCTAGCCCGGACGTCATGTCTCCGTAACCATTGATTCAGGCTGGCTTGCGACGCTCGGCCAATGACGCTCGCCGTGCCAGAGCCTTCGCCGCCCCCCGAGGGGCCCGCCCAGAACGGGGCCGGGACGCTCCCGCCCGCACGTTCCGATGCGCCCGTGATGCCGGTGGCGCGGAAGAATGGGTTCATGAGCCAGCACGACGCCCAGGCAGAGGTCCAGCGCATCCAGCCCGACGTGGGCTCCATAGCCGCGCACCGCACGCATTTCGCGCAGGGCGCGGTCTCCGACCTGGAACCGGACATCGACGCGGACCTCGACGCGTACGAGGAGTCGAGGACCGACGGCGCTCCGCTGCCGCAGGGCCGTTTCCTGGACCGTGAACGCAGCTGGCTCGCCTTCAACGAGCGGGTCCTGGAGCTGGCCGAGGATCCGGACACGCCGTTGCTGGAGCGCGCGAACTTCCTCGCGATCTTCGCCAGCAACCTGGACGAGTTCTTCATGGTCCGGGTGGCAGGGCTGAAGCGCCGTATCGCCACCGGCGTGGCCACCCGGTCCGCCTCGGGGCTGCAGCCGCGCGAGGTGCTGGAGATGATCTGGGCCCGCTCGCGCGAGCTCATGGCCCGGCACGCCGCCTGCTACCACGAGGACGTCGCCCCCGCGCTCGCGGAGGAGGGCATCCACCTGGTCCGCTGGAACGAGCTGACCGACAAGGAGCAGGCCCGCCTGTTCACGCTGTTCCGGCACCAGATCTTCCCCGTTCTCACGCCGCTGGCCGTCGACCCCGCGCACCCGTTCCCGTACATCTCCGGCCTCTCCCTGAACCTGGCCGTGGTCGTGCGGAACCCGGTAAGCGGCCACAAGCACTTCGCGCGCGTGAAGGTGCCGCCGCTGCTGTCCCGCTTCCTGGAGAGCAGCCCCGGCCGGTACGTCCCCATCGAGGACGTCATCGCCGCGCACCTGGAGGAGCTGTTCCCGGGCATGGAGGTGCTGGAGCACCACACCTTCCGCCTCACCCGGAACGAGGACCTGGAGGTCGAGGAGGACGACGCCGAGAACCTGCTCCAGGCCCTGGAGAAGGAGCTCATGCGGCGCCGCTTCGGCCCGCCGGTGCGCCTGGAGGTCGAGGAGTCCGTCGACCGCGAGGTGCTGGACCTGCTCGTGCGCGAGCTGAAGATCTCCGAGGCGGAGGTGTACCCGCTGCCGGGTCCGCTCGACCTCACCGGCCTGTTCCGGATCCACGGCCTCGACCGGCCCGAGCTGAAGTACCCGAAGTTCGTCGCCGGCACCCACCGCGACCTCGCCGAGGTGGAGTCCGCGTCCGCGCCGGACATCTTCGCCGCCCTGCGCACCCGCGACGTCCTGCTGCACCACCCGTACGACAGCTTCTCCACGTCCGTGCAGGCGTTCCTGGAGCAGGCGGCGGGCGACCCGGACGTCCTCGCGATCAAGCAGACCCTGTACCGCACCTCCGGCGACTCCCCGATAGTCGACGCGCTGATCGACGCCGCCGAGTCCGGCAAGCAGGTCCTCGTCCTGGTGGAGATCAAGGCCCGCTTCGACGAGCACGCCAACATCAAGTGGGCGCGCAAGCTGGAGGAGGCCGGCTGCCACGTCGTCTACGGCCTGGTCGGCCTGAAGACGCACTGCAAGCTGTCCCTCGTCGTCCGCCAGGAGGGCGAGACGCTGCGCCGCTACAGCCACGTCGGCACGGGCAACTACCACCCGAAGACGGCGCGCCTGTACGAGGACCTCGGCCTGCTCACCGCCGACCCGCAGGTCGGCGCCGACCTCTCCGACCTGTTCAACCGGCTGTCGGGCTACTCGCGCCGGGAGACCTACCGCCGGCTGCTGGTGGCCCCGAAGTCGCTGCGCGACGGTCTGATCTCGCGGATAGAGAAGGAGGTCCAGCACCACCGCGCGGGCCGTCCGGCCTTCGTCCGCATCAAGGTCAACTCCATGGTCGACGAGGCCGTCATCGACGCCCTCTACCGCGCGTCCCAGGCGGGCGTGCCGGTGGACGTGTGGGTGCGCGGCATCTGCGCGCTGCGCCCCGGCGTCTCCGGCCTGTCGGAGAACATCCGGGTCCGCTCGGTCCTCGGCCGCTTCCTCGAGCACTCCCGGGTGTTCGCCTTCGGCAACGGCGGCGAGCCCGAGGTGTGGTTCGGCAGCGCCGACATGATGCACCGCAACCTCGACCGCCGGATAGAAGCCCTGGTGCGGGTCGTCGATCCCGCCCACCGGGCGGCCCTGAACCGGCTGCTCGACACCGGCATGTCCGACGCGACCTCCTCCTGGCACCTCGGCCCGGACGGCGAGTGGACGCGACACGCGACCGACGCGGACGGACAGCCGCTGCGCAACGTCCAGGAGATGCTCATAGACGCCCGGAGGCGCCGGCGTGGCACAGCAACACCTTGACCCGACGGACCCCGCGGCCGCCGAGGTGACCGGGGACGCCCTCGCGGCGTACCTGCGCGCCCAGGCCACGGAGTTCCTGCGCGCCCTGCGCCTGCACCGCGAGACCGGCGGTCACACGGCGGGCGGCGCCGAGGAGTCCGTCGACGCGGCCCGGCTGCTGCGCCGCTCGGCCCGCCGCATCAGCGGCAGCCTGCACACCTTCCGCCCGCTCCTCGACGCCGACTGGTCCGAGGAGATGCGCCCCGAACTGGCGTGGCTGTCCGGCACGTTGGGCCTTGAGCACGCCTACGAGGCCCGGCTGGAACGGCTGCTGCTGGCGCTGCACCGGTTGTCGGGGGCCACGACGTTCCCGGGCCAGGCGGTGGCGACGGCGGGCGTCGGCAGCGTGGGCGCGACGGCGAGCACGGGCGATGCGGCAGCCGCCGGGGCGGCGCCCGCCCCGCTGAAAGCGGCACTGGAGAACACCGGTGGTCCGGCCAACGCGACGGCGACGGCAGAGCGCGGCAACCTCACCGTGGGCGCGGCCAAAGCAGGCGCCCTGCTGGAACGCCAGCTCACCCTCGCCCGGACGAGGGCCCACTCCACAGCCCTGCAGGCACTGGGATCCAGCCGCTTCCACGCCGTCGCCGACAAGGTCGCCGTACTGGCCAGCGAGGTCCCCCTCACCCCCGCCGCGCCCACCACCGACCTGCGCCCGCCGGCAGCCGCCGCGGAGGAACGGCTGACCGCCGCGATCGCGGCGCTCCCCCTGGTCACGGCGGGCCACCCCTACAACGCAGAGGCCCTGGTGCACGGTCTGTCACCGGACCCGGCCCCGCACCCGCAGGACGGCCCCTGGCACCAGGTCCGGCTGCTGCTGCGGCTGCACCGCTACGCCCAGGAGGCGCTGCACGGCGGCAACATGCCGGTGGACGTGCGACTGCTGGCGGCCGGGCGGGCGCTGAACCGGCACCGGGACGCCTCGGAGGCGGCAGCGGCGGCGGCCCAGGCGGCCCGTACGCCCCGGATCGCCCCGGCGACGGCGTACGCGCTCGGCGTGCTCCACGCCGACCAGCGGCACGAGGTGGAGGCCGCCAGGTTCGCCTTCCAGCAGGCCTGGCAGAAGCGGACGGTCAGCACACCCTGAGTCCCCGAAGGAGGGCGGTGTGGACGACACCCTGGTGCGGGCGGCCGGCTGCGTGCTGTGGCGCCGCTCGCCGGCCTCCGGGGACCTGGAGATCTGTCTGGTCCACCGGCCGAAGTACGACGACTGGTCCCACCCCAAGGGCAAGCTCAAGCGGGGTGAGGACCCGCTCGCGGGCGCCCTGCGCGAGGTCGCGGAGGAGACCGGGTACACCGCCCGGCCCGGGGCCGAGCTGCCGACCGTGCGCTATGTGGCGGGCGGCCGTCCCAAGCAGGTGCGGTACTGGGCGGCCGAGGCGGTCTCCGGCCGCTTCACCCCGAACAGCGAGGTGGACCGGATCCTGTGGCTCTCCCCCGCCGCCGCCCGCGGCCGGCTCACCCAGATCCGGGACCGCGAGCTGGTCGACGCCCTTCACAGGCCCGCCGTGTGAGCCTCCGCGTCCGTCCGTGCCTGGCTGCGGGCGCGGCGGGCCGGACCGCGCCAGCCGCAGGTGCAGCGGGCCACGCAGAAACGGCCCTGTTCCGTCGTCGAGGTGAGGTGCTCCTGCCCCTGCCGGACGCGCTCCGGCCCCTCCTGCTGCGCCACGCCGACAACGTTACCGGCCCCTGGATGAAGGGCTCCTGGTGCGGTGTCCGCTCCCTCGCCGCGTGACGACGCCCCCCTGCCCGTCGTTGACCGGAGGAGTAGGGGGCCCGTGACGGACGTACCGGCTGGGGGTAGGCAGGCGATGGAGCGGCGGCAGCACAGGAGCGCGGGCAGTACGGTCCTCGCGGTCGGCATCATGCTCGGCCTCGGGGCGGGTGCCACGGGCTGTTCCGGCAGCGGGGCCGCCGCCGAGGACGTCAAGGGCGGGGGTGATCCGGTCGCCGTGCTGCGCCGGGCGGCCGACACCCTGCGCGGGGCGGGCAGTTCGCAGGCGACCACCTCCATGGAGATGGCCACGGGCGGCACCCGGGTCACCATCCGCGGCCAGGGTGTCTACGACTACCGGCACCGCCTCGGCCGGCTCACCGTCGTGCTGCCCGAGGATCCGGCGGGCGCCTCCGAGCACCAGCCGATCACCGAACTCCTCGCGCCGGGCGCCCTGTTCATGAAGAACCGGGGCGCGGGCGTGCCCGCCGACAAGTGGGTGCGGGTGGACATCGCCACGCTGTCCGACGGCAACCTGGTCACCGGCGGCGCGACCGACCCGTACGCGGCGGCCGAGGTGCTGCGCGGCACCCGCACCGCGGCCTACGTCGGCCGGACCGAGGTCGGCGGCACCCCCGTGCTGCACTACCGGGGCACGGCGGACCTGCGCGGCGCGGCCCGCCTGGCCTCCACCGGGAACCGCGGCCCGCTGGCCGCGGCGGCGAAAGGGTTCGCCACGACCGAAGTCCCGTTCGACGCCTATCTCGACGACCAGGGCCGCATCCGCAAGCTCAGGCAGCGCTTCAGCTTCGTCAACGGCCGGCAGAAGAACCCCGTGGCGGTCGCCTCGACGACCCTGCTGTACGACTTCGGCGCCCCCGCCGACGTACGGCTGCCGCGCTCCGCGGACATCTACGCGGGCCGTATCGCCGAGGACCGCGACTAGTCCCTACCGCCGGTGCGTAAGTAGCCCGTCCGTGCCATGCGCGGTGTGTAGGCCACTCCCTACTCTAGGAAGCCGGTGACGGCAGAGAGAAGGTGAGGCGGGTGGCACCGGTCGGCGGTACGGCGGTGCAGGACCACGTGGCCCTCGCCGAGATCGAGCTGTGCGGGGAGCTGATCATCGCGGCCTCCGCCGCCGAGGACCGGCTCAGTCTGGAGAGCATCGACGAGGTGCTCCGCGTCGCCGAGGAACGCGCGGCCTGCGGGGCCTGCGACCCGGCCTAGGACCGCAGGAGGCGGCCGATCGCCTTCGTCGCCTCGTCCACCTTCGTGTCGATCTCGTCGCCGCCCTTGAGGGCCGCGTCGGCCACGCAGTGCCGCAGGTGCTCCTCCAGCAGCTGCAGCGCGAAGGACTGCAGCGCCTTGGTGGAGGCGGAGACCTGGGTCAGTATGTCGATGCAGTAGGTGTCCTCGTCGACCATCCGCTGCAGGCCGCGGATCTGGCCCTCGATCCGGCGCAGCCGCTTGAGGTGCTCGTCCTTCTGCTTGTGGTAGCCGTGCGTGGCATGCGGGGTGTGCGCGGTCTCACCCGCGGCCGCGCCCGTGGTCTCGCTCACGGTCTCGCCCGTGGTCTGGGAGGGTGCCGTTTCGGCGCCGGCCTCGGTCGTCGTCATCGCGGGCCTCCATTTCGGGACGAGCGGCGGGCACAATCGGGGATCCATACCCCTACTGGGTATATGGTAACCAACTTTCGGGGTAGACAGCCCTTGGTCCGCCCCCGTGCTGATCATCCTGCCCGATGGGCGACACTGGGATGCGGCCCGATAGCCGTGGCCGGATGATGCGCCTAGCATCACCCTGACCGAAACCGAAGCACCTAGAGGAACCCACGTGCGCTTTCGTCTGACCCCCAGGGAGACGAGCTTCTACGACATGTTCGCCGCGTCCGCGGACAACATCGTCACGGGCTCGAAACTCCTGATGGAACTGCTCGGGGCGGACGCTTCCGCCCGGGCCGAGATCGCAGAGCGTATGCGGGCCGCGGAACACGCAGGTGACGACGCCACGCACGCGATCTTCCACCAGCTGAACTCCTCGTTCATCACGCCGTTCGACCGCGAGGACATCTACACCCTCGCCGGGTCCCTCGACGACATCATGGACTTCATGGAGGAGGCCGTCGACCTGGTCGTCCTCTACAACGTCGAGGAACTGCCGAAGGGCGTCGAGCAGCAGATCGAGGTGCTGGCCCGGGCGGCCGAGCTGACCGCGGAGGCGATGCCGAACCTCCGCACGCTGGACAACCTCACCGAGTACTGGATCGAGG
This sequence comes from Streptomyces sp. NPDC007189, assembly GCF_040703635.1. Lineage (NCBI taxonomy): Bacteria > Bacillati > Actinomycetota > Actinomycetes > Kitasatosporales > Streptomycetaceae > Streptomyces > Streptomyces sp. NPDC007189. The sequence goes on from NZ_JBEYEY010000013.1 coordinate 261,194, forward strand.
TCAACCGCCTGGAGAACCAGGCCGACCAGATCCACCGCAAACTGCTGGCCCACCTCTTCAACGGCAAGTACGACGCGATCGAGGTGCTCAAGCTCAAGCAGATCGTGGACGTCCTGGAAGAGGCGGCCGACGCGTTCGAGCACGTGGCGAACACGGTGGAGACCATCGCCGTCAAGGAGTCCTGAGGCGTCGATGGCCACCTTCGCCCTGGTCGTGACCATCGCGGTCGCGCTCTTCTTCACGTACACGAACGGCTTCCACGACTCGGCGAACGCGATCGCCACGTCGGTCTCCACGCGGGCACTGACCCCGCGGGCGGCGCTCGCCATGGCGGCGGTCATGAACCTGGCCGGCGCCTTTCTGGGCTCCGGGGTCGCCAAGACGGTCAGCGAGGGCCTGATCGAGTCGCCCTCGGGCTCGCACGGGATGGGGATCCTCTTCGCGGCCCTGATCGGCGCGATCACCTGGAACCTGGTCACCTGGTACTTCGGCCTGCCCTCGTCCTCCTCCCACGCCCTGTTCGGCGGCCTGGTGGGCGCGGCCCTCGCGGGCGGTACGGCCGTCCACTGGAACGGCGTGGTCGACAAGATCATCATTCCGATGTTCCTGTCCCCGGTGGTCGGCCTGATCGTCGGCTACCTGGTGATGCTGGCGATCATGTGGCTGTTCCGCCGGGCCAACCCGCACAAGGCCAAGCGCGGCTTCCGGATCGCGCAGACGGTCTCGGCGGCCGGCATGGCCCTCGGTCACGGCCTCCAGGACGCCCAGAAGACGATGGGCGTGGTCGTGATGGCACTGGTGATTTCCGGCCACGAGACGTTCGGCGACCCGATCCCGGTCTGGGTGAAGATCGTCTCGGCGCTGATGCTCTCCCTCGGCACCTACGCGGGCGGCTGGCGCATCATGCGCACGCTCGGCCGCAAGATCATCGAGCTGGACCCGCCACAGGGCTTCGCCGCGGAGGCGACCGGCGCCTCGATCATGTTCGGCACGGCGTACCTCTTCAAGGCCCCGATCTCCACGACCCACGTCATCACCTCGGCGATCATGGGTGTCGGCGCGACCAAGCGCCTCAACGCCGTCCGCTGGGGCGTGGCCAAGAACATCGTCCTGGGCTGGTTCATCACCATGCCGGCCGCGGCCCTGGTCGCGGCCCTGGCCTTCGGCATCGTGAACCTGACGGTCCTGTAAGCCCGTCCGTCCCCGCCCACCCGACTCGCCCGCCTGAAACACGGGCCGAGGGAGGTGGGCGTTCTCATGCACCGAGCCACCGAGCGCTGCCGCGCACGAAGGCCAGGCAGCAAAGGCCGACCGGAGCGGCGTGCTGGGGCGTGCTGACCGGACGCGTGGGGGTGGGGGATCGGGGGGTTCTGCACCCATCCCCAGCCCCTCAGCCAAGCCCTTCCCCCACGCACCCCGGCCCTTCAATCAACCGCTCCCCAGCCGCCGGCCATTCAGCCGACCGAGTCGGGTGGGTGGGCAAAGGGGGCCAGGGGCGGAGCCCCGGCGGGGTTGGGGGCGGAGCCCCCGGATGCGGCAGGGAAGCGGAACGCAGTGGGCCCGCCCCAGAAGAGGGGCGGGCCCTTTGCGTCCTCACGGTGGCACCGCCATGCAGCACCGCGAGGGGTTCTGGGACACCGGCGTCGGCCTAGCCGAAGCGGCCCGAGATGTAGTCCTCGGTGGCCTGGACGGACGGGTTGGAGAAGATGCGCTCGGTGTCGTCGATCTCGATCAGCCGCCCCGGCTGACCCACCGCGGCGAGGTTGAAGAACGCCGTACGGTCCGAGACACGCGCCGCCTGCTGCATGTTGTGCGTCACGATGACGATCGTGAAGCGCTCCTTCAGCTCACCGATCAGGTCCTCGATCGCGAGCGTCGAGATCGGGTCCAGCGCGGAGCACGGCTCGTCCATCAGCAGCACCTTCGGCTCCACCGCGATCGCGCGGGCGATGCACAGACGCTGCTGCTGGCCACCGGACAGCCCGGAGCCCGGCTTGTTCAGCCGGTCCTTGACCTCGTTCCAGAGGTTCGCGCCCTTGAGCGACTTCTCGACGACGTCGCTCAGTTCCGACTTCTTGTAGTTGCCGTTCAGCCGCAGACCCGCCGCCACGTTGTCGAAGATCGACATCGTGGGGAAGGGGTTCGGCCGCTGGAAGACCATGCCCACCTCGCGGCGGACGGACACCGGGTCGATCCCGGCGCCGTACAGGTCCTCGTCGTCCAGCAGCACCTTGCCCTCGACGCGGCCACCCGGCGTGACCTCGTGCATCCGGTTCAGCGTGCGCAGGAACGTCGACTTGCCGCAGCCGGAGGGGCCGATGAACGCCGTCACCGAACGCGGCTCGACGGTCATCGAGATGTCCTCGATCGCCTTGTGGGAGCCGTAGTACGCGGTCAGTCCGCTTACGTCGATTCGCTTGGCCATGTCGTCTACTTCACTTCCAGAAAATCAAGCTCGGTCGCTGTGTGGCCCCGCCCGGAGCCGGAAATAGTCGCCTCAGCGACCGGTCTTGGGGGCCTTCCAGCGGGCGATGCCGCGGGCCACCAGGTTGAGGATCATCACGAAGGCGATCAGCGTGAGGGACGCCGCCCACGCGCGGTCGTACGCCGCTCCCGAACCCGCGCTGTTGGCGAACTGCTGGTAGATGTACAGCGGCAGCGACGCCTGCGCGCCCTCGAAGGGGTTGTTGTTGATGAACGGGTTGCCGAAGACCAGCAGCAGCACCGGCGCGGTCTCACCGGCGATACGGGCGACCGACAGCATGATGCCGGTGGTGATGCCGCCGATGGAGGTCGGCAGGACCACCTTCAGGATGGTGCGCCACTTCGGCACGCCCAGCGCCAGCGAGGCCTCGCGCAGCTCGTTCGGGACGAGCTTGAGCATCTCCTCGGTGGACCGGACGACGACCGGCATCATCAGGATGGCCAGGGCCAGCGAACCGGCGAAGCCGAACGGCTGCATCTTGAAGATGAGCATCAGCGACAGGATGAACAGGCCGGCGACGATCGACGGGATGCCCGTCATGACGTCGACGAAGAACGTCACCGCCTTGGCGAGCCGGCCGCGGCCGTACTCCACCAGGTAGATCGCGGTGAGCACGCCGATCGGGGCGCCGATCAGGGTGCCCAGGCCGACCTGCTCCAGGCTGCCGATGATGGCGTGGTAGATGCCGCCGCCGGGCTCGTCGTCGGCGACGACGCCCATCGAGTGGGTCAGGAAGTAGACGTCCAGGACCTTCACACCGCGCGCGACGGTCACCCAGATCAGGGAGACCAGCGGGATCACGGCGACCAGGAAGGCGACCCAGACCAGGCTGGTCGCCACGCGGTCCTTGGCCTGGCGGCGGCCCTCGACGCGCGCGGCGACGCCGTACGTGCCGAGGACGAACAGGACCGCGGCGATCAGACCCCACTGGATCCTGCTGTCCAGGCCGGCGGCCAGGGAGATGCCGATGCCGAGGACCAGGGAGCCGGCGGCGGTCGCCCACGGCGTCCACTTCGGCAGGCTGGCGGCCCGCAGGCTGCTCGAGCGCTTGTCGGTCAGGCTTGCGGTGCTCATGCGTTGGCCCCCGAGTACTCCGCGCGGCGGGCGATGATCAGCCGGGCCGCGCCGTTGACCAGCAGGGTGATGACGAAGAGGACCAGACCGGAGGCGATGAGCGCGTCCCGGCCGAACTCGGTCGCCTCGCTGAACTTGCTGGCGATGTTCTGGGCGAAGGTGCCGCCGCCCGGGTTGAGCAGGCTGGCGTGGATGATGAAGTCGGGGGAGAGCACGGTGGCCACGGCCATCGTCTCACCGAGGGCGCGGCCGAGGCCGAGCATCGACGCGGAGATCACACCGGAGCGGCCGAAGGGCAGCACGGACATGCGGACGACCTCCCAGCGCGTGGCGCCGAGGGCCAGGGCGGCCTCCTCGTGCATGCGCGGGACCTGGCGGAAGACCTCGCGGCTCACGTTGGTGATGATCGGCAGGATCATGATCGCGAGCAGGATGCCGACGCTGAGCATGGAGCGCGGCGCGCCCTTGTCCCAGGAGAAGATCCCGGTCCAGCCGAAGAAGTCGTCGAGCCAGCCGTACAGGCCGTTCATGTGCGGCACCAGGACCAGGGCGCCCCACAGGCCGTAGACGATGGACGGCACGGCGGCGAGCAGGTCGATCACGTACGCCACCGGGCCGGACAGGCGGCGCGGTGCGTAGTGCGTGATGAACAGCGCGATCGCGACCGCGACCGGGACGGCGATGACCATGGCGATGACCGAGGAGACGATCGTGCCGAAGGCCAGCACCGCGATGCCGAAGGTCGGCGGGGTGAGGTTGGTGTTCCACTCGGAGGTGGTCAGGAAGTTGCCGTGGTCCTTGCTGATCGCGAGGGAGGCACGGTAGGTGAGGAAGACCGCGATCGCGGCCATGATCACCAGCAGCAGGATGCCCGAGCCGCGGGTCAGGCCCAGGAAGATCCGGTCGCCGGGGCGGGTCGCACCGCGGGCGGCGCGTTTCTGCTCGGTCAGCGAGGGCTGGGGCGTGGGCGGCGGTGCGTCTGGGGTCTTGGTCGATATGTCCATCGGGTTCTCCGGTCTGCGGAACCGGGCGCCCTCACGGGCGGCGGCTCATGGCGGCGGTGCACCGGACGGTGCGGCCCGGGCCCTGGCGGGCGCGGGCCGCACTTTCGGATCAGGTCAGCTCAGGCCCTCGATGGTGGTGCGGACCTTGGCGATGATCTCGTCGGGGACGGGCGCGTAGTCGATCGTGGAGAGGATCTTCTGGCCGTCCTCGCTGGCGATGTAGCGCAGGAACGCCTTGGTGGCGGGCAGGGTGTCCGCCTTGTTGCCCTTGTCGCAGACGATCTCGTACGTGACCAGGGTGATCGGGTAGGCGCCGTCGGCCTTGGTCTTGTAGTCGAGCTTCAGCGACAGGTCCTTGCCGGTGCCGATGACCTTGGCGGCCGCGATGTCGGCGGTGGCGGACGCGGTGCTCGGCGCGACCGGCTTGCTGGCGCCGGTGTCGATGGAGACGGCCTTCATGCCGTCCTTGACGTAGGACAGCTCGAAGTAGCCGATGGCGCCGGAGGTCTGCTTGACCTGCTGGGCCACACCCGCGGACTGCGGGGCGGACTGGCCGCCCTTGGCCTGCCAGGCCTTGCCGCCGGAGTACTTCCAGTTGTCCGGGGTGGTGGCGATCAGGTACTTGGTGAAGTTGTCCGTGGTGCCGGACTCGTCCGAGCGGTGGAACGCCTGGATCTTCAGGTCGGGCAGCTTCGCCGACGGGTTCAGCTTCTTGATCGCCTGGTCGTTCCAGTTGGTGATCTTGCTGTCGAAGATCTTGGCGATGGTCGGGGCGTCCAGGACCAGGTTGTCGACGCCCGGCACGTTGTAACCGAGGGCGATCGGGCCGCCGACCATCGGCAGGTCGATGCCCTGGCCGCCGTTGCACACCTTCTTCGAGGCCGTGACCTCTTCGGGCTTCAGCGCGGAGTCGGAGCCGGCGAAGGCGAGCTGGCCCTGGGTGAAGGAGGTGACGCCGGCGCCGGAGCCGCCGCCCTTGTAGTTGATCTGCACGCCGCAGGCCTGGGAGAAGTTCTTGACCCAGGCGTCGATCGCGTTCTTCTGCGCGGAGGAGCCGTCTGCGAGCAGCTGACCCTTGGCGTTGTCGCACTTGATCGAGGAGGCGTTGGTGGCCCCGGACGGCTTGCCCGAGGCGTTGGAACCGCCGCCGTTGTCGTCGGAGCCGCACGCCGTCAGGGCCAGGGCGCCGGTCACGGCGATCGCACCGAGCGACAGGGCGCGCAGCCGGTTCTTGCGCTGAAGCTTCACTTTCGGGAGTTCCTTCCAGGAGCCGCCGCGGTCGGCGGCGTGCGAGGTATGGAGCCAGCGCGGGCGCCACAGGGCCGCGCTCCGCACCGTCACGGCCGAAATTAGGCAGAACAGGTGAAGCCGCCGATGGCCGGAAGTGAACGAGGGGTGAACCCCTGCCGTCGGCCTGGTTAGGTCACGGAATGCTCACGGGGAGAACACATGGAGGTTCCGGCCCCCGGGTTACGCGGACGCGGCATCGACGTTCGGTTCCCTGTGGATGAACTGTTACGAACCAACGCGCCGAAGCGGTCGTCTCACCCCACGACAGGCCAAGGGGGCCTGCGGAAGGGCGACACACGACGATGGGCATGGAACGGCGTACGTTCATCGCGGGCGGCACGGCCGTACTGGCCGCGACCGCACTGACCGGCTGCAGCTCGGGCGCGGGCGGGCCGGCCGCCTCGACGCGCACGGGATCCTCTCCGCTGGCCTCGCTGAAGACCGCGGGCGACAGCGCCGCCGCGAACTGGGCGGCCCTCGCCCGCGACCTGGACGGCACCCTGGTCCGGCCCGGGGACGCCGACTGGAAGACGGCGCACCAGCTGTACAACACCCGCTTCGACGGCCTGAAGCCCGCCGCGGTCGCCTATGCGGCGCACGCCGACGACATCCGCACCACCCTCGCCTACGCCCAGGCGCACGCGATACGCGTGTCCATACGCAACGGCGGCCACTCCTACGCGGGCTACTCCTCCGGCGACAACCGCCTCATCCTCGACGTGTCGAAGCTGAACCGCATCCGCGTCTCCGGCGGGCAGGCGGTGGTCGGCGCCGGCTCCAAGCTGATCGACGTCTACCGGGCGCTGGCCGCGAAGGGCGCGACCATACCCGCCGGCTCCTGCCCCACCGTCGGCGTCTCCGGCCTGGTCCTCGGCGGCGGCCACGGGGTCGCGTCGCGGGCGTACGGCCTGACCTGCGACAGCCTCACCCGGGCGACCCTGATCACCGCGGACGGCACCCAGGTGACGGCCGACGCCAGCAGCCACTCCGACCTGTTCTGGGCGCTGCGCGGCGCCGGCAACGGCAACTTCGGCGTCGTCACCGAGCTGCAGTTCAAGACCCACCCGGCGCCGCAGGCCGTGACGGCGTACCTGACCTGGCCGTGGGCGAAGGCCGCGGCCGTGCTCAAGGCCTGGCAGGAGTGGGGTCCGGGCCAGCCCGACGAGATCTGGTCGTCCCTGCACCTGGAGTGCGCGCCGGGCCGCACCCCCACCGTCTCCGTGGCCTGCTTCTCCCTGGGCACCTACGGCGAGCTGCAGAACGCCGTGGACCGGCTGGCCCACGCGGCCGGCGCGAACGCCTCCTCCGTCAGCCTGCGCCGCCGGGGCTACGAGGAGGCGATGGAGATCTACGCCGGCTGCTCGTCCTTCTCCGCCGACGCCCAGTGCCATCTGCCGGGCCCCACCCCGGGCCGCTCGCCGCAGGGCCGGCTGGACCGGGAGACGTACGCGGCCCGCTCCGACTTCTTCGACCGCTCGCTGTCGGCGGCCGGCATCCAGACGGTGCTGCGGCAGATCGCCTCGGTGCGGGGCGGCGCGGGCAGCATCGCGTTCACGGCCCTCGGCGGCGCGGTCAACCGCGTCTCCCCCACGGCGACGGCCTTCGTCCACCGCCGCTCCCGGATGCTGGCCCAGTACATCGCGTCCTGGAGCGCGGGGGCCTCCGGCGGTACGGCGCAGGCGTGGCTGGACTCGGCCCACAAGGCGATGGCTCCGTACGCCTCGGGGGCGGCGTACCAGAACTACACGGATCCGACGCTGGCGAACTGGAAGAAGGCGTATTACGGGGACGCGGTGACGAGGCTCGGGAAGGTGAAGCAGCAGTACGACCCGCAGAGGTTCTTCTCGTACGCGCAGGGGGTGTAGGGCGGGGTTGGCGGGGGGTGGCGCGGCGATGTGTCCGGCCGCGGGTGCGTGGGGGCTGGTCGCGCAGTTCCCCGCGCCCCTTACGGGGCCGGCTCCGCCGTCGCTGCGGGCAGTCGTGCCGCTGGGACGGCACGGGTGGGCGCAGCGGCACCCCGCGCGCGCGGGCAAGCGAACCCCCGCCGCGGAGAACTACGCCGCCAGGTCCCGTTCCTCGGACTCGGCGGACGTACGCACGCCGGGCAGCAGGGCGTCATGGCGGCCGGACTCAGCAGCGCGCCCCCGTACGAGCCACCCCGCCCTCGGTGAGCGCTCCACCGCGCGCATCAGCGGGGTGAGCAGTGCCATGGCGAGCGGGGACAGCAGGAGGGCGACGGCCGTGCCGAGGGCGAAGCCGCCGACGACGTCCGTCGGATAGTGCACGCCCATGAAGACCCGGCAGAAGCCTTCCAGCAGCGCGAGCCCTATCCCCACGAGGCCGAAGCGGCGGTGGGCGACGAAGAGGCCCACGCCCAGGGCCATGGTGATGGTCGCGTGGTCGCTGACGAAGGAGTAGTCGGTCTTGCCGGAGACCAGGACGTCCAGTCCCTGGTGTTGCACGAAGGGCCGGGGCCGCGCCACGAAGCCCCGGATGGGGACGTTCACCAGCACGGCGATGCCGGCCGCGAGCGGCGCCCACACCAGCGCGGCCACGGAGGGCGCGGCGTCCTCGCCGCCCCGGCGCCGCACGGTCCACCAGCACCACAGCACGAGCAGGACCATGGCGAGCAGCAGGCCGTACTCGCCGACGAACTCCATGGTCCGGTCGAACCAGTGCGGGGCGTCCTTGGCGAGGCCGTTGATGTCGTAGAGCAGGCCGACGTCGGGGTTCGATCCGGATTCGGCGAGTACAGCCATGGTGCTGCGGCCCCTTCGTCGTCTGCCGGACGCACCTCGTGTGCGTCGCTCCTACCCCCGTGGTTCGTAGATCCGCTTCCGCTGCACTGTCGCAACTGCCCGTACTGACGTCCGCTCGGCTACGTCAACAGGAACGCACGGCCCCCATCAATACGTTCCACTCTCCACTGAATGATCACGCAGACGTTATCGAAGAGAGACTCATCACCGCAGCTCAGGGGGTTGGTTCACGCTGGGTCACACGTTCGTGGGGAGCGCTTTTGCGCCATCTTCGGTGACGCGGGTGGCGCCGAAGTAGTCGGGGGTGTCGATGGGGTCGAAGCGGATCACGGCCCCGGTGCGCGGCGCGTCGATCATGTACCCGCCGCCGACGTAGATCCCCACGTGGTGGATGGCCCGCGAGTCGCCCAGGTCGGTGGAGAAGAACACCAGGTCGCCCGGCAGGAGCTGACCGCGCGAGGGGTGCGGCCCGGCGTTGTACTGGTCGTTGGCGACCCGCGGCAGGGTGATCCCGACCTTCGCGTACGCGGCCTGCGTGAGCCCCGAGCAGTCGAACCGCCCGCCCTGCGAGGCCGATCCCTCGCCGCCCCACAGATACGGTGTGCCGAGCTTGCTCTGCGCGAACGCGATGGCGCCGGCGGCCTGTTGGGTGGGGTCGATCCGACGGGCCGGGGCGGCGAAGCTCTGCGCCAGGCTGCGGATCCGCTTGACGTAGTTCTGCGTCTCGCCGATCGGCGGGACGCCGCCGGCCTGTATGACGCGGTAGGCACCGGCGTTGTAGGCGGCGAGCATGTTGTCGGAGACGTTGCCCGGCACGTCCTTCACGTACTTCGCCAGTTCGCAGTCGTAGGAGGCGGCCGACGGGATCGCGTCGGCCGGGTCCCAGATGTCCCGCTTGCCGTCGCCGTTGCCGTCGATGCCGTGGGTGGCCCACGTGCTGGGGATGAACTGGGCGATGCCGCGCGCGTCGGCGGGGCTGACGACGGTCGGGTTCCAGCCGCTCTCCTGGTACAGCTGGGCGGCGAGCAGCGCGGGGGTGAGCGCCGGGCACAGGTTGCCCCACTTCTGCACGAGCGACTTGTAGGCGGTCGGTACGGCGCCCGTCGCCAGCGCCCGGCCACCCGTGCCGAATCCGTTGACGAGGTTCCCGGCGACGACGTACACCCCGATGACGAGCAGCATGACGAAGCCCGTCCCGGCCCCCACGAGGGCGCCCCCGACCACCCACGCCTTACGCACCGTCAACCGCCCCTCGCCACCGGCCAGTCCACCCGGAGCAGTCTAAGAGCGCACGGGCCTGCGGCACGAGAACGCAATACGCCGCTCACAGCGGAATCTCATGCCCCCATGGTGTGCATCCGGCCGAACGGCGTGGGGAGTTGCCCGAGCCGATCCGTGCGGGCGGCCTCGCGGGCCGCGTGGGCGCGCCCGGCCAGGGCTCCGGCAGCCGCTATCTCCGCCCGCTCAGCGGCGCCTTCTTCAGGGACGTCGTGTCCAGCGCCGCGCCGGCCGCCTCCGCGCCGGTGGCCGGCGCCTCGCCGGTGCTGAAGACCCTGTATCTGCGCCGGTTCGCCCAGCGCACGGCCGCGGCGGCGACGGCGAAGGCCAGGACCGAGAAGCCGAAGGTGACGACGGGGGACGGCACGGCCTGTCCGGTGGCGGCGATCCGCTCGCGGACGGTCAGCACCTCGGGCCGGCGGCTGCTCGCCGGACCGCCTGCCGCGCCCGCCGCCTTCCCGTCGCCTGCGCTTCAGGGATCGCCGATCGCGTCCCTGTACAGCTCGGCCGCCTCGGTGCCCAGCACCACGCTGTACGACACGTCGTCGGTCGAGCCGCCCTCCTCGTGGCCGCCGAGGATGCCCACGACCTGGGCGTCACCGTTGATCCAGGGGCTGCCGCTGGTGCCGCCGGCGAAGGACGGGCAGTCGATGCGCTGCTGGGTGCGGCTGTGCGCGACGGGCTTGTTGGTGCACCTGATGGGCACCTCGCGGGAGTCGGGGTAGCCGATGACGGTCACGGCGGTGGCCCCGGTGGCCGTACCGGTGGTGAAGCGGTTGGCGCCCACGACGTCCTCGAGGCGCCTGCCGTCCAGGTTCTCCACAGTGGCGAACGCCAGGTCGCTGTCCTCGTCCTGGTCCTTGGCCCACCCGTCGGGCAGGTAGCGCCCGGTCACCTTCCACACCCCGTACGGCGCCTGTCCGTCCCGGTAGCCCGGCACGAACACCAGGTCGCTGTCGGCGCCGTTCACGCAGTGCGCCGCGGTGACGACGAGGTTGCCCTGCGGGCTGTGCACGACCGACGCCGTGCAGAAGTGACCACCGGCCAGGTCGTCCGCCCGGTCGGCGGCGAACAGCGCGCCGACCCGTGCCGTGTGCCGAGTGGCGACGGCGTCGGCGGTGACCCCGAAGGGGCCCGGGCCGTCGTCGGCGGCCGCGACCGACGCCGAGGTCAGGGCGAGCATCACCACCGCGCCGAGCAACGTGGGGCGCGAGGTGACCCTGATGCGTGAGGTGCGCTTCATCAGTGCTCACTGTCCCCCACGAACGTGAGAATCCGACCGTGACTTATCTGAGATTTTCCTGTGAAACCTCCCGGCACTCCGAGCCGCGTGCGCCGACGCCGGCACCGCTCCGCCCCCCTGACACTCCGGCCACCCACGATTACGCTACGTCACGCCACTGACATCACGAGCCGGCCGGCTTCAGCCCCCACTCGACCCCCGTCAGCTCCTCCGACAGGGTCCACAGGCGCCGGGCCGCCTCCGGGTCGCCGGCCGCCGGGCTGCGGCCGACCAGCGTGGGGGCGCCGCGCATCTCGCCGAGGCCGGAGGGGCCGACGTAGGACGCGCCGGGGAGGTCCTCGGTGGCCGCGTAGAGGGTGGGCAGGGCGCCCGCCCGGTCGCTCTGCGCGAAGATCCTGTTCCCGACGGACAGGAGGGCCCGGGCCAGGGCGCTGGCGTGGTGGCTCTGCAGATTGGTGGACGCGTAGCCGGGGTGGGCGGCGACGGCGCGCACGGGCGAGCCGGCCTCGGCGAGGCGGCGCTGGAGCTCCAGGGTGAACAGGAGATTGGCCAGCTTGGACTGGGAGTAGGCGCGGGTCGGGGTGTAGCGGCCGCGCAGGTTCACGTCCTCGAAGTGGATCACCTTGTCGCCGTAGCGGTGGTAGGCGGAGGACACCGTCACCACCCGGTCCCGCACATACGGCAGGAGCAGGTTGGTCAGCGCGAAGTGCCCCAGGTGGTTGGTGCCGAACTGCATCTCGAAGCCCTGCTTGGTGCGCTGCTCCGGCAGCATCATCACGCCCGCGTTGTTGATCAGCAGGTCCAGCGGGCGGTCCCAGCCGTCCGCGAACTCCCGCACCGAGTCCAGGTCGGCCAGGTCCAGGCGCCGCACCTCGGTGCTGCCGCTCACCTTCGCCGCGGCGGCGCCGCCCCGCGCGAGGTCCCGTACGGCGAACACCACATGCGCTCCGGCGCGGGCGAGTGCCTCGGCGGTGACCAAACCGAGGCCGCTGTTGGCGCCGGTGATCACGGCCGTACGGCCGGTCAGGTCGGGAAGACGGGTCGCGTTCCAGTTGTCAGCCATGCCCCCAAAGTAGACATCGACAACAATGCTGTCAATGACAACATCGAGATACGATGGCCGGCATGCCCCCGTCGCCCGCCAGCCGCCCCTACCACCACGGAGACCTGCGCGCAGCCCTGCTCAAGAGCGCCGAGCGCACCCTGCGCGAGAAGGGCGTCGGCGCGCTCTCGCTGCGCGAGCTGGCCCGGGACGTCGGAGTGAGCCACGCGGCACCCGGCCGGCACTTCAAGGACAAGCAGGCCCTCGTGGACGCCCTCGCGCTGGAGGGGTACGAGCGGCTGAACCGGTCCCTGGGCACCGCCGCCGCACGGCCCGGCCTCACCTTCGAGGGGCGGATGACGGCCCTGGCCCGCGCCTACCTCGGCTTCGCCGTCGACAACCCCGAGCTGCTCGAGCTGATGTTCGCGCGCAAGCACGACCCCGACAGCTCCGACCGGCTCGCCGCGGCCGTCGACCAGTCCTTCGGCTCCCTCACCCGGATGGTCGCGGACGCCCAGGAGCAGGGCGAGATCATCGCCGGCGACCCCGAGCGGATCACCATGGCCGTCGCCGCGAGCCTGCACGGCCTCGCCGCCCTCATCGCCGCCTGCGCCCTCGACGCCGAGGAGACCCTGAGCGGCCTGGACGAACACGTCCACCTGCTGCTGCACGGCCTCAAGCCCCGCTGACGCGCGCCACCGCCCTGCGCGCGGCGCCTGTGCGCCCGGTCAAGCCGCACCCAGCACAGCACCAGCACACCGTCATCGGCCAGCAATCCCCCAACCGCCCCGAGTAAGGCGGAAGTCAGGATTCCGAAAGCCTCTTGTTGCCGCGCACTCAACAAGGCGATGGTCGCCACGGGCCGCCGCCCGCACCGGCCACCCCGTCGGGTCACGGGGAGCCGCCAGGTGAGGGGGACGTGGGGTCCCCTCGGCGGCACGGAAGGAAGACGGGCCACGACAGCCGGCCGCGGCCCGTCTTCCCTGCCCGGACCCCTCGCACCACCGGCGCCCCCGGCCGCGGAGCACGCCTGCCGCGCCGGGGGCCTGGCCATTTCCGGCACCCGTCCCATGAGAACATCGTCCAGACGCCTCACCCGACCGGCCGTCAGAAAACGTGCCAGGTCGCAAGAGAGGACAACGACGGAACCACACGACAGGTTCCGGTCGGACCTCGTTGCCCGGCGTGACCTGCCGTGATACACAGAGTGACCGAACGCGCCATTCGTACGAAACCCGCCAGTCAATGACGTCAAGTCGACATACGCCGGCGGCGTTGTCGGCGACAATGAGGCCTGACCTCTGCACACCGCAGGGGGCCGACGGAACTACCCACCAGGGGCGGTGACTTACATGCTCTTTGCGGCCGACAAGGGAGACATCAACACCATCATCGGCGGAATCGCTCCGGACTGGGGGCCCTTCGGCAGCCTGGGCAACGAGGCCAAGGTGATGATCGAGGTGGTCATGGCCGTGGCCATCCTGCTGTGCCTCGGCATCGCGGTCTGGGGCGCGGCCAAACAGCGCATCGGCGCCACGGCCCTGCGCGACACCTTCAGCGCCGAACAGGGCAAGGGCCTGATCATCGCCGGCCTGACCGGGGTCTTCATCATCGGCTCCCTCGGCACCCTGTTCACGATCGTGTACGGCATGGCGGTCTGAGTCCCCGAAGGTTGCGTCTCCCTGATGTCGAGTCACCAGACCGCGCCCGCGCGGCAACCAGCACGGCTACCGTCGTACGCCTACGAGGGTGAGGGAGCGCGCACGCCATGACCTCCGGAGACGAGCAGGCCTACAGCGACTACGACGACACCGGCCACACCCGCACCCGCCTCCCCGAAACCGACCCCTACGGCGGCGCCCCCCGCCGAACCCCCCACCGCTCCTCCTCCCGCAGCCTGGTCACCGTGGTCGGAGTGGTGGTCCTCCTCATCGCAGCGATCGCTTTCGCCAACAGGGGGGACGGGTCGTCGTCCGACGGTTCGACGACGAAGGGCTCCCAGCCGCACACGTCATCCACCGCCGCCACGGGAACCCGACCGGTGAACACGAAGACCAGCGGCATCCCCTCGGGCTTCGCCCATACGGAGCAGGGGGCGGAGAGCGCGGCGGCGAACTACGCGGTGGCGTTGGGTTCGGCCGAGATGTTCAACACCGCGCGAAGGCACGAGATCGTCAACGCGGTCTACGCCCCGGATGTCGCGGCAGCCCGGCAATCGGCGTTGGACAGCGCGTACTCCAGCCAGCAGTTCCTCTCCAACATCGGCCTGACCAAGGATGGAACACCGCCGCAGGGTCAGACCTTCGTATCGCGCGTCATTCCCGTCGGCACCAAAGTGACGGCGTCTGGAGCGGACACCAACAAGGTCGAGGTTTGGTACACCTCGCTCTTCGGTCTCTCTGGCGACGCCTCGACGAACCCGGTCACAGAGAGCTGGTACACCACGACGTACCAGCTGAAGTGGGTCGACAACGACTGGAAGATCACCGACTTCCAGCAGAAGGACGGCCCTGTACCCGTGGGCCGCGACCAAAAGGCATCCACTGCCGAGGACATGACGAAGGCCGTCGAGGAGTACGGAGGGTTCACGTATGCCCGCTAACCGCCGCACCCTCAGGATCGCGTCGGTCCTTGCAGCCGTGCAGACCACCGCGGTGTTGCTCGCCACCCGCGCCGTCGCCGCGCCCTCGCCGACCCCGACGAAGAGCAACGATCCCTGCGACCTGATCCGAGGCCCCGCCAAGCAGTTCTGCAACAAGGACGGCGGCTCCGGCGGCGGCACCGGATCCACCCCCGACAACCCCCTCACCGACACCCTCGACCCCCTCTCCTCGCTCGCCAAGGGCTGTGCCAACGCCGCCTCCTGGACCATCGGCAAGCTCAGTCACGCCGTGAAGGACACCGCCAACGTCGACTTCACCAACCCCAAGTTCCTGCAGCAGTACGCCATCGTGTTCGCCGCGTCCACGATCCTCACGCTGCTGCTGTGGCTCCTCGCCGTCGCCAAGCGCGCGGTGCGCGGCGTGCCGTTGACCACCGCCATCTCGGAAGCCGTCGGCTTCCTGTGGCTGACGGTGCTGGCGTCCGCGTTCACCCCGCTGATCCTCTACACCGTCGTGTCCGCGACCGACGGAGTGACCGACGTCCTCGCCAAGGCCACCGGCGACCAGGCCGACACGTTCTTCGGCACCTTCTCCGGCGCCCTCGGCAAGGGCACCGACATCGGCGGCGGCCCGATCATGCTGATCGTCGTCTCCCTGGTCAGCATCCTCGCCGCCGGCGTCCTCTGGCTGGAGCTGGTCATCAGGGCCGCGCTCCTCTACGTCGGCGCCCTCCTCGGAACCGTCGTCTACGCGGGGCTCGTGGACAAGAACCTGTGGGGGCACGTGCGACGCTGGGCGGGCATCATGATCGCCGTCATCCTCGTGAAGCCCGTCATCGTCATCGTGCTCGGGCTCGCCGGCGCGCTCTCCACCGGCAACGGCCCCGACGCCTTCTCCGCCGTCGTCTCCGGCCTCGCCATCATCCTGCTCGCCATCTTCGCCAGCGCGATGATCTACCGCTTCGTCCCCGGCTTCGGCGACGAGATCGCCAACGGCCGCAACAACCGCATCATGCAGGGCGCCGAGTCCAAGGCCGCCGCCGTCATCAGCTCCCCCGCCACCCTCGTCGCCCAGGGCATCAAGACCCACAGCACCCGCGCCGACAGCAACGGCGCGGCAGGCGGGCAGAGCAGCACCCCCCGCCCCGCCAACCCCGCCACCGGCGGCGTCGCCGCGCACAGCAGCCGTACCCCCACCGGCGGCGGAGCCGTCCCCTCCGCCACACCCGCGCCCCGCGCGCCCAGCCCGGCCAGCCCCGCCAACACCCCGCACGCCAGCAACACCCGCAACATCAACCGCACGGGAGGTGAAGGGCGTTGACGACCGAGTCCCACCTGTCCCATCCGGTCACGCCCCGCCGTACGTATCTCATCGGCCGTGCCCGGCCGAACGCGATCATCGGCCGGAACCGCGAGTCCGGCGAGATCGCGCTGATCATCGCGGGCGCGTTCCTCGGCATGATGTGCGGCCTCGTCGTCCCGGTGCTCTCCCTGCGCATCGTGCTGCTGATGGGCTTCCCGCTGCTCGCGCTCGCCGCGGTCTACGTGCCGTACAAGCGCCGCACCTTCTACAAGTGGTTCGAGATCAACCGCAGCTACAAACGCACCATCAAGGGCGGCACCGCCGTCTACCGGTCCGGCGTCATGGAGGCGGGCACCCGGCTCGACGGACGCGAGGTCGAGATCGGGCCCCCGCCCGGCATCGGCCGGATCAACTGGCTCGCCGCCCCCTTCGGGCCCGACGAGATCGCCGTACTCCTGCACGCCGACCGCAAGACCGTCACCGCCTGCATCGAGATCGAGGGCCCCGGCGTCGGCCTGCGCGACTCCGAGGACCAGGAAGCCCTCGTCGACCGCTTCGGCACGCTGCTCAAGCACGTCGCCAACGGAGACGGCTTCGTCACCCGCCTGCAGATGCTCGCCCGCACCCTGCCCGCCGACCCCGACGCGCACGCCAAGGACGTCGCCCAGCGCGGCGACCCCCGCGCCCCCGGCTGGCTCCAGCAGTCGTACGACCAGCTGCAGTCCATGGTGTCCACCAGCAGCGAGCAGCACCGCGCCTACCTCGTCGCCTGCATGCACTACAACCGCGAACTCGCCGCCGAGGCACAGGCCATGGCCCGCGCCGTCCGCGCCCGCGGCGGCAAGGTCGACCGGGACGCGGGCCTCGCCGTCGTCATGGCCCGCGAGCTGACCGACATCTGCTCCCGGCTCCAGGAGGCCGACATCCGGGTACGGCAGCCCCTGGGACAGAGCCGGCTCGCCTCCCTCATCCACGCCATGTACGACCCGGACCACCCCATCGACCACATCCAGGCCATGACCAAGCGCAACGCCTGGCCGGCCGAGCTGGACGCCATGGAGCCCACCTACCTCCAGGCCAAGACCCGCGAGTCCACCACCCGCGCCCCCTGGTGCCACGCCACGGCCTGGGTGAAGGAGTGGCCGATGACCCCGGTGGGCGTCAACTTCCTCGCCCCCCTCCTCGTCCACACCCCGGACGTCATCCGAACGGTCGCCGTGACGATGGATCTCGAGCCCACCGAGGTAGCCATCGAACGCATGCTGACCGAGAAGACCAACGACGAGGCCGAGGCCTCCCGCGCCGCCAAGATGAACCGCACCGTCGACCCGCGCGACGTCGCCGCCCACAACCGCCTCGACCAGCGCGGCGAGGACCTCGCCAGCGGCGCGGCCGGCGTCAACCTCGTCGGCTACATCACCGTCTCCTCCCGCAACCCGGACGCCCTCGCCCGCGACAAGCGGACGATAAGGGCCTCCGCCGGCAAGTCGTACCTCAAGCTGGAGTGGTGCGACCGAGAGCACCACCGCGCCTTCGTGAACACACTTCCCTTCGCCACCGGCATCCGAAGGTAGGGGCTGATTCGCCGATGCGGGATCCGCTGTCCGTCCTCACCGACGCCTTCACCTCCTTCCTCTTCGGGAAGGTCGAGACCACCCGGCTGCCGGTGCGCACCTCCACCGGCCAGGCCCAGGCGGTCTACCTGCCCACGGCCGCGCCCGGCCTCGGCGACTCCGGCGTCATCATCGGCCGCGAGGTGTACTCCGGGAAGGGCTACATCTACGACCCCTTCCAGCTGTACGGCCAGCAGCTCCCGGCCCCCCACTGGCTGGTCCTCGGCGAGTCCGGCAACGGCAAGTCGGCCCTGGAGAAGACCTACGTCCTGCGCCAGCTGCGCTTCAAGGACCGCCAGGTCGTCGTCCTGGACGCCCAGGGCGAGGACGGCGTCGGCGAGTGGAACCTCATCGCCGAGGAGCTGGGGATAACGCCGATCCGGCTGGACCCCACGGCCGCCCTGAACCACGGGATCCGGCTCAACCCCCTCGATCCGGCGATCACCACCACCGGCCAGCTCGCGCTGCTCCGGACCATCATCGAGGTCGCGATGGGGCACGGGCTGGACGAGCGGTCCGGCTTCGCGCTGAAGGTCGCCCACTCCTACGTCAACGAGTCGATCCTGGACCGCCAGCCGGTCCTCTCCGACATCGTCGAGCAGCTACGGCACCCCGAGCCCGAGTCGGCCGAGGCGATGAACGTCGCCATAGACGACGTACGCGCCTGGGGCCTCGACGTCGCGCTCGTCCTGGACCGGCTGGTCGACGGTGACCTGCGGGGCATGTTCGACGGCCCCACGACCGTCGGCATCGACCTGGACGCCCCGCTGATCGTCTTCGACCTCTCCCACATCGACCGCAACTCCATCGCCATGCCCATCCTCATGGCGATCGTCGGCGTGTGGCTGGAGCACACCTGGATCCGCCCCGACCGGAAGAAGCGCATCTTCCTGGTCGAGGAGGCCTGGCACATCATCAACAGCCCGTTCGTGGCCCAGCTGTTCCAGCGCCTGCTGAAGTTCGGCCGCCGGCTGGGTCTGTCGTTCGTCGCCGTCGTCCACCATCTGTCCGACGTGGTCGACGGCGCGGCGGCCAAGGAGGCGGCCGCCATCCTCAAGATGGCGTCCACCCGGACGATCTACGCCCAGAAGGCGGACGAGGCACGGGCCACCGGCCGGGTGCTGGGTTTGCCGAGGTGGGCCGTGGAAATCATCCCGACACTGACGCCCGGCATCGCCGTATGGGACGTCAACGGCAATGTCCAGGTGGTCAAACACCTGGTCACGGAGACGGAACGCCCGCTGGTCTTCACCGACCGCGCGATGACCGAGTCCTCCAGCGACCTCGCGGCCGACGACGCCCTGCGCGCCGCCGAGCTGGAGGCCGAGCAGCGGGCCGCGGCCTTCGTGGAACAGCATCTGGGCGACTCCGAGTCGACGGTGGCCTAGGGCAGGCAGGGACTTCAGGCACGGCAGGGGAGGAACGGGTGAGACCGGACGCTCGCGACCGCCGCGAGGACCGCCGGGAGGGCCAGGGCGGCATCCCCGACGGCCTCCTGGTCGGCATACTCGCGTTCCTCCTCGGCATGACCGTGCTGGTGTGGACGGCCACCGGCCTCGCGGCCCTCTTCGCCAAGGGCGCCTGGCCGCACGGCGTCACCTTCACCCGCACCCCCCTGGCCATGCGTCACCTCATCGGCGAACCCCATGACATCACCGGCGCCTGGCCCGACACCCCGGCGTCCCAGCTCTCCGGCTGGGGCCTGTTCTGGGGCCTGTTCATCGGCCAGCTGATGATCCTGTTCGTCCTCACCGTCTTCGTGATGGGCGTGGTGGCCAGATGGCGGGCGGGCAGAGCGCGCGCACGGGCCCACAGGACGATGCCGGCGGCGCCGGAACAGCGGCACGAGGTACTGCTGCCGCGTACGGAACCCCAGCCGACCGAGCCCGTCCCGGCACCGCAGCAGCCCACGACGACCACGCCGGATCCGGCGCCTCGGCCCACGGTGGCCGAGCCGCGTCCGGTGCCGCAGACGCCGTTGGCGCAGTTGTCGGCGGACGGTGGGCCGGTGGTCGGTGACCCGGTGGGTGGCGGTCCGGCGGGCGGTGGTCCGGTGGTCGGTGACCCGGTGGGCGGGTGGGAGAAAGTCATCGTGGCTCCCAGGGAGACCCGCCAGACGGCCGCTGCCCAGGCCGTGCGCGACGCGGAAGGCCCCGCCCTGGTCGTCACCTCGAACCCCGCCCTCTGGTCCGAGACGAAGGACGCCAGAGCCAAACTCGGCCCCACCGTCCTCTACGACCCCGCCCACCTCTGCGACACCCCGGCCCGTCTGCACTGGTCCCCCACCATCGGCTGCGAGGACAAGCAGACGGCCGTGCACCGGGCCACCGCCCTGCTCACCCCGGTCCAGCCCACGGCCAGGATCGACCAGGCGGTCGCCGACACCGCGCTCACCCTCCTGCGCAGCTACCTCCACGCCGCCGCCCTGGAGAACCGCACCATCCGTCACGTGCACCGCTGGTCCCAGGGCAGCCAGATCCAGGACGCCGTACGCACCCTGCGCACCCACCCCAAGGCCGCCCCCGGCGCCGCCGGCGAGCTCGAGGCCGCGCTCACCGCCCACCCCGAACGCCGCGACATCGCACAGGAGTTGACCAGCCGCGCGCTGTCCGCGCTGTCCACGGTCAACATCCGCGAGGCATGCACCCCAAACCGAACTGATGCGCTCGCCTTGGATTCCTTCGTGCACGAAGGGGGCACGCTTTATGTGGTCGGTGAATCCATCGAGGACCCCAGGAGCAATCCCGGCGCGATGCCGCTGCTGACGGCCCTCGTCTCGAGCGTGGTCGAGCGCGGCCGGCGCATGGCCGAACGGTCATCCTCCGGTCGGCTCGACCCACCACTCACGCTCGTCCTGGACGACGTCGCGGCCGTAGCCCCGCTCCCCCAGCTCCCGGACCTGCTCGCCACCGGCGCCGACCAGGGTCTGCCGACCCTCGCCCTGCTCCGCTCCCGCGAACAGGCCCGCACCCGCTGGCCCCATCAGGAGCTACCGGTCTAGGACGGCCACCGGAGCACGAACTCGACCTCGCTCTGTGAGGCGTCCCGCACGAACGGCACGATCACGCCGCTCGGCACGAACCCCGCCTTGCGGTAGGCGCCCTGGGCCCGCTCGTTGTCCTGGTGCACCAGCAGCCGCACCCGCTCGGCGGCCCGCTCCCGCGCCCACTCCACACCGGCGTCGAGCAAGGTCTTGATCAGTCCGTTCCCGCGGTGCTCGGGCCGGACGTAGACCCCGACCACATGCCCCTGCCGGCACTCGACGGGATACCCGGCCCAGTCCTTGGTCCCGGGCTCCTCCATGAGCACGGTGATCGAGCCGGCCCAGCTCCCGTCGGGCGTCTCGGCGACGAACTGCCGGGCCGTGGTGGATCCCTCACCGGATCCGGTCGCACGGTCCTGCCAGAAGGCGTCCGCCCGCGCCGCGCCCTCCTCGTACGTCTCCAGGAAGGCGAGGTGCGCGATCGGGTCCCGGAGCGCGTCCAGCCGCAGTTCCTTCACTCGGGGCCAGTCGTCCGGTCGTATGGCGCGGATGACGTAGTCACCGCTGGTCGAGGTGCTCATGAGGGCCACCGTAGTGCGGGCGGTTGTCAGCGGCACCCCATATTGTGGCCGCCATGACAACACTGTCCGAACGCCCGCACACCGCGCTGCTGGTCATCGACGTCCAGAACGGTGTGATGGCACCGAGTTCGCCGCACCGCGAGGACGTCATCGCCAACATCCGCACCCTGGTCGACAAGGCGCGCGCCGCGGGGACGCCGGTGATCTGGGTGCAGCACCAGGACGAGGAGCTGGTGCCGGGCACCGAGAGCTGGGAGTACGTCCCCGAGCTGAAGCGCCTCGACTCCGAGCCCCTCGTCGCCAAGCGCTACGGGGACTCCTTCGAGGACACCGGCCTGGAGTCCGTCCTGGCGGAGCGCGCGGTGGGGCATCTCCTCGTCGCGGGCGCCCAGACCGACTTCTGCATCCGCTCGACCCTGCACGGCGCTCTCACGCGGGGCTACGACGCGACGCTGGTCGCCGACGCGCATACGACGGAGGACCTCACGGAGTACGGAGCGCCGGCCCCGGAGCAGGTCATCGCCCACACGAACCTGTACTGGAGCGGCCAGCACGCACCGGGCCGCCGGGGCGGGACGGTGAAGACCGCGGAGGTGAGCTTCTGAGAAACGCGTCCTGGGAACGCCCCCTGGAAATGCAGAAAGGCCCACGCCATCCGGCGTGGGCCTTTCCCAAAAATTGTTCGGCGGTGTCCTACTCTCCCACAGGGTCCCCCCTGCAGTACCATCGGCGCTGTAAGGCTTAGCTTCCGGGTTCGGAATGTAACCGGGC
>NZ_JBEYEY010000014.1:0-137726 GCF_040703635.1 Streptomyces sp. NPDC007189
GCAACGGCTGACAGCCGTTGTCCTGGCAGTGAATGGCCTGGCCACGGGATCGACAACCCACGGCCCGGCCCGAAGCCGTCCTGTGCACCTCACCTGCGAAGCGAACTCCCTTGGCCCTGAGAGGGATACCCGCCGCAACGGAGCAGGATGATGTCGCCGGCGCCCGGCATGACAAGCTGTGCTTGCCCACCCCTGAACCCAGGAGGTCACCATGACCGCAGAGCCCGTACCTACGGAAGGTTAGGGCCGGCTGCCCCGGAGACGTCCCCTCTGACGCCGGACAGCGACGGCAACCACGACCTCAAGCGCACGTTCCGCGAAGCCCTGGCGCGCAAGCGCGGTGCGCAGGCGGACGCCGCGGATACTGCCGCCAACCCCGATGCGTCGAAGGTGCGTACGGCGCACGGCCCGGCTGCGAGCCAGCGGTCGTTCAGGCGCAAGAGCGGCGGCTGAGTCGATCAGTCCCGGGATCCGGCCGCTTCACCCGCGCTCTGAGCGCTATCCACTCGCGCTCCCCGTGCAGTGGCCCGCAACGTGCGCGTACCGCTGTGCGCGTCGCGGGCGGGCGGAGCCGGAGTTCTGGCCTGTGCGGAACGGCCCGGCTGGGGTTGGTCCCGGTCCCAGGGATCCACCTGGCCCAGACGCACCCCTTCTACCCGAACCATCAGGCACCTTGCCCCACAACCCCGGCTGGTTCGACGCCTGCCGGTCCGGCGCAGGTCGCACCCGAAGCCCTGGCGCGCGTTCGGAACGCTTCGGTGGTCCATGCCTGCGCCGAGGGAGGCACTTGGTCCGGCTGAGTCCGCCGCATTCCGGCATCTGATCCGGAGCCCTTCACAGCATGAGCCAAACATCCACGTGCGGGCGTGCGGGCGGAGCCCGCGAACGCGGAACAGGTGGTTACCGAAGGCGGTACCTCTTACCTTCCGGTTGCGCGGGGCCACTTGCCTCGCCCTCGAAGGGGAACTGGTGGCCGTGCAGCCGGAATACCATTTCGTCCGGCGCAGTCAGCATCCCTGCCTGCGGCCAGGCTGCGTCGCATGACGGACGGTTGCCCGGTTGGCGCAGGCGAAGCGCGTGCCAGGAAAAGAAAGAGGGGCGGGGACGATCCGCCACAGGGCCAGGCTCACATCTTGCGCCGCCCTTCCAAGGCATTAGGGCAAGCGGCGGATGGTTCGGTCGACCTTGCAGCGGTGAGGTACGGAGGTGCCGGTGCCCCGGTGTGGACTGCGCTCAGACTGACTGCCGCCAAGCCGTGCTTTGTGGAGTCCAGGCAGCGCGGTCTCGCGCTTTAGTGATCTTGCTCCTCCCTCTTGCCGCCAGGGGACGTGACAGGGATCTCGCTGCAGTTCGGGGCGTCGGTCCGTACTCTGGTCGCGCTTGTCGGTCGCTGGTGAAGAGGAAGGTCATGAACGGGCTATCCGCCATCACTGGCGACCTGTCAGCCAACTCAGCAACCGGTCAGCGCCAATCCCGCCATCTGCAGCAGGCGTCGGCAGGAGAGAGCCGTTGTAGGCTGAGTGAACAGCCCTTGACCTGCGCAAAGCAGGCAGGGAGCCGAATTCAGGGAGTTCCGAATGCTGCGTACTCTGTTCAAGTCCAAGATCCACCGCGCCACCGTCACCCAGGCCGACCTGCACTACGTGGGATCGGTGACCATCGACGCCGACCTGCTCGACGCCGCCGATCTGCTGCCGGGTGAGCTGGTGCACATCGTGGACGTCACCAACGGCGCCCGGCTGGAGACGTACGTCATCGAGGGCGAGCGCGGGTCCGGGGTGATCGGGATCAACGGGGCGGCCGCCCATCTCGTGCATCCCGGGGACCTGGTGATCATCATCAGCTACGCTCAGGTCACCGACGCCGAGGCGCGGACGCTGAAGCCGCGGGTCGTGCACGTCGACGGCGACAACCGGATCGTCTCCCTCGGTGCCGACCCGTCGGAGCCCGTGCCCGGCTCCGACCAGCAGCGCAGCCCGCAGGCCGTCGGGGCCTGACCGGGGGACCGTACCGTTCCGTGACCGGACCAGGAGTGTGCCGAGCCCATGAGCGATATCGAGATCCGCGACGACCGGGCGGCGGGCCGCCTGGAGGCCGTCGGCGAGGGTGAAGTCGTCGGCCGTGTCGAGTACTTCGTCCTGGAGTCGCCCGCGCGCGCCCTGGTCCCGGTCCACACCATCGTCGAGCCCGCCCACGAGGGCCGCGGCATCGGCGGTTCCCTGGCCCGTGAGCTGTACGACCTCGCCGGGCGCGAGGGCGTCCCGGTGGTGCCGCTGTGCCCGTACGTCGCCGGGTGGGCCGAGCGTCACCCGGAGGCCGCCCCGCCCGCCGACCCCGAGCTGGTGGCGGCCGCGAAGGACTGGCTGCGGACCCATCCCGGGCGGTTCTGAGCGGGCGGCTCCGCCTGACGGGTGAGTGGCCGCGCGGGGGCCGGGTAGGCGGGGGAGTAGTCCAGAGGCGACGTCCCACGACTGCCGGAGGACACCCATGACGAACCCGCATCCCGACCCCGTCCCGCCGGGGCCGCATCCGGGTCCGGGTCCCGGTCCCACCCCGCCGGACCCCTACCCGAGCCCGGTCCCGACCCCCGAGCCGGGCCCCGCGCCCACCCCGCCTCCACCGGGCCCCGAGCCGACGCCGCCCCCGGCGCCTCCGGCCCCGGGCCCGCCGGAGCCCTCACCGTCCCCGATCCCGCCGGGCCCGGAGCCGGTACCGAATCCCGAGCCGGGCCCACCGCTCACCTGAGCACGCCCGGCACCGCACAAGGAGCATGGGGAACTGCGCGACCGACCGCCCCAACCGGCGACCGTGCCACGCCAGTTCCCCACCGGTCCCTTGGCCGACAGCCTCCCAGGGACCTCAGACGCCCCCTCAGGCGGACACCTCGTCCCGGTCCCCGCCCCACAGCGTGTGGAAGGAGCCGTCCCGGTCCACGCGGCGGTAGGTGTGGGCGCCGAAGAAGTCACGCTGGCCCTGGGTCAGGGCCGCCGGCAGGCGGGGGGCTCGCAGGGCGTCGTAGTACGCCAGTGCCGCCGCGAACCCCGGTGCCGGGACGCCCTGGCGCGTCGCGGCGATCAGTACCTCGCGCCAGTCGTCCTGCGCGTCGGCGATCTCGCGGGCGAACGTCTCGTCCGACAGCAGGCTCGGCAGGTCGGCGCGGGTGTCGTACGCGGCGCGGATGCGGTCCAGGAAGGCCGCCCGGATGATGCAGCCGCCCCGCCAGATCGAGGCGACCTTGCCGAGGTCGATGTCCCAGCCGTACTCCTCGCTGCCCGCGGCGATCTCGTGGAAGCCCTGCGTGTACGACACGATCTTGGAGGCGTACAGCGCCTGCTCCACCCGGTCCGCGAAGGCCCCGGCCTCCTCCTTGCCCAGCGGCGCCGCCGTCGGGCCCGCCAGCCCCCGGGAGGCCTCGCGGAGCTTCGCGTGCCCGGACAGCGAGCGCGCGAAGACGGCCTCGGCGATGCCGGACACCGGGACGCCCAGGTCGAGGGCGATCTGGACCGTCCAGCGGCCGGTGCCCTTCTGCTCGGCCTGGTCCACCACCACGTCCACGAACGGCTTGCCGGTCGCCGCGTCCACGTGGGACAGCACCTCGGCGGTGATCTCGATCAGGTAGGAGTCCAGCCGGCCGGTGTTCCAGGTGCGGAAGATCTCCGCGATCTGCGCGGGCTCGTACCCGGCGACGTCGCGCAGCAGCTGGTACGCCTCGCCGATCAGCTGCATGTCGGCGTACTCGATGCCGTTGTGGACCATCTTCACGAAGTGCCCGGCGCCGTCGGGGCCGCAGTGCGTGACACAGGGCGCGCCGTCCGCCGCCTTCGCCGAGATCTTCTCCAGCATCGGGCCGAGGGACGCGTACGACTCCTTCGAGCCGCCCGGCATGATGCTCGGGCCGTGCAGCGCGCCCTCCTCACCGCCGGAGATGCCCGTGCCGACGAAGTGGATGCCCCGCTCGCGCAGCTCCCGCTCCCGGCGCCGGGTGTCCGCGAAGTGCGCGTTGCCGCCGTCGATGATCATGTCGCCGGGCTCGAGGAGCGGGGCGAACTCCTGGATCACCGCGTCCGTCGGCTCGCCCGCCTTCACCATGATGATCAGGCGGCGGGGACGCTCCAGAGCCGCCACGAACTCCTCGGCGGTCTCGGTGGAAATGAAGTCGCCCTCGGTCCCGAACTCCTCCACGAGCGCCTTGGTCCGCGCCACCGTACGGTTGTGCACCGCGACCGTGTAGCCGTTGCGGGCGAAGTTCCGGGCGAGGTTGCGGCCCATGACCGCGAGGCCCGTGACGCCGATCTGCGCTGAAGTGCTCATACCGCCTGCTCCCTGCTTGCCTCGTGACTACGGCTCCGTCAGTACGGGTCCTCGCCCATCCTGTCGTGCCGTTCCGGCGAGCGCACACGCGACCCGCCCGCCCTCAATACGACGTGCGGCCGCCCGACGCCTCAGCCTCCGGGGGATCGCATGGAACAGGGTGCGTTCCCGGCCACTCGGGCCGCGTGGGAGGCCGGATTTCCGTCTTGTCATGGCCTGTTCGCCGCGCTTACTTTTGGCGCCTCCTGACGCATGCCGAGGGGAATTCGGACATGGCCGTACGCGGCCGGCATCGCCGGTACCAGCCGAACAGGATCAACCGCGCCTCACTCACCGTCACGGCGGGCGGCGCCGGCCTCGCGATCCCGCTGGTCGCCGCCGGCACGGCCGACGCGGCCGACGCCGCCACCTGGAACAAGGTCGCCGCCTGCGAGTCCAGCGGAAACTGGAGTGTCAACACGGGCAACGGCTACTACGGCGGGCTGCAGTTCACCCAGTCGACCTGGGAGGAGTACGGCGGCACCCGGTTCGCCCCGCGCGCCGACCTCGCGAGCCGGGAGGAGCAGATCGCCGTCGCCGAGCGGGTCCTCGACGGGCAGGGGCCGGGCGCCTGGCCGGTCTGCTCGGTGCGGGCGGGGCTGAACCGGGGCGAGGCCGATCCCGGCGCCCACCCGGACAGCGCCGCGACACGGCCCGCGCGGACCGAGAAGGCCGCGACGGAGGCCTCCGTGCGGGAGGTGCGGCCGCAGACCACTCCGCAGTCCCGCGCCGGCCGCGCCGAGATGTACACCGTGGTGCGCGGCGACACCCTCTCCGGGATCGCCGACGAGCACCACGTCCACGGCGGCTGGCACGCGCTCTACGCCGGCAACCGCACGACGATCGGCGGCGATCCCGACCTGATCCTGCCGGGCCAGCGGCTCGCCCTGCACGGCACGGCCGCCACCCACGCCGAGTCCCCGGCCACCACCAAATCCCCGAAGCGGAAAGCCCCTTCCGAGCACAAGGCCGCGCCGCACCGGACGAAGAGCACCGGCCGCACCGTCGTCGCCCCGGTCGACGCGCCCATCGGCACCGGTTACCGCGTGGCCGGCTCGCACTGGTCGAAGGGCTACCACACCGGCGTCGACTTCCTCGTGCCGACCGGCACCGCCGTGCACGCCGCGGAGGCCGGGCACGTGGTGGCCGCGGGCTGGGGCGGCAGTTACGGCTACCAGGTGGTCATCCGGCACGCCGACGGCCGCTACACCCAGTACGGCCACCTGTCGGCCATCTCCGTGCGGATCGGGCAGACCGTCACCGCGGGCGGGCGCATCGGCCGGTCCGGGGCCACCGGGAACGTCACCGGTCCGCACCTGCACTTCGAGGTGCGGACCGGACCCGGCTTCGGCACGGACATCGACCCGCTCGCCTATCTGCGGGCGGCCGGGGTCAGGATCTGACGCGCGTACAGCCGTGCCCGCCCGGCACGGGCAGCGGCAGCCCGAGGGCCGAGGAGAGGGTGAGGTACGACGCGGGCAGCGGGCCGGACGCGGGCGGGTCGCCGCCGACTCCGGCGTCCCTGTCACCGTCACCGCCCGGTCCTGGCACAGGGCCGCCGCCGGCTCCTGGCACAGGGTCGCCACTTGGCCGGGGAACCAGGCCGCCGCCCGCTCCCGCTGAGGGAACGAGGCCGCCGCTTGGCCCGGAAACAAGGCCGTCGCCCGGTCCCGGAACCAGGCCGCCATCCGGTCCGGAAACGCGGCGGCCGGGCCCCGGCGCGCGGCTGCCGCCCGGTCCCGGAACCCGCCTGCCGTCCGCATCCGCACCGAGACTGCGGCCGGATTCCCGCACGAGGCCCCCGTCCGACCCCGCTCCACTGAGGCCCCCATCCGGACCCGCTCCGACCAGATCTCGTAGCGCCGGCTCGCCGTCTGGACCCGCTCCGACCAGATCTCGCAGCGCCGGCTCGCCGTCCGGACCCGCTCCGACCAGATCTCGCAGCGCCGGCTCGCCGTCCGGGCCCGCTCCGAGCAGGTCCCGTAGCGCCGGCTCGCCGTCCGGGCCCGCTCCGAGCAGGTCCCGTAGCGCCGGCTCGCCGTCCGGGCCCGCTCCGACCAGGTCCCGTAGCGCCGGCTCGCCGTCCGGACCCGGCCCCAGCAACTCCCGCAGCGCCGGCCGCTCGTCGCGCACGCCGTCGCCCTGGTCCGACCCGGCCGGCTCCTGCCCGCTTCGGCTCGGCCCGGCCCCGTCCGGCTCGGGCTCTGCGGAACCGCGCTGCGATACGCCGCAGAACGCCTCGGTCTCCGCGAACCCCCGCTGCTGCGGCACCCCACAGAACGCCCCGGCCGGCAGGAGCGGCTCCGGGCCGGTGTCCGGTGCCGTGGCCGTCCCGGTGTGTTCGATCCGCTCGGTCGTCAGCATGATCAGGCCGCCCGCCGCCACCACCCCGCAGCTCACCGCGAGCGCGGTGCCGGTGCCGCCGTAGCGGAACGCCTCGCCGAACATCAGGATGCCGACGGCGGCCGCCAGCACCGGATTGACCACGGTCAGCGTGGCCAGCGGGGCGGCGAGCCCACCGCCCCGGTAGGAGGCCTGGGACAGCAGGACGCCGGCGGCCGAGAACACGGCGATCACCGCGAGGGACGGCACGTCGTCCGTCTCGATGCCGTGGGTCCAGTCGACGGCCACGGTCTTGGTGAACACCGACGCCATGCCGAACGCGATGCCGGACGCGGTGGCGAGCAGCACGCTGCGCGCCGCCGGATGCCGGTGCGCGGCCCGGCCGGCGCACATCAGCGCCACCACCGCCCCACCGGTGACCAGCGCGACCGCCACCCGCTGGGCCGTGTCGAGGGAGGTGCTGTCGGAGGAGCCGACCAGGGCCAGCAGGCCGGCGAGGCCCGCGGTGGCCATCACCGCGCCGCGCCAGGCCGTCGTCCCCGCCCTGCGGCCGACGAACAGCGCCGCCAGGGGCAGCGCGAAGACGATGGTCAGCGCGCCCAGCGGCTGGACCAGGCTGAGCGGCCCGTAGGCCAGCGCGACCACGTGCAGCACGCCGCCGAGACCGTTGAGTCCGAGCGCACCCCACCAGCCCGCCCTGCGCACCGGCAGATAGGCGCTGCCGGTCGAGGACACCGCCACCTGCTCCTGCACGATCGCCGCCGCCGCGTAGGCGGCGGCGGACACGAACGACAGGAGCACGGACAGCGCGAGGGCGCTCATCGGTGTCTCCGGTGCGGACGGCGGCGGGGGCCCTGGGCCCGGCGCGACGGTTGGTCGGCTTCCATGGTCGACACTCTGCCCGGCCGCGCTCTTCCCGTCGTCGTCCCTGAGCACGCAATGCCTCCTACTGCCGATGGAGTACACCGGCCGCGCGATCATCCTCGGGACGGGTGACGCGCCGCCGGGCCCTGCTCCCGGGACCGGGGAACGCACCTGATAGCACTACGGGTCGTGGACCTCGACCCCGCTCTCGCCGCGCTCCGCCCGCTCGGCGGCTTCTTCGTCCTGCGTACGGCCGCGACTGCCGGCGGCCCGGACACCGATCGACCGCCCACGCTCGCCGAGACCTACGCGGGGGCGGCGCCGGACGCCCTGACGGCACGGGTGGCCGTGGTCGCGGACCGGCTGCGCACCGCCGAGCCGCGCGTCGCCGCCTCCATCGCCCAGCAGGGCCTGGCCGCCCGGCTGTGGTCGGCGGCCCTCGGCTGCGCCGTCCTGTACGGCCGGACGCCCGACCTCGACCCGCGCCTGCTGCGCTGGGATCCGCACGCCTCCGCGCCCGACGACCTGTGCCTGACCGAGCTGCGCCCGCTGCCCGGCGACGCCGCCGCCCTCGCCGCCACCGTGCTGCACGGGCATCTGGCGCCCCTGGCCAAGACGCTGAGGGACCGCTACGGCAGCGCCCCCGGACTGCTGTGGGGCAACGCGGGATCCGCGCTCGCCGCAGCGGCCCGCACCCTGGAGAGCTGGGCCCGCGCCCACGGCCGTACCGACGCCGCCCAGCGGACCCGCGCCCTGACGGACGGCCTCTTCGCCCACCCCCTGCTGCGCACCACCGGCGCCCGCACCGGCGCCGCCTTCCGCCGCCGCAGCTGCTGCCTGTACTACCGGGTGCCCGGCGGCGGGGTCTGCGGCGACTGCTGCTTCACCCGGCCGCCGCGCTCTTCCCCACGGGCCGCATCTGGGTGACCATGAGGGGAACCTGCCGCCGATGCCAGGGGGTTGTCCGGTGCGAGTGGGACTGCTGACCCGGGAGTACCCCCCGGACGTGTACGGCGGCGCCGGTGTCCATGTGGAGTTCCTCGCCCGGGAGCTGGCCTCGCTGGTGGACCTGGAGGTGCACTGCTGGGGCGAGGGCCGCGGGGTGGGGGTGGTACGCCACCGGCCCTGGTCCGTGCTCGACGGCGCCAACGACGCGCTGCGCACCTTCTCCGTGGACCTGTCCATCGCCGCCGCCCTCGAAGGCCGCGAACTCGTCCACTCCCACACCTGGTACGCGGGTCTCGCCGGGCACGTCGCCAAGCTGCTGCACGGGGTCCCGCACGTGGTCACCGCGCACTCGCTGGAGCCGCTGCGGCCCTGGAAGGCCGAGCAACTGGGCGGCGGATACGCGCTGTCGAGCTGGGCCGAGCGCACCGCGATCGAGGCCGCCGACGCGGTGATCGCCGTCTCCGGAGCCATGCGCGAGGACATCCTGGCCTGCTACCCGGCGCTCGACCCGGCCGCCGTGCACGTCGTGCACAACGGCATCGACACCCGGCTGTACCGGCCCGACCACGGCACCGACGCCCTCACCCGGCACGGCATCGACCCGACCCGCCCCTACGTGCTGTTCGTCGGCCGGATCACCCGCCAGAAGGGCGTGCCCCATCTGCTGCGCGCCGTACGGGACATCGATCCGGGCGTCCAGGTGGTGCTGTGCGCGGGCGCGCCCGACACCCCGGAGATCGACCGGGAGTTCCGGGAGCTGTTCGAGGAGCTGAGCCGGGTCCGCGCCGGGGTGTTCTGGATCCCGCAGATGCTGCCCCGCCCCGAGGTGATCCAACTCCTCACGCGGGCGGCCGTGTTCGCCTGCCCCTCGGTGTACGAACCCCTCGGCATCGTCAACCTGGAGGCGATGGCCTGCGGCACGCCGGTCGTGGCCTCCCGGGTCGGCGGGATCCCCGAGGTGGTGGACGACGGCCGGACCGGCCTGCTCGTCGACGTGGACGACGACTTCGAGCCGGGTCTCGCCCGGGCGCTGGACACCGTGCTCGGCGACCCGGAGGCGGCCCGGCGGATGGGGGAGGCCGGACGGCGGCGCGCGGCGGAGGAGTTCGGCTGGGACGCGGTGGCCCGGCGCACGGCCGCGCTGTACGAGGAGATCCTCAAGCAGGCTTAGTCCCGTCCGCGCGGGGCATCCATGGTGGAACCAGGGTGAGGGGAGCGGCCATGCGTCGTGGAGGGCCTTCCGTGCTCGGGATCGTGCTGGCGGGCGGCGAGGGAAAGCGGCTGATGCCGCTGACCGCCGACCGCGCCAAACCGGCCGTCACCTTCGGCGGCACCTACCGGCTCGTCGACTTCGTCCTGTCCAACCTCGTCAACGCCGACGTGCTGCGGATCTGCGTGCTGACCCAGTACAAGTCGCACTCGCTGGACCGGCACATCACCACCACCTGGCGGATGTCCAGCCTGCTCGGCAACTACGTCACACCGGTCCCGGCGCAGCAGCGCCTCGGCCCGCGCTGGTACCTGGGCAGCGCCGACGCGATCCTGCAGAGCCTGAACCTGATCTACGACGAACAGCCCGAGTACGTGGCCGTGTTCGGCGCCGACCACGTCTACCGCATGGACCCGCGGCAGATGCTGCGGCAGCACATCGAGGGCGGCGCGGGCGTGACGGTGGCCGGCATCCGGGTGCCGCGCTCGGAGTCCTCGTCCTTCGGGGTGATCACACCGGGCCCGGACGGCCAGGCCGTCGAGCGGTTCCTGGAGAAGCCCGCCGATCCGCCCGGCCTGCCGGACGACCCGGAGACCGTCTTCGCCTCCATGGGCAACTACATCTTCACCACCAAGGCGCTCGTCGAGGCGCTGCAACGGGACGCCGAGGACGGCCAGTCGGTGCACGACATGGGCGGCTCGATCCTGCCCCAGCTCACCGCACGCGGCGAGGCCCAGCTGTACGACTTCGGGGAGAACCACGTGCCCGGCGAGACCAGCCGCGACCAGGGCTACTGGCGGGACGTGGGCACCCTGGACGCCTACTACGACGCGCACATGGACCTCATCGCCGAGCGGCCCGCGTTCAACCTGTACAACCGCCAGTGGCCCATCTACACGCACTCCGGCCAGCTCTCGCCGGCCCGTTTCAACGCGGGCGGCATCGCGAGCGAGTCCATCATCAGCGCCGGCTGCCTGATCCGCGGTCAGGTCACCCGGTCGGTGCTCTCCCCGGGCGTCCGCGTCGACCCCGGCGCGGTGGTGCAGGGCTCGGTGCTCCACGACAACGTGCGCGTCGGCCGGGGCGCGGTGGTCCGCGGCGCCGTCCTGGACAAGAACGTCGAGGTCCCGCCCGGCGCGACGATAGGCGTGAACCCCGAGCGCGACGCCGAGCTGTACACCGTCTCCAAGGGCGGGGTGATCGCCCTGGGGAAGGGGCAGCGGGTGCCGTAGGACGCCCGCGTCCGCACCGCCCCCAGCCGCGGCCGGGGCCCTGACGCGCCGTCATCATCCCGGTGTGCCCCGGGGCGACGCGTTCGGCCCGATCTTCGTACCTTTCCCGGTTTTGAGTCGTTCGACCTTCAGGATTCAGACACCGATGTCGAACCTGCGGAGGTCATCCGACATGAGAGGGACCCGGCGCACGCGGCTGTGCCTGGCCGGGGTGATGGCAGCGTCCGCGCTGATCGCCACCCCCGCCGCACGGGCCGCAGAGCGGACCGACGGCCACCTCACCGATCTGGTCAACCCGTTCATCGGGACCCAGGACGAGGGCAACACCTTCCCCGGCGCGGCCGTGCCCTTCGGCATGGTGCAGCTCTCCCCGGACACCGGGCACAGCACCGGCTACGACTACACGCAGAACCGTATCCGCGGCTTCTCCCTGGTCCATCTCTCGGGCGTGGGCTGCCGCATCGGCGGCGACCTGCCCGTCCTGCCCACCACCGGAGACATCACGCAGACGGACTACACCCAGTACGCGGCCCGCTTCTCGCACCGGGACGAGACGGCGAGCCCCGGCTACTACCGGGTCGGCCTCGCCTCCGGCGTCCGCGCCGAGCTGACCGCGACCGCGCGCACGGGCGTGCAGCGCTACACCTTCCCCGCCACCGGCAAGGCCAACGTGCTGCTGAACGCGGCCCAGGCGCTGCACAAGCCCGTCTCCAGCACCGTCGAGATCCTCGACGACCACACCGTGCGCACCGAGATCACCGGCCACGGTTTCTGCCGCGACACCGGCCCCTACACCGTCTACACCATCACCCGCTTCAGCCGGCCCTTCACCGCCTACGGCACCTGGGACGGCGCGACGCTCACCCCGGGCTCCCGCAGCGGATCCGGCGGCGCCTACGTCCGGTTCGACACCACCAGGAACCGCACGGTGGAGGCGACCACCGCCCTGTCGTACGTCGACGCGCGCGGCGCGGCCGGAAACCTGGCCGCCGAGGGCCGCCCGTCCTTCGACGCCGTCCGCGCGCGGGCCCGCGAGGAGTGGGAGAGGCGGCTCGCCGCCGTCCACGTCCGGGGCGGCGCGGGCACACTGCGCCGGACCTTCTACTCGTCGCTGTACCGGTCGTTCCTCGCGCCGAACATCGGCAGCGACGCCGACGGCCGCTACTTCGGCTGGGACCGCCGCGTCCACCGCGCCAGGGGCTACACGTACTACCAGAACTGGTCGCTGTGGGACACCTACCGCACCCAGGCCCAGCTCCTCGCGCTCCTCGCGCCGCGCGAGGCACGGGACATGGCCCGCTCGGTCGTCGCGGTCGACGAGGACGGCGGCTGGCTGCCCAAATGGGGCTACGGCCCGGTCGAGACGAACATCATGAGCGGCGACCCGGTCACCCCGTTCCTGACCACGGCCTACCAGATGGGGCTGCTCAAGGGCTTCGAGGAGCGGGTCTACCGGGCGCTGAGGAAGAACGCCGACGGGGTCCCGCCCGCCGAGTACCCGGGGATCGGCCGGGAGGCCAACGCCGAGTACCTCGCGCACGGCTTCGCCCCGTACGACAGGGACCGGCCGTACGCCAAGATGGGCGACACCGACTACCACCACGGCGCCTCCGTCACGCTGGAGTACGCCCTCGCCGACGCGATGCTGGCCCAGATGGCGCGCGGTCTCGGCCACGACGCCGACGCCGCCCGCTACGCCGCCCGCGCGCACAACTACCGGAACATCTTCGACCCCGCCACCGGCTTCTTCCGCGCCCGTGACGCCTCCGGCGCCTTCACCGGCTCGGCCGACCCGGCGCGCGGCGACGGCTTCCACGAGGGCACCGCCTGGCAGTACCAGTGGCTCGTGCCGCAGGACGTGCCCGGCATGGTGCGGCTCATCGGCGGGCGGCGCACGGCCAACGACCGGCTGGACTCCTTCTTCGCCTACGACCGGCTGCTCGCCGACCCCGCGAGGACCGCCCGCGAGGTGTGGGTGCACGGCGACGCGTACGACTACTACAACGCCGACAAGTACAACCCGATGAACGAGCCCGACCTCATCGCGCCGTACACCTACCTGGCCACCGGCCAGCCGTGGAAGACCACGGACGTGGTGCACGCCGCCCTGACCCTCTTCACCGACGGCCCCACCGGGATGACCGGCAACGACGACCTGGGCACGATGTCCGCCTGGAACGTGCTGTCGTCCATCGGGCTCTTCCCGATCCAGCCCGGCTACGACACCTGGGGCCTGTCCACGCCCGTCTTCGACCGCGTCGACCTCACCCTGGACCGCCGCTACTGGCCCGGCGGCCGCCTGACGATCACCGCGCCCGGCACCTCCGCGACCGACCGCTACATCCAGGCCGTCCGCACCGACGGCACACCGCACGGCCGGACCTACCTCACGACGGGCGCGCTGCGCTCCCTGCGCTCGCTCGCGTTCACGGTCGGCCCGCGCCCGTCAGAGTGGGGTACGTCACCCGACGCGGTGCAGCCGGTCCTGAAGTGACCTCACCATTCCCTTGTGTCCCGCCTCTTTCGGAGGAGGCGGGACTTAATCTTCCGTTAACTGAGCGTAGCCTGATCGTACTTGACCGTAATCAGCTGACAGAGATTGACTGCGAGTGACTTCAGATCCACCCGTCGTCGACGCGTGAGGCAAGCCCTTGACTTCCGACCTGCTCGCTCCCCTCGATCTGGCGTTCTGGAACATCGAGTCCGACCGGCACCCGATGCACCTCGGCGCGCTCGGCGTCTTCGGCGCTCACTCGCCCACCGCCGGCGCGCACGCCGCCGATCTGCTCGCTGCGCGCGCCGCCGCCGTGCCCGGGCTGCGCCTGCGCATCCGCGACGTCTGGCAGCCGCTCGCCTTCGGCGGCGCGACCCGGGAACCCGACCCGGACTTCGACCCGCTGAACCACGTACGGCTGCACGCCCCGACCGCCGACTTCCACGCCGCCGCCGGCCGGCTCATGGAGCGCCCGCTGGAGCGCGGCCGGCCGCCGTGGGAGGCACACGTGCTGCCCGGCGAGGACGGGATGTCCTTCGCCGTGCTGTTCAAGTTCCACCACGCCCTCGCCGACGGCCTGCGCGCGCTGAAACTCGCCGCCGGCATCCTCGACCCGGTGGACCTGCCCGAGCGGGCGCCGCGCGCCATCGAGCCGCCGCGCGGGCTGCTGACCGATGTGCGCCGGCTGCCGGGGCTCGTCCCCGGCCTGGTCAAGGGCGCGCTGTCCGACGTGGGCCGGGCCCTGGACATCGGCGCCTCCCTCGCCCGCTCCACGCTCGGCATGCGGCCCGTCTCGGCGCTCACCTCCGAGCCGACCGGCACCCGCCGCACCGCCGGTGTCGTCGTGGACATCGACGACGTGCACCGGGTGCGCAAGACCGCCGGCGGCACGGTCAACGACGTGCTGATCGCCGTCGTCGCCGGGGCGCTGCGCCGCTGGCTGGAGGAGCGCGGCGACCGTACGCAGGGCGTGGCGCCCCGCGCCCTCATCCCGGTGTCCCGGCGCCGTCCGCGCACCGCGCACCCACAGGGCAACCGGCTCTCCGGCTATCTGATACGGCTCCCGGTGGACGAACCCGATCCGCTCGGCCGCCTCGGCACCGTGCGCTCCGCGATGGTCCGCAACAAGGACGCGGGGCCGAACCGGGGCGCCGGCGCGGTGGCGCTGCTCGCCGACCACATCCCGGCCCTCGGGCACCGGCTCGGCGGGCCGCTCGTCGGGCAGGCGGCCCGGCTGTGGTTCGACATCCTCGTCACCAGCGTGCCGCTGCCGGGGCTGGGGCTGCGGCTGGGCGGCCACGAACTGAACGAGGTCTACCCGCTGGCCCCGCTCGCGCCGGGTCAGTCGCTGGCGGTGGCCATCTCGACGTACCGCGGGCACGTGCACTACGGGCTGGTCGCGGACGCGCAGGCGGTGCCGGACCTGGACCGGTTCGCCCACGCGGTGTCGGCCGAGCTGTCCACGCTGCTGGCGGCGTGCGAGGTGTGAGCACCGGCCGTCGCCTCCGGCGTGGGGCCGGGAGCGGTTCCCACCCGCACCACCCGTGCGGCTCTCGTCGCCGGGTGCGGGTGGCCCCCGCGGGGGCGCACCGACAGCCGGCGGCCGCGCCGCCCCGCGCAGGCGTGCGACGCAGGCCCGGCCGTCCGCACGCGACCAGCTCCCTGTCCCGGTTGTCGGCAGGCGCTCGGCCTCCGTGCTGCCTTCTGCGGTCGTTGTCGGCTCCGGCGGTGGTATGGGGCCCGCTGTCCGCGTCGGCCCCCGGCCGGGGTTGTACCCCCGGTTCCAGGCCGCAGTCCGTGGGCCGTTGCGGGCTCCGGCGGTGGCCTGCGGCCGGCTCCCTGCCCCGGCCTGTGTGTCGCCCCCGTCCCGGTCCTCGGCGCGCGTTTGGTTCGGGGGCCGGTCCTCCGTAAAATTCCCCGTTCGAAAGCGGGCGCGAGTCGGAGCGCTGCGCGGGTGAGAGGGAAGCGGCAGCGCGATGACGGTGACAGAAGACGGCTCCATGGCCACCCAGGACGTGGCCCACGGCCCCGGCATCGACCCGGAGCGGCTCGCCGTCTGCCTGAGCGTGCTCGAGGAGCTGGACACCCTCGAGGTCGACCACCCGGACGCGATCAAGGTCCGCCGGGCCACCTCGCACATCTACCGCACGGTCAAGCAGCGCCGCCGCCAGGAGCGCCGCGCCGCCAAGACCGCGCACGACCGCTCCGTCACCGAGGCCACCGCCACCGGCTCCGCCGAGCGCATCGACGACGAGACCGAGGGCATCCTGCCGTCCTCCAAGGTCGAGGCGGGCCGGATCGCGGGCATACTCCAGCGCCCCCGCTCCTGCTACACCTGCAAGCAGCGCTACGTCGAGGTCGACTACTTCTACCACCAGCTCTGCCAGAAGTGCGCCGCCGAGAACCGCGCCAAGCGCGACGCCCGCGCCGACCTCGCCGGCAAGCGCGCCCTGCTCACCGGCGGCCGGGCCAAGATCGGCATGTACATCGCGCTGCGCCTGCTGCGCGACGGCGCGCACACCACCATCACCACCCGGTTCCCCAAGGACGCCATCCGCCGGTTCAAGGCGATGGAGGACTCTGCCGAGTGGATCCACCGCCTGGAGGTCGTCGGGATCGACCTGCGCGACCCGGCGCAGGCCGTCGCCCTCGCCGAGCAGGTCGCCGAGGCGGGCCCGCTCGACATCCTGATCAACAACGCGACCCAGACCGTGCGCCGCCTGCCCTCCGCCTACGCGGCGCTGGTCGAGGGCGAGAGCGCCCCGCTGCCCGCCGGCGAACTCCCCGCCCACCACGTCATCGGCGCCTTCAACTCCGGCGCCGTCGACGGCATCGCCGCGCTGCCCGTGGGCACCAGCGGCCTGGACGCCCAGAAGGTCGCCGACCTCGCCCTCGTCGCCGGCAACGCCAGCGTCGCCCGGCACCTCGACGGCACCGCCATCGACGCCGGCGGCCTCGTCCCGGACGTCGTCGACACCAACACCTGGGTGCAGACCATCGAGCAGATCTCCCCGGTGGAGCTGCTGGAGACCCAGCTGTGCAACTACACGGCGCCGTTCATCCTCATCAGCGCGCTGCGCCCGGCCATGGCCGACGCCGCGAAGAAGGCGCCGAGCGGGCGCGCGTACGTCGTGAACGTCTCGGCGATGGAGGGC
The DNA here is from genome assembly GCF_040703635.1 of Streptomyces sp. NPDC007189. Lineage (NCBI taxonomy): Bacteria > Bacillati > Actinomycetota > Actinomycetes > Kitasatosporales > Streptomycetaceae > Streptomyces > Streptomyces sp. NPDC007189. The sequence continues at coordinate 16,597 of NZ_JBEYEY010000014.1, forward strand.
GTCTTCAGTCGCGGCTACAAGGGCGCCGGGCACCCGAACACCAACGCCGCCAAGGCCGCCATGAACATGGTCACGCGGACCAGCGCGGCGGAGATGTTCGAGACGGACGGCATCCTCATGACCTCCGTCGACACCGGCTGGATCACCGACGAGCGCCCGCACTACGACAAGCTGCGCCTGGCCGAGGCCGGCTTCCACGCGCCCCTCGACCTGGTCGACGGCGCCGCCCGCGTGTACGACCCGATCGTCCGCGGCGAGGCGGGCGAGGACCTGTACGGCGTCTTCCTGAAGGACTACGCGCCGGGCAAGTGGTGACCCGCGCCGGAACTCCCGAGGCGTCAGTCGACGGCGCCGAGCCGGGAGTTGCGGGCCGCCACCAGCTCCAGCACCGTGCGCCAGTCCTCCAGGACGCCCGCGTCGAAGCGCGCCGTACGGCTCTCCTCGGCCGCCTGGCGCAGCCGCAGCGCGTCGTCGTCCACCGGGCCCGCGTCCCCGCGCACCAGCCGGAACACCCGCTCCCCGAGCAGCGGCCGCACCGCCTCGGCCGCGCCGATGCCGTACACCAGCCCCGCCACCTGAAGCTCCTTGTCGGCGGGGCGCCCGCGGCGCAGCAGCGCGGCGGTCCGCAGCGCGTGCTGGTGCCGGCGGGCGTACAGCAGTTCCATCAGCTCCTCGACGCTGCGCAGCTCCATGCGTCAGTCCTTCCGCGAGACAGCCGTTGCCGCTCATCAGCAGATCATGGCGAGCTTGCGCCGCGGCCAACGGCACCTGAACTGCGCCACGTGTAGCCCGGGCGGGTGATTCCCTCCACGCGCGGGTGATGCGCCCGACGGCACATAGCCGCATATTGACAGGTATGGAGGGGCCAAACGACTTCTGATAGTTACACCTTGTTTGCACTCCCGATCGAGCGCGGGCCCGCTCATTTGGGTACCCTGAAGGGGCGGACGACACGATCGGGTCCCACCCAGACCCGCCGTCCGTACCGGCGCCACCGCGCCCGGACTGGCTTTCCATCCAGACCCGAGCGGGCGCCGACTGCCGGAGCGCAGACTGACCGGACGCCCCCGAGGGCGACCGACACATAAGGAGTGCGCGGTGACACCGGAGAAGACGAATGGCGAAGAGCGCCCCAAGGAACGCACGGAGCGTGCGGGCCGCCGGCCCGGAGAACTCGGCAGCCTCGACGTGTGGGCCCGGTCGGCGCCGATCCGCCTCGCGGGTTACGAGGAAGACCTCGCCGAACCCCACATCCTGCCCAGCGTGGACTGACCCCGGATCCCACCGACCCCTCGCGATCGCCGCGTGCGTGGGCGTGACCTGACAGACTCGCGCCCATGCTGATCAGACAAGCCGTGGCCGACGACTGGCCGCGGATCTGGCCTTTCTGGCACCGGATCGTCGCCGCCGCCGAGACCTACACCTGGGACCCGGACACCTCCGAGGACGACGCCCGCGCGCTGTGGATGCACCCCGCCAAGCGCGTCCACGTCGCCGAGGACCCGTCCGGCGCCGTGGCCGGCTCGGCGTACCTCACCCCCAACTACGGCGGGCCCGCCGCCTCCGTCGCCAACGCCGGTTTCATGGTCGACCCCGACCGCACCGGCGAAGGCATCGGCCGCGCCCTCGCCGAACACGTCCTGGCCGAGGCGAGGGCCCAGGGCTACCGCGCGATGGTCTTCAACGCCGTCGTCGAGACCAACCCCGCCGTCGCCCTGTGGACCTCCCTCGGCTTCACCGTCCTCGGCACCGTCCCGGAGGCCTTCGACCACCCCCGGCACGGCCGGGTGGGCCTGCACATCATGTACCGGTCGCTCGAACAGCCCGGCTGAGGATCAGCCCACCGGCGCCGTCCGCGGCCACGGGCGCAGCCGCTCCAGCTCCTCGGCCAGCTCCAGCAGCACGCCCTCCGACCCCGGCCTGCCGACCAGCTGTACGGCACAGGGCGCGCCCGTGGGAAGGGCGCCGAACGGCACCGACATCGCGGGCCAGCCCGTGAGGTTCCACGGCGGGGTGAACGGCGAGTACGCGGTGTTCGCGAGGACGTTGCGCAGCCAGCCGCGCTCGTGCCACGGGCCCGCCGCGGGGGAGCGCCGGGCCAGGGCCGCGGTGAGCAGGACGTCGTACTCGGTGAAGAAGGGCGTCAGCTTCGCGCGCAGCCGCTCGCGGCCGTCCCCGGTGCGCACCGAGTCCACGAACCGCCGGCCCACCGCCGCGTGCACCCGGGTCCGCCGGGCCAGCAGCGCCCGGTCAAGGCCCTCGGCGTCCGCGGCCGTCCCGGCCGTCCAGTGCGTCAGCGCGGTCACCCCCAAAGAGAGCGGGTACGGCGGCTCGGCCCGCCGCACCTGGTGCCCCGCCCGCGTCAGCACCCCGGCCGCCTCCCGGACGGCGATCGTATACGGCCTGCTCACGCTCACCCCGGCGAGCGGGCTGCGCACGGCCGCGGCGATCCGCCGGCGCGGGGGCTCCTGCGCGCGTGGCAGGTCGGCCCCCGCGAGGACGCCCAGGACCAGCCGCAGGTCCTCGACCGTCGTGGCCAGCGCGCCGTTCTCCGCCATGCCGAACCAGTCGCCGTTGCCGATCCCCGCCGGCACCACGCCGTGCCCCGGCTTCAGCGTCACCAGGCCGCAGTTCGCGGCCGGGATGCGCAGGGAGCCCATGCCGTCGTTGCCGAGCGCGACCGGCACCAGTCCCGCGGCCACCGCGGCCCCGCTGCCGCCGGAGGAGCCGCCGGCGGTGCGCGTGGTGTCCCACGGATTGCGGGCGGTGCCGTACGGGCCCTCCGTGGTGCCGAAGACACACAGCTCCGGCACGTTCGTCAGGCCCACGACCACCGCGCCGGCCGCCCGCAGCCGGGCCACCGTGACATGATCCTCCGCGGCCGGGGTGTCGGGGGTGGCGGCGGAGCCGTCGCGGCGGGACTCGCCGCGCACCGCGAGATTGTCCTTCACGGCCACGGGGACGCCCGCGAGCGGCAGGTCGGCCAGACCGGTCCGCGAGCCCACCTCGTCGGCCTCGGCGAGCGCGGCCTCGGCCCGCACCTTCCGGAAGGCCCCGATCCGCCCGTCCAGCCGCTCGATCCGCGCGAGGTGCTCGGCCACCACCTCCCGCGGTGTCACCCGCTTCTCGCGTACGGCGGCGGCAATCTCGGCGGCACTCCGCCCGGCCCAGTCACCCACGGGCACTCCTCGCTCGGTCCTCGGCTACTCGCTGGTACGCAGCACGGCGCAGGGAGAACTGTGCCCGTTCGGGTGCGGTACGTCGAGACACCGTTCCCTCGACGCACCTCGTCATCCGATCAATGCCTGAACTCGGTTTCGCTGCAGCCCCGTTGACAGCGTCTTTGCGGCGCCACCATCATCAGACATCCGATGAATCGGAGTTAATGGGAGCCGCTCATGAGCACGTATCCCAGACGGCTGGTCCTGGGCGCGGCGGCCGGGGCGACCGCCGTGGCCGCCCTGCCGCTCACCGCCGCGACACCCGCGCGCGCCGCCGGACAGCAGGCGCCGTGGGCCACCGTCCCCGACCCGGTGCCCGTCCCGCTCGACGCCCTCTACGGCAACGACGGCATCGACACCGCCTCCGCCCGCGGCGGCGACTTCGACGGCTCCGGCTACACGTTCCCGGGCGAGGAACTCCCCGCGGGCCGCATCCAAGTCGACGGCGTCCCCTTCGACTTCCCCGCGTCGACGGCGGGCGCCAGGAACAACGTCGTCGCGCTCGGCCAGCGCGTCGACCTTCCCCGCGGCCACTACCTCTCGGCCGTCTTCCTCACCGCCGGGAGTTACGGCGACGCCTCCGGCCAGGCCACCGTCCACTACGCCGACGGCTCCACCAGCACCGCGGCCCTCGGCGGCGCCGACTGGTACGCGGCGGGCGGTCCGCTCTCGGCGCCGTACCGCTACACGCCGGACGGCACCAAGGACGAGCACAGCGTCGGGATCGGAACGTCGGAGGTGTGGATCGACCCCCGGCGCGAGGCCGTCGCCGTCACCCTGCCGGTCACGAACCCCGCCGCCGCGAACAAGACGTCCCTGCACGTCTTCGCCCTCTCCCTGCAACCCGTGGCCCAGGGGCGGGCCTTGGTCCTGCGCGACGCCCACTCCACCGCCTCCCTGCTGGAGGCCACCGGCGCCCAGAGCGTCGAGGCCACGGTCGTCAACGCCGGTACGGTCCCGATCCTGTCCGGCGACGACGTGTCCGTGCGTGTCGACGTCCCCGGCGCCCGCACCGTCGAACCCGCCCGCATCCGCCGCCTCGACCCCGGCGAACAGGCCCGCGTCCGCATCGGCATCCGCAACCGCGCGGGCACCGCCCCCGGCACCCGGCAGGACGGCACGGTGACCGCACGCGGCGGAGGCGCCCAAGCCGCCTCCGCGTCCAGCCGGTTGACCCTGGGAGTGGCCGACTACCAGCCCACCGAGGCCTCCCTCTCCGGCCATCAGGCGCCGTACTGGTTCCAGGGCGCCAAGTTCGGCATCTTCATCCACTGGGGCGTCTACTCGGTGCCCGCCTGGGCGCCGGTCGGCAAGCAGTACGCCGAGTGGTACTGGGACCAGATGCAGGACCCCGGCAACCCCACATACGCCTACCACCGCGCCACCTACGGCGAGGACTTCGCCTACGACGACTTCATCCCGCGCTTCACCGCCGAGCGTTTCGACCCGCGCGCCTGGGTGGAGCTGTTCCGGGACGCCGGCGCCCAGTACCACGTCCTGACCTCCAAGCACCACGAGGGCTTCGCACTGTGGGACACCAAGGTCTCCGACCGCAACGCCGTACGGATGGGCCCCCGACGCGACCTGGTCAAGGAGCTGTTCGAGGCCTCCCGGCGGTACGCCCCCGAACTCCACCGCGGGCTCTACTTCTCCATGCCGGAGTGGTTCAACCCCGACAACCCGTGGATGGGCCACGCCCCGCGCAACCCGTACACCCTGGAGCCGGTCCCGTACACGGGATACACCGCGGGCAAGGACTACGTGCACGACTACCAGGCCCCGCAGATGCTCGAACTGATCCACGGCTACGACCCGGAGATCATCTGGTGCGACATCGGCGGCGTGAACGACAGCCTCCATGTGCTCGCCGAGTACTTCAACCACGCCAAGAACCGCGCCCGCCCGATCGACGTGACCGTCAACAACCGTTCCGGCATCGCCTTCCACGACTTCACCACGCCGGAGTACACGACGTACGCCAACACGGTCGTCGCGAAGTGGGAGTCCAGCCGGGGGCTCGATCCGTTCAGCTACGGCTACAACCAGGCGACCCCGGACACCGCCTACATGACGGCCGAGGAGGTCGTGCACAGCCTGGTCGACATCGTCTCGAAGAACGGCAACTTCCTGCTGGACATCGGTCCGCGCGCCGACGGCACCATCGCGGACATCCTGCAGACCCGGCTGCGCCAGACGGGCGCCTGGCTCAAGGTCAACGGCGAGGCGGTCTACGACACGACGTACTGGTCGCGGATGGCCCAGCTCGGCGAGGACCTGCGGTTCACGGTCCGCCCGGACGAGGCGTTCTACATCCACTCGCTGGCCGAGCCGGGCGCCAAGCTGATCGTCGAGGCGCCGGTGCCGGTGCGGTCCGGGGACAAGGTCACCATGCTCGGCCACGACCGCCCCCTGACCTGGACCGTCTCGGGCGGCTCGCTGGTGATCGACGTACCCGAGGCCGCGCGGAAGGCGGGCCGGTACGTGTGGGTGTTCAAGGTCGACTGGCGGTCCTGAACGACCGGTCCTGCGCGCAGACGCGCAGGTCGGGCGGGAGCAGCTCCAGGATCCGGCGCCGTTCGGCGTCCTCGGCGCCGGTCTTCTGCGCGACGCCGAAGAGGCCCAGATGGGCCGCGGCGCTCTCCCGGAGACCGAGCAGGGCCCGGGTGTCGGTCAGCAACGGCCTTCAGGGCGTGCAGGGCCTGGTGCCGGACCGGACGGTACACCGCCAGTCCGGCTGCCGCCCGGACGCGGTGCCGGGCCGCGGCCGTGTCCGAGTCCGGCACCCTGCGGTAGGCGGCCACCGCCTCGTTCCCCACGTTCAGGCCGTCCCGGGCGGAGGCCCGCGGCGAGCGGGGGAGTTGTCCGGGCCGGCGGCCAGGGCACGGGGGGTGGTTGGGCGGAGTCACTCGCCAGGGAGTGCAGAGCAGCCAGTCGTGCCGAGCCGGCTGCCTCCGCGGCTGCGAGGCACCGTAGCCGCCGGTGATCCGCCGCTTCCCGGCCCGGAGAGGGGCGCACGGTTCGAACGGCGCGCTGTGGGGGAGCTGTACAACACCTCCGTCCGCGTCACCGTCACCCCCCGGTGGTACGACCGCCCAACCCCGGAACCCGCAGGGAGCAGCCCGTATGCATGACGACCGCACTCTGGTGGAAGCCCGCCTCAGGCGTGTCCTCGACGAACGCATCCGCCCCGCCGTGTACCCCGAGTCCGTGCCGCTCCAGGTCGCGGTGTGGCACGCGCCCGGCGAGCCCGTGCCGGTCCAGGAGGGGCTCGCCGCCGAGCCGGAGCCCGTCGAGATCGGCGCCCGCTGGGGTGTTCCGTGGGGCACGAGCTGGTTCCGGGTGACCGGGACCGTGCCCGAGGCGTGGGCCGGCAAGACCGTCGAGGCGCTGCTCGACCTGGGCTTCGACGAGAACATGCCCGGCTTCCAGTGCGAGGGCCTGGTCTACCGGCCCGACGGCACCCCGGTGAAGGGCCTCAACCCGCGCAACCAGTGGGTCCGCGTCGGCGCGCCCGTCGCGGGCGGCGAGGAGGTGCGCCTGCACATCGAGGCCGCCTCGAACCCGGTCATCCTCGGCTATCCCGCCTTCGTGCCCACCCGGCTCGGCGACAAGGACACCGCGGGCACCGAGCCGCTGTACACGCTGACCCGCATGGACCTCGCCGTGTTCGACGAGACCGTGTGGCAGCTGGTGATCGACCTGGAGGTGCTCGGTGAGCTGATGGCCGAACTGCCGGCCGACTCGCAGCGCCGCTGGGAGATCCTGCGCGCGGTGGACAGGGCGCTCGACGCCGTGGACCTGCAGGACGTGAACGGCACGGCCGGCCGGGCCCGGGAGCGGCTCGCCGGGGTGCTCTCGGCGCCCGCCGTGCCGTCCGCGCACCGGATCAGCGCCGTCGGGCACGCGCACATCGACTCGGCCTGGCTGTGGCCGCTGCGCGAGACGGTCCGCAAGGTGGCCCGTACGGCCTCCAACATGACCGCGCTGATCGAGGACGAGCCGGAGTTCGTGTTCGCCATGTCCCAGGCGCAGCAGTGGGCGTGGGTGAAGGAGCACCGGCCCGAGGTGTGGGCGCGGGTGAAGAAGGCGGCCGCCGAGGGGCGGTTCGTGCCGGCCGGCGGGATGTGGGTGGAGTCGGACACCAACATGCCGGGCTCGGAGGCGATGGCCCGGCAGTTCGTGCACGGCAAGCGGTTCTTCCTCGACGAGTTCGGCGTCGACAATGAGGAGGTCTGGCTGCCCGACACCTTCGGCTTCGCCGCCGGGCTCCCGCAGATCATCCGGGCGGCCGGCTCCAAGTGGCTGCTGACGCAGAAGATCTCCTGGTCGCAGACGAACACGTTCCCCCACCACACCTTCTGGTGGGAGGGCATCGACGGGACCCGGATCTTCACCCACTTCCCGCCCGTCGACACCTACAACTGCTCCATGAACGGCAGGGAGATCGCCCACGCCGCCCGCAACTTCAAGGACAAGGGCGCCGCCCGGCACTCGCTGGCGCCCACCGGCTGGGGTGACGGAGGGGGCGGCACCACGCGGGAGATGGTCGCCAAGGCGGCCCGGCTGCGCGACCTGGAGGGCTCGGCCACCGTCACCTGGGAGGCACCGCGTGCCTTCTTCGAGAAGGCCGAGGCCGAGTATCCCGAAGCGCCGGTCTGGGTCGGCGAGCTGTACCTCGAACTGCACCGCGCCACCCTCACCAGCCAGGCGAAGACCAAGCAGGGCAACCGGCGCAGCGAACACCTGCTGCGGGAGGCCGAGCTGTGGGCGGCCACCGCGGCCGTGCGCACCGGGTTCCCCTACCCCTACGAGGAGTTGGACCGGATCTGGAAGACGGTTTTGCTGCACCAGTTCCACGACATCCTGCCCGGCTCCTCCATCGCCTGGGTGCACCGGGAGGCACGGGCGACGTACGAGCGGATCGCCGGGGAGCTGAACGAGATCATCGGCGCGGCGCAGCGGGCCCTGGCCGGGGAGGGCGAAGCCGAGCTGGTCTTCAACGCGGCTCCGCACGAGCGGGCCGGAGTCGCCGCCGGAGCGGCCGCCGTGCCGGCCAGGACGGGCCACACCCGGCTCGTGCCGCGCGAGGGCGGCGGATTCGTCCTGGACAACGGGCTGCTGCGGATCGGGATCGACCCCCGGGGCCTGGTGGTCTCCGCCTACGACATCACCGCCGACCGCGAGACCGTCGCGCCCGGCAAGGCGGCCAACCTCCTGCAGCTGCACCCCGACTTCCCGAACATGTGGGACGCCTGGGACGTGGACGCCTTCTACCGCCACACCGTCACCGACCTCACGGACGCCGACGAGGTGCGCGCCGGGGAGGACGGGATCTCGGTGCGGGTCCAGCGGAGCTTCGGCGCCTCCCGGGTCACCCAGGTGCTGTCGCTGCCGCCCGGCGAGCGGCGGCTGCTCGTCGACACCGAGGTCGACTGGCACGAGACGGAGAAGTTCCTGAAGCTGGCCTTCCCGCTCGATCTGCACGCCGAACGGTACGCCTCCGAGACCCAGTTCGGGCACGTCTTCCGCCCCACCCACACCAACACCTCCTGGGAGGCCGCCAAGTTCGAGGCGTGCAACCACCGCTTCGTCCATCTTCAGGAGCCCGGCTGGGGCGTGGCGGTGGTCAACGACTCGACGTACGGCCATGACGTGACCCGCACCGTGCGCACCGACGGCGACCGCGGTACGACGACCACGGTCCGCGTCTCCCTGCTGCGCGCCCCGCGCTTCCCCGACCCCGAGACCGACCAGGGCGTCCACCGCTTCCGGCACGCCCTGGTCCCGGGCGCCTCGATCGCCGACGCGGTCCGCGAGGGCTGGCGGATCAACCTGCCGGAACGGCGCCTGCCCGGCGCCCACGAGGTCGCCCCGCTGGTCACCGTCGACAACGACGCCGTCATGATCACGGCGGTGAAGCTCGCCGACGACGGCAGCGGGGACGTGGTGGTCCGCTTCCACGAGGCCCACGGCGGCCGGGCCCGCGCCACCCTCACGGCCGGTTTCGAGGTCGTGGACGTCACCGTCACCGACCTGCTGGAACGGCCGGGCGGCGACACCGAGCCACCGGTGCGCGACGGCGAGCGGATCACCGTACGGCTGCGGCCGTTCGAACTGGTGACGCTCAGGTTCAGCCGCGGATGACCAGCCGGCCGTCCCGCAGGGGCGTGGGGAGCTGCGCGCGTCGGTCACGGTGTACGTGCAGTCGGGCGGCGGTCGTTACGGGTCTTTCCGTGGAGTGACTTGTGCCCGTAGCCATTCCTCCACCTCGCCCACGTGCGCGGCGGCCGCTGCACGCGCCGCTTCCGGGTCCCGGGCGGTCAGTGCCCGGTGGATGGCGGCGTGTTCGCGGCGGGTGCGGGCGAAGGCGCCTTCCTCCTGGTAGCCGCGCCAGACGCGGGCGGCGGGCCGTCCCGCAGGGGTGCGGGGAGCTGCGCGCGTCGGTCACGGTGTACGTGCAGTCGGGCGGCGGTCGTTACGGGTCTTTGCGTGGAGTGACTTGTGCCCGTAGCCATTCCTCCACCTCGCCCACGTGCGCGGCGGCCGCTGCACGCGCCGCTTCCGGGTCCCGGGCGGTCAGTGCCCGGTGGATGGCGGCGTGTTCGCGGCGGGTGCGGGCGAAGGCGCCCTCTTCCTGGTAGCCGCGCCAGACGCGGGCGCGGAAGGTGCGGGAGGACAGGCCCTCCAGGATGGCGGCCATGGTCTCGTTGCCCGCGGCGGCGGCGATCTCGCGGTGGAAGGCGAGGTCGTGGGCGAGGATCTCCTCGGGGTCGTCGGTGGCGTTCATCGCCGCCACGTGCTTGCCCACCGCGGCGAGTTGGACCTCGGTGATGCGCGCGGCGGCCAGCGCGGTCGCCGTCGACTCCAGGATCCGGCGGACCTCCAGCAGCTCCACCAGGCGCGGGCCCCGGGACAGGTCGGCGACCACCCCGAACGTCTCCAGCAGGTCGCCGGCCTCCAGGGCGGTGACGTAGATGCCCGAGCCGTGCCGGGCCTCCAGGACGCCCATCACGGTCAGGGCGCGGATCGCCTCCCGCATCGAGCTGCGGGAGATGCCCAGCCCGGCCGCCAGGTCCCGCTCGGTGGGCAGCCGCTCGCCCGGCTCCAGCCGGCCCTCGGCGATCATCGCCTTGATCGCCTCGATGGCGCGCTGGGTCACCGTCCCCTTCTGCGGGGCTTCCTCGTCCACGCCGCTCCTCCTTCCCCCGGGTCCGCCGCAGTCTAGCCACCACAGTGGTCCGACCACTACAGCATCGAAACGCGAATTTCCCGTGCACGAGGGTGTTGCCTCGCCATATTGGTCTGATAAGTATGCGGCGTCTGCTCGAACACCCTCGACGAGGAGCCGCGAGATGCCCGCCAGCACGGTCAGGAAGCGCAGCAGGTCCCGGATCATCGGCGCGACGGCCCTCGCCGCCTGCGCCTCGCTCATGCTCGCCGCCTGCGGCAGCACCAAGGACACCGCGAGCGCGAGCGGCGGCGGCACCGGCAAGGTCGGCGTGATCCTGCCGCTGCTGACCTCGCCGTTCTGGCAGTCGTACAACGACTACGTGCCCAAGATGGCCAAGTCCGAGGGTGTCCAGGTGCTGAAGACGGTCAACTCCAACAGCGACCCCTCGCAGCAGATCACCGACATCGACAACGAACTCACCCAGGGCGTCAAGGGACTGGTGGTCGCCCCGCTGGACAGCGCCGCCATCCAGGCCGGACTCGACCAGGCCGAGCGCAAGGGCGTCCCCGTGGTCGCCGTGGACGTCGCGCCCGACAAGGGCAAGGTCGCCATGGTGGTGCGCGCCGACAACGTGGCGTACGGCGAGAAGGCCTGCGACTACCTCGGACAGCACATCGGCAGCGGCAAGGTCGTCCAGATCATGGGCGACCTCGCCTCGGTCAACGGCCGCGACCGCTCCGAGGCCTTCCGCTCCTGCGTGAAGAAGAAGTACCCCCGGCTCAAGGTGCTGGAGATCCCCGCCAAATGGGAGTCCGACACCGCCGCCGCCAAGCTGGACACGCTCCTGAACGCCAACCCCGACATCAAGGGCATCTACCTCCAGGCCGGCGGTGTCTACCTGGCGCCGACCCTGCAGACCCTGAAGTCCAAGAACATGCTGAAGACGGCCGGACAGAAGGGCCACATCGCCATCGTCTCCAACGACGGCATCCCGCAGGAGTTCGACGCCATCCGCAAGGGGCAGATCGACGCCACCGTCTCCCAGCCCGCCGACGCCTACGCCAAGTACGGCCTGTACTACATCAAGGCGGCGATGGCCGGGAAGACGTTCAAGCCCGGCAAGACCGACCACGGCTCGGTGATCGTCCGGCTGCCCAGCGGGATCCTGGAGGACCAGCTGCCCGCACCGCTGGTCACCAAGGCCAACGTCGACGACCCCAAGCTGTGGGGCAACACGGTCGGATGAGTACGCCACTTGTTGAAGCCGAGGGCATCGTCAAGCGGTACGGACCCACCGTCGCCCTCGCGGACGGCCGGCTCACCGTGCTGCCCGGCGAGTCCCACGCCCTGGTCGGCCGCAACGGCGCCGGCAAGTCCACCCTGGTGAACGTCCTCACCGGACTGCAGGCCCCGGACGCGGGCACCGTCCGCTTCGACGGCGAGCCCGCGCCCCCGCTCGCCGACCGGGACGCCTGGCGCCGCAAGGTCGCCTGCGTCTACCAGAAGCCGACGGTCGTCCCCGAACTGACCGTCGCCGAGAACCTGTTCCTCAACCGGCAGCCGACCGGCCGCGGCGTGATCAGCTGGCGCCGGCTGCGCCGGGAGGCCGCCGACCTCCTCGGCACCTGGGACGTGCGCGTCGACCCCGAGGCGCGCACCGCCGACCTCAGGGTCGAGGACCGTCAGATGGTGGAGATCGCACGGGCGTTGAGCTTCGGCGCCCGGTTCATCGTGCTGGACGAACCCACCGCCCAGCTCGACAACCGGGAGATCGAGCGCCTCTTCGCCCGCATGCGGTCCCTGCAGGACTCGGGCGTCACCTTCCTGTTCATCTCCCACCACCTCCAGGAGGTGTACGAGGTCTGCCAGACGGTCACCGTGCTGCGCGACGCCCGCTGGATCACCACCGCACCCGTCGCCGGCCTGCCGAAGGCGGCCCTGGTGGAGGCCATGGCGGGGGAGTCCGTCGCCGAACGGGCCGTACCGGCAAGGCAGGCCGACGAGCGCGCCCCCGTCCTGCTGGCCGCGCACGGGCTCACCTCGCCGGCGTACGAGAACGTCGACCTCACCGTCCGCCGCGGCGAGGTGGTCGGGCTCGCCGGCTCCAGCGGCAGCGGCAAGACCGAGCTGGCCGAGTCCTTCGCCGGACTGCACACCCCGACCGCCGGCACCGCCGAACTGGACGGCGTACGGCTGCCGTTCGGGGACGTACGGGCCGCCCTGCGGGCCGGGGTCGGCTGTGTCCCGCGTGACCGGCACGAGCAGGGGCTGGTGTCCGGCATGAGCATCGGCGACAACGCCACGCTCAGCGTGCTGGACCGGCTCGGCCGGTTCGGTTTCGTCGCCCCCGCCGCCCGGCGCCGCTTCGCCACCGGCCTGATCGACCGCCTCGACATCCATGCCGAGGGCCCCGACCAGCCGGTGTCCGACCTGTCCGGCGGCAACGCGCAGAAGGTCGTCATGGCCCGCGCCCTCGCCTCCGACCCCCGCCTGCTGGTGCTGATCAACCCCACCGCCGGCGTCGACGTGAAGTCCAAGGAGTCGCTGCTCGCCCGCATGGACAGCGCACGTGAGGACGGCACAGCGGTCCTCGTCGTCTCCGACGAACTCGACGACCTGCGCCGCTGCGACCGCGTCCTCGTCCTCTTCCACGGCCGCGTCGTCGCCGAGCACCCGGCCGGCTGGCGCGACCACGAGCTGATCGCCTCCATCGAAGGAGTTGACCATGGCTGACACCCGGGCCGCCCCACCGCTGGCACCGCCGAAGACCCCGGACACCCGCTCTGCCAGGACCGTCCTGCTGCGCCGCGCCCGCGAACTCGCCCTGGTCCCCGCCCTGGTGCTGCTGATGGTGCTCGGCGCGGTGGTCAACGACTCCTTCCTGACCGAGCGGAACCTGATCTCGATCCTCGGCGCCTCCGCCGCGCTCGCGATGGTCGTGCTCGCCGAGTCCCTCGTGCTGATCACCGGCAAGTTCGACCTGTCCCTGGAGTCCGTGGTCGGCATCGCACCGGCCGTCGGCGCCCTGCTGGTGCTGCCCGCGAGCCAGTCCGGCTGGGGAACCGGCTTCCCCGCCGCGCTCGCGCTGCTCGCGATCCCCGTGGTCGGCGCGGTCGTCGGCGCCTTCAACGGCATTCTCGTGGTGAAGTTCCGGCTCAACGCCTTCATCGTCACCCTCGCGATGCTCATCGTGCTGCGCGGCCTGCTGGTCGGCGCCACCAAGGGCAAGACCCTGTTCGGCATGCCCGACAGCTTCTACTCGCCGGCCACCACCACGTTCCTCAACGTGCCGCTGTCCGTGTGGCTCGCCGCCCTGGCCTTCGCCGTCGCCGGGTTCGTGCTGAAGTACCACCGCACCGGCCGCGCCCTGTACGCGATCGGCGGCAACGCGGACGCCGCCCGCGCGGCCGGCGTCCGCGTGGACCGGGTCATGCTCGGCGTGTACGTGATCGCGGGGGTGCTCGCCTCGCTCGGCGGCCTGCTGCAGACCGGGTACGTGGGCGCGATCAGCGCCAACCAGGGCCAGAACATGATCTTCACCGTGTTCGCGGCCGCGGTGATCGGCGGCATCAGCCTGGACGGCGGCAAGGGCACCATGTTCGGCGCCCTGACCGGCGTCCTCCTGCTCGGCGTCGTACAGAACCTGCTCACCCTCGCCCAGGTGCCCTCGTTCTGGATCCAGGCCATCTACGGCGGGATCATCCTGGTCGCCCTCGTCATCGCCCGCGTGACCACGGGCCGCGCCCAGGACTGATCCTCCGTCACCTCGTCCATGACCGAAAGGACTTCAGTGTCCCAGGCCCCCGCCCGCGTCATCGCGGTCGACACCCACGACATCCGTTTCCCCACCTCGCGCGAGCTGGACGGCTCCGACGCGATGAACCCGGACCCCGACTACTCGGCGGCCTACGTCGTGCTGCGCACCGACGCCGGCGACGGGCACGAGGGACACGGGTTCGTCTTCACCATCGGGCGGGGCAACGACGTCCAGGTCGCCGCGATCGACGCGCTCAGGGACCATGTGCTCGGCCGCGACGTGGCCGAGCTGTGCGCCGACCCCGGCTCGCTCTTCCGCGACCTGATCGGCGACAGCCAGCTGCGCTGGCTCGGCCCGGAGAAGGGCGTGATGCACATGGCCGTCGGGGCCGTCGTCAACGCCGTCTGGGACCTCGCCGCCCGCCGGGCCGGCAAGCCGCTGTGGCAGCTGCTCGCCGACGCCGAACCCGAGTGGCTGGTCGGACAGATCGACTTCCGGTACATCGCGGACGCGCTCACCCCCGAGGAGGCCCTCGGCCTGCTGCGGCGGGGCAGAGAAGGCGCAGCCGAGCGCCGGGCCCGGCTGCTGGAACGCGGCTACCCCGCCTACACCACCTCCCCGGGCTGGCTCGGCTACGACGACGACAAGCTCGGCCGGCTCGCCGCGCAGGCCGTCGCCGACGGCTTCACGCAGATCAAGCTGAAGGTCGGCGCCGACCTCGACGACGACGTCCGGCGCTGCCGGGTCGCCCGCGAGGTCGTCGGACCGGACATCCGGCTCGCCGTCGACGCCAACCAGCGCTGGAACGTGCACGAGGCGATCCGCTGGACGAAGGCCCTCGCCGCGTTCGACCCGTACTGGATCGAGGAGCCCACCAGCCCCGACGACGTCCTCGGCCACGCCGCGATCCGCCGCGCCGTGGCCCCGGTGAAGGTCGCCACCGGGGAGCACGTGCACAACCGGATCATGTTCAAACAGCTGCTCCAGGCCGGCGCCGTCGACATCGTCCAGATCGACGCCGCCCGCGTCGCCGGCGTCAACGAGAACCTCGCCATCCTGCTGCTCGCCGCCAGGTTCGGCGTCCCCGTCTGTCCGCACGCGGGCGGCGTCGGCCTGTGCGAACTCGTCCAGCACCTGTCGATGTTCGACTACCTGGCCGTCTCCGGCACCACCGAGGACCGGGTCATCGAGTACGTCGACCACCTGCACGAGCACTTCGTCACCCCCGTCGTCATCCGCGACGGCCACTACCGGGCACCCACCGCGCCCGGCTTCTCCGCCGCCCTGCGCCCGGAGTCGGTCGCGCGGTACACCTTCCCCGGCGGCGCCTGCTGGGCCGCCGCTCCCGACACCCAGAAGGGACACGCCGCATGAGCGACTTCGAGGGTCTGAAGGCCCTGGTCACCGGGGGCGCGTCCGGCATCGGCCGGGCCACCGCCGACCTCCTCGCCGCCCGCGGCGCCCGGGTCGCCGTCCTCGACCGGGACACGACGGGCGTCGACAAGCCGCTCCTGGCCTACCGGGCGGACGTCACCGACGACGCCTCGGTGCGCACGGCCGTCGAACGCGCCGCGGACGACCTCGGCGGCCTGGACATCCTCGTCAACAACGCCGGGACCGGCGCGCAGGGCACGGTCGAGGACAACGACGACGCCGAGTGGCTCCGCGTCTTCGACGTCAACGTGCTCGGCATGGTCCGCACCGCCCGCGCCGCCCTCCCGCACCTGCGCCGCTCCCCGCACGCCGCGATCGTCAACACCTGCTCGATCGCCGCCACCGCCGGCCTCCCGCAACGCGCCCTGTACAGCGCCACCAAGGGCGCCGTGTACTCCCTGACCCTCGCCATGGCCGCCGACCACGTCCGCGAGGGCATCCGCGTCACCTGCGTCAACCCCGGCACGGTGGACACCCCGTGGATCGGCCGGCTGCTGGACGCGGCCGACGACCCGGCCGCCGAGCGCGCCGCCCTCGAGGCCCGCCAGCCCACCGGGCGCCTGGTCTCCGCCGCCGAGGTCGCGGGCGCCATCGCCTATCTGGCCGCCCCCCTGTCCGGCGCCACCACCGGCACCGCCCTCGCCGTCGACGGCGGCATGCAGGGCCTCAGGCTGCGCCCGGCGGCACGATGACCAGGCTCGGCCGCAGCCGCGTCGAGGTCACCCCGCTCGGCTTCGGCGCCGCGGCGCTCGGCAACCTCTACACCCCGGTGAACGACGAGCAGGCGGCCCAGGCGGTACGGGCCGCCTGGCAGCGCGGCATCCGGTACTTCGACACCGCCCCGCACTACGGGCTCGGTCTGTCCGAACGCCGGCTCGGCGCCGCCCTGCGCGCCTACGACCGCGCCCACTACACCGTGTCCACCAAGGTCGGCCGCCGCCTCGAAGCGGCCGACGGCACGGGCGACGACCTGGCGCACGGGTTCGCCGTGCCGGCGACGCACCGGCGCGTGTGGGACTTCAGCGCCGACGGCGTGCGCCGCACCCTGGAGGCGAGCCTTGCCCGCCTCGGCCTCGACCGCGTCGACGTCGTCTATCTCCACGACCCCGACGACCACGCCGAGCAGGCCTTCCGCGAGGCCTACCCGGCCCTGGAGAAGCTGCGCGCCGAAGGCGTCGTCGGCGCGATCGGCGCGGGCATGAACCAGACCGCCATGCTCACCCGGTTCGTCCGCGACACCGACGTGGACGTGGTCCTGTGCGCCGGCCGCTACACCCTGCTCGACCAGAGCGCCGCAGCCGACCTGCTGCCCGCGGCCGCCGAGCGCGGGGTGTCCGTCGTGCTCGGCGGCGTCTTCAACTCCGGCCTGCTGGCCGACCCCACGCCCGCGTCCACGTACAACTACAGCCCCGCGCCGAAGGAGTTGCTGGACCGCGCCCTGCGCATGAAGGCGGCCGCCGAACGGCACGGCACCACCCTGCGCGCCGCCGCACTGGCCTTCGCCTCCGCCCATCCGGCCGTCGCCTGCGTCCTGGCCGGGCTCCGCTCGGCGGCCGAAGTCCACGACTGCGCCGACCAGTTCGCGTCCGCGGTCCCGGCCGGGCTCTGGCGGGAGCTGCGGGAGTCCGGCCTGCTGCCCCGAGAGGAAGGACCGTCATGAGGGTCGCCCTCCACACCAAGGTCCGCGCCGACAGGATCGCCGACTACGAAGCGGCCCACCGAGAGGTGCCCGAGGAACTGACCAAGGCCATCCGGGCCGCCGGCGCCACCGCGTGGACCATCTGGCGCAGCGGTGGCGATCTTTTCCATGTGCTGGAGTGCGAGGACTACGGCCGCCTGCTCGCCGAACTGGAGCAGCTCCCGGTCAACGTGGCCTGGCAGGCCCGCATGGCCGAGCTGCTCGACGTCGTGCACGACTACTCCCGCGAGGGCGCGGACGCCGGACTGCCCGTCGTCTGGGAGCTGCCGTGACCGTCGATGCCCACCACCACGTCTGGGACCTGTCCGTCCGCGACCAGGACTGGATCAAGGGTCCGGAACTCCGGCCCCTGCGGCGGAACTTCAGCCTCGCCGACCTGGAGCCGGAGGCCCGCGCGGCCGGCGTGGACCGTACGGTCCTCGTCCAGACGGTCACCGTCGCCGAGGAGACGCCCGAGTTCCTCGCGCTCGCGGCCGGGCACGACCTGGTCGCCGGCGTCGTGGGCTGGACCGACCTCACCCGCCCCGACATCGCCGGTGAACTGGCCCGGCTGCGCGCACTCCCCGGCGGGACCTTCCTGAAGGGCATCCGGCACCAGGTCCAGGGCGAGCCGGACCCGGAGTGGCTGCTGCGGCAGGACGTACGGCGGGGACTCGCGGCCGTGGCGGCGGCGGGGCTGGCGTACGACCTGGTCGTCCTGCCCCACCAGCTCCCGGCCTGCGCCGAGGCGGCCGCACTGCTGCCCCACCTCACCTTCGTCCTCGACCACTTGGGAAAACCGCCGATCGCCGCCGGGGAGCACGAGTCCTGGGCGTCCGCCCTGCGCGCGCTCGCCGCGCACCCGAACACCGTCGCCAAGCTCTCCGGCCTGGTCACCGAGGCCGACCCCGCCACCTGGACGACGGCAGACCTGCGGCCGTACACCGACACCGCCCTGGAGGCCTTCGGCCCCGACCGCCTGATGTTCGGCTCCGACTGGCCGGTGTGCACCCTCGCCGCGCCCTACGCCCGGGTCGTGGACGCCGCCCGCGCGCTCACCGCGGAACTGAGCGACCACGAGCGGGCGAGCGTCTTCGCCGGGACGGCGACCCGGGTCTACGGCCTGTGAGGGGACTACCGCCGAGGTTTACCCGGACCCGAACCCCGGGTTGATGTGTCCCCGCCATGCGGCTGCGTACCGTCGTCCCTGTCCACGGCCGAGCCGTCCGCACCGACCCGGGGACGGCACCGACAGCACAGGGGGAAGTCATGAGTCACGCACGCCGGAAAGCCGCCGTCGTCGCGGCGGGCGCCGCCTCGGTCCTCGCCACCGCGGTGGCCTTCGCGCCCGCCGCGAGCGCGGACGCGTTCCGCTGCGGTTCCTTCGGCAGCGACCCGCGGGCCTGGTGCGCCTATGTGCAGAAGGCGCCCAGCGGTCTGAAGGTGCGCACCAGGCCCAGCACCTCCGCCCCGGTCGCCTTCACCCTCGCCAACGGGACCAAGGTCGAGGTGGACTGCTGGACCACCGGCACGTCCGTCAACGGCTACACCGTCTGGGACCGCCTGTACTCCGCGGGCGGCGGCCACTACGTCAGCGACTACTACCTGACGACGGGACACGTGCAGAGCTACGTCGACCACTGCTGACCGCACCGGCCCGGCGGCCGCTCACCGCCGCCGGGCCACCCGGCCGGGTCCGCTACGGCCTCGGCTGCGCCTGGGCCGCCAGCCTGGTCGGGCGCAGATAGTCGCGCACATACGTCCGCTCCCAGCAGGCGCCCGTCTCCCGCAGCTCCCGCCAGCCGGTGAAGCGGTAGCGGAACAGGCGGGCCCGCACGAAGCGGGGCGGGGTGTCCGGCGGGAAGGGGCAGCGGCGCAGCAGCCGCAGGGTGTCACGGTCGTTCTCCAGCAGGCGTTCGACCAGACCGCCGAACCATTCGCCGGCGTAGGCCGGGGACAGCGCCGCGAACCACATCAGCCAGTCCAGGCGCAGATGGTACGGCGCGAACTGGCGCGGCCAGCGCCGGGTGTCCCCGGGCTTGCCCCGGAACTCGTACTCCCGCCAGTCGGAGTCCTCGCGCGGCACGTCGTCGAGCGTGCCCTCGACCACCACCTCGTAGCGGACCCGGCTGACGCTGCCGAACGCGCCGTAGGTGTTCACCAGGTGCAGCGGGTCGAAGGAGCGGTTCATGACCTGGCGCCGGGAGACCATGTTGACCACCGGGTGGTAGCTCAGGAAGAGCAGCAGCGCGCCGACCGCGAGCACCAGGACCTGGTACCACAGCGGCGCCGCCGGCACGGACGGCGCGGACGCCGGGATCAGCAGCGCCGACAGCGCCAGCACGATGGTGATCCAGTTCAGCCAGGAGAAGTTGCCGGAGAGCACCAGCCACAACTGGGTGACGATCATCAGGGCGGCGGCGGCCGACGCGATCGGCGGCGGGGTGAACAGCAGCACCGGCACGACGAGTTGGGTGACGTGGTTGGCGGCCACCTCCACCCGGTGCAGCGGCTTCGGCAGATGGTGGAAGAACCAGCTCAGCGGGCCCGGCATGGGCTGGGTCTCGTGGTGGTAGTACAGGCAGGTCAGCTTCCGCCAGCACGCGTCGCCCCGCAGCTTGATCAGCCCCGCGCCGAACTCCACCCGGAACAGGATCCAGCGCAGCAGGAACAGCACCACGACCGGCGGCGCCACCTCGTCGTTGCCGAGGAACGCGCCCAGGAAGCCGGTCTCCAGCAGCAGCGACTCCCAGCCGAACGCGTACCACGTCTGGCCCACGTTCACGACCGACAGATACAGCGCCCAGGGCACCAGCCACAGCAGGATCCCCGCCCACAGCGGCAGCAGCGAGTCCGCGCCGGCGAGCAGCGCCGCCGACACCGCGCAGCCGGCCCAGGCGCAGGCGGCGAAGAAGCGGTCGGAGTAGTGCAGGTGGAACAGACTCGGGGCGCTTCTGAAGGGCACCCGTGCGACGAACCGCGGGATCGGCAGCATGCCGCGCTCGCCCAGCAGCGCCCGGAACTGCCGGGCCGCGGTCAGGAACGCGACCAGGTACACGGCGGCCAGAGCCCGCTGGAAGACCAGCCGGCTCAGCCAGTAGTCGGGAGCGGTGAACCAGTTCACGGCTGCTGCGCGCCCTTCGTCACGGCCGAACCGCCGGTGTCGGCCCCTCATGATCCGCTGACCCGCTCCCGAGTTGCCAGCCGGCCGGGAGCGATGCAGACAATGGAGAGAAATCACCCACAGTGATGCGGAGTGTACGGTGCGGATATCCGCCGGATCCATCGTCACGGCCTGCGCGCTCTCGGTGGCGCTCCTCGTCGCCGGCTGCGCCGGCCACGGTGTCAAGGAGGCCCGGATGGGCGAGGAGGTCTACCTCCTGCCCGCCGCGGCCCCGGGGCCCGACCCCTTCACCGGTTCCACGGTCACGACGCCGACGGCACCCCGGCCCGCGACACCCGCCGCGAGCAGCGCCGACCCCGCCGCCACCGGGCCGCCCGGCGCCTCCTCCTCCGCGCCGGCCCTGCCCGCCGCACTGGTCGCCGTGCCCCTGCGCGCGGTGCGGGTCGTGTCCGGCGCGACGCCCGGTCTCTACGGCGGCACGGCAGGCGTCTCCGGCTGCGACGTCGAGCGGCAGATCGCCTACCTGACGGCGGACCGC
The DNA here is from genome assembly GCF_040703635.1 of Streptomyces sp. NPDC007189. NCBI lineage: Bacteria > Bacillati > Actinomycetota > Actinomycetes > Kitasatosporales > Streptomycetaceae > Streptomyces > Streptomyces sp. NPDC007189. The sequence continues at coordinate 37,520 of NZ_JBEYEY010000014.1, forward strand.
GCCAAGGGCGCCGCCTTCGCCGGCGTGGCCGGCGTCGCCGTGAGCGGCCTGCGCGGCTATCTGCGCGGCCTCACCCCGGTCGTGCTGCGCGCCGACACCCGGGTCACCGACCACGGCTACCGCGCCGGAAAGGAGGCCGGCTACCAGGCCGTGCTCCAGGCCGGCACCGCGGTCCTCGTCGACGACCGGGGCCTGCCCCGCGTGCGCTGCGCCTGCGGCAACCCGCTGACGCCGCCCGCACAGGCCGGCACCGGCTTCGGGGCCCGGGGCAGCGCCTGGTCCGCGTACCGGCCGAGCCAGGTGATGGCGGTGACCCCGGCGCCCCGGGCCGTCACCCGCATCACCCTCGTCAGCGCCGACCCCCGGACCTGGATCGAACGCCGGATCGGCCACGACGTGCGCCGCGACCGGATCGTGCCGGCGCCCGCCTGGGCCACCGCCCCGCCCGACGACGGCCGCGACGCGCCGGACGCCGCACCGCCCTACACCTCGGCCCCTCCGGGCGGCGGCCCGCTTCCCGTTCCGGACGGCACAGCGCACCCGCCTCCGGGAGCGGTCCCGGGCGCGGCGGACGGCGGCGCCACCGCCCACGTCCCCGACGGCTGAGCCGCCGCCGAGCCGGTCCGCCCGGGCCCGGGATCCCACCGGTCCCACCGGGCCGAACAGGTCGAAGAATCGGATGAATGCTGGCAAGGTGGGCGCATGGCAGTTCGGGGAGCGAGTGCCGTGTCACTCCCGGAAGGCTGGCCCGCCCACCCGGATCCGATCCTGGCGCTCAACCGCATGGGCAGCTTCGACTGGGACCTGGACACGGGCCTGTTCCACATGGACGCCCAGGCGCACGAGGTGTTCGACCTGGTGCCCGGGGAGTACGACGGACACCCCGAGTCCCTCGCCGCCCGGGTGCCGCCGCCCGAGGCCGCCCGGGTCGACGCCATGGTGTCCCAGGCCATCAAGGACGGCAGGGAGAACTACGGCGGCTACTTCCGCATCCGCTGCCGCGACGGCACCCTCCGCTGGACCCACACCCAGGGCTACATCCGCCGGGACGACTCCGGCCGCCCGCGCCGGGTCATCGGCATCGTCCGGGACGCCACCCAGGAACTCACCGAGAGCGAGGCACGCAGCGCGCGCGCCGCCCAGGACGAGGCCTTCCGCCAGCAGACGAACGTCGTCCAGGCCGTCTCCGCCGCCCTCGCCCACGCCCGCAGCGTCCAGGACGTCATCGAGGCCCTCAAGGACACCCGCGGCATCCGCCATCTCGGCGCGGCCAGTCTGGTGATGGGGCTGGTGGAGGCCGGCCGCATCCGGCTGGTCGCCGAGGGCCCCGTCGACGCGTCCGTGCCCGGCACCCAGGTCACCCGGATCGACGAGCCCTACCCGATGAGCGAGGTCGTGCGCACCCTGCTGCCGCGGTTCATCGAGTCCCCGGAGGAGTTCGCCGACTGCTACCCCATCCTCTGGCCGCACCTCACCGAGCTGCGGGTCACCTCGGCCGCCTATCTGCCGCTGATCGCCCAGGCCCGCCCGATCGGCGCCATGGGGCTCCTCTACAGCGACCGGCGCGGCTTCTCCCCCGAGGAGCGCGCCGTCCTGGTCGCGTTCAGCAGCAGCGTCGCGCAGAGCCTGCAGGGGGCCATGCTCTACGAACAGGAGAAGGACCTCGCGCAGGGCCTGCAGCAGGCCATGCTGCCCCGCACCATCCCCGGCGTCCGCGGCGCCGACGTCGCCGTCCGCTACCGGTCGGCCGCCGCGGGCCGGAACATCGGCGGCGACTGGTACGACCTGATCCCGCTGCCCGGCGGCCGGGTCGGCGCGGTCATCGGCGACGTCCAGGGCCACGACACCCACGCGGCGGCCGTCATGGGCCAGCTGCGGATCGTGCTGCGCGCCTACGCCGCCGAAGGACACACCCCGGCCGCCGTGATGGCCCGCGCCTCCGTCTTCCTGCACGAACTCGACACCGACCGCTTCGCCACCTGCCTGTACGCCGAGGCCGACCTGGCCACCGGAGTCGTCCAGGCGGTCCGCGCCGGGCACATCGACCCGCTGATCCGGCACGGCGACGGCCGCTGCTACCGGGTGCCGGTCGAGGGCGGGCTGCCGCTCGGCCTGTCCGCCGAGTTCGGCCGGCTGGACTACCCGGTCTCCACCCTGGAACTCGACCCCGGCCACACCCTGGTGCTGTGCACCGACGGGATGGTCGAACAGCCCGGCGCCGACCTCGACGACGGGATGCGCCGGCTGACGGCGCTCGTCGCGGCCGGCCCCGGGGACGTGCGCGCCCTCGCCGACCTGCTGATCCAGCAGGCCGAGGAGCGGGGCGGCGACGACGACGTGGCGCTGCTCCTGCTGCGCCGGCGCACCCCGGAGGCCCCGCCGGCCGGCGGCAGGCTCCAGCAGCATGTGGCGCCCGGCGACCCCGAGGCCCTCACCCAGGCCCGGCACCTGATCCGCGCCGCGGTCCGCTCCTGGGGCTACCGCGACCGCGCCGACGAGATCGAACTGGTCGCCGACGAGCTGATCACCAACGCGCTGATGCACACCGAGGGCTCCGCGATCGTGACCCTGCGCGCCCTGGACAGCGGTCAGCGCAAGCTGCGCATCGAGGTCGAGGACTCCTCCAGCGCCCTGCCGCGCCGCCGCGAGCCGGGCGAGGACGGCGTCTCCGGCCGAGGCCTGCTGCTCGTGGACATGCTCGCCGACGGGTGGGGCGTGGAGGCCCGGGGCGGCGGCAAGGCGGTGTGGTGCGAGTTCCGCCGGGACGGCTGACGCGCGTCACGACGGGGGCGGTGTCCGTGCCGGATGGCACTCTGGACGTATGCCGGAACTGCCCGAGGTAGAAGCGCTCAAGGACTTCCTCACCGAGCACCTGGTCGGCCGCCGGGTGGCGCGGGTGCTGCCGCTCGCCGTCAGCGTCCTGAAGACGTACGACCCCCCGGTCACCGCCTTGGAGGGCGGCGAGGTGACGGCCGTGCGGCGGCACGGCAAGTTCCTGGACCTCGCCGCGGACAGCGGGCTGCACCTGGTGACCCATCTGGCCCGGGCCGGCTGGCTGCAGTGGAAGGACCGGCTGCCCTCCGGCCCGCCCAGACCCGGCAAGGGCCCGCTCGCGCTGCGGGTGGCGCTGGAGACCGGCGAGGGCTTCGACCTCACCGAGGCCGGCACCCAGAAACGCCTCGCGGTGTACGTCGTCCGCGATCCGCGCGAGGTCGAGGGCATCGCCCGCCTCGGCCCGGACCCGCTCGCCGCAGACTTCGACGAGGACCGGCTCGCCGCCCTGCTCAAGGACGAGCGACGGCAGCTGAAGGGCGCCCTGCGCGACCAGTCCCTGATCGCGGGCGTCGGCAACGCCTACAGCGACGAGATCCTGCACGCCGCGAGGATGTCCCCGTTCAAGCTCGCCGCCTCCCTGACCCCGCAGGAGACCCACCGGCTCCACGAGGCGCTGCGCTCGACGCTCACCGAGGCGGTCGAGCGCTCCCGGGGGCTGGCCGCCGGGCGGCTGAAGGCGGAGAAGAAGAGCGGCCTGAGGGTCCACGGCCGCACCGGCGAGCCGTGCCCGGTGTGCGGGGACACCATCCGCGAGGTCTCCTTCAGCGACTCCTCGCTGCAGTACTGCCCCACCTGCCAGACGGGCGGCAAGCCCCTGGCGGACCGCAGACTGTCCCGGCTGCTGAAGTAGTCACCGGCCCGCGCCGACGGACACGAGCCGCTGCCCGTCCGTGGTGAGCACGTCGTAGCGGGCGATCTGCTCGGGGTGCAGGGTGGAGGCCCCGAGCGTGGTGAAGGTGCCGGCGTTGCGGCCGGGTTCCATCCAGGTGCCGGCGGTCTCCTCGGAGCCGTCGCGACCGACGACCACGAGCCGGCAGGCGTGCGGCCCGGTGCCGTCCTTGATCTTCAGCAGCAGCCGGCTGCCGGTGTCCCCGTCGTCGGCGGTGACCTCGGCCCACACCCCGGTCCGCGCGTCCGTCGCCGCGGTGATGTGCGCGGCCTGCTCCGCATGGCCGGTGAAGGCGACGATCCCCGGACCGGCCACGGCCAGCACCACGGAGGCGGCCAGGCCGTACAGCAGGCGCCTGCGGCGCGCCCGGTGCCGGTGCGCGACCTCGCCGAGCAGCCGGTCCAGCAGCCGGTGACCGGGCTGTGCCATGGGGTGCACAAAGCGCGGCGTGGCGCGCCGGTACAGCATCAACTGCCGCGTGGCCGGCCCGAATTCGGTCACCTGTGCCGCGCACTGAGGGCACTCCATGAGGTGGTCCTCGAAGCGGAAGGCCTCCGCCTCGTCCAGCACGCCGAGCGCGTACGCGCCGACGTCGCGATGCCTTTCCAGGGACCTCATGCCGAATCCTCGTGCCGATGGGTGCGGGTGGGGTTACTCCGTGCTCCCACCCGTACGCAGCCGACAGCCGAATCACTCAAGCCGCCGCAGAATCCCGGACGAGAGATTCGGAGCCGCGCGGCACGTGGATTGGTCGGTTTCCGGAAAACTTCGCAGGGGTCGCGGCGAGCGGTCAGAACAGGTGGATCGCGAGGTGCCCGAGGGGCAGCCCGAGTCGCCAGGCCGGCGTCCACACCTTCGGCCCCTCGTCCTCGCCGGCCGCCGCGCCGCCGCCCGGCACCGCGTCCAGGTCCGGTGCGAGCAGCTCGGTCTCCTCCAGCCAGCGCCAGGCGTCCGCGGCGAGGGCCAGGTCGGGGGAGCGGGTGCCGGACCGGTCGGCCTGCTCGGTCAGCTCGGTCATGCGCGCGCGCACCCAGTCCCGCCACGGCTGGTCGTAGGCGGTCAGCGACAGCCAGTTCTCCAGCTGGGAGATCACCCGGATGCCGGACAGCTCGCCGTCGGTGTCGGACAGGAAGACGGTGAGCGCCAGCGCGTCCCGGCCGGCCCGGAACTCGAAGGAGGTCGGCGGCATCAGATCGCCGGTGCGCAGCAGCTCGTCGGCGATGTACTCGGCGTACAACCAGGCCATGGGGACGGTCAGTTCACCACCGTCGGTGCCGTCCGTGCTCTCGTGCCCTCTGTGCTGCATCCCTTCCTGCCCTTCCTCCGGTACGTGCCCTCGTCGCCCGGGCCCCGCCGGGATCGCAGCCCCGGCCCGCCCGGGAACGCGGATGAGGACAGCCCATTGCCCCAACGGGGGGCACAGCAAGGCGCTTTGCGAAGACTTTGCTTCGCTTCCGGTTTCAGTGCAGGTCGGCCGCATAATCCGGAAGGACCCGGCGCAGCGCGCGCAGCGCGTAGTACGCGCGGGACTTCACGGTACCGGGTGGCACGCCCAGGGTCTGCGCCGCTTCCGCCACACTGGCACCGAGGAAATACACGAGTACGAGCACGTCACGGTGTTCCGGCGTGAGCGTCTTCACAGCCCTGCGCACATCGAGCATCGCGGCGGCCCGCTCGGCGTGATCGGCGGTCACCCGCGCGGTCTCGGGAAGCTCGGCGCCGGTCTCCGGCGGCCGCGCCTGCCGGGCCCGCCGGGCGTCGATGGCGAGCCGCCGGGCGACGGTGAGCAGCCAGGGGCGTACGGAGGCGAAGTCCTCGGCGTGCAGCGCCTCGGGATGCTGCCAGGCGCGCACCAGGGTCTCCTGGACGAGGTCCTCGGCCCGCTGCCGGTCGCCGTCGCAGAGCCGGAGCAGCAGGGCGAACAGCGGTCCGCCGTGCTCGCGCTGGAGCGCGGCCAGTTCGTGCTCGGCGGTCGTCGTCCCGTGGGGCGGTGCCGCCGGCTCGCGGGTGAGTGGGGTTCCGGCCGTCATGGCCGTATGGCAGCGCAGGGCGCGGCCGGGGGACAGGGCGTGGCGCCGCCGGAGCGACGGACGGTCGATCGGGTCGGCGAACGGTCGGACGAACGGTCCGCGACGGCGCCGCCTGCCCCGGCCGGTCATGCGGCGGGCCGCTCCTGGGCCAGCACCGAGCGCTTGTAGGAGTAGCCGAAGTAGATCAGGCACCCGATCACGAACCACACCGCGAACCGCACCCACGTCTGCCAGTGCAGGAACGTGATCAGCCAGACGGAGAAGACGCACCCCATCGCCGGTACGACGGGCATCCCGGGCGTGCGGAAGGTGCGCGGCAGCTCGGGGCGCCGGTAGCGCAGCACGATCACCGCCGCGCACACCACCACGAACGCCAGCAGGATGCCGATGTTGGTCAGCTCGGCCGCCGAGCCGATCGGGACGAACCCGGCGATGGCGGCCGAGGCGACGCCGACGATCCAGGTCACCCGGGTCGGCACGTGCCGCGTGGGGTGCGTCTTGGCGAACCACCGGGGCAGCAGACCGTCACGGGACATGGAGAACCACACCCGGGTCACGCCCAGCATGAACGTGAACATCACCGTGAGGATGCCGATGATCGCGCCCACCGCGATCACGTCCGCGAGCCCGTGCAGACCCACCGCCTTGAACGCCGAGGAGAAGCCGCTCTCCGGGTCGATGTGCCGGTACGGCTGCATGCCCGTCAGCACCAGACAGGCCGCCACGTACAGCACCATCGAGATCACCAGCGAGTAGACGATCGCCTTGGGCATGTGCCGCTGGGCGTCCCTCGACTCCTCCGCCGCCGTCGACATGGCGTCGTAGCCGAACACCGCGAAGAACACCGTCGCCGCGCCGGTGAAGGCGCCGCCGACGCCGAACGGGAAGAACGGGTGGTAGTTCGACGAGTCGATGTGGAAGACGCCGACCCCGATCACCATCAGCACCACCAGCACCTTCAGCGCCACCACGACGGTCTCGAAGCGGGCCGCGCTGCGGATGCCCAGGTTCAGCAGCCAGGCGATCAGCAGGCACAGGACCGCCGCGAAGAGATCGACCCGATGCCCGGCCCCGGTGCCGGGCGCGCCCAGCATCCAGGCGGGCAGCTTCGCGCCCATCTCCTCGACCAGGAAGCCGAAGTAGCCCGAGATGCCGATGGCCACCACCGCCACGATCGCGGTGTACTCCAGCAGCAGGTCCCAGCCGATGAACCAGCCCGCGAACTCGCCGAGCACCGCATAGCCGTAGGTGTACGCCGACCCCGCCTTCGGGATCAGCCCGGCGAACTCGGCGTACGACAGCGCCGCGCAGGCGCTCGCCACACCAGCGACCAGGAACGACACCAGCACCGCGGGGCCCGCCGTGCCGTTGGCCACCGTGCCCGCCAGCGTGAAGATGCCGGCGCCGATGATGCCGCCCACGCCGATCGCGGTGAGCTGCCACAGGCCGAGCGAGCGGTCCAGCCGGGTGCCCTCGCCGACCTCGGTGTCCTCGATGTGCTCGATGGGTTTGCGCCGGAGAATCCCCTCACCCGCGCGGAGCCTGGCCATGCCCCTCACCCTTCGCCGACGGCAACGGCTGACGCCGGATCATGATGACTCAGGGGCGCCGTGCGGGGAAGACGCCACGCACGGCCCAGGCGGGCGTCCAGACGCGGCCGTCGGGCCGGGCCGGCGGCCCGGCCGTGAGATGGGCGCGCAGGGCGGGCAGCGCCGGGTGCGGGTTGGCGGTGACCCACAGCAGGGAGTGCGGGTAGACGGGCGTCGGGTCGCGCAGCGGGATACGGCGCAGATCGTGGCCGGCCGGCCAGGCCGGCCGGGTCCGCTCACTGACGAGGGTCGCCAGGGAGTCGGAACCGGCGACCGCGTCCTGCACCGCCCCGGTGAAGTTCGGGCCCGAGGAGTCGATGGTGAGCCCGAACTCGGCGGCGAGGGAGGCGTAGTAGGCGGCCCACTCGGTGCCCTCCACGATGCCCGGCATCCAGATCCGGTGCCCGGCCAGCTCCCCGGGCGACACCGAGCGCCGATCGGCCAGGGCGTGCCCCGGGCCCGTGAGCAGCTCGATCGGCTCGGCGTACACCGGCGCGGCCTCGACGCCCCTGGGCAGCGGCCGGCCCGGCATGGCCACGGCGCGGAAGGACGCGTCGATCGCACCCGAGCGCAGGGCGGTGAGCGCCGAGTCCACGTCGAAGAGCGTGACGACGTCCAGGGCGATGTCCGGATGCGCCTCGTGGAAGCCGCGCAGCAGCCCCGCCGGGGCGAGCCGCGCGCCGATCACGTCGACCCGCAGGGCGCGCCGCCCGAGCCGTACGGAGGCGGCCGCGCGCTCCTCGGCCAGCAGCAGCTCGCGGGCGTACGGCAGGAAGGCATGGCCGTCGACCGTCAGCTCCGCGCCCCGGGCGGTACGGGTGAACAGGCGCACGCCCAGCTCCTTCTCCAGCGCGGAGATCCGCTTGGAGACGGCCTGCTGGGTGATCGCCAGGACGGCCGCGGCCTCCTGGAACTGTCCCGAGTCGGCCACGGTGACGAAGGTGCGCACTGCCTTGAGGTCCACGTCGTCACCGTACAACCGGTGGTTGTGCGGACCCTCCCGGCAGTTGTTTGATTCGGCGCCCACCTGCGCGTTTTCATGTCCCGGGTCAACGGGAGGTTGTGCATGGGGCTGGGCCGGCGGTTCGGGTGGCTGTGGGCCGCGTACGCGGTGAGCGCGCTCGGCACCTACCTCGCCTTCGACGCGTTCTCGGTGATCGCGGTCATCGCGCTGCACGCCGGCCCGGCCGAGGTGGCGCTGCTCGCGGCGGCCGGGCCCGCGGTGGGCGCCGTGGCCGCGATCCCGCTCGGGCCCTGGGTGGAGTTCCGGCGCAAGCGGCCGGTGATGATCACGATGGACCTCGTCAGGTTCGCCGCGCTGCTCACCGTCCCCGCCGCCTACGCGCTCGGCGGGCTCCGCCTCGGCCAGCTGCTGCTGGTGTCCGTCGTCGTCGCGGCCGCCGACATCACCTTCAACGCGGCCTCCGGCGCCTTCCTGAAAGCGCTCGTGCCGGCCGGCCGGCTGCTCGCCGCGAACTCCCGGTTCGAGTCCACCAACTGGACCGCCCTGGTCCTCGGGCCGCCCCTCGGCGGCGCCGCGATCGGCCTGTTCGGCCCGGTGGCGACCGTCGCGGCGAACGCGGTCAGCTTCCTGCTGTCGGCCCTGGGCATCCGGGCCGTCGGCGGCGGTGAGCCGCGGCCTCAGCGCACCGGCGGGCGGCGCCTGCGCGCCGCCGACCTCCTCGACGGCTGGCGGCACATCCTCACCAGCCCCGAACTGCGGCCGCTGTTCTTCAACAACCTCGCGGCCAACGCCCTGATCATGGTCGCCGCGCCGCCGCTGGCCGTCCTCATGCTCGGCCCGCTCGGCTTCGCCCCCTGGCAGTACGGCCTCGCCTTCGCCGTGCCCTGCCTCGGCGGCCTCCTCGGCTCCCGGCTGGCCCGCCCGCTCGTCGCCCGCCACGGGCAGCTGCGGGTGCTGCGCGTCGCGGGCACCCTGCGCGCCGTCTGGCCCCTCGGCCTCGCCTTCATCCGGCCCGGACCGTCCGGACTGCTGCTGGTGATGGTCCTGGAGTTCGGGGTGATCACCTGCTCGGGCGTCTACAGCCCCGTGTACGCCACCCGCCGCCTGGAGTGCACCCCCGACGACCGGGTCGCCCGCACCCTGTCCGCCTGGTCGGTCACCGGCAAGGCCACCACGGCCGCCCTGACCGCCCTGTGGGGCCTGCTGGCGAGCCTCACCGGTCCCCGCGCCGCCATCGCCCTGGCCGGCGTCCTGCTCCTGGCGACGCCGCCCCTGCTGCTGCGGGCGACCCGGGAGGTCACGGCACGACCGTCACCGGCCAGCGCCCCGCCTTCACCAGCCGGATCGCCACCGAGCCGATGAACCGGTGGCCGGCCTGCTCGGAGGCGCCCACGACCACCGCGTCCGCCTTCAGCTCGTCGGCCGCCTTCACCAGCCCGCTGTAGGGGTCGCCGCGGAAGGTGTGGAACTCCCAGCGCACCTCGAATATCCCCTTGACCCGCTCGGCCGCCTCGCGGATGTACGTGACCAGATCCTCGGCGATCTCGTCGGTCGTCTCCGCCACCGGCGCCCCGAGCGCCGCCCCGGCCGCCAGCACCGGCTGCACGTACACCACGGCCAGCAGCGCATGCTGCCGCCGGGCGAGCCCGCCCGCGTACGCCGCGGCACGCAGGCTGGAGTCGGAGCCGTCCACACCGACGACGATGACCTTCGGCCCGTCCGTACCCCGCTCGAACTGGTGCGAGTGAGAGTGCGAGTGCGAGTGCTGTTCCGTCACGGCCGTGAGGTTATCGGAATACACGGTTCCCGCTAAGCGCGGCAGCGACCCGGGCCAGACCCAACGGCCCGCGGTGCACCGCGCGTGTGGTGGGCGGGTGGTGCGTGGTGCGGTTTGGTGGCGTGTGGTGGGCGGGTGGTGCGGGGTGCGGTTTGGTGGCGTGTGGTGGGCGGGTGGTGCGGGGTGCGGTTTGGTGGCGTGTGGTGGGCGGGTGATGCGGGGTGCGGTCTGGCCGCCTGCGGTGGGCGGCTGATGCGACGTGCGGTCTGGTCGCGCGTGGCGGGCGGCCGATGGGCGTACGGTCTGGTTGCGCGCCGTGGGGCCGCCCGCGCCGGGCCGGTACCGCCCGGAGCGTGCTGGCGTGCCGTCTCGACGGGCGAGGCGGGCGGCGCCTTCCTACAGTCGGAATCATGACCGCCAGCGCGGAGCCCGCCGCACGGAGGGACGTCACGGCCTCGGCGCGCCCGCCCGCCGGCCGGCGGCTCGGCTGGGTGCCCGAGGCCTTCGCGACGCTCTTCGCGGCGCTCGGACTGCTGTGCGCCCTGCTCGCGCTCATCGAACCGCTGCGCCGGCTGCTCCGCCCGGTCGCCCGCACCCTGGACCTGGTGCTGGTGCCCATCAGCGCCAACCTGGCCTACGCCGTCTTCCTGTTCCTGCTCGGCGCCGCCACCGCCGCCCGCAAGAAGGTCGCCTGGTGGCTGGTCGTCGTCTATCTGGGCCTGGTCGTCCTCACCGACGCCCTCGGCGCGGGCCTCGGCCTGTACGCCGCGTCACTGCCGTCGCTGGTGCTGTGCGGCCTGCTGCTGGCCCTGCTCGTGGTGGCCCGCCGGGAGTTCTACGCCGCCTCCCGCCGCGGAGCGGTCTGGCGGGCGCTCGCCGTGCTGCTGGGCGGCCTCGCCGTGGCCATCCTGCTGGGCTGGGCGCTCGTCATGATGTTCCCGGGCACGCTGCCGGCGAGCCAGCACCTGGCCTGGGCGGCCGACCGGGTCTGCGGCGGACTGGTCTCGAGCGGCTCCTTCGCCGGCCGCCCGCCCCGCCGGGTCACCTTCGTGCTCGGCCTCCTCGGCGCCCTCGCCCTGCTGAACGCCGCCGCCGCCCTGTTCCGCTCCCAGCGCCTGGAAGCCGCCCTGCACGGCGACGAGGAGGCCCGCATCCGCGCCCTCCTCGCGGCCTGGGGCGAACGGGACTCCCTCGGCTACTTCGCCACCCGCCGCGACAAGGCCGTCGTCTTCTCGCCCAGCGGCAAGGCCGCCGTCACCTACCGCGTCGAGGCCGGCGTCTGCCTCGCCAGCGGTGACCCCGTCGGCGACACGGAGGCCTGGCCGCACGCCATCGCCGCCTGGCTGGACGTCGCCCGCCGCCATGCCTGGGTGCCCGCGGTGATGGGCGCCTCCGAGGACGGCGCCCGCACCTACGCCCGCGCCGGGCTCGGCGCCCTGCAGCTCGGTGACGAGGCGATCGTGCACGTGGCCTCCTTCGATCTGGACGGCCGGGACATGCGGGTGACCCGGCAGGCCGTGCACCGCGTCCGCCGTACCGGCGCCACCTGCCGGATCCGCCGGCACGCCACCCTCACCGAGCGGGAGATGGAGGAGATCGTCGACAAGGCCGACGCCTGGCGCGACACCGAGACCGAGCGCGGCTTCTCCATGGCCCTGGACCGGCTCGGCGACCCCGCCGACGGCGACTGCCTGCTCGTGGAGGCCCTGGGCGAGGACGGCCGGCTGCTCGCCCTGCTCTCCTTCGTGCCGTGGGGCCGCGACGGCGTCTCCCTGGACCTGATGCGCCGCGACCGCGCCGCCCCCAACGGGGTCATGGAGTTCATGGTCGCCGAGCTGTGCGCCGCCGCGCCCAAGCTGGGCATCCGCAGGATCTCGCTGAACTTCGCGGTCTTCCGCTCGGTGTTCGAGGAGGGCGCCCGCATCGGCGCCGGACCCGTGCTGCGGCTGTGGCGCCGGCTGCTGCTGTTCTTCTCCCGCTGGTGGCAGCTGGAGGCCCTGTACCGCTCCAACGCCAAGTACCACCCGGAGTGGTATCCGCGGTTCCTCTGCTACGGCGACGCCGCCGCCCTCGCCCGCATCGGCCTGGCCTCCGGCATCGCCGAAGGCTTCGTCTCCGTTCCGTCGCTGCGCAAGCTCTGGGGAAAGGGGCGCCCGAGGAACGGGCAGCGGCCCGCCACCACACAGGGGCTGCCGTCCCTGACGGCGCTCGGCCTCGAAGCGGGGGAGCGGGCCGGACCCGCCGCACCGCGGGCGGGCCTGCCCGACCAGGTCCGCGTACGGCACCGCAAGCTCGACCGGCTGCGCGCCGGCGGCACCGACCCCTACCCGGTCGGCGTCCCCGCCCCCACCCACGCCCTCGCCGACGTGCCCCCCGGCGCGGACGTCACCGTCGCCGGCCGGCTCATGCTGGTCCGCGACTTCGGCGGCATCGTCTTCGCCGTGCTGCGCGACTGGTCCGGCGACCACCAGATCGCCCTCACCCGCGACCGCTCCGGCGCCGCCCTCGACCGCTTCACCGCCGTGTGCGACATCGGCGACCACCTCACCGTCACCGGCCGCGCCGGCCTCAGCGACAAGGGCGAGCCCACCGTCTTCGGCACCTCCTGGCAGCTCACCGGCAAATGCCTGCGCCCGCTGCCCGACAAGCGCCGGGGCCTCGCCGACCCCGAGGCGAAGGTCCGCCGCCGCCATCTCGACCTCGCCACCAGCCCCGCCGCCCGCGCCGTGCTCCGGGCCCGCTCCGCCGCCGTACAGGCCCTGCGGCAGGGACTGCTGGACCGCGGTTACGTCGAGGTCGAGACCCCGATGCTCCAGCAGATCCACGGCGGCGCCAACGCCCGCCCCTTCACCACCCACAGCAACGCCTACGACCTCGACCTGTACCTGCGCATCGCCCCCGAGCTGTATCTGAAGCGGCTGTGCGTGGGCGGCCTGGAGAAGGTCTTCGAACTGGGCCGCACATTCCGCAACGAGGGCGTCTCCTACAAGCACAACCCCGAGTTCACGATGCTGGAGGCCTACCAGGCGTACGCCGACTACGACGTCATGCTCGACCTCACCCGCGAACTGGTCCAGGGCGCGGCGACCGCCGCCTTCGGCGCCCCGGTGGCCCGCAGGGACGGGCAGGAGTACGACCTGTCCGGGCCGTGGCCGGTCAAGACCGTGTACGGCGCGATCTCCGAGGTGCTGGGGGAGGAGATCGGCCCCGGCACCGAACTGCTGCGGCTGCACCGGCTGTGCGACCGGGCCGGGGTGCCGTACACCGCCGACGACGGGCCCGGCGACATCGTGCTGGAGATGTACGAGCGGCTGGTCGAGGAACGCACCGGCGCCCCCACCTTCTACAAGGACTTCCCCACCGACGTCTCCCCGCTGACCCGGCAGCACCGCGCCGACCCGCGGCTCGCCGAGCGCTGGGACCTCGTCGCCTTCGGCACCGAACTCGGCACCGCCTACTCCGAGTTGACCGACCCGGTGGAGCAGCGCCGGCGGCTGACCGAGCAGTCGCTGCGGGCCGCCGGGGGCGATGCGGAGGCCATGGAACTGGACGAGGACTTCCTTCAGGCCCTGGAGTACGCCATGCCCCCGACCGGGGGGCTCGGCATCGGCGTCGACCGGCTGGTGATGTTCCTCACCGGCCTGACGATCCGGGAGACCCTGCCCTTCCCGCTGGTGCGCCGCCGCTGAGCCGCGCGCCCCCGGCCGCCGTCCGGCCGCCACGGCACCCGCACTGGGCCGTCCGGGTGTATTCCCGCGGCCGCACCGGTGTCGTTGCGGAGCGCCGGAGCGGTGCGTGCGCGAGTGATGAGTCATGCAGAAGGATCAGTTGTTCACGCGGCGCCGGTTGCTCCTGGCCGGCGCCGCCGCGCTGGGGGCCGCGGGTACCGCCGGAGCCGTCCTGGCGGGCGGCGCCGAGGAAAGCCCCGAGGCCGCCCCGCCCGCCCCCGCCCCCGGCCCGCAGGCCCGCCAGGCGCCCGGACCGTCCGCCTTCCGGCTCCAGCCGCTCACCGGGTACGGACCGCCGCGGGCCGCGCCGCACAGGCTGAGGATCCGCACCGAACCCATCATGCGGATGCCCGGGCGCGGCCGGCGGATGACGCTGACCTTCGACGACGGACCCGACCCCGAGTACACCCCGCACGTCCTGGACACCCTCGCCAAGTACGACGTACGCGCCATGTTCTTCCTGTGCGGCCAGTGTGTCGCCGGCAACAGGGAACTGGTGGCCCGCATGGCCGACGACGGCCATGTCGTCGGCAACCACACCTGGACGCATCCGCTGCTGACCGCCCTCAGCCGCAGGAGGATCCGCGACGAGATGAAGAGGACCAGCGACGTCATCGAGGACGCCTACGGCGAGCGCCCGCAGTGGTTCCGCGCACCCTACGGCGCCTGGAACCGGACCGTGTTCCGGCTGGGCGCCGAGATGGGCATGGAGCCGCTGGCCTGGACCGTCGACACCACCGACTGGATGCTGCCGGGGGTCGGGACCATCGTCCACCGGGTGGAGCGAGACGCCGCCCCCGGTGCCGTGGTGCTCTCCCACGACGCCGGGGGCGACCGTTCGCAGACCGTTCGCGCGCTGCGTGCGTGGCTGCCCCACCTCCTCGATTCCGGATATCGCATGACGGTGCCGAAACGACGCGTGTGACGGTTTTCCGGGGGCCGTTCCCGGAATCTCGGTCCGCCTGGTCGCGGTGGTTCACCGCACCGCGACCAGGCGGGCGAAGACGACCACGTTCCCGTCGTAACCGTGCTGCTTGGAGAAACCGCCGCCGCAGGTGATGACCCGCAGTTCCGGAGTTCCTTTTGAGCCGTAGACACGGTCGCCCGGAAAACCGCTCTTGGAGAACAGTTCGACGCCGTAGGTCTCGAACACCGCGGTCTTTCCGTCCTTGCGCAGCACCTCGATCCGGTTTCCCTTCCTGAGGTTTCCCAGTCCGTAGAACACGGCGGGGCCCTGCTGGTTGTCCACGTGCCCGACGATGACGGCCGTGCCCTTCTCGCCGGGCGAGACCGCGCCGGTGAACCAGCCCGCCAGGTCCGGGTTCTCCGGCGGTGGCGCGCCGATCCAGCCGTCCTTGTCCAGGGTGACCGGCATCACCGGCGCGTCCACCCGGATCGCCGGGATCCGCACCCGGGCGGCGGCGGAGAACGCGAGCGACGCCGGTGCCGTGGAGTGGGCGCGGGGGCCCGTGGCGGGCCGGCTGTCCGGGGCGGCCACCGAGGCGGGCTGCGGCGGGCCGACGTCGAACTCGCCCGAACCGTTGCGGATGAGCGCGATGCCGGTCAGCAGAACCAGCGCCGTCACGCCCCACGGGGCACGCCTCCTTCGCCGCTCCTCCTCTTCGGCCCGTTCGAACAGCTCGGACGCAGACATTCGCCATCCCCTCTCGACGCGGCCGTCACCACGTCCCTCGCGCATGGGAAAACGCTAAATCCCCGCGCAGGCGGCGGGAGACGGGGTGAGCGGCGAACGGGTGGCGGCGGGGGTCTTGCGGTGCGCCATCCGAGTTGCCGTTCACCGAAGCTTTCTGACGGTTCGTGACCTGCGACAATATCCGATTGTGTGCTTTTCTCGCGGAAAGTTGTGTCACCAGGACAGAGCATTCTCGACGTGCGGGCGTGTTCCGCGCACTCGAATGTCGTCCCGGGAGGTGTTTTTCTCGCCGATCGACCGGGGACGGCCCCGGGCGCCTCCCGCGGAGGTTCACATGCGCAACCAACGTGCCCTGACAGCCGCTTGGACGGCGGCCGCCGTGCTCGGACTCGCCTCTCCAGTGGCGGTCGCGGACGACACGGGCAACGCCGACGTCCCGTACACCAGCCCGGGCCGGGCGGACCACCCCGCCCGGCCGGACCACTCCGGCCGGGCGGACGATTCCGGCCGGGCGGACCATTCCGGTCGGGACGAGGGCCACGGAAACGGCGGCCGGGCGGACGATTCCGGTCGGGCGGAGCATCCCGGTCGGGACGAGGGCCACGGAAACGGCGGCCGGGCGGACGATTCCAGCCGGGCGGACGGCTCCGGTCGGGCGGACCATTCCGGCCGGGACGAGCACCACGGAAACGACGGCCGGGCGGACGAGAACAGGAACCCCGGCCGGGCGGACGGCCACGGAAACGGCGGCGGGGCGGAGGACAGTGGAAGCGGTGGCCGGCACGACGGATCCGCCGGTCGCGGGGGTGACGCCCGGGACGACGACAGAGGGCCGCGTGACATCGTCGTCACGCCCGGGGTCCTCCCGGCGGGCGGGCGGCTCACCGTCAGCGCGGTGGGCTGCCCCGAGGGCGGCACCATGTCCTCCCGCGCCTTCCCCGCCACCGGACTCGACGGGTCCGGCGACGGCGCCTCGCGCGCCGGCGTCCGCCTCGACCGCGACGCCCGCCCCGGCCGCTACGACCTCACGGTCCGCTGCGACGGCAGAACCCTGGTCCGCCCGGACGCCTTCACCGTGCTCGGCGGCGTCCACGGCGGTGTCGGCGGCAGCCGATCCGCCGGCGCCACACCGAGCGACATGGCCATCGGCGCCGGGCTGGTGAGCCTGTCGGTGGTCGGGGGCGGCGCGTACTGGCTGCGCCGTCGCCGGGAGCAGCGGAGCTGACGCCACGTCACCCGGCCGTTCGCTCCGCGGTGGACGGAACGGACGGGAACGGCCGCGCACCCGTGTGTGGGGACAGTCCCCAGGGGACACGGGTGCGCCGCCGTTCAAGGGAGGGGCGTCGGGCGGCGGCCGGGGCTAGCCGGTGACGCCCGGGAACATGTTCAGGAACGGTTCCGCGGTCACCGCCATGCCCCGGCTGAAGGGGGCGTCGAAGTCCCAGATGAGGAACAGCATGAACGCGATGGTCGCGGAGAACAGCCCGGCGAGGATCAGTTCGCGTCTCGTGCGCCGGATCTGCAGCGCGAACACCATGCCGACGGTGATCAGCGCCCCGGTGAGCAGCCCCCACCACACCACCGGCGGCATGGTGGCCCCGGTGGAGTCGGCGCGGGCGTTGCGCGCCTGGTCGGCGGCGGTCGTCTGGTCCAGCAGCGGCTGGTAGGCCTGCGCCTCGAAGTCGTTCTTCGGCTTGTAGTCGGTGACGTCCTGACGGACCGTCTGCAGCAGCCGAGCGCCGCGGTCGGTGACGCGCCCGTCGCGGTACATCGTCGTCCACTCGTGGTGGACGACATAGCTGACATAGGTGTTGACATCGCCGCGGATCCGGTCGCGGACGTCCGGCGGATACACCCGGACCCGCTCCGAGATCTCATGCAGCGCCTGGGCCTCGGACTGCACGTAGTCCTGCGCGGAGTTGCGGGCCTCCCACACGCCCGCGATGGCGAGACCCAGGACGATCGCGTACACGACGCCGATCCACATCGTCATGTACTCGATGACGTCCGGGGTCTCGCTGGGATCCTCGTCCTCAGGAGCCCGCTTGTGCCGCAGGACGGTGACGACCACCACCACGGCACAGGCCGCGAGCATCGCGAGGACGAGAACAAGCCAATCCGGCAACGGATACCTCCAGAAGGTGAGGGGCCGGCGCGTCAGCGCGGGCGCAGGGCCGCGACGGCGACGATCGCCGGGACGGTGATGAGCAGCACGTAGGTGACCGGCGTGGTGTGGCGGGGCGCGACGTGCGCGGCGCGGTGCGGGTGGTACGCCGGGTAGGTCACCGGCGTCACCGACGGCCGCGGGGCGGGTTTCGGCTTCGGCGCGGGCGGTGGAGCAGGCGGGGGCGGGGGCTTCGGCGCGGGCGGCGCCGGGGCGGGCCGGGCCGGCGGCCGCGGTCTCGGAGCGGGTTTCGGCGCCGGTTTCGGCCTGGGCGGTGTCGGTTTCGGCTTCGGCGGCGGGGGTGGGGGTTGCGGCGGAGTCGGTGTGGGCGTGGGGCTCGGCGGGCACGGGGGCGGGGTGGGCGCCGGACAGGGCGGCGGAGACGGCCAGTGGCCGCCGCCCGCGTAGGCCACCGCCGCCGTGCCGTCCGGGCCCGTCGAGGCGTACGCACAGGCGTCGGCCGACGCGCTGCCCACGGGGCAGCCCACCAGCGTCCAGGCCAGCGTCACCAGGGCCAACAGCCGTGCGGCGGGCGCGCATCGGGTCACTTCGGGTCCATGCACGCCGAGATCATGTGTTCCGGGAACAGGTCGTACGCCACGGTCCCCCGGGTTTGCTCAGAAAGGGGGACATGTGGCGATCAGTGGTTTGACGGGGTGAGCGGTGTGATCGGCCTGAAATGTGCGCCCGTACGAGCCGCGCACCGGCGGCACCGGTCACAGGGTCCGGAAAGAAATTCCCGAAGAACTTCCCCTCCCCGTTGAACGCTCCCGCCCCCTCGATGCGTACCCATGACCGTGCGGCGGCGCGGCAGGCGCTGCAACAACCAGGCAAACTTGGGGAGTTGGAGATGAAGACCTCCTGGCGGACCGCCTCGATGGTGGTCACAGCCGCCTCGGTGCTGGCGCTGACGACGGCGTGCGGTCAGGACAACGGCACCCCGTCCTCGGCGGCGCAGAACGTCGGGGCCACCGCGCCCGCGGGCAGCCCGACCACCGGCGCCGGCGCGGGCAACGGCTACGGCGCCGACGGCAACCAGAGTTCCAGCTCGCCGACCCCGGCCGCCCCCGCGGGCAAGCTCACCGCGGACACCAACCCCACCCTGGGCAAGGTCGTGACCGACGGCTCCGGCCTCACCCTGTACCGGTTCGACCAGGACACCGCGAATCCGCCCAAGTCGAACTGTGACGGCGCCTGCGCCACCACCTGGCCGCCGGTGCCGGCCGACGACGCCACGGCCGGCGCCGGGATCGACAAGTCGCTGCTCGGCGAGGTCACCCGCGCCGACGGCACCAAGCAGCTCACCATCGGCGGCTGGCCCGCGTACCGCTACGCCAAGGACGCCAAGGCCGGTGACGCCAACGGCCAGGGCGTGGGCGGCAAGTGGTTCGCGCTCGCCCCGAACGGCAAGAAGGCCTCCCTCTCCTCCCTGCCCGGCCTGTCCGTCCGCAAGGACCCCAAGCTCGGGGACATCGTCGTCGACAAGAACGGCATGACGGTCTACCGCTTCCTCAAGGACAAGGCCTGGCCGAAGTCCGTGTCCAACTGCACCGGGGCCTGCCTGGAGAAGTGGCCGGCCGTCGGCATCGTCAAGCCCGACGACACCCGGGGCGTCCAGAAGAAGGGCCTGATGGGCTTCACCCGTCCCGACGGCGTCAAGCAGATGACGGTCAACTGCTGGCCGATCTACACCTTCTCCGGGGACAAGGCCCCCGGCGACACCAACGGTCAGGGCGTGGGCGGCACCTGGTACGCCGTCGCGCCCGACGGAAAGCCGGTCGGCGCGCCGGGCCACTAGATCACCTCCCCAGGGTCGATCGCCCCGCCCGACCCGGAGCGCCACCGAAGGTCCGCCCCCTCCGCACCGCAACGGAGGGGGCGGACCGCTGTGCGGGGTCCGGCCGCTCGCGAAAGGCGCGCGCAAGACGGGCAAACCACGGCACACGCGACAGCGATTGCGCAGGCAGTGGCGGGGAACGGACGGGCAATTTCCGGTTCGGGTCGCCCCTTTGGCGGGCGATCAGTAGCCTCAGCTCGAACACCGGATCGCCTGCCCCTGTCGCCTACCCTGGGAGAGATACATGGAGCGCCCCGCCTGGGCCCCCCGGAGCATCGACATCTCGGTGCCGAGCGTCTCGCGGATCTACGACTTCTACCTGGGCGGTTCGCACAACTTCGAGGTGGACCGGGAAGCGGCCCGCAAGGCGATGGAGTTCATGCCGGGTCTGCCCAAGACCATGCAGGCCAACCGGGCGTTCATGCGCCGCGCCGTGCGGTTCGCGGCCGCCGAGGGCATCACCCAGTTCCTCGACATCGGCTCCGGCATCCCGACGTTCGGCAATGTCCACGAGGTGGCCCAGGCGGCCGTACCGGGCGCCCGCGTGGTCTACGTCGACCACGACCCGGTGGCCGTGGCGCACAGCGAGGCGGTGCTGGCGGGCAACGACGACGCGGACGTGATCGCCGCGGACCTGCGCAAGCCGCAGGAGATCCTCGCCAGTTCCCAGGTGGAGCGGCTGCTCGACCTGAACCGTCCGGTCGCCCTCCTCCTCGTTGCCATACTGCACTTCGTGGAAGACGCGGACGACCCCTACGGTGCGGTGGCCGGGCTGCGCGACGCGCTCGCGCCCGGCAGCCTGCTGATCCTCACCCATGCCTCGTACGAGGGAATCCCGCTGCCCGCCGAGCGGGCCGAGGGCGCGGTGGACGTATACAGGGGCATTCGCAATCCGCTCATCATGCGCTCGCGCGAGGAGATCGCGCGGTTCTTCGAGGGGTACGACATGGTGGAACCCGGACTGGTGCCGATGCCGCTCTGGCGGCCGGAGTCGGCGCCGGAGGACGAGGACCCGTTCGCCTTCTCCGGATTCGCCGGCGTGGGGCGTACGGCGTGAGCGCCGAGCCGGACGGGCCGGAGGACAGACTGCGCCGGTTCACGACGATCTGGAGCCGGGCGGTCTACCCGGTGACCTCGACGTCGCTGACCCGTGTGGAGTTCGAGGAGCAACTGCTTCCGCTCGCACGCCGGTTGAGCGAGCTGCTGCGGGCCCGCGTCTTCGACGGGGACGGCGCCAAGGCGATCGGCGCCGCCCTGGTCACCGCGCACTGCACCGACCCCGAGGCGCTCACCCGCACCCTGGACTGCGTCGACGCCTATCTGGTCCTGTACTGCGCGGGCGACGGCCCCCAGGACGAACCGCGCCTGCGCTGCTCGCGGTTGCAGCACGCGATGGCCGCCGGTTACGCCGAGGCGCTGCGCGCGCGCACGCTCGCCGAGCAGGAGTCCATCGCCCAGGCCGCGCTCAGGGCCCAGGGGGTGGTCGCACAGGCCCTGCACGCCAGCGAGGCCCGCTTCCGCGCGGTGTTCGAGGGCGCGGCCATAGGGATCGGCATCGCCGACCTCGACGGCAACGTGCTGCAGGTCAACAAGGCGCTGCTGCGCATGTTCGGGCTCTCCGACCAGACCCTGCGCGGCCGCCGCGTGCAGGACTGGGTGCACCCCGAGGACGCGCCGCAGACCTGGAAGCTCTACGACGAACTCGTCCGCGGCGAGCGCGAGCACTACCACCTCGAAAAGGCCTTCAACCGCCCCGACGGAACGGTCCTGTGGACCAACCTGACGGTCTCCCTGCTGCGCGACGCCGACGGCGATCCGCAGTACCAGCTCGCGCTCATGGAGGACACCACCGAGCGCCGGCTGCTCAACCTGCGGCTGCGCTACGAGGCCACCCATGACGCGCTCACCGGCCTGCCCAACCGCACCCTGTTCTTCGAGCGGCTGGAGAAGGCGCTGAACGCGGGCGACGGCCAGCGCTTCGGCCTGTGCTACCTCGACCTGGACGGCTTCAAGACCATCAACGACAGCCTCGGGCACGCGGCCGGCGACCGGCTGCTGGTGGAGGTCGCCGACCGGCTGCAGTCCTGCGCGACCGCGCCCGGCGAGATGGTCGCGCGGCTCGGCGGCGACGAGTTCGTGGCGCTGACCACCGGGCCGGGCACCGAGCGCAAGGTCGACGAACTCGCCGACCGCATCATGAACGCCCTCGTCACACCCGTCAGCATCGACGGCCGCGACCTGCTGGTGCGCGGCAGCCTCGGCATCGTCGAGGGCCCGGCGGGCGAGCGTACGGCCGCGGAGGTCCTGCGCAGCGCCGACATCACCATGTACCGGGCCAAATCGGCGGGCGGCAACCGCTCCGAACTCGCCGACCCCGAGGCAGACGCCCGCGCGATCACCCGGCACGGCCTGACCACGGCGCTGCCGACGGCCCTGGAGCGCGGCGAGTTCTTCATCGAGTACCAGCCGCTGGTCCACCTCGGCGACGGCAGTGTCCGGGGGGCGGAGGCCCTGGTCCGCTGGCTGCACCCGCAGCACGGCGTCCTCGGCCCCGACCGCTTCATCCCGCTCGCCGAGCACACCGGTCTGATCGTCCCGCTCGGCCGCTGGGTGCTGGAGGAGTCCATCCGGCAGGCCCGCGCCTGGCGAGAGCGGTACGGCGCGCAGAAGGCCGCGGGGCCCCTGCGCATCAACGTCAACCTGTCGCCGTGCCAGCTCAGCCATCCGGGCCTCGTGCAGGACACGGTCGACATCCTGGAGCGCGCGGGCGTCACCCCCGACGCCCTGTGCCTGGAGGTCACCGAGTCCGCGCTCATCGGCGCCGACGACGACCTGCTCAAACCGCTGCACCGGCTCGCCGAGATGGGCGTCGACATCGCCCTGGACGACTTCGGCACGGGCTACTCCAACCTGGCCAACCTGCGCCGCCTGCCGGTGCGGGTCCTCAAGCTGGACCGCTCCTTCACCCAGGGCATGCAGCGGTTCCCCGCCGACCCCGTCGACCTGAAGATCGTCGAGGGCATCGTGTCTCTCGCCCACAGCCTCGACCTCGCGGTCACCGTCGAGGGCGTGGAGACCGGCGCCCAGGCCGAACAGCTCCGCATACTGGGCTGCGACACGGCCCAGGGCTGGTACTACGCGAGACCGGGCCCACCGGAGCGGCTCCACGACCTGGCCCTGGCGGACGCGACGGGCTGACCCTCACTTCCCCGCGCGGACCGGTCACGCTCGCGTCTCTCGCCGCCTTCGGTATTGCCCTGAGGGTAAGAAGCGTGAGCCGGCCGGTCCTTCAGTTCCTCCGCGGCCCCGGGCAGGCTCGGGCACGCAGATCGCTGCGTGCCCAGACCGCCTGTTTCCCGTGGAGAGTCCATGATCCTCGTCACCACTCCGACCGGCCAGATCGGCGGCCGCGTGCTCGACCGCCTCCTCGACGCGCCGGACGCGGCCGGCCCGGTCCGTGTGATCGTCCGCGATCCCGGGCGTCTGTCCCCGGCGGTGCGCGCCCGCGTCGAGGCCGTTCCCGGCTCGCACGCGGACCCCGACGTCGTCGCCAAGGCCTGCGCCGGCGTCGACCGGGTGTTCTGGCTGGTGCCCCCGTCGCTCACCCTGAGCAGTCTCGAAGGCCACTTCGAGGACTTCACCCGGCCCCTCCTGGACGCCATCGCGACCCAGGGCGTCGAACGGGTCGTCGGCGTCTCCACCCTCGGCCGCGGGATCGCCGAGAACGCCGGGCAGATCTCCGCGACGCTGGCGATGGACGAGGCGATCCGGGCCACCGGCGTCCACCACCGGGCGCTGTGCCCGCCGTACCTCATGGAGAACCTGCTCCGGCAGGTCGCCGCGATCCGGGACAGCGGCACGCTCGCCATGGCGGCGCGCGGCGACCGGGTGCTGCGCACCTGCACCACCCGGGACATCGGCGACCAGGCGGCGCGGCTGCTGCTGGACGGCTCCTGGACCGGCCAGGCCGATGTGCCGATGGCCGGCCCGGACGACCTGACCCCCGAGACCATGGCACAGGTCGTCTCCGAGGTGCTGGACCGGCCCGTCCGCTTCCAGGAGGTCACCGCCGAGGAGCAGAAGGCGGCGCTGCTCGCGCACGGCGCCGGCGAGGCCGCGGCACAGGGCCTGACCGACATGGTGCGCGCCCTCGCCGCCCAGGGCTTCTACGGCGCCTCCGCCCCGCGCACCCCCGACACGGCGCCCACCGGGTTCCGTCAGTGGTGCGAGGAGGTGCTGAGGCCGGCCGTCCTCGGCTGACGGCGGGCCGCTCAGCGCTCCAGCAGCATCCGCTGGAGTTCCCGCGCGGCCCGGGGCGGAGCCACATCGCTGCGGTGGGCCAGGGCGATGGTCCGCTGCAGCCCCGGCCGGGCGAGCGGGGTGACCCTGAGACCCTGCCCGGACCGGGTGGCCACCATCCGGGGGACGACGGCCAGCCCCAGCCCCGCCCGCACGAACCCCAGCACCGCGTCCATCTCCCCGCCCTCCACGGCGAACTCCGGCTCGAACCCGGCGGAGCGGCACGCGGCGACGGTGAGTTCCCTGAGGTCGTAGCCGTGCCGGAACATCACCAGCCGCTCGCCCTCCAGGTCGGCGATGCGCACCGCCCGCTCGCCCCGGCCCGGCGCCGGCGCCTCGGGGGAGGAGACCACGACCAGTTCCTCCCGCAGCAGCTCCACCGTCGACAGCGCGGGCGCCGGGGTCGGCAGCGGCAGCACGATCAGCGCCAAATCCAGCGCACCCCGGGCCAGTTCCCGCACCAGGTCGTGCGAGCCGCCCTCCTCCACCAGCAGCCGGATGCCGGGATAGCGGTCGTGGAAGGCGCGCAGCACATCGGGCAGCAGGCCCGTGCACAGGCTCGGCGTCGCCCCCAGCCGCACCCGGCCCCGGCGCAGCTGCACCAGCTCCTGCACCTCCTGCCGCGCGGTGTCCGCGTCGGCCAGGATGCGCCGGGCCAGCGGCAGCAGCGCCTCGCCCGCGTCGGTGAGCGTGATGTTGCCCCGGGCACGCAGGAACAGATCCGCGCCCAGTTCCCGCTCCAGCGCCTTGATCTGCTGGGACAGCGACGGCTGGGCGACATGGACCACCTCGGCGGCCCGGGTGAAGTGCCGGGTCTCGGCCACGGCGACGAAGTACTGGAGCTGCTGGAACTGCATCCAGCGAGCATAGCCTGCGCCTATGGAAACGAGCCGGACCATGTCTTGGACCGATCGGTACCTTCGGCCCTAGCGTGCTGTTCCATGGCTCTGGCAACGCGGACGGACCGACGGCCGTCCATGGCGCGCACGATGTGGGACTCCTCCGTCGGCAAGAAGACGGTGATGGCCGTCAGCGGCGTGATCATGCTGCTGTACCTGGTCGCCCATGTGATCGGCAACCTGAAGATCTTCTTCGGCGCGGGCGAGTTCAACCACTACGCCCACTGGCTGCGCACCGTCGGCGAACCCTTCATGCACTACGAGTGGACGCTCTGGCTCATCCGGATCGTGCTGGTCGTCGCCGTGGCCGCCCACGCCACCTCCGCCTACCAGCTCAGCCGCCGCGACATCAGGGCCCGGCCCAGCAAGTACGTGCACACAAGGCCCCGGGCGAGCTACGCCACCCGCACCATGCGCTGGGGCGGGATCATCCTCGGCCTGTTCATCGTCTGGCACGTGCTGGACCTGACCACCGGCACCGTGCACCCGGGACACTTCCAGGCCGGGCACCCGTACCAGAACGTCGTCGACGACTTCTCCCACTGGTACAGCAACGTCATCTACATCGTCGCGATGCTCGCGCTCGGCCTGCACATCCGGCACGGCTTCTGGAGCGCCGCCCAGACCCTCGGCGTCGGCAGCCGCGCCCGCGACCGCGCCCTGAAGACCCTCGCGAACGTCCTCGCGCTGCTGCTCACGGCCGGCTTCATCGCCATACCCGTGGGCGTCATGACCGGAGTGGTGAGCTGACATGACCGAATACCTGAACTACGCGACGGGCGAGCCGGTCACCGACACCAAGGCGCCGTCGGGACCGATCCACGAGCGCTGGGACAAGCGCCGCTTCGAGGCCAAGCTGGTCAACCCCGCCAACCGGCGCAAGCACACCGTCATCGTCGTCGGCACCGGCCTCGCCGGCGGCTCCGCGGGCGCCACCCTGGCGGAACAGGGCTACCACGTCGTCCAGTTCTGCTACCAGGACTCCCCGCGCCGCGCCCACTCCATCGCCGCGCAAGGCGGCATCAACGCGGCGAAGAACTACCGCAACGACGGCGACTCGATCCACCGCCTCTTCTACGACACGGTCAAGGGCGGCGACTTCCGCGCCCGCGAGTCCAACGTCCACCGGCTCGCGCAGATCTCGGTGGAGATCATCGACCAGTGCGTGGCGCAGGGCGTGCCCTTCGCCCGCGAGTACGGCGGCCTGCTCGACACCCGCTCCTTCGGCGGCGTCCAGGTCTCCCGCACCTTCTACGCCCGCGGCCAGACGGGCCAGCAGCTTCTGCTCGGCGCCTACCAGGCGCTCAGCCGGCAGATCGCGGCGGGCAACGTGGAGATGCATCCGCGCACCGAGATGCTGGACCTGATCGTCGTCGACGGGCGGGCGCGCGGCATCGTGGCCCGCGACCTGATCACCGGGAAGATCGACACGTACTTCGCGGACGCCGTCGTCCTCGCCTCCGGCGGTTACGGCAACGTGTTCTACCTGTCGACCAACGCCATGAACTCCAACGCGACCGCGATCTGGCGGGCGCACCGGCGCGGCGCGTACTTCGCCAATCCCTGCTTCACGCAGATCCACCCGACCTGCATCCCGCGCACCGGCGACCACCAGTCCAAGCTGACGCTGATGAGCGAGTCGCTGCGCAACGACGGCCGGATCTGGGTGCCCAGGGCGAAGGGCGACACCCGCCCGCCGAACGAGATCCCCGAGGACGAGCGCGACTACTACCTGGAGCGCATCTACCCCTCCTTCGGCAACCTCGTGCCGCGCGACATCGCCTCCCGCGCCGCGAAGAACGTCTGCGACGAGGGCCGGGGAGTCGGCCCCGGCGGCCAGGGCGTCTACCTGGACTTCGCCGACGCGATCAAGCGCATGGGCCGGGGGGCGGTCGAGGCCAAGTACGGCAACCTCTTCGACATGTACCAGCGGATCACCGACGAGGATCCGTACGAGGTGCCGATGCGGATCTACCCGGCCGTGCACTACACGATGGGCGGCCTGTGGGTCGACTACGACCTGCAGACCACCGTCCCGGGCCTGTTCGCGATCGGCGAGGCCAACTTCTCCGACCACGGCGCCAACCGGCTCGGCGCCTCCGCGCTGATGCAGGGCCTCGCCGACGGCTACTTCGTGCTGCCGGCCACCATCAACGACTACCTGGCCCGCAACCCGCACCAGGACCCGGTCGGCGACGAACACCCGGTGGTGCAGGAGGTGCTGGCCGAGACCGAGGACCGGCTCAACCTGCTGCTGTCCGTCGACGGCGACCGCACCCCCGACTCCTTCCACCGCGAACTCGGCGAGCTGATGTGGGAGTTCTGCGGCATGGCCCGCACCGACTCCGGGCTGCGCAAGGCCCTGGAGCGCATCCCGCAGATCCGCGAGGAGTTCTGGCGCCGCATCAAGGTCCCCGGCACCGGCGAGGAGCTGAACCAGTCGCTGGAGAAGGCCAACCGGATCGTCGACTACCTGGAACTCGCCGAGCTGATGTGCCTGGACGCGCTGCACCGCACCGAGTCCTGCGGCGGCCACTTCCGCGAGGAGTCCCAGACCCCGGACGGCGAGGCCGCCCGCAGGGACGACGAGTTCGCCTACGCCGCGGCCTGGGAGTTCACCGGCACCGGCGAGGCCCCCGTCCTGCACAAGGAAGACCTGGTCTTCGAGTACGTCCACCCCACCCAGCGGAGCTACGCATGAAGCTCACCCTGCGCGTCTGGCGCCAGAAGAACGCCGACGCCGAAGGCGCCATGTCCACGTACGAGGTGGACGGCATCTCGTCCGACATGTCCTTCCTGGAGATGCTGGACGTCCTCAACGAGCAGCTCATCCTCGCCGGCGACGAACCGGTCGCCTTCGACCACGACTGCCGCGAGGGCATCTGCGGCGCCTGCTCCCTCGTGATCAACGGCGAGGCGCACGGACCGGAGCGCACCACCACCTGCCAGCTGCACATGCGGTCCTTCAAGGACGGCGACACGATCGACATCGAGCCCTGGCGGGCCGCCGCGTTCCCGGTGATCAAGGACCTGGTCGTCGACCGGTCCGCGTTCGACCGGATCATCCAGGCCGGCGGCTACATCACCGCGCCCACCGGGTCCGCCCCCGAGGCGCACGCCACACCGGTGCCGAAGGCCGACGCCGACTACGCCTTCGAGCACGCCGAGTGCATCGGCTGCGGGGCGTGCGTGGCCGCCTGCCCCAACGGCGCGGCGATGCTGTTCACCTCCGCCAAGGTCAACCACCTCAACGTGCTGCCGCAGGGCGCGCCCGAGCGGGAGACGCGGGTGCTGGACATGGTCGCGCAGATGGACGCGGAGGGCTTCGGCGGCTGCACCCTCACGGGGGAGTGCGCCACCGCGTGTCCCAAGGGCATCCCGCTGATGTCCATCACGAACATGAACAAGGAGTGGCTGCGGGCCACCCGCAAGGTGGGCAAGCGGTAGCCCCACCGCACAGCAGACGTTCGTCGCACAGACGGACGGGCGGGGCCGGGGATGGTGCTCACCGGCCCCGTCTCGTTTCCCGGTGAGCGCCGGGCCCCCGGCGTTCAGCATCCCCACATCCGCTCTCCCGGCACACGTCACGCGCACGCCAACCGGCGTCGGAAGAACAGGAGCGGCGGGCCGTACACGGCGCCCGCCGCAGTCGCCGAACCGGCCCGTGACCAGGAGAGAGCCATGACCGGCGTTTCCACCCTCGACCGCCCCCCGCAGCCCGCGGCACCGACCCGCTACACCGTCACCCTCGCCCGCGACGAGGACGACGTGCGGGCCGCGCAGCGGCTGCGGCACGACGTCTTCGCCGGTGAGATGGGTGCCCTGCTGGCCACGCCGCAGCCGGGACACGACATCGACGCCTTCGACGCCTACTGCGACCACCTGCTCGTGCGCGACACCGGCACCGGACAGGTCGTCGGCACCTACCGGCTGCTGCCGCCGGAGCGGGCCGCCGTCGCCGGCCGGCTCTACTCGGAGGGCGAGTTCGAGCTGGGGGCGCTGGACGCGATCCGGCCCCAACTGGTCGAGGTCGGCCGCTCCTGCGTCCACCCCGACCACCGCGACGGCGCCGTCATCAGCCTGATCTGGGCCGGCATAGCCCGCTACATGGCCGACCGCGGGCACGAGTGGCTCGCGGGCTGCTGCTCGGTGCCGCTCGCCGACGGCGGCGCCCTCGCGACGGCCACCTGGGAACGGGTACGGCACAAGCACCTGGCCCCCGAGGAGTTCCGGGTACGGCCGCTGCTGCCCTGGATCCCGAACGCCGAGGTCCCCTCGGGCCGCGGCGAGCTGCCCGCCCTGCTGCGCGGCTACCTGCGGCTCGGCGCGTGGGTGTGCGGCGAGCCCGCGCACGACCCCGATTTCGGGGTCGCCGATCTGTACGTGCTGCTGTCGATGCGCCGGGTCAACCCGCGCTATCTGCGGCACTTCCTCTCCCTCGTGCCGGCCTGATGAGCGTCTGGCTGCCCAGCGCGCCCTGCACCCCGGGCGGCTGTGTGGAGCCGGTCCCGGCCGCGGCGGCCGTACCCCGTGCCGTGCTGCGGCTGACGGCCCTCGCGGTCCTGGTCCTGGCCGGGATCGCGCTGTCCCCGCTCGGCGGGAGGATCCCCGCCGCGTGGGTCAGGCGGTGGTGCCGCGCGATCGTGCGGGCCGTCGGGGTCCGCCTCCGCGTCACCGGCGCCGCCGCACCGGATGGCGGACTGCTCCTGGTCGCCAACCACGTCTCCTGGCTGGACATCCCGCTGCTGACCGCCGTACGCCCCGCCCGGATGCTCGCCAAGAGCGAGATCCGGCGGTGGCCGGTGGCGGGCGCGCTGGCCGCCCGGGGCGGCGCCCTGTTCATCGAGCGCGACCGGATCCGGGCCCTGCCCGAGACGGTCGCCCGGATCGCCGGGGCGCTGCGCGAGGGCGCGGCCGTGGCCGCGTTCCCCGAGGGCAGCACCTGGTGCGGGCGCGCCCACGGCCGCTTCCGCCGGGCCGTCTTCCAGGCCGCGCTGGACGCGGGCGTGCCCGTGCAGCCGGTCCGCCTGCGCTACCGGCAGGCGGGCGGCGGACCGGGCACGGCGGCGGCGTTCGTCGGCGAGGACACCCTGCTCGCCTCCCTGTGGCGGGTGGCCCGCACCCGGGGCCTGGTCGCGGAGGTGGAGGTACGGCCGCTCATCCGGCCGGGCACCCACCCCGACCGCCGGAGCCTCGCCCGCGCGGCCCAGCCGGCCGCTCCGGAGCCGGCCTGGACTCATGAGGCCCTCGTCACCACGTGAGGCGAAATGACCGGAATGTGTAGATCTGGCCCGAGGGGGAAGTTGGAGGGTGCACATCACTACTCCCTGAGGAGCGTGCACCCATGTCCACGGGAACGCTTCTGGCGATCATCATCCCGATCGTGGTGGTGATCGCTCTGGCCGCTGTGGCGGTCTCACTGCTGATGCGACGCCGTCGGCTCCGTGAGCGCTTCGGCCCGGAGTACGAACGGACGGTCGAGGGATCCGACAGCCGGCTCGCCGCCGAGCGTGAGCTCCGGGAACGCGAGAGGCGACACGATTCACTGGAGATCAAACCGCTGCCCTCCGTGTCGCGGGACCGCTACACGAGGGAGTGGAGCGGCGTCCAGGAGGAGTTCGTCGACCGGCCGGAGGACGCGGTGCACGACGCGGACCGGCTCGTGACCTCCCTGATGCACGAGCGCGGGTATCCGACCGAGGGGTTCGAGCAGCAGATGAAGGACCTCTCGGTGGAGCACGGTGCCACGCTGGAGCACTACCGGGCCGCGCACGAGGTGGAGACCCTCTCCACCCGCAAGCAGGCGACGACCGAGCAGTTGCGGGGCGCCATGGTGCACTACCGCGCCCTGTTCGACGAGTTGCTCTCCGACGGCGGCGGCCGGGCGCGACCCGCCCGGACCTGACCGCGATACCACCCGCAGAGGAACGCCATGCGCAGAAACGAGGACGCGGACCGCCCCACCGGCGGTCTGTCAACCGAGGACCTCGCCCAGCCGACCGATACCGGCGCGGGCACCGAGCCGGAGGACACCTCCTCGGGAGCCCCCGTCTATCCCGGCGAGAGCACCGAGGCGCCGAGCACCGAGGCGCCGAGCGAGAGCGGCGCGTCCGCCACCGGCGGAGCCGGTGCCGAAGCCGGGGCTTCCGCCACCTCGGAGGCGCCGGCTGCCACGGGGGCCGCGGACGACGAGATGCCGCAGCTGCTGACGGACGACGACGAGCGGTCCTTCCGCGACCGCTGGCAGACGATCCAGAACAGGTTCGTGGACGACCCCCGTGAGGCCGTGCACGACGCCGACGCCCTGGTCGCGGACGTCATGCAGACCCTGGCCTCCACCTTCGCCCAGCACAAGAAGGACCTGGAAGGCCAGTGGGGCGAGGGCGAGAAGGTGGACACGGAGGAACTCCGCGGAGCGCTGCGACGCTACCGTTCCTTCTTCAACCGCCTGCTCAGCACCTGAGACGCCGTCCGCCCCGTGCCCACGGCACCCTGCCACGCTCAGGGCATGACCCGCGCGAGGTAGGGTGCCGTCGCACTGCCCGACGCCGAGGCGACCCGCTCCGGCGGCCCGGCCGCCACGATCCGTCCGCCCCGGTCGCCCCCGCCGGGGCCCAGGTCGATCACCCAGTCCGCGCCGGCCACCACCGTCATGTCGTGCTCGACCACCACCACCGTGTGCCCGGCGTCGACCAGCCCGTGCAGCCGGTCCATCAGCACCTCGACGTCGGCCGGGTGCAGCCCGGTGGTGGGCTCGTCCAGCAGGTAGAGGGTGTGGCCGCGCCGGCCGCGCTGCAACTCGCCCGCCAGCTTGATCCGCTGTGCCTCGCCGCCGGACAGCTCGGTCGCCGGCTGACCGAGCCGCAGATAGCCGAGTCCCACGTCGAGCAGGGTGCCGAGGCTGCGGGCGGCGGCCGGGATGTCGCCGAAGAACTCCGCCGCGGCCTCCACCGTCAGGTCCAGCACCTCGGCGATGCTCCGGCCCCGGTACGTCACCTGGAGCGTCCCGGGGTTGTAGCGGGCGCCGCCGCAGTCCGGGCAGGGCGCGTACGTGCTGGGCAGGAAGAGCAGCTCCACGCTGACGAACCCCTCGCCCTGGCAGGTCTCGCAGCGCCCCCCGGCGACATTGAAGGAGAACCGCCCGACGCCGAAGCCGCGCGCCCGGGCCTCCTCGGTGCCGGCGAACACCTTGCGCACCACGTCGAACAGGCCGGTGTAGGTGGCCAGGTTGGAGCGCGGGGTGCGGCCGATCGGCCGCTGGTCGACCCGGACCAGCCGGTCCACGCCCGCCGGTTCCTGCGCCAACTCGCCGATCAGCGTGGACTTTCCTGAACCGGAGACCCCGGTCACGGCGGTGAAGGCGCCGAGCGGGAACTCGGCGGTCACCGCGCGCAGGTTGTGCCGGGTCACCGGGCCGACCTTCAACCAGCCCCGCGGCGCACGCACTTCACGCGCCGGCCCGGGTGACTCGTCGAAGAGGTACACGGCGGTCGCCGACTCCTCCACCGACGCCAGCTCGGCCGGCGGCCCGCTGTACAGCACGCGTCCGCCGTGCTCTCCCGCGCCCGGGCCCACGTCCACCAGCCAGTCGGCGCCGCGCACCACGTCCAGATGGTGCTCCACCACGAACACCGAGTTGCCCGCGGACTTCAGCCGGTCCAGCACGGTCAGCAGCGCCTCGGTGTCCGCCGGGTGCAGTCCGGCGGACGGCTCGTCCAGCACGTACACCACACCGAACAGCCCGGACCGCAACTGCGTGGCGAGCCGCAGCCGTTGCAGCTCGCCCGCCGACAGGGTGGGGGTGGAGCGGTCGAGGCTGAGATAGCCGAGGCCCAGCTCGACCACCGGCGCGATGCGGGACCTCAGGTCCTCGGTGAGGACCCGCGCGGTCTCCTCCCGGCCGTGCAGCAGGCCGGCCAGGTCGGTCAGCGGCAGCGCGGCCAGTTCGGCGATGGTCCGGCCGCCGAAGGTCACCGCCAGCGCCTCCGGCCGCAGCCGGCTGCCCCCGCACACGCGGCAGGGCGCGCTGGTCAGAAATCGCTCCGCCTTCGCCCGCAGGGACGCCGACTTGGTGTCCGCGAACGTCTTCAGCACATACCGTCGCGCGCTCATGTACGTGCCCTGGTACGGCCGCTGGATCCGGCCGGCGTCGCGGACGGGGTGCACGGTGACGACCGGCTGCTCGTCCGTGAACAGGATCCACTCCCGCTGATCGGCGGGCAGCTCGCGCCAGGGCCGGTCCACGTCGTAACCGAGCGCGTCGAGGATGTCGCGCAGGTTCTTGCCCTGCCAGGCGCCGGGCCAGGCGGCGATGGCGCCCTCGCGGATGGACAGCGAGGGGTCCGGGACCAGCGACTCCTCGGTGGTGTCGTGCACCTGACCCAGGCCGTGGCACTCCGGGCAGGCGCCGGCCGCGGTGTTCGGCGAGAACGCGTCCGAGTCGAGCCGCTCGGCGCCCGGCGGATACTCCCCGGCGCGGGAGAACAGCATGCGCAGGGAGTTGGAGAGATTGGTGACCGTGCCCACCGAGGAGCGCGAGGTGGGGGCCGCGCGCCGCTGCTGCAGCGATACCGCGGGCGGCAGCCCGGTGATCTCGCCGACCTTGGGCGCCCCGACCTGGTGGATCAGCCTGCGCGCGTAGGGCGCGACCGACTCGAAGTACCGCCGCTGCGCCTCGGCGTAGATCGTGCCGAACGCCAGGGACGACTTCCCCGAGCCGGACACACCGGTGAACACGGCCAGTGCGTCCCGTGGGATGTCCACGTCGACGCCCTTGAGGTTGTGCTCGCGGGCGCCGCGGACACGGACGCAGGGATCGTGCGGGCTGTGCATAGGGGGGAGACTCTATCCGCCCCCGTGCACTAGGACTGCGGCGGGTTGTCCCGGTTCGGCCGGGTGCCGAACTCGTCCCTCATCCGGTCCTGCGCGGTGTCGACCTGCGACTGGTACTTGTTCCCGGTGCGCTGGTCGACGTAGTCGCCGCCCTTGTCGATGCCCTTGTCGGCCATGCCCTCATGGCCCTTGAGCATGCCCTTGATCTTGTCCATGAAGGACATGGCAGCCCTCCTCGTCGCTTGAGGCTTCCCCTCCCAGGTTCCCCGTGCGCGGCCGGGTTCGCATCTCGGGACCTCGTCAGCGGCCGGGCGTGAAGAGCGCGGCGAGCCGCCGGAAGGAGTCCAGCAGGGCCGTACGGTCGTAGGAGCTGGTGGTGACGAGGACCTCGTCGGCGCCGGTCTCCTTCAGCACCGTCTCCAGCTCGTGCGCCACCTGCTCCCCGGTGCCCGCGATGTGCCCGGCGAGTCCCGAGGCGTAGTGGTCGCGCTCCTTCGCGGTCATCGCTCGGGCTCGGTCTCCTCGGCCGGCGCGAGGGGCGGGAAGGCGCCGTGGGTGCGGGAGTACGCCATCGACCAGGCCTCCGGGACCAGCAGCCGCCGCGCCTCCTCCTCGGTGCCGGCGACCGCGACCGTGCCGGAGACCACGACGTACGGCTCGGACGCCCACGGGGAGGGGCGGAACAGCGAGCGGTACTGGTCGATGCCGCGCAGCATCCGCTCGCGGGCGCGCAGATCGCCGATCACCATCGGCAGCCCGGCGCGCGCCGCGATCCGCGCGCCCTCGCCCATGGCCAGCACGAACGGCGGCACCCGCAGACCTTCGGAGGGGCGGGCGTGCACCCCGGCCGGCGAGCCGCCCTCGAACCAGGCCAGCAGCTCGCCCAGCTGCGTCGCGAAGTCCCCGGCGGCCTCCTTGTCCCGGCCGAGGGCCTTGCGCACCCCGTCGGTGAAGCCGACGGACCGCCCGAGCCCCATGTCGATCCGGCCGGGGAACAGCGACTCCAGGACGCCGAACTGCTCGGCGACGACGAGCGGTTGGTGGTTGGGCAGCATGACCCCGCCGGTGCCGACCCGGATCGTCCGGGTGGCCGAGGCGACGGCGGCGGCCAGCACGGTCGGCGCGGAACCGGCGACACCGGGCACCCCGTGGTGCTCCGAGACCCAGAACCGGTGGTAGCCGAGCGCCTCCGCCTCCCGCGCCAGCGCGACGGTGTCCCGCAGGGCCTCGCCGGGCGGACGCCCCTCGCGGGTGCGGGAGCGGTCGAGGACGGAGAACCGGGTCCGGGCGATCAGTGTGCTGCTCACACAGGGTTCAACGCCCCGGCGGGCCGGGGATTCCCCGGGTGTGTGCCGTGCCTGGCTAGGGTGGGCCCGTGACCGACAGCAGCCAGCGTCCGCTCGCCGTGTTCGACCTCGACAACACCCTGGCCGACACCGCGCACCGGCAGCACTTCCTGGAGACGCGGCCGAAGAACTGGGCCGCCTTCTTCGCGGCGGCGCCCGCCGACCCGCCCCTCGCCGAGGGCGTCGCGCTGGCCGTGGACAGCGCCCGGGAGTGCGAGGTGGTGTATCTCACCGGCCGCCCCGAACGGTGCCGGCGCGACACGCTGGACTGGCTCGCGGCTCACGGGCTGCCCGAGGGGCCGGTGCACATGCGCGGCGACGCCGACCGCAGGCCCGCCCGGTTCACCAAGCTGGAGATCCTGCGCCGGCTGGCCCGGAGCCGCGAGGTCCGCGTCCTGGTGGACGACGACGAACTGGTCTGCGACGACGCCGAGCGCGCCGGGTTCACCGTCGTACGGGCCCGCTGGGCGGCGAAGTCCGAGGCGCTTCAGGACGCCCAGGAGCGGGAGGGCCGCACCTGAGCGGCCAGGTCAGGTCTGGTCCTCGATGCGGAAGCCCACCTTCAGTCCCACCTGGTAGTGCTCGATCCGTCCGTTCTCGATCTGCCCGCGGACCTCCGTCACCTGGAACCAGTCGAGGTTGCGCAGGGTCTGGTCGGCGCGCGCGATGCCGTTGCGGATGGCCTGGTCGATGCCCTCGTGCGACGTGCCGACGATCTCGGTGACCCGGTAGGTGTGGTTCGTCATGAGGGTGCTCCTCTCGTGTCACGCCGTACTCCACCGTGCCCCATCCCCGCTCCGCCCGCACGGTGTCCCCCTTGACCCCTCGCATTGGTCCATACCAAAATCCAGCACACCCGTACGAGCGGCGCCGCTCGTCCCCCCACGTCGGGCCCCCACGCCTGTCCGCACTCGCCTGCCAGACAGAACAAGGACGGACCCCTCGTGAGACGTCGTCTGATCGCCCTGGTGTGTGTCGCCTGTTCCCTCCTGAGCGCCTGCGGGATGCTCCCCGGCGGGCACGAGCGCAAGACCGTGACCGTGTGGCTCATGAAGGACAGCGCCTCCGCGGACTTCCTTCGGCGCTTCACGGCCGACTTCGAACGCACCCACAAGGACCTGCGCCTGGACATCCGCATCCAGCAGTGGACCGGCATCGTCGACAAGGTCCGCGCGGTGCTCAAGGGCCGCTCCGGCCACGGACCCGACGTCATCGAGGTCGGCAACACCCAGGTGCCGCTGTACGCCGACGGCCACGGACTCGCCGACCTCACCCTGGAGTCGATGCGCGACTGGGGCAAGGACCAGTGGCTGCCCGCCCTCGCCGACCCCGGCAGGGACGCCGACGGACAGTACGGCATCCCCTGGTACGCGGCCAACCGCGTCGTCATCTACCGCACGGACCTGTTCGCCCGGGCCGGCATCGCCCGCCCGCCGCGGACCCGCGAGGAATGGCTCGCCGACACCCAGAAGCTCGACTCCGGCGGCGACCAGGGCATCTACCTCGCCGGCCAGGACTGGTACACGCTCTCGGGGTTCATCTGGGACGAGGGCGGCGACCTCGCGCTGCGGAAGGACTACCGGTGGCAGGGCGCCCTCGACAGCCCGGCCGCGCTGCGCGGCATGGACTTCTACCGGCGGCTGCAGGCGCTGGGCCGGGGCCCGGTCGGTGCCGACGAGGAACACCCGCCCCAGGCCGGGGTGTTCGCGGCCGGCAAGGTGGCCCAGATCATAGCCGTACCCGGGCTCGCCCAGACGATCGTGCGGCAGAACCCGGACCTGAAGGGCAGGCTCGGCTTCTTCCCGGTGCCGGGGAAGACCGCCGCACGGCCCGGCACCGTGTTCACCGGCGGCTCCGACCTCGTCGTCCCGGCCGCCACCAAGGACCAGTTCGCCGCGACCGCCGTCGTCGGAGCCCTCGTCGGCGCCAAGTGGGACACCGAACTCGCCCGCACCATGAACTGCGTGCCCAACAAGACGACGCTGGCGGGCGCGGTCGCGGGCGAGCCGGGGGTCGCCGCCATGGCCGCGGGCGCGGCCCACGGCCGGGCGACCCCCAGCACCCCTCAGTGGGCGGACGTCGAGGCCGACAACCCGATCAAGGAGTACATGACCCGGGTACTGAGCGGGGCGGACCCCGCCACCGAGGCCCGCCGGGCCTCGGCGGAGATCACCCGGGACCTGGCACCGGACGTCTGAGTCACCGCACCACGCTCAGCGACAGCGCGAAGCGCCCCTGCGCGTCCGTCCACCAGTGGGTCAACTCGAGCCCGGCGGCGGCCAGTTCCGCGGACACGCCCTCCTTGCGGAACTTCGCCGACACCTCGGTGCGCAGCTCCTCACCGGCCGCGAAGTCCACGGCCAGGTCCAGCGCGGGCACCTTCACGGTCTGCGCGGTACGGGAGCGCAGCCGCATCTCGATCCACTCGCGCTCGGCGTCCCAGAGGGCCACATGGTCGAAGGCGTCCGGATCGAAGTCGGCGCCCAGCTCCCGGTCGACGACGGCCAGCACGTTCTTGTTGAACGCGGCCGTCACCCCGGCCGCGTCGTCGTACGCCCTGACCAGCACCCGCTCGTCCTTGACCAGGTCCGTGCCGAGCAGCAGCCCGTCGCCCGGCGCGAGCAGCGAGCGTACGGAGGCGAGGAACCCGGCGCGTTCGGCGGGCAGCAGGTTGCCGATCGTGCCGCCGAGGAAGGCCAGCAGCCGGGGTCCCGGCGTGGCGGGCAGGGTCAGCGGGGCGGTGAAGTCGGCGATCAGCGCGTGCACGTCGAGGTCCGGGTGGTCCTCGACGAGCGCCTGCCCGGCCTGGACCAGCGCGCTCTCGCTGACGTCGACCGGGACGTAGGCCGCGGGGGCGAGCGCGTCGAGGAGGAAGCGGGTCTTCTCCGAGGAGCCCGAGCCGAGTTCGATCAGCGTGCGGGCGCCGCTCGCCGCGGCGATCTCGCCGGACCGGCCGGCGAGGATCTCCCGCTCGGCGCGGGTGGGGTAGTACTCGGGCAGTTCGGTGATCTGCTCGAACAGTTCGCTGCCGCGGGCGTCGTAGAACCACTTGGGCGGCAGCCACTTGGGCTGGTCGGTGAGGCCGGCGAGGACGTCGGCGCGCAGCGCGGCGTCCGTCGCGTCCTCGGGGAGTGTGCGGGTGACGTGCAAGGGGCTCACGAACAGGGCTCCTTCGGTGATGGGGGCGCCCCCGCTCGGGCGGAGTCGAGCGTGGGGGAGGACGCCGGATCCTCCAGCGGTGCGAGCAGCACGCCGGCGCGGCTCGCGGTGAGCACGGTGCGGTCGGGGACCTCCTGCCAGAGCGGGTCGTCGTCGTATGGCTCGGAGGCGACCACCGTGCCGCGGCCGGGCTCCGTGCGGTACCAGAGGGTGTCGCCCCAGGCGGTGGCGGTGATCGTCGCGCCGTCCGTCAGCAGCAGGTTGAGGCGCGAGGCGGGGGTGACGTCGGCCAGCCGGCGAACCGTTTCGCCGAGCGCCTGCCCGGGTTCGTCACCGCAGCGCAGCCGGTGCAGGACCAGCGCCCAGACGAACGCCGAGTCGGTGCGGGCCTGCAGCGACAGCAGGTCGACCGGGGGCAGCAGGGACACGAGCGGGGCCACCGAGTCCGGCCAGCCCGCGAGGGCGCCGTTGTGGCTGAACAGCCACCGGCCCGAGGCGAAGGGCGCCGCGGCGGCCTCGGCGTCCGCGCCCGCGAGCGTCGCGTCCCGTACGGCGGCCAGTACGGCGCCGGAACGCACCACCCGGGCCAGGTCGGCGAAGGACAGGTCGGCCCAGATCGGCCCGGCCCGCCGGTAGCGGGCCGGCACCGGGTCGCCGGGGGCGTACCAGCCGACCCCGAACCCGTCGGCGTTGACGGTGCCGTAGCGCTGCCGCCGGGGCGCCCACGACTGGCGCAGCAGGCTGTGCTCGGGCTCGGCCAGGATCCGGCCGAGCGGCACCTGCGGCCCCACATAGGCCAGGTGACGGCACATCAGACGGCCTCCGAGCGGGCGGTGCGGAACCCGGAGAAGATCTGCCGCCGGATCGGGTAGTCCCAGTTGCGGAACGTGCCCCGGCAGGCCACCGGGTCCACGGCGAACGAACCGCCGCGCAGCACCTTGTGCTCGGGACCGAAGAACACCTCCGAGTACTCCTTGTACGGGAACGCCCGGAAGCCCGGGTACGGCAGGAAGTCACTCGCCGTCCACTCCCACACGTCCCCGATCAACTGCCGTACGCCGAGCGGGGACTCACCGGCGGGATAGCTGCCGGCGGGTGCGGGCCTGAGGTGCCGCTGGCCCAGGTTGGCGTGCTCCGGCGACGGGTCGGCGTCGCCCCACGGGAAGCGCAGGGAGCGGCCGGTGGCCGGGTCGTGCCGGGCGGCCTTCTCCCACTCCGCCTCGGTGGGCAGCCGGCGCCCGGCCCAGCGGGCGTAGGCGTCGGCCTCGTACCAGCACACGTGCAGCACCGGCTCGTCGGGCGGGACCGCCTCCGTGATCCCGAAGCGGCGCCGCAGCCAGCGGTCGCCGTCCCGGCGCCAGAACAGCGGCGCGGTGATCGCGTGCTGCTTGATGTGCGCCCAGCCCTCCGGCGTCCACCAGCGCTCGGTGTCGTAACCGCCGTCCTCGATGAACGCCTGGTACGCCGCGTTCGTCACCGGGGTGGTGTCGATCCAGAACGGGGCCACCTCCCGGACGTGTGCCGGGCGTTCGTTGTCCAGGGCCCACGGCTCGGTGGCGGTGCCCATGGTGAACGGGCCGCCGGGGACGAGGACTTCGGCCGGACCGGTGAACAGCGGGGCCGGTGCCGGGTCCGGGGCGGTCAGGGTCTGCGGGCCCCTCCTGAGCTGATGGGTGATCAGCATGGTCTCGTCGTGCTGCTGTTCGTGCTGGGCGATCATCCCGAACGCGAATCCGGACTCGGTCAGCCGGGTGCCGTGGAAGTCCGCGCCCGCCAGCAGGTCCATGACCCGGCCGCGCACCTCGGCGGCGTAGTGCCGGGCCTCGGCGGGCGGCAGCAGCGGCAGCGAGGGCCGCTCGGCGCGCGGGTGCTCGAAGGCGTCGTACAGGCCGTCTATCTCGGGCCGCATGGGGTCACGGCCGCCGACCGTCCGCAGCAGCCACAGCTCCTCCTGGTTGCCGATGTGCGCGAGGTCCCACACCAGCGGGGACATCAGCGGCGAGTGCTGGGCGGTCAGGTCGGGTTCCTCGACGCAGGTGGTCAGCAGCGTGGTGCGGTCACGGGCGGCGGTCAGGGAGGCCAGCACCCGCTCGCGCAGCGTCTCGCTGTCCACCTCGGTCGTCGCGGTGTCGGTCTCGGGGCCGGTCATGTGCGGATGTCCTTCCTCCCGTGGGCGGTACGGCCGGGCCGGTTCGCGGGCGTCCTCAGGCCGGCCGTCCCGTCGAGCAGATCGTCGGCCGGGCAGCGGCCCCGGGCGACATAGCGGTCCCGGTACGCGGCCACCGCGCCGATCACCTCGGCGGTGGCGCCGAGCCGGGGCAGGGCGTCCAGCGCCGCCGCGAAACACACGGCGGCCGCCTCGCGCAGCTCCGGGTCGGCCGGACCGAGCCGGGCCGCGTCGGTCCACAGCGGGTTGTGCGGGGCGGGCAGGTTCAGCGCCCGCTCCGCGAGGCGTTTCACGCTCCGGTACGCCGTCTCGGCGGCCGCCGGGTCGTCGAACAGCGCCGCCGTCACCGCGAGCGGCACGATCCAGCCGTCGTCTCCGGGCTGCGCGTCGATCATCCGCAGCTCCAGGTGGCCGCGCGGCCGGACCGGTGGGAACAGGGTGGTCAGGTGGTACTCCAGGTCCGCCCGGGTGGGCGGCCGGGGCGAGCGGGAGCGGGTCCACTCCCGGAAGGTGAGCCCCTCGGGCACCTCCCACGGCCCGCTGTCGTGCCGTACGCACATCACCGGCGAGTCCAGCACGTGCCGCGCCCAGGCGGCCCGCGGGTCGCCGTCCAGCGGGGGAGCGCCCGCGCGCCCGGCGCCGATCTCCATCCACATCAGCTGCCGGGTGGACATCCAGCCCGTGGGCTCGTGGCCGAGCAGCGGGGAGTTGGCGAACGCGGCCACCAGCACCGCCCCCAGCTGATGGGCCAGCCACCAGCGGCGCCGGTGCCCGAGCGGGCCCGGCTCCTCGTGGCCGGCGTCCACGCACACCTGCACGGAGGCCGAGGCGCACATCATGTGCCGGCCCGCGGGACCGGTGCGGTCCAGGCAGGTCTCCATGGCGTCGTAGCGGGGCTCGCGCAGGAACCTGCGGGGGGTGTGCCAGGGGTCGTGGCCGATGCCGACCAGACCGAGCCCCTGCTCCGCGAGGACGGCGCGTACGGCGTCCAGGTCGGCGGAGACGGTGGTGACGCACTCCATCAGGGAGGCGGCGGGCGGCGAGCTGAGCTCCAGCTGGCCACCGGGTTCCACGGTGAGCGGCGAGCGCAGGGGCACCGCCCGCAGCGCCGCGTACGCCGCTGCGAGTCGTTCGGGTGTCACGGGGAGCTGCGGCATCCGCAGCTCGTGGACCAGCCACTCCAGTTCCACACCGAGCGCGCGCGGCGGTCCCGTCTTGAAGCAGATGCCCCTGACCAGGGCCTCCACCTCGGCCTCGGTGACGGCGCTGCGGTGGTTCGTACAGTCGCCACCGTCACTTACTGAATCGGACATGTAGGGATCCTCCTGAGATTCCACCATGTCACCGGCCCGGTTCGGACAGGGGGCCGGGCAGGCACGCGTTCCACCCAAGACCCTCGAGCCGCTCGGCACAAGGGTGCCCGTCCGGACGTTCCGGTTCGGTCATCTCCCTTTCCGTACGCGTTCTCCGGTTCGTTCCGGGGGCGGGAAACTCCGTTGCACCGCACCACCAGCATCACTCAGGATGCGTGCATGAGCACGACGGGGGAGATCGCGCGGGCCGCGCTCATGGCGCCCACGGGGGTGGCGCCATGAGCGCGCGCCTGCGTTCCGTCGCGGCCGAGACGGAACGGATCGTGGCGGCGGGCGGCTATCGCGCGCCGGACGGCCGGGAGGTGTCCCTGGCCGCGTGGATCGAGGCCGCGCGGGCCGGCACCCGGATGTTCGGTCCGGACCCGGTGCCGCTACGGCAAACGGGTGGAACCGCCGGGACCGTCTTCGAGGTCACCGGGGAGAGCAGCCTGGAGGCCGCCCGCCGGCTGTCCGGCAAGCCGGTCGCCGTGCTGAACTTCGCCTCGGCCCGCAATCCCGGCGGCGGTTACCTCAACGGCGCCCAGGCCCAGGAGGAAGCCCTGTGCCGCGCCTCCGCGCTGCACACCTGCCTGCTGACGGTCCCCGCCTTCTACGACCACCACCGCGCCCACCGCGACCCGTTCTACACCGACCGGGTGATCCACTCACCGGCCGTCCCGGTCTTCCGCGACGACCGGGGCCGGCTGCTGGCCGAGCCGTACCGCGCGGGCTTCGTCACCGCCGCCGCCCCGAACGCGGGCGTCGTACGGCGCACCGCACCGGAGCGCGCCGCCGACCTGCCCGGCGCCCTCGCGGCGCGGGCCGAGCGGGTGCTGGAGACGGCCGCCGCCCACGGCTACGGCCGGCTGGTGCTCGGCGCCTGGGGCTGCGGGGT
This sequence comes from Streptomyces sp. NPDC007189, assembly GCF_040703635.1. Lineage (NCBI taxonomy): Bacteria > Bacillati > Actinomycetota > Actinomycetes > Kitasatosporales > Streptomycetaceae > Streptomyces > Streptomyces sp. NPDC007189. The sequence goes on from NZ_JBEYEY010000014.1 coordinate 79,936, forward strand.
GTTCCAGAACGACCCGGTGCAGGTGGCGGGCGCGTTCCGGGCGCTGCTCGGCCCCGGCGGCCGGTTCGCCGGGACCTTCGAGCACGTGGTGTTCGGGGTGCTGGACCGGACACCGGGGGCGGTGGTGCGGGAGGCGTTCGCGCGGGCGTTCCCGGAGTCGCGCGGCCTCCCGGCGGGTGCGCCGTCCGCGGGTCAGGTCCAGCCGTAGCGCTCGTGCAGCCGCTGCCGGACGAGGTTGAAGCGCATCCGGTCCAGCGCGCACGCCTCCCGGCGCATGCCCTCCTCGTGCAGCCGCAGGACGCGGTCCACGTTCACCCATGAGTCCCGGCCCGACCGGTCCCACGGCCCGCTGCCGATGGCCACCCACTCCCGGTCACCGTCGTGCCGCTTGCTGGACAGCTGCACGGCGAGGAACGTGCCGGCCGCCTCCCGGGCGACGACCAGCACCGGACGGTCCTTGCCCCGGCCGTCGTTCTCCTCGAACGGCACCCAGGTCCACACGATCTCGCCGGGGTCCGGGTCACCGTCGTGGGCCGGGGAGTACTCGGTGCGCACCCGGCCGACCCGGCGCGGATCTGCTTCGGTGGTCGCGTGGGGGCCGTACCGGCCGGGGATGTTCTCATCGGTAAACGTGGTCACGGGGGCACCCTAATGGGCGACGCGTGACCGGCAAGGCCCGCCTGCCGGGCGTGGGTTGTCCGGCGTGGGCTTGACGGGGCGGCCGTCAGGGGACGATGCCTACCGGCGCCGTCCGTCAGGCGCCGGGGTGGGCGCCGATCTGCAGGCCCGGGCGGCGCTGATGGACGGTCACATAGGTCAGGCCCGCAGCGCCCGCGCTGATGCTGCGCGACGCGCCGTGCGGCAGCCAGACCAGGGCCCCCTCGGTGAGCGGCTGGGACTCACCGGCCGGGCCCGTGCCGAGCGCGCCGTCCCCGGAGACCACCAGGACCAGCACATCCAGCTGGGTCTCGGTGTGCGCGGTGATCCGGTCGCCCGGGGCGAGCCGGACCACGTTGGCGTCGAGCTGCCGTCCGCTCTCGGCCAGCTTCCACAGCACTCCGCCGGGCAGCGGCGGAGACTCGGCCAGCGCCCGGGCGTCGCACAGCACACGGGCGTCGGCCGCGCCGCCGGCCGGCCCGGTGTCCCTCGCGGACCGCGACGTCATCTGCTGTTCCCCTCGGCTCTTCCGTCTCCTCGCGGACACGTACCCACTGCTGGTCCTCGCGGCTCACCCTACAATTAATACAAGTAGCATTCGTGAAAAAATGCGGCCCGGATGGGAGAGGGGCTTTCGAAGGTGACCAGGCGGGAGAGCCCGCGCCGCCGAGCGGTGCTGGACGTGCTGCACGCCGCACCCTCGCCGCTCGGCGTCGCGGAGACGGCCGAGCGGATGGGCCTCCACCCGAACACGGTGCGGTTCCATCTGGACGCCCTGGTCGCCGAGGGCCTGGTCGAGCGCCGGGCCGAGCCGTCGCCGGGACCCGGCCGGCCCCGCGGCGTCTACTCCGTGCGCCCCGGGATGGACCGCGGCGGCATGCGTGACTACCGGCTCCTGGCCCGCATGCTGCTCAGCCGGTGGGCGTCCGCCGACCCCGCTGTGGCCCGCGAGGAGGCGAGGGAGACCGGCCGGGCCTGGGGCCGTCTGCTGGTGCAGCCGCCGCCCCCGCAGGAGCGGGCGGCCGACCGGTCGGTGGCCGCGCTCGTCGCCCTGCTCGACGAGTTGGGCTTCGCCCCGCAGGCCGAGGGAGCGGACGGGCCCGGCGGACCGCCCCGGCGGATCCGGCTGCGGCACTGCCCCTTCCTCGAACTCGCCGAGGAACACGGGAAGCTGGTGTGCCCGCTCCATCTGGGCCTGATGCAGGGCGCGTTGGCCCGGCTGGGCGCCCCGCTGACGGCCACCGGCCTGGAGCCCTTCGCCGAACCGGACTCCTGCGTGGCCCACTTGACCGAGGCGGGCGCCGCCTGACCGACGAACACCGCGAACCCGGGCACCGCGTACCCCCCGCGCACCCCGTGCATCGACTCCACCCGCTCCACCCCGCTCACCCCGCTCCACCGCCGGCCCTCGGCGGAGAAAGGCCCCCACCGATGAACGTCACGTCCGCCGCCACCGCGAGCGCGGTCACCTTCGTCTGGCTCGGCATGGTGCTGGCGATCTCCTTCCTGGAGGCCCCGCTGAAGTTCCGTGCCCCGGGTGTGACCGTGCCGATCGGCCTGGGCATAGGCCGGCTGGTCTTCCGCGCGCTGAACGCCGTGGAGGCGGTGCTGGCCGTCGTCGTGATCGTCGCGGTCGCCGTGGGCGGTGCGCCGGCCGGCATCACGGCGCTGACCGTCCTCGTCGCGGTGCTGCTCCTCGGTCAGCTGGCCGTCGTCCGGCCCCACCTCAACCGCCGCTCCGACCGGGTCCTCGCGGGCGAGGAACTGCCCCGCTCCCGGAGCCACTTCTGGTACGTGGGGCTGGAACTGCTCAAGGTCGCGGCCCTGATCGCCCTGGGCATCGGCCTGCTCACGGTGTGACGACGCGACACGAACCCACCCCGCGAACCTGGCGCTGACCGGTCAGGCGGCCCGCGTCGTGCGCGCGGGCTCCGGCGGCCACCGCTCGTGCCAGCGCAGCTCCGCCTCCAGTTGGGCGGCGACGGACACCAGCAGCGGCTCGCTGTGGGCGGGCCCGAGGAGCTGGGCGCCCACGGGCAGACCGTCGCCGACGAACCCGGCCGGCACGTTCACGCCCGGCCAGCCCAGCACGTTCCACGGCCAGGCGTACGGGCAGGCGGCGATCATCGCCCGGTCCGTGGCCAGCCCGCCCAGCCGGTACAGGGCGCCGATCCGGGGCGGGGGCGCGGCCGTCGTGGGCGCGAGGACGAGGTCGTACGAGGCGAAGAAGCGGCCGATCCGCCGGTGCAGCACCGCCTCCGCGCGCCGGGCCGCCCGCAGCGGGGCCCCGTCGAGCAGCCGGCCGAGCCGGGCCGCGTCCCGGGTGCGCCGGTCGAGCAGCGCCGGGTCGGGGGCGTCCCGCACCCACTCGGCGATCCCCACGGTGGCCCGCGGCACGAACGTCAGCCCGATCTGCCCGTACGGCGGATCGGCCTCCTCCACGTCGTGCCCCAACCGCGCCAGCTCCTCGGCCAGTTCGGTGACCCGGGCGCGGATCTCCGGGTGCGGCCGGGTCCGCACGGTGGTGAACGGCGGCTTCAGGGACAGGGCGATCCGCAGCCGGCCCGGATCGCGGCCGACCGCGTCCGCCACCGTCAGGGCGGGCGGCCGGTGCGGGTCGCGTGCGTGGTTGCCGCTCGCCGCGTCCAGCAGCAGCGCCGCGTCGGCGACCGTGCGGGCGAGGGTGCCGTTGACCGTGATGCCCTGGAAGGACTCGCCGCGCGGCCAGGTGGAGATCCGGCCGCGCTGGGGCTTGATGCCGATCAGGCCGGTCCACGCGGCCGGGATGCGCACCGATCCGGCGCCGTCCGAGCCGAGCGCGGCGGGCACGAGTCCGGCCGCGACGGCCGCGGCCGAGCCCCCGGACGAACCGCCGGGCGTGTGCCCGGTGTGCCAGGGATTGCGGGTGTCCCCGAACGCCGGTCCCTCGGTGAACGGCCACTGCCCCAGCTCGCAGGTGTTCGTCTTGCCGACGATCACGGCACCGGCCGCGCGCAGCCGCCGTACCGCCTCCCCGTCCTCGGCGGCCGCGCGGAAGGCGCCCGCGCAGCCGAACGCGGTCGGTTCCCCGGCCACGTCCATGTCGTCCTTCACCGCGACCGGCACCCCGAGCAGCGGGCGCCGCGTCCCGGCGGCCGGCTCCCGGTCGGCGGCGTCCGCTTCGGCGAGCGCGGCCTCCGCCCGTACGATCCGGAAGGCGTTCAGCGTCGCTTGCGTCGCCTCGATCCGGGCCAACGCCCGTTCCACCAGCGCACGGGAGGTGACCTCCCCGGCGGCGAGCGCGCGGCGGGTCTCCACCAGACCGGCGGAACGGTCGTACGTCATGGCGCGGCCTCCGGAAGCCTGCGGGAGCGATGTCCTACTGAACGGTAACGTCGGATTCGGGCGCGCGTGCGGGTTTCGGCCGGATTGCCGTGGACGAGGGCGTGCCGGCGGCGCGCCCTCCCGACCTGCCGCGCCCCCTCGTCCCGTCGCGACCTGCGGTCCGCGTACCGGCCAGCGCACCCAGGTGCCGCACCAGCCCCAGCCCGGTCAGCAGCGCGACCAGGGCGCACACCCCCGGCCAGCCGCACCACCCGTAGGCGCGGGCGCCGAGCCAGGAACCGAGGCTGCCGCCCAGGTAGGCGCAGGTCATGTAGGCCGTGTTCAGGCGGCTGCGGGCGTCCGCGGCGAGGGCGTAGACGCGCACCTGGTTGGCTACCATGCCGGACTGCATGCCGACGTCCAGCAGCAGCGTGCCCGCCACCAGCGACAGCAGGCCGGGCGTGTGGCCGAGGGCGCCGGGGAGGAGGACGGCGGCGGAGGCGAGGACCGTCAGGAAGCAGACCAGGTTCACCGCGTCGGCGCCGTGCCGGTCCACCAGCCGGCCCGCGACCGGTGTGACGAGCATGGTCACCGCGTTGACCAGCGCGAGCAGCCCGACCGCGTCCGCGCCGAACCCGTACACCGGGCCCGTCAGCAGCAGCGCCACCCCGGTCCACACGGCGGAGAACCCGGCGAACACCGTCGCCTGGTACAGCGAGGAGCGGCGCAGGGCCGGTTCGGCGCACAGCAGGCGGACGGGCTCGGCCAGCAGACGCGGGTAGCGCTGCCGGGACGGCGGCGCGCTCGCCGGCAGCGCCCGCGCCAGGAGCACCGCCACCGCCAGGGTGAGCAGGGCCGCCAGCGCGTACGGCGCCCGCCAGCCCAGCCGGTCGCCGAGGGCGCCGCCGGCCGTGCGGGAGAGCAGCATGCCCGCGAGGGCCCCGCTCAGCAGCGTGCCGCCGACCGCGCCGCGCCGCTGCGCCGGGACCAGTCCGGCCGCCAGCGGGCCGGCCAGCGGGGCGATCACCGTGCTCGCCCCGGCCAGCACGCTCGCCGCGAGCAGCGGCGGCAGCGCGGGCGCGGCGGCAGCCGCGCACAGGGCGGCGCCGGTCACGGTGAGCAGGGTGACCAGCAGGCGGCGCGGCGGCAGCCGGTCGCCGAGCGGGACGAGCAGGAAGACGCCCGCCGCGTAACCGAACTGGGTCGCCGTCACCACGGCGGCCGCCGCGCCGGAGGAGACGCCGAGCCCCGAGGCCACGAGCGGGGCCACGGCCTGCGGGAAGTACACATTGCCGACCGCGACCCCGCAGGCCAGGGACAGCAGCGCGACGAGCCGCGGAGTACGCTGCCCGGTGTGGTGATCCGTGTGCCGATCCGTCATGTGCCCAAGTCCACGCCCCGCGCGGGCGGTTGGCGAACGATGTAGGCGGGGGCTGAATGATCAGCTTCCGGCTCGGGGCCGACGACCTCGCCGACACCCGGTTCGCGATCTCCCCGCTGAGCCAGCTGATGGAGAGCCTGCGCGTCCTGCGGGCCCCGGCACTGCACCCCTTGCACCGCGGCTGGCGCCGTACGGTGCTCGCCGCCCTCGACCCGGCCGACCTGCCCCTGCTGTCCGCCCTGGTCGGCCCCACGCTCGCCCTGCCCGACTTCCTGACGCCCCGGCCCACCGCGTACACCGCGACGCTTCAGGAGGAGCTGGCCGTCGTACGGGCCACGCCCCCGCAGGCCGTACGGCTCGACCTGCGCGCCGCGCACGCCCCGCGCCCGCTCCCCGCCGCGCTCCGGCAGGCCGGCGCGCCCGGTGACGGCCCCGTCCTCGAACTTCTCGACGCCCTCTGCTCGTTGCTGCGCCGCTACTGGCGCACGGCCCTGCTGCCGTACTGGCCGCGGATCCGGCTCGTGCTGGAGGCGGACATCACCCACCGCGCGGGACAGCTGGCGACCGGCGGCGCGCGGTCGCTGTTCGCCGGACTGCACCCCAATCTCGGCTGGCGCGACGGCGTCCTGACCATCGACAAGATGATCGGCCGGCACGCGGTCGACGGCGCCGGGCGGGGACTGCGGCTGGTCCCCTCGGTGTTCGCGCACAAGCCGGCGCCCCCGGTCAGCGCCGACGCGCCGCCCATGCTCGCCTATCCTGGCCGGGGCACCGCGACCCTGTGGGAACCGGAACCCGCCCCCGACGCCTCCGCGCTCACCGACCTGCTCGGCGCGCCACGGACCACCCTGCTGCGGCTGCTCGCGGAACCCCTGCCCACGGTGGAACTGGCCCGCCGGCTGGGCGTGACCCCGAGCGCCGTCTCCCAGCACCTGCGGGTCCTGTACGGCACGGGGCTGGTGACCCGCGCCCGGGACGGCCGCAGGGTACTGTACCGGCGCAGCGCGCTGGCCGAGACGCTGGTGTCGGGCGGGCCGCCCGTGCGCCCTTGACACCGGGGACGCGTCGTTGGTGCCGGACATGCGAAAAGGGGCCGGACGGATCCGGCCCCTTCGCGGCGGGTACGGCTCAGGCGGCCGCGGCCTCGCCCACGTTGCCGTGCAGACGCGCGACGACCTCGGTCAGCTGGGCGGCGACCTCGGCGTCGTCGGCCGGGTGGGTCTCGGCGAAGCGGGTCACCGAGCCGGGGATGGACAGCTTGATGTCCTCGATCACCTTGCCGCCGGCGATGCCCACGGCCTTGCGGGTCTCGTCCTGCGCCCACACGCCGCCGTACTGGCCGAACGCGGTGCCGATCACGGCGACGGGCTTGCCGCCGAAGGCGCTGGCGCCGTAGGGGCGGGACAGCCAGTCGATGGCGTTCTTCAGGACGGCCGGGATGGTGCCGTTGTACTCGGGGGAGAACAGCAGGAAGGCGTCGGCGCCCTGGGCGGCCTCACGCAGCTTGGTGGCGGCGGCCGGGACACTGCCCTCGACGTCGATGTCCTCGTTGTAGAAGGGGATGTCGGCCAGGCCCTCGAACAGCACGACGTCGGCGCCCTCGGGAGCGAGCTTGACGGCCGCCTCGGCGAGCTGGCGGTTGTGCGAGCCGGCGCGGAGGCTGCCGACGAGCGCGAGGATGCGAACAGACATGGGGTCTCCAGGGTGCTGAAACGTCGTCGTTACGATCCGGACCGGGGTCCGGTTAAGTTTGTATCACTCTAACCGGACCGCGGTCCAGTTTTGTTCCGGATGCTTTACGCTGTGTTCATGCCCAGCGCCCTGCCGCCCTTCCCGCCACCTCAAGAGTCCCTCGACGCCCCTCAGTTGCTTCAGGTGGGCGAGGGGCCCGAGGAGCCGTGCCTGCGTGCCGACGCGGCGCGCAACCGGGCCCGGCTGCTGGAGGCCGCCGCGCGGCTGATCGCCGAGCACGGCGTGGCCGGGGTCACCATGGAGGCGGTGGCGGCGGCGGCCCAGGTGGGCAAGGGGACGGTGTTCCGCCGGTTCGGCGACCGCACGGGACTGCTGATGGCCCTGCTGGACCACTCGGACCGCACGCTGCAGGCCGACTTCCTGTCCGGTCCGCCGCCGCTGGGGCCCGGGGCGCCCCCGCTGGACCGGCTCAGGGCGTTCGGCGTGGCGGTGCTGTACCGCTCGGTAGAGCGGCTCGACCTGCAGCTGGCCGCGCAGACGGAGCCGACCCGCCGGTTCTCCCACCCCGCGGTCACCGCGCTGCGCACGCACGTCACGATGCTGCTGCGGCAGATCGTGCCGGACGCCGACTGCGAACTGCTCGCCCAGACCCTGCTGAACTCCCTCGACCCGGCGCTGATCCACCACCAGACCAGGCAGTGCGGCATGCCCCTGCGGCGGCTGGAGGCCGGCTGGATCGACCTGGTCGCCCGCGTGACCCGCACCGACCCGCCCCGCTGAGCACCGGTCGGGCCACGGCGCTTCGGCGCGTGCGGCGCCGGGACCGCCGCAGGAGGAGACCCGTGCGGGCGCCCCACGGGGCCCGTCAGCCGTCGTGGCCCGTGAACATGTCGAGCAGTCCCTGCGGGGCGTCCGCGCGGAACAGCAGCCCGGCGCTGTGCGCCGACTGAGCCGCGGCGGTCTGCGCGCGCCGGAACATCCGCTCCTCGTAGGCGGTCAGCGCGGCCTCGGTGTCGCCGGGGTGGGCGGCCAGGGCGAGCCCCAGCTCGGCGCCGTCGAGCAGGGCCAGATTGGCGCCCTCGCCCGCGAACGGCGACATCAGATGGGCCGCGTCCCCGAGCAGCGTGACGCCCGGCGCCCGGTCCCAGCGGTGGCCGACCGGCAGGGCGTGGATCCGCCGGGGCACCAGCGCCCCGTCGGCGTCGGCGACCAGGGCCCGCAGGCTCTCGTCCCAGCCGTCGAACTCCTTCAGCACGGCCGCCTTCGCCGCCTCGGTGTCGCCGAAGTCGATGCCGTCCATCCAGTCCTCCGGCGCCTCGACGGCCGCGTACACATGCAGGCTGCCGTCCGTCTCGCGGTGCGCGAGAAAGCCCCGGCCCGCGCCCAGCGCGAAGAGCATCCCGCCGCCGACGACGGCCGCGCTCGCCGGATGGCGCCGGTCCGCCTCCAGCAGGTCGGCCTCGACGAAGGACACGCCCGTGTACGCGGGCCGGGCGGGGGAGAGCAGCGGGCGGATCCGGGACCAGGCGCCGTCCGCGCCGACCAGCAGGCCGGTGGTGAACGCCGTGCCGTCCGCGAGCGTCACCTCGTGCCGGCCGCCGCCCAGCGGCCGCGCGCCGGTGACCTTGGCGCCCCAGCGGACCGCGCCCTCGGGCAGCGAGCCGAGCAGCAGCTCGCGCAGGTCGCCGCGGTCGATCTCGGGCCGGCCGCCGGAGCCGTCGTCCTCCTCGGCGAGCCGCACGGTGGCGTGCCGGTCCAGGACCCGGACGGCCTGGCCGCCGGAGTGGACGCGCTCGAGGAACTGCTCGCGGAGTCCGGCGGCGCGCAGGGCCTCCTGGCCGGAGTCGTCGTGGATGTCCAGCATGCCGCCCTGGATCCGGGCGGCCGGTGAGGGGTCCAGGTCGAACAGGGCGGCCTCGATGCCGTGCACGCGCAGGACACGGGCGAGCGCGAGCCCGCCGAGCCCGGCGCCGACGACGGCTATCGGGTGGTGGGGGTGGCTGGTGGTCATGGGTTCTCCCCGTCGGGTCGGTCCGGTACGGCGGTGCGCTCGATGCCGTTGATCAAGGTCTGGAAGGTCCACGACAGGCGGGCCTCGGGGGTGCCCGAGAGCAGCGCGTCGGCGCTCGCGGCGATGTGCGGATGGGTGTCGGACGGGGCCTCGTGCAGGGCGCGGGACAGCGCCTGCCAGTCGCCCGCGGACTCCTCCCCGGCGTGTTCGGCGGCGGTCGCGGTGGCGTGCTGCAGCAGCAGGTCCACGCCCCAGGCGGCCTGGGCGCGCGGCACTCCGCCCGCGTGGAGCAGGTCCAGCAGGGTCTCAATGAGGCGCAGGTAGTTCGGCCCGCTGGGCCGTGCGGCCAGCGCGGAGCGGGCGAGGCTCGGATGCTCCAGCAGCATCGCCGTGCAGGCGACGAGCACCTTCTCCAGCCGCTCCCGCCAGTCGCCCTCGGCCGGGGCGGGGCCGACGGTGCCGAGCAGCTCGTCGAGGACGGCCGCGTGCAGCTCGTCGGTGCTGCGGACGTAGACGTACAGCGAGGCCGGACCGGTGTCCAGTTCCTGCGCCAGCCGTCGCATGGTCACCTTGCGCAGCCCTTCCGCGCGCAGGATCGCCACGGCGGCCGCGACGATGCCCTCACGGGTCAGGGCGGGCTTGGCGGGACGCTCGCGCCGGGAGCGGGGAGAAGCGGTCATGACCTGACCGTACCGAACATGTTCGTCGCGAACAAGTTCGTATCGAACATGTTCGCCAATGGGTCGACTCGCGGCGCCGATTTCGTCGAACGGTGAACCACGCCGCCCCGCCGCCGCCCGCGCCCCGCCGCTCTGCCAAGATGCCGTCTGTCATGGTGCAGATACCGAACCCGCCCACGAGTGCCGATGTGGCCCGCCTGGCGGGCGTCTCGCGCGCGACCGTGTCCTACGTCCTGAACAACACCAGCGCCGTACGGATCAGCGAACCGACGCGCCGGCGCGTGCGCGAGGCCGCGCGGGAGCTGGGGTACGTCCCGCACGCCGCCGCCCGCAGCCTGCGCGCCGGACACAGCCGTATGGTCCTCATGCCCGCCCCGGCGGTCCCGGCCGGCCCGCTCTACAGCGCCTTCCTCAACGAACTGCAGTGGGCGCTCGGCCGGCTCGACTACACCGTCGTGCAGTACGGCAGCGTCGGCCTGCGGGGCGACGAAGCCGCCCGCGCCTGGGCGGAGTTGCGCCCGGTCGCCGTCCTGGTGCCCGGCGCGGACCTCGGGCCGCAGGGCGTCGGCGTGCTCAAGCGCTCCGGCGCCCGGGCCGTGGTCACCCTCGGTCCCGGCCGGGTCGACGGCGCGCACGCCCTGCTGATGGACCACGACGCCGTCGGCCAGTGCGCGGGCGCCCATCTGTACGCGCGCGGCCGCCGCCGTATCGGTGTCGTGGTGCCCGAGGAGCCGGGTCTGGAGGCCTACTCGCGGCCCCGGCTCGCCGGTGTGCGCCAGGCGTTGCGCGGCACGGACGCCTCGGTGACCGGGCTGCCGCTCGCGTACACGGAGGAATCCGCGGCGCAACTCGCCGGAAGCTGGCGGAGGTTCGGGCTGGACGCGGTGTTCGCCTACAACGACGAGTACGCGATGCTCCTGATGCGCGCCCTGCAGGACGAGGGCCTGGCCATCCCCGAGGACGTGGCCGTGATCGGCGCGGACGACCTGATGCTCGGCCGGCTGCTGCGGCCCCGCCTGAGCACGGTGCACATCGAACTGCCCTCGGGCCGCGACCTCGCCGAACTGGTCGACCGGGCGGTCCGCGACCCCGGCGGCGAACCGGAGACGCACACGGTCCTGGGCGCCTCGGTGGTGCCGCGCGAGTCCACCTGAGGGTCTGGTGTGCGCCGGGGGAGTGTCCGGCGTGAGCGGGGTACACCTCCCGGTGAAAGCGGGTTCGGCACCGCTATTGGTTTCGCGCTCAACCAAATAGGGTCGGGGGAACCGTTCCGTACCGCCCGGCGACCGATCGGAGAGCCGTATGCCGCTGCTCGACCCGGAGGCCTGGCAGGCCCGCAGCCTGACCGGACCCGCCCACACCGTCACCGAGCCCGCCACCGGAGAGGCGCTCGGCACCGTCGCCCTCGCCGCTCCCGAGGACGTCGCCGGCGCCGCGCGAGCCGCCCGCGCCGCCCAGGCCGGCTGGGCCCGCGCCCCGCACTTCCAGCGCGCGCAGGTGCTGCGCCGGGCGGGGGACCTGTTCACCGAGCACGCCGGCGAGCTGCGCGAGTGGCTCGTGCGCGAGTCCGGATCCGTCCCCGGCAAGGCGGACTTCGAACTGCACGTGGCCGCCCAGGAGTGCTACGAGGCCGCCGCCCTCGCCTCCCGCCCCACCGGCCAGGTGCTGCCGAGCGAGGCGCCCCGGCTGTCGTACACCCGCCGGGTCCCGGTCGGGGTGGTGGGCGTGATCTCCCCGTTCAACGCGCCGCTGATCCTGTCCATCCGGTCCGTCGCGCCGGCCCTCGCGCTCGGCAACGCGGTCGTCCTCAAGCCCGATCCGCGCACCGCCGTCTGCGGCGGCCTCGCCCTCGCCGCCGTCTTCGCGGCGGCCGGCCTGCCCGAGGACCTGCTGCACGTGCTGCCCGGCGGCGCCGAGACGGGTGCGGCGCTGGTCGAGGACCCGCTCGTGCCCGTCATCTCCTTCACCGGGTCCACGGCGGCGGGCCGCGCCGTCGGCGAGGCGGCCGGCCGCCACCTCAAGCGCGCCCACCTGGAACTGGGCGGGAACTCGGCCCTGATCGTGCTGGAGGACGCCGACCTCGACGCCGTGATCTCCACGGCGGCCTGGGGGTCCTTCTTCCACCAGGGCCAGATCTGCATGACGACCGGCCGCCACCTCGTCCATGCCTCGCTGTACGACGAGTACGTCGAACGGCTCGCCGCCAAGGCGGACTCGCTGGCCGTCGGCGACCCGCACCGCGAGCAGGTCCACCTCGGCCCGGTCATCGACGCCGGACAGCTCGCCAAGATCGACGGCCTGGTCCGGGAGAGCACCGCCCGGGGTGCGAAACTCGCCGCGGGCGGCACCCACGAACGGCTCTTCTACCGGCCGACCGTGCTCGCCGGCACCGGCGAGCACACCCCGGCCTACACCGAGGAGGTCTTCGGCCCGGTCGCACCGGTCCGTTCCTTCACCACCGCCGACGAGGCGGCGGCGCTCGCCGCGGACAGCCCCTACGGCCTCTCCCTCGGCATCGTCAGCCGGGACACCGCGCGCGCCCTCGACCTCGCCGAACGGATCCCGACCGGCATCGTCCACGTCAACGACCAGACGGTGAACGACGAGGCGGTCGCCCCGTTCGGCGGCGTCGCCGCGTCCGGCACCGGCGCCCGCTTCGGCGGCGACGCCAACCTGGACGCCTTCACGGAGCTGCGCTGGACGACCGTACGCGGCGACGTGGCGCCGTACCCGTTCTAGGGACCGCCGGGACCCAGGAGACCGCCGGGCGGTCGCAGGGGACCTACTGGGCGGTGCCCGCCTGGCCCCCCTGTGCCTGCTGGGCCTCCTGGGTCGCGATGCTCTTGCGGACCTCGTCCATGTCCAGGTTCCGGGCCTGCCCGATGAGGTCCGTCAGCGCGGTCTCGGGCAGGGCGCCGGGCTGGGCGTAGACGGCGACCTTGTCGCGGACGATCATCAGCGTCGGGATCGACTGGATGCCGAAGGCCTGCGCCAGCTCCGGCTGGGCCTCGGTGTCCACCTTGGCGAAGACCAGGTCGGGGTTGTCCTCGGCGGCCTTCTCGTACACGGGTGCGAACTGGCGGCACGGCCCGCACCATTCGGCCCAGAAGTCGATCAGCACGAAGTCGTTGTCGGTGACCGTCTGGTCGAAGTTGTCCTTGGTCAGCTCCACGGTGCTGCTGCTCATGGCCGGGTCCCTCTTCCTGGTGTGGGGTGTGCCGACGGCGGAAACACGGCCGCCGGGCCGCCTATTCCACACGCGCACGTCTGTCGTTGGGCGCGCGTACCCATGTGGCCGTCGCGCACACCACCCACCAGACTGACCCCATGACGGAAACGGAATCCATCGCGTACGACGTCGTGGTGCTCGGGGCCGGGCCCGTGGGGGAGAACGTCGCCGACCGCACCCGCGCGGCCGGTCTCACCACCGCGGTCGTGGAGAGCGAACTGGTCGGCGGCGAGTGCTCCTACTGGGCGTGCATGCCCAGCAAGGCGCTGCTCCGGCCGGTGATCGCCCAGGCGGACGCCCGCCGCCTGCCCGGTCTCGCCCCCTCGGTCCAGGACCCGCTCGACGCCTCGGCCGTGCTCGCCCGCCGGGACGAGTACACCTCCCACTGGAAGGACGACGGCCAGGTCTCCTGGGTGAACGGCATCGGCGCCGAGCTGTACCGCGGCCACGGCCGGCTCGCCGGTCCCCGCACGGTCACCGTGACCGCGCCCGACGGCACCGTGACCACCCTCACCGCTCGGCACGCCGTCGCCGTGGCCACCGGCACCCGCGCCCAGCTGCCCGACCTGCCCGGCCTCGCGGAGGTCGAGCCGTGGACCAGCCGGGAGGCGACCAGCGCCAAGGCCGCCCCGGACCGGCTCATCGTCGTCGGCGGCGGTGTCGTCGCCACCGAGATGGCCACCGCCTGGCAGGCCCTCGGCTCCCGGGTGACCCTGCTGGTGCGCGGCAAGGGGCTGCTGAACCGCATGGAGCCGTTCGCCGGGGAACTGGTCGCCGAGGCGCTCAGCGAGGCGGGCGTGGACATCCGCACCGGGACCTCCGTGGAGTCCGTCACCCGTGAGAACGGCACGGTCGTCGCCGTCACCTCCGCGGGCGACCGGCTGGAGGCCGACGAGATCCTCTTCGCCACCGGCCGCGTCCCGCACACCGACGACATCGGCCTCGACACCGTCGGCCTGGAACCCGGCTCCTGGCTGGACGTGGACGACACCCTCCGGGTCACCGGCACCGACTGGCTGTACGCGGTCGGCGACGTCAACCACCGCGCCCTGCTCACCCATCAGGGCAAGTACCAGGCCCGTATCGCCGGCGCCGCCATCGCCGCCCGCGCGGCCGGCGACCCGGTGCCGGACGAGCCGTGGGGCGCGCACATGGCCACCGCCGACCACCACGCCGTACCGCAGGTGGTCTTCACCGACCCCGAGGCCGCCGCGGTCGGCCTGTCCCTCGCCGAGGCGGAGCAGGCCGGCCACCGGGTCCGCGCCGTCGACGTCGAGTTCTCCGCCGTCGCGGGCGCCGGACTGTACGGCGACGGCTACAAGGGCCGCGCCCGCATGGTGGTCGACCTGGAGGACGAGATCCTGCGCGGCGTGACCTTCGTCGGTCCCGGCGTCGGCGAACTCATCCACTCGGCCACCGTCGCCGTAGCCGGCCGTGTCCCCGTCAGCCGCCTGTGGCACGCGGTCCCGTCGTACCCGACGCTGAGCGAGGTGTGGCTGCGGCTGCTGGAGGCGTACCGCGACAACTGACCGCGAGGCCGGGGTGCGTCCGACGCGCTCCGGCATCCCGGTGCGGTTCGCCCGCGAGGGCCGAGGCGAGGCGGCGGAGCTAGGGCAGCGGGAAGCCGAGCGCCTCGGCCGCCGTATCCGGTGTCGGCCGGTTCCACAGGGCGGCGACCGCCTCGTTCGTGGACAGGGAGCGCAGTTCGGCGCGGTCCAGGTAGAGCGTGCCGTCCAGGTGGTCCGTCTCGTGCTGGACGATCCGCGCGGGCCACCCGCCAAGCACCTCGTCCAGCGCGCGGCCGTGCTCGTCCTCGCCGCGCAGCCGGACCTCGGCGTGCCGGGCCACCACCGCCTGCCAGCCCGGCACGCTCAGGCACCCCTCGAAGAACGCGGCACGCGCGGCGCCGACCGGCTCGTACACCGGGTTGACCAGGACCCGGAACGGCTGCGGGACCCGGCCCCGGGCCGCCGCGACCTCCTCGGGCACCGGCGCCGGATCCTCGATGACCGCAATCCTCAGCGGCACGCCGACCTGCGGCGCGGCGAGGCCCACACCGGGCGCGGCGTGCATGGTGACGCGCAGGGCCTCGACGAAGCGGGCGAGCAGGGCGGGGCCGAGCTGGCCGTCGTACGGCTCGGCCCCGCGCCGCAGCACCGGCTGCCCGGCGGCGACGATGGGCAAGGGCCCGCCGGCGGCGAGGAGTTCCTCGACCCGCTCGGCGAGCGGTGCGTGATCACGGGGAGCTGGCATCGCCTCAGCATGCCATGCGCCACCGGCATCGCCCTCGGCGCACGGCCGCCGGACCCGCGAGAGCGCGCCCGGCGTGAAGGCGGGGCCGGGCATGCGGCCCGTCACGCGTCTGAGCTCACCGCTGCGGGAAGTCGCCCGCGAGTGCGGAGGCGATGCGCAGATGCCGCTCGGCCTCCTCGTGCCGGGCCTGCCGCTGGAGCGTGCGGCCCAGCATCAGCCGGGCGTAGTGCTCCACCGGGTCACGCTCGACGATGACCCGCAACTCGGTTTCCGCCCGGCGCAGTTGAGCCGAGTGGTAGTAGGCGCGGGCCAGCAGCAGCCGGGGCCCGGTCTGCTCCGGCATCTCCTCGACCAGCCCGGTCAGCACCCGCGCCGCCCCCGCGTAGTCCTTGGCGTCGAAGAACTGCCGCGCGCGCTCCCAGCGCTCGGCCGGCGTGCCGTGGTCGTAGTACGCGGTCTCCCGTTGCGTCTCCACTCGTGACCTCCTTCGACGGCCACAACGGAACGCGATTGTTGAATATTCCACCAACCCGGCGTCGGGGCGCCGCCCGGCCCGGGCGGCGCCCCGGTACGGCTACTTGAGCTCGATCACCAGGCCGAAGTCGTTGCCCCGGTGCCAGCCGGTGATGATCTCCGGGCTGTGGTGGGTGTCGTCGGCCCAGCTGTAGAAGTGCTGCCAGGTCACGTCATCGCCGTACCAGTGGTTGTAGTCCGTCTCCGCGTATGCCTGGACGGCCTTGCCGTCGTGCTTGGTGTCCCACAGGTAGAACGCGCCGGAGGCGTACGACGTGCCGTTGACCTTCTTGGTGCACTCCTTGTACTTGGCGGAGCCGCCGTTGATGTGGATCTCCTTCCACCCGGAGCACTTGTTGGCCGCGGCCTGCGCCTCGTGGGCGACCGGCGCGGCGGTCGCGGCCGGGGCGGCGGCGAGCCCGCCCGCCAGGGCGAGTCCGGCGGCTGCGAGGGCGATGCGCTTGCGGGACAGCATGGTGGTTCCTTTCCGTCGGCCGGCGGGCGGTCCCCCGGGTGGGTCCCTCCGGCCCGTCGGCACGCCACCACCGTGCCCGGCCGCCCCGGTCCGCCCCAACGGCCTGCGGCTGAATGAGGCTCAGACGGGATCCCGCGCCGCTGACCTGCACAGACGCCGGCCATGCTGGGCACGCGGCGGGACGGCTGTCCGCCCCGCTCCGGCCGTGCGCGAGGGGCGGGCCGGCCGGTGCTCAGTCGCCGGCGGCCACCTGTGCGGCGAGGAAGTCCAGCAGGGCGGTGTTGAAGGACTCGGGCTGCTCGGCGCCCGGCAGGTGTCCCGCCTTCTCCACGACGGTCAGGGTGGCGTGGGGGACGAGCCGGTGGATCGCCTCGGCGTCCGCGACCGGCGTGAAGACGTCGTCCGCTCCGACGACGATGAGAACCGGCGCCGTGACGGCGGCCAACGTGTCCTGGTAGTCGGGGCGTTCGGCCCGTCCCCGCAGGGCCGCCGCCGCCCCGCGCGGATCGGCGGCGCGCATCATGCCCAGCACGCGCGCGGCGACATCGGGCATCGCGGCGACGTTGTACGAGGCCAGCATCTTGTCGATCACCTCGTCCGCGTAGCCGTCCATCCCCTCGGCGAGGAGCCGGTCGGCCAGCCGGTTGCGGAACTCCTTGCCCTCGTCGGTCTCGGCGGGGGCGGAGGTGTCCGACAGGACCAGGGCCCGCACCCGCCGCGGGTGCCGGAGCTGGAACTCCATGGTGATCTGACCGCCCATCGAGACACCGCCGACCACCGCCCGCTCGATGCCCAGATGGTCGAGGAGCGCGGCGAGGTCGTCGGCGAAGTCGGCGAGGAGGACCTTGCCGGGGGTGACGCTGCTGCGGCCGTATCCGCGCAGATCGGGGGTGATGGCCCGGTATCCGGCCTCGGCCAGCGCCGCGGCCTGGGGCGCCCACAGGGTGCGGTCGAAGGGATGCCCGTGGATCAGGAGGACCGGCAGCCCGCCCGACGGTCCGAGATCGTCGTAGTGGAGGGTGGCGCCCCGCAGGGTCGCGGTCTTGGACTTGGACACACTGGCTCCATGATCGGCTGGTCGGCTCCTCGGCAGGCCGTGTCAGCCTAGACCTTGCCCCCGGGGGCAAGGTCAACTCCGCGGCCCGCGGCCCCGCCCGCCGAGCGTCCGAGGGACGGCCGTTCAGGTGATTCGCGCCGTCTCCCTCTCCGTGCCGGTGCAGGGGAAACGTGACTCAACCGACCTGTCCGCACACGCGATTGCATCACAAGGTAAGTGGCATATTCACCCGTATCCGGACAAACTGAATCCGCCGGTTCGTGATCAGGAACATCCCCGTTCTAGAGGAGAGCGCATGGCGGAGCAGTCCTCCGAGGTCCTGTCGGAGCCGGACGAAGCTGCCGCCGCCTCAAGCCGGGCGGAGACCGAGACGAAGCTCGCCCAGGCGCTGGCCGGCCTGCTGGGCGCCGAAACCGTCCCGGTCGACGGCCACTTCTTCACCGATCTGGGCGCCAACTCCCTGGTCATGGCCCAGTTCTGCGCCCGGATACGGAAGAGGGCGGATCTGCCGTCCCCGTCCATGCGGGACATCTACCGGCACCCCACGATCCAGAGCCTGGCGGCGGCTCTCGAACACACCGCCCCCGCCGCCCCGGCCCCCGCCCCTTCGGCGCCGGCACGCCTGCCGTCGTCGGAGCCGGAGACCGTGCCGGTGCCGGAGCCGACCAGGAACCGGTGGACCCACCTCCTGTGCGGGACCTTCCAGTTGGTGGCCTTCCTGGGCTACTCCCTCGTCTCCGGATTCGTCACCGCCACCGGGTACGAGTGGATCGCCAGCGGTTCGGGCGTGGCCGACGTCTATCTGCGGTCGGTCGTGTTCGGAGGCGTCGGGTTCGTCGCCGTGTGCGCGTTCCCGGTCGTCGCCAAGTGGCTGCTCATCGGCCGTTGGCGGCCGGGGGAGTTCCCCGTGTGGGGCCTGACGTATGTGCGCTTCTGGCTCGTCAAGGCGCTGCTGCACGCCAATCCGATGGTCTTCCTCACCGGCACTCCGCTGTACGCGCTGTATCTGCGGGCCCTCGGCGCGCGCGTCGGCAAGGGCGTCACGATCCTGTCCCGCACCGTCCCGGTCTGCACCGACCTGCTGACGATCGGCGCGGGCACGGTGATCCGCAAGGATTCGTTCTTCCTCGGCTACCGGGCCCACGCGGGCCGCATCCAGACCGGCCGGGTCATGCTCGGCCGCGATGTCTTCGTCGGCGAGAAGACCGTCCTGGACATCGACACGTCGATGGGTGACGGCGCCCAGCTCGGCCACGCGTCCTCCCTGCACCGCGGCCAGGCGGTCCCGGACGGCGAGCGCTGGCACGGATCACCGGCGGAGCCCACGCGGACCGACTACGCCAGGGTCCCGCCGGCCCGGTGCGGCACCGCGCGCCGGGCCTGGTTCGGCCTCGGCACCCTGCTGCAACTCTTCCTGCTGTACGTCCCGTTGGTCGTCGGCGGGGCGTACATGCTGTTCACCGAGGTACCGGCGATCGGCAACCGGCTCGACCCGCAGACGGCCGCGCTGTCCCGGTCGCAGTTGCTCTCCGACGCGCTGGTGCTCTCCCTCGTGCTGTTCTTCGGGTGCGCCGCCCTGGGACTGCTGGCCCTGTGCACCGTCCCGCGTCTGCTGGGTCTGGTCGTCAGGCCCGGCAAGGTCTATCCGCTCTACGGACTCCACTACGCGCTGCACCGGGCCACGGCCCGCATGACCAACGTCAAGTTCTTCGCCTGGCTCTTCGGAGACAGCTCCTACATCGTGCCCTACCTGCGCGGCATCGGATACGACCTCTCGCGGGTGGAGCAGACCGGGTCGAACTTCGGCACCGAAGTGCAGCACGAGACGCCGCTGCTGGTCTCCGTCGGCAGCGGGACGATGGTCGCGGACGGCCTCTCGATCGTCAACGCGGACTACTCCAGCACGTCGTTCCGGCTGTCCCGGGTGTCGATCGGCCCGCGCAACTTCCTGGGCAACAACATCGCCTATCCGGCGGGCGGCCGGACGGGCGACAACTGCCTGCTCGCGACGAAGGTGATGATCCCGCTCGACGGCGAAGTCCGCGAAGGCGTCGGGCTGCTCGGCTCACCGTGCTTCGAGATCCCCCGCTCGGTGGACCGCGACGCACGGTTCGACCACCTCCGCCAGGGCGACGCCTTCCGCCGCCGGCTCGCCGCGAAGAACCGCTACAACCTCCGCTCCATGCTGCTGATGCTGCTCGTGCGCTGGCTGCACACCTTCGCGCTCACCCTGCTGGGCCTCGCCTCCGTGGACCTGTACGGCCTGGCCGGACACGTGGTGATCGCCGGGTACCTGGCGATCACGCTCGCCTTCTCCACCGCGTACTTCGTCCTGGTGGAGCGCTGCATCACCGCGTTCCGTCCGCTGCGCCCCCGGCTGTGCTCCATCTACGACCCGTACTTCTGGTGGCACGAGCGGCTGTGGAAGGTGCCGACCCAGTTCCTCAACGTCTACAACGGAACCCCCTTCAAGAGCCTGGTCTGGCGGCTGCTGGGGGTGCGCATCGGCCGCGGGGTGTTCGACGACGGCTGCTATCTGACCGAGCGGACCCTCACCGCCATCGGCGACGGGTGCACCCTCAACGCCGGCAGCAAGATCCAGTGCCACTCGCAGGAGGACGGCACCTTCAAGTCCGACCGGACCACGCTCGGCGCCGGCTGCACGCTCGGCGTCGGCGCCCATGTGCACTACGGCGTGGCCATGGGCGACGGCGCGGTGCTGGCCCCCGACTCCTTCCTCATGAAGGGCGAGGAAGTCCCCCCTAACGCGACGTGGGGCGGCAATCCCGCGGTGGACATGCCGCAGGGCGGCGGCCGGCCCCGCGGAACCGGCCGGGCAACGCCGACCGCCGACGCCGCCACGGCGACCGTGAGCTGAGGAAGGCCATTCGATGGAGACGTGCGTGGAAGCGGACCGGGAGTTCTGGAGCCGGGTACTGACCGCCGGCGGTGTCACCACGGTGCCCCGCTGGGTCCGGGAGCCGGCCGCGGGAACCGCCGAGCACGAGATGCCCGTGCCGGCCGAGGTGACGCAGGCGGTGCGGGAACTGGTCCGGCACCGGGGGACGCCGGTCAGCGCCCTGATGCTGGCCGCACACCTGAAGGTGCTGGCCGTGCTGTCCGGCGAGCCGGACGTGGTCACCGGCTACACCACCGGCGTGCGCGGCGAGCCGCTGCCGTGCCGGGCGACCGTCCCATCGGGGTCCTGGCACGCCCTGCTGGCCGCCGCCGCGCACGCCGAGGCGGAGGTACTGGCGCACCGGGAGTTCCCGGTGGAGAAGCTGCGCCGGGAACTCGGCCTGACCCGGCCGCCGTACGAGGTCGTGTTCGGTCCCCTCGGAGCCGACGAGAGCCACGCCGACGACGGCGCCCTGCAGGTGCGCTGGTCCGACCGGGGCGGCCGGCTGACGCTGCGCCTGCGCCACCGCACCGACGTACTCGACGCCACGGCCGCCGCGCGCATCGGCGGCTACCACCTCACGGCGCTCAGGCTGATGACGGCCGATCCGGCCGCCGACCACACCCGGCAGAGCCTGCTGCCGGCCGAGGAGGTGCGGGAGCAGCTGGAAGGCCTGGCCGGGCCCCGCCGGCCGCTGCCGGACACCCGGGTGCACGAACTGTTCGAGCAGCGCGTACGGGCGCATCCGCAGGCCGTCGCGGCCGCGCACCGCGAGCGGGAATGGACGTACGACGAGCTGAACCGGCGCGCGAACCGGCTGGCGCGAGCGCTGCTGGCACGCGGCCTGGGCCGGGAGGACGTGGTCGCCGTCGTCACCGAACGCGACCTCGACTGGCTCGCCGCGGTGCTGGCCGTGTTCAAGGCGGGCGGCACCTACCTGCCGATCGAGCCGCACTTCCCGGCCGGGCGCATCGCGGCGACGCTGTCCCGCGCGGGCTGCCGGCTGGTCCTGACCGAGTCCGGCAGCACCGGCGCCCTCGACCAGGCGCTGGCCACGCTCCCGGACGTCGGGACACTGCGCGTCGACACCGCCTACGGCGAAGGGCACGCCGACCACGACCTCGGCGTCCAGGTGAACTCCGGTGACCTCGCCTATGTCTACTTCACGTCCGGCTCCACCGGCGAGCCCAAGGGAGCGATGTGCGAGCACGCGGGCATGCTCAACCACCTCCACGCCAAGATCGACGACCTGGCGCTCGGCGAGGGATGCGTGGTGGCGCAGACGGCGCCGCAGTGCTTCGACATCTCCCTGTGGCAGCTCCTGGCCCCGCTGCTGGCCGGCGGGCGCACCCTGCTGGTCGAGCAGGACGCGATCACGGACGTGGAGCGGTTCGTCGACACACTGGAGCGCGGCCGGGTCACCGTGGCGCAGCTCGTGCCCTCCTACCTGGAGGTCGTGGTCTCGTATCTGGAGCGGCACCCGCGCACCCTGCCGGACCTGCGGTGCGTGTCGGTGACCGGCGAGGCGCTGAAACGGGAGCTGGTCCAGCGCTGGTTCGCCGTCCGGCCGGACATCGGGCTGCTCAACGCCTACGGGCTGACCGAGACGTCGGACGACACCAACCACGAACTCCTCACCGAGGTGCCCGAGCGGGTGCTGCTCGGACGGCCCGTCAACAACGTCCGCGTCTACGTCGTGGACGAGCACCTGTCCCTGGTCCCGCTCGGCGCCCCCGGACTGATCGCGTTCTCCGGTGTCTGCGTCGGCCGCGGATACGTCAACGACCCCGAGCGCACCCGCGAGGCCTACCGCACGGACCCGTACCGGCCGGGTGAACGGCTCTACCTCGGCGGGGACTGGGGACGCTGGCATCCCGGCGGCAAGCTGGAGTTCCTGGGCCGCCGGGACAGCCAGGTCAAGATCCGCGGATTCCGGATCGAGATCGGCGAGATCGAGAACGCGCTGCTGCGCGTGGACGGCGTGCGCGACGGCGCGGTGGTCGTCGCCGAGCGGCCCGGCGGCGGCAAGCAGCTGATCGCCTATTGCACCGGGCGACGGCAGCCGCCTCAGACCCTGCGCGAGGCGCTCGCCGCGACACTGCCCGACTACATGGTCCCGTCGGCCTTCCACTGGCAGGAGAGCCTTCCGCTGACCGCCAACGGCAAAATCGACCGCAAGGCCCTGACCACCCGGGCCGAAGCAGCCGCACCGGAAGCGGAGGCGGGGGACGACAGCGGCCGGCTCACCCCGACCGAGCGGCGGCTGGCCGCGGCCTGGGCCGAACTGCTGGGAGTGCCCGAGCAGCAGATCGGCCGCACGGCCCACTTCTTCGACTGCGGCGGCACCTCCCTGACCGCGGTCAGGCTCACCCTCGCCCTCGACCGCGCGGTGTCCCTCAAGGACATCACCCGGCATCCCGTGCTCGCGGACCTGGCCGCCCTCATCGACGGTACGGCCCGGCGCCGCCCGGACCTGCTGGTGCCCCTGTCCGGCGCGAGCGGCGCGCCGCAGTCCGTGCTGGTGTGCTTCCCGTACGCGGGCGGCAACGCGGTCAACTACCAGCCGATGGCGAGCGCGCTGGCGGCCGTCGGCGTGGCGGTCCTCGCCGTCGACCTCCCCGGTCACCACCTGGCCGAGCACCCGGAGCCGTTCGCGCCGATCGAGGAGGTGGCCGAGCAGGTCGCCGCCGAGATCACCGCCCGTGGCCTGAACCGGGTCATGCTGTGGGGCCATTCCTCGGGCGCCGCACCGGCGATGGAGACAGCCAGGAGACTCGGGCGGCGAGGCGTGCGCGTGACGCGCCTGTTCCTCGCCGCGCACCTGCTCGGCACGGCCGACGGCCGGCACGCCGCCGCCGAGGAACTGGCGCACCTCAGCGACGCCGAGATCGCGCAGCGGCTGACCCGGGACGCCGGATACGCCGAACTGGCCGAGCTGAACGAGCGGCACGCCGCACACATCGGCGCGTCCTACCGGCACGACTGCCTGTGCGCACACCGCTACTTCCAGCAGGCCCTGCAGACGCCACCGGAAAAACTGTCCGCACCGGTCACGGTGGTCGTCGCCGCCGACGACCCGCACACCGCCGGCCACGCCGACCGGCACCGGGACTGGCTGCTGCTGGCCGAACACGTCGACCTGCACGAACTCGCCGACGGCGGCCACTACTTCCTGCGCACCCGTCCGGCCGACGCGGCCCGGGCCGTGCTGAAGACCGTCGTACCCCTCGCCTCCTCCTGAGCCCGTCGCACCACCGGGCGGCCCACCGAAAGGAATCCCAGATGCCGTTCTCCTCGCCGGCAGCCGCGCTCGATGTGGAGCTGCGACCGGACAGCCCGGCGCTGCTGCACGTCGACCCTCTCGACGACGCCCTCAGCTGGGCGGCGGAGTACCGCGAGGCGCTGCGCGCGCAGGTCACCGAGCACGGGGCGGTGGTCGTCCGCGGCCTCGGGCTGCGGGACGCCGACCAGGTCGCAGCCGTCTTCGCGCGGCTGTCCGGCGGCCTGATGACGGAGCGGGAGGCCTTCGCCCCCCGCCAGGCCCATCTGCCCGGCGTCTACGCGTCCACCACCTGGCCCGCCAACCAGCCGATGTGCATGCACCACGAGCTGAGCTACCTGCTCGACGTGCCCGGCCTGATGCTGTTCGCCTGCCTCACCGCGCCCGCGCAGGGCGGGGCGACGGCGGTCGCCGACGCCGAAGAAGTCCTGCGGGCGCTGCCGACCAGGCTCACCGAGCGGTTCGAGCGGGAGGGCTGGATCCTGACCCGCACCTACAACGACGAGATCGGGGCGAGCCTCACCGAGTCGTTCGGCACCGCCGACCGCGCCGAGATCGAGCGCTACTGCCGGGCCCACGCCATCGAGGCCACCTGGCAGCCCGACTGCACCCTGCGCACCCAGCAGCGGCGCAGCGCCGTCGTACGGCACCCGCACACGGGCCGGCGCTGCTGGTTCAACCAGATCGCCTTCCTCAACGAGTGGACGCTCGCCCCGGAGGTGCGCGAGTACCTGGTGGACGTCTACGGCGAGGACGGACTTCCCTTCAACACCCGCTACGGCGACGGCACTCCGATCGGCGAGGACGTCGTCCAGCTGATCAACTCCATCTACGAGGCGCACACCAGGCGCGAGCCCTGGCAGGCCGGTGACCTGCTGCTCGTGGACAACATCCGCACCGCCCACAGCCGGGAGGCCTTCACCGGGGAGCGGCAGGTCCTGGTGGGCATGGCCGAGCCCGTGCGCCCGGCCGAGCACACGTCGAACCCGGAGGCGAGCGAGCGATGACCGACGTACTGCCGGCCGCCACCCCGGCCACGACCGGACCGGCCACCGTGCCGACGTTCGCGGTGATCAGCGGCGAGCAGGTGCAGCGCGCCCTGAGCGGACGCGAGCAGCAGATCGTGGAACTGGTCGAGGCCGCCTACCGGTTGCACGACGCCGGAGACACCGTCAACCCGCCGTCGTACTTCCTGCGCTTCCCCGACCGCCCCACAGCCCGGATCATCGCCCTGCCGGCCTCCCTCGGCGGACCGGACCGCGTGGACGGCCTGAAGTGGATCTCCAGTTTCCCGCAGAACGTGAGCGCCGGGCTGCCGCGCGCGTCCGCGGTGCTCATCCTCAACGACCACGACACGGGCTACCCGTTCGCCTGCCTGGAGAGCTCGATCATCAGCGCCACCAGGACCGCCGCGTCCGCGGCGCTCGCCGCCGACCGGCTCAGCCGCGGCCGGCCCCGCCCCACCCGCGTCGGATTCTTCGGCACGGGCCTGATCGCCCGCTACATCCACACCTTCCTCGTCGGCACCGGCTGGGCCTTCGAGGCGGTCGGCGTGCACGACGTGTCCGCCGACAGCGCCGCCGGCTTCCGCGGCTACCTCAGCCAGGCCGGCACCACCGCACCGGTCACCGTCCACGACAGCGCGGAGGACCTGGTCCGCTCCTGCGACCTCGTCGTCTTCGCCACCGTCGCCGGCCGGCCCCACGTCACCGACCCGGCCTGGTTCCGCCACAACCCCCTCGTCCTGCACGTGTCCCTGCGCGACCTCGCCCCCGAGATCCTGCTCGGCTCGGCCAACTTCGTCGACGACGTCGAGCACTGCCTGAAGGCCGACACCTCACCCCACCTCGCCGAACAGCTCACCGGCAACCGCGACTTCCTGACCGGAACGCTCAGCGACGTCATGGCCGGACGCGTCACACCACCGGCCGACCGGCCGGTGGTCTTCTCACCGTTCGGGCTCGGCGTCCTCGACCTGGCCGTCGGCAGGTACGTCTACGACGAGGTGTGCCGAGCGGGCGGCCTGCGTGTCATCGATGACTTCTTCCACGAACTTCGCCGCTACGGCTGAGGCCGTCGTCCTCGGCCGGGTACCAGGAGGTCCCCGTGCCTGTCGTCTCGGCTCCGTACGACTTCAACCAGGGCGATCTCTTCGTCGATCTGGAGTCGATCTGCGGATACCCGCTCTATCTGAAGTGCGAGGCCTTCAACTTCGCCGGCTCCATCAAGCTGAAGGCCGCCAAGGAGATGGTGGAGAGCGCCGAACGGGACGGAGTCCTGGCACCGGATTCCGTCCTCGTCGAGTCGTCCTCCGGGAACCTCGGCGTCGCGCTCGGCATGATCGCCGCGAGCAAGGGCTACCGGTTCCTGTGTGTGACGGACTCCCGCTGCAACCTGTCCACCCGACTGCTGATCGAGGCGCTCGGCAACGAGGTGCACATCGTCGCCGACCAGGACTCCAACGGCGGCTTCCTCGGCACGCGCATCGAGTACGTCCGCGCCCTGTGCGCCTCCGACGAGCGGTACGTCTGGCTCAGCCAGTACACCAACGAGGGCAACTGGAGGGCGCACTACCGCACCACGGGCCCGGAGATCGCGCGCCAGTTCCCGGAACTGGACGTCCTCTTCGTCGGCGCGGGCACCACCGGGACCCTGATGGGCTGCGCACGCTACTTCCGGCAGTGGCACCGGCCGGTGCGGATCGTCGCCGTGGACAGCGTGGGGTCGGTGGCCTTCGGCGGCGAGCCGGGCCGCCGGATGATCCCGGGCCTCGGCATGAGCATGCGCCCGCCGCTGCTCGACGAGTCCTGCGTGGACGAGGTGATCCGGGTGGAGGAGACGGACACCATCCGCATGTGCCACCGCCTGGCCCGGCGCGGCTTCCTGTTCGGCGGCTCCACCGGAACGGTGGTCAGCGCGGCGACGGACTGGCTCGCGCGCCATGACGGCAGCGCCGTCACCGCGGTGGCCATCGCCCCGGACCTCGGCGAGCGCTACCTCGACACCGTCTACCAGACCAACTGGCTGCAGGACCTGTACGGCGATCAGGCGCTGGACTCCGTGGACACCGGCCGCTGACGGCCGCCCCGCACGGCCCCCGGCCCGGCGAGCCTCCTCGGCCCGCAATCTCCGACAGCGGCTCTCGCCTTCGAACGGTGTGCCGGGAGAGACTGGCGTCCCGGTGCCGTTCTGAAGGAGTTGCGATGCAGGTAGCCGTGGTGACCTTCGACGGGTTCAACGAACTCGACAGTTTCATCGCCTCCGCGCTGATCAACCGGTGCCGCGAGGACGGCATGGAAGCCTTCATCACGACCCCGACGCCGGTGGTGACGTCGATGAACGGCGTCGAGGTGACCCGGCAGCGCCCGATGGAGTTCGTGACCGAGGCCGAGGCGGTGCTGATCGGCAGCGGCGTGCGGACACGGGACGTGGTCGCCGACGACCGGCTGCTCTCCGAGCTGCGGCTCGACCCCGCGCGGCAGCTCATCGGCGCCCAGTGCTCCGGCGCGCTGGTGCTTGCCCGGCTGGGGCTGCTGGACGCCATGCCGGCCTGCACGGACATCAAGAGCCGGCCCTTCGTCGAGGCCTGCGGCGTCACCGTGCTGGACGCGCCGTTCCACGCCGAGGGGAACATCGCCACGGCGGGCGGTTGCCTGGCCTCCCAGTACCTCGCCACCTGGGTGATCACCCGGCTGCTCGGCGAGGACGCCGCCCGCGACGTGTTGGCCTACGTCGCTCCGGTCGGCGAGAACCAGCAGACCGTCGAACGCGCCCTGGGCGCCGTCCACGCGGGCGAGGCGGCCCTGCGCTGACGTCCGCGGTCGGAGCGCGCCCGCCAGCGCCTCGGCGAGACCGTCACCGACAGCTCGGTCTTCCCGTCGCCTTCGGCCGGGGGCTGCGCGTCCAGCGGACCTTCGCCGCTGCGCCGGCGATCGCACGGGCGGTCCTGGCCGTGCTGCCCGCCACGGTCCTCGGCCGGCTGCTGGACGACCGGTGGCCGGGGCCATGACGAGCGTCGGAGCGTTCATCTGCGGCATCGGAGCCCACCACACGACGTGGCTGTTCCTGCTGCTGCTCGCGGTGGCCGCGTTCGCCGCCGGGATGTGGCCACCGCGACGAGCCGGGCCGTCGCGCTGAGCGCCGCGACCATCGACGCCGTCGAGGCCCTCACCACCACGGTGGCCGGCCGGCGCCTGGGGCGGCACGCGGCGGCCTAGAACGCGCCCGTCACGGCATCCTTTCGGCCATCCTGGCCGTCGCCGGCCGTGGAGGTCTGTTCCGGCAGCGTGAGGTACACGGTCAGGCCGGCGCTCGCCAGGTACAGTCCGGCGAAGATCCACATCACGCCCTCGACGCCGAGCGGGCCGAGGAAGAGGGCGACCACGGCCGGGCCCACGAACGTGCTGGCGCCCGCCCCGAGGTTGAGGGCCGACATCGCCTGTCCCTTGTGTTCCGGCGCCAGCGAGGGCATGAGCGCGGACAGCGGTACGTAACCGGCGAGCGTCGCGCCGAAGAGGCTCACCAGCACCATGGCCAGCGGGAAGTTGTCGCCGGAAGCCGTGGTGCCGTAGTAGAGCAGGAGCGTGGTGACCGCGCAGCCCACCCCGCCGAACCAGGCGACGGTGCGCTGCCAGCCGAGCCGGTCGCCGACGAGGCCGAAGAGCAGGTTGAAGAAGATGTTGGTGGCGAACATCGCCGACAGCAGCCGCAGCCACTCGGTCAGGGAGAACCCCAGCGTGTCGGTGAAGAAGACGGGCAGGAAGACCAGGAAGCCGAACTGTGCCGCGGTGTTGACGGTGCGTACCACCGCGCCGGCCCCGATGCGCGGGTTGCGCCAGACGATGGAGAGCGAGCCGAGCAGCGTGGCGACCGGCCGCTCACCGGTGGGCGCCAGCCGCATCCTGCCCGTCGGCTCGCGCACGAGGAACAGCGCGATCAGGCCGCCCGCTGCCACCAGGGCCAGCGCGAACCACAGGGTGCGGTACGTGCCCAGCCACGGCACCGTGAAGCTGGCGACCAGTGAGCCGAGGGTGGGCAGCCCACCGGTGAAGGCGAACCAGAACCAGCCCACGGCGGAGCCGAGCCGCTGCCTGGGCGTCACCGCCGTCACCCAGACCAGGAAGCCGTAGGCGAAGAGCGGATAACCGAATCCGCGCAGACCATAGCTGGTCAGCAGCAGCCAGTAGTGGTGCGTGGGGACCGCGAGGCCCAGAAAGGCCACCTGCAGCGTGGCCCAGACGCCGAGGCCCAGCATCATCACGCGGCGCGGGCCCCACAGGTCGGAGAGCGCCCCGGAGAACCAGGCGGAGATGCTCGCCGTGACGCCGTACACGGTGAACAGCAGCGCCACGCGTTCCTTGGACAGGCCCTCGTGCAGCAGGTAGGGGGAAAGGAATCCTGATTCGACACCGTCACCGATCATGAAGACCAGCACACCGAGAAATCCCCAGGAAAGGGCCTTCGGAATGCCGATATGGTCCAGGAAAGCGGGGTGTCCGGTTTTCGCGGGTGCGGATTGCAGATTCAGGGGGACGGTCACGGCGGCCACCTTCTTGGGGAATGGGGAGAGCGGAGTGCCGTACGGCGTGGGACCGATGAAAAGACCGCTCCGGGGTGGGGTCAATCCGTCATCGGAAAGACCTCGCCGGCCGTGTGACCCGTCGTGTTAAGTCGTCGTTCCGTCGCTGCGCGAGCAGCCCGAGCCGCGGGCCTCCGCCGCAGATCAGGGCGGTGTGCGGGCGGCTGCGGGATGAGGAGCGCCGAGTGAGAACCGTGTGACCTTCACGTGGTGCCGTGCGACCGGGGCGCTCTGGAGGCTCCGGGCGCCGCTGCGACGGTGCGGACCTGGACTCCGTTGTCGCGCAGGCGCCGTACCTCTCCCGCCGGGGCGTCGTCGTCGACGAGAACCAGGTCGAAGTCGGTGAGCGGGGCGAGCGCGTACAGGCCCTGGTTGGCGAACTTGGTGTGGTCGATGATCAGCACCCGGCGCGAGGCGGCGGCCATCATGGCCCGCTTGACCTGCACCGTCTCGGGTGACATGTGATAGCAGCGGCCGCCCGTCACCGCCGTCGTGGACATGAACAGCACATCGGCGCGGAACGCCTCCACGCTGTGCGCGGTGTGCGCGCCCATGAAGGCGTCGTAGGCGGGGAAGTAGGTGCCGCCCAGGGCGACCAGCGCCACGCCGGGCTCGCGGGCCAGGGCCGAGATGGCCGGCAGCGAGTTGGTGATGGTCGTGATGGGGGTGTGGTCCGGCAGGTGGCGGACCAGGTGCAGACAGGTCGTGGAGTCGTCGGTCATCACGACCTGGCCGGGCGCGAGTTCCTCGGCGGCGGCCCGCGCCAGCAGCTGCTTGGTCTGCACCATCGTCGACAGGCGTTCGCCGGCGCTGCCGTGGAACTGGGTCGAGGGCAGACAGCTCGCCCCGCCGCGCACCTTGCGCAGCCACCCCTGTGCCTGCAGAGCGTCCAGGTCGCGGTGGATGGTCATGACGCTCACGCCGAACTCGGTCGCAAGCTCGCTGGTGCGGACGAACCCCTTGCTCGTGACGAGTTCGCGCAGCCGGTTCCGACGCTCCTCCTGCGCGTCCGTACGGGCGTCCAGACCGGCCACGGCAGCCGCTCCTTCCTGAGAACAGTCTCATGAGAATCCCACATGAACGTAACACGGCGCAGACGGGCCGTGACCTGGCCGGTGTCCGCGCGAGCGGCGCACGTGCAGGCAGCCGTGCCGGGCTCGGCACGGAATGTCACAGGGTGCGGGCGCCCGGCCGCGGGATAAGTCGCAGGGCCGATTGACGGCCCTTGCGGAGACGCGTTTCCTGATTTCTGCGAGCCGTCCGTGGCCGGACCGTCCGATACGACGGGGCCGTCCCGTGGGCGCGGGCCTTTGTGAAGGGGCAGGTATTGAAGTCATGTCGGTTCTCACGATCGACGTCGGAACATCGGTCATCAAATCCGTCGTGTTCGACGACCAAGGCCAGGAGCTGGCGGTCTCGCGCATCGGCACCGAGGTGCTGCGGCCCCGTCCCGGATGGGCGGAGCAGGACATGGACGCGGTGTGGAACGGGGTGGTCTCCACCGTGCGCGGTGTCCTGTCCCAGCTCGGCCGGGACCAGGAACCGGTGCGGCTGGTGAGCTTCACGGCCCAGGGCGACGGCTGCTGGCTCGTGGACGGCGACGGCCGTCCCACCGGCCCGGCGATCCTGTGGTCCGACGGGCGCGCCGGCGACCTGCTCACCCGCTGGCAGGCCGACGGGGTCCTGGAACAGGCGTTCCGCCGCAACGGCTCGCTGACGTGCAGCGGCATGCCGAACGCGGTGCTCAGCTGGCTCGCCGAGCACGACCCGGAGCGACTGCGGCACTCCCGTACCGCGCTGACCGCGGCCGGCTGGCTGTTCCTGAGGTTCACCGGCGTCACCGCCATCGACGAGTCCGACGCCTCGGCGCCCTTCCTCGATCACACCACCGGCGCGTACGACCCCGCGATCCTCGACCTCTTCGCGATGAAGTGGGCCGAGCCGCTGCTGCCCCGGATCCTCGGCGAACACGAGCGCATCGCCGAGATCACCGGCCACACCGCCGCCGAACTCGGCCTGCCCGCCGGGCTGCCCGTCGTCATGGCCCCCTAGGCAGGCTCGCCTCCAAGTACGTCCGCATGTCCTCCCGTTGGGAGCCCGACGCCGGACGTGCCGCGTTCTACGACGGGCTCTACGCCGCGTACCTCACCTGGCGCGGCGCCGCCCGTTCCCTCGGCTGGGCGCCCAGGCCCGCCGCAGTGCCCGCCGCGCCGCTCGCCGGGGTACCGGCTGCCTCCCCGCTCCGCACCCCGGAGGCCCCGCATGTCTGACGCCTTGTCACCCGAGGCCGTGCACCTCGGACTCGACCTCGGCACCCAGAGCGCCCGCGCGGTCGCGGTGGACGGCACCGGACGGCTGCTGGCGGCCGCCGCCCGCCCGCTGACCGGTCACCGCGACGGCGTACGCCACGAGCAGGACCCCGAGCAGTGGTGGTCCGCACTCGCCGCCGCCTGCCGCGAGGCCCTGACCGGCATCGACCCGCGCCGGGTGCGCGGCCTGGCCGTCGACGCCACCTCCGGGACCGTGCTCCTGGCCGACGCCCAGGGCCGCCCCCTCACCCCGGGTCTGATGTACGACGACCGCCGGGCCGACGCGTACACCGAGCGCGTCAACACGCACGGGGCGCCGGTGTGGGACAAGCTCGGCTACCGCGCCATGCAGCCGTCCTGGGCGCTGCCCAAACTCCTCTGGCTGCTGGACGACCCGACCCTGCCGGCCGGCCGGGGCCTGCCGGCGGGCGTCCGGCTGCTGCACCAGGCCGATCTGGTCACCTGGCGGCTCGCCGGGCACCAGGTCGCGAGCGACGCCAGCCACGCCCTGAAGACGGGCTACGACCTGATCGCCGAGCGGTGGCCCGAGGCCGAACTCGACGCGCTCGGCGTCCCGGCCGAGCTGCTGCCCGACGTCGTCCGGCCCGGAACGGTCCTCGGCACGGTGTGCGCCGAAGCCGCCGAGTCGACCGGCATCCCCGCCGGCACCCTCATCACCGCGGGCATGACCGACGGCTGCGCCGCGCAGATCGCAGCCGGGGCGCTCACCCCCGGCTCCTGGAACGCGGTGCTGGGCACCACCCTCGTGTTCAAGGGGGCGAGCCCCCACCTCGTCCGCGATCCCGGCGGCGTGGTCTACTGCCACCGCGGCCCCGGCGGCACCTGGCTGCCCGGCGGCGCCTCCAGCAGCGGCGCCGGGATCCTCACCCACCGCTTCCCCTCAGCGGGCCCCGCCGGCCTCGACGCGCTGACCGCACGGGCCGCCGCGACCGGCTCCACCGCCGTCGTCTACCCCTTGGTGGGCTCTGGCGGCGAACGCTTCCCGTTCCGTGCGCCCGAGGCCGAGTCCTTCGTCCTCGGCGAACCCGCGGGCGACGCCGAGGAGTTCCACGCCTGCCTGCTGGGAGTGGCGCTGCTCGAACGGCTCTGCTTCGACTACCTCGACCACCTCGGCGCCCCCGTCGACGGCCCGCTCACCTTCACCGGCGGCGGCGCCCGCAACCGCTACTGGGCGCAGCTGCGCGCCGACGTGCTCGGCCGCCCCGCCCGGCTGCCCGAGCAGGCAGAGAGCGCCCTCGGCATGGCGGTGCTCGCCGCCACCGCCTCGGGTGCCACGCTGGAGGAGGCCGCGGGCGCCATGGTGCGGCTGCGCGAGGAGCTGCGCCCGGACCCCGCCCGCACCGCCCGCCTGCTCCCCGTCTACCTCGATTTCGTCGACGCGCTGGTCCGCCGCGGCTGGATGGCACCGGCCGTGGCCGACCACGCGCGCGGAAAGGCCCGACAGTGACCGACTTCGTCCTCGTACGCCATGGGGAGACCGTGTGGCACGCGGACAACCGCTACGCGGGCCGCACCGACGTGCCGCTCACCGAACTCGGCCGACGGCAGGCCGCGGAGCTGGGGACCTGGGCCGCCGGGCAGCACCTGGACGCCGTGCTCTGCTCACCGCTGTCCCGGGCCCGGCAGACCGCCGAGCCCGCGGCGGCCGCGCTCGGCCTCACGCCCTGGGTCGACGAGCGCCTGTACGAGGTGGACTTCGGCCGCGGCGACGGTCTGACCCGCGCCGAGATGGCCGAGGAGTTCCCCGAGGCGCTCGCCGCCTTCCTCACCGACCCGGTCGCCCACCACCTGCCCGGCGGAGAGCATCCCGCCGCGGCGGCGGACCGCGCGGCCGACTGCCTCCAGGAGATCGCGCACAAGCTCCCCGACGGGCGCGTCCTCGTCGTGGCCCACTCCACCCTGCTGCGCCTGGTGCTGTGCCGGTTCCTCGGCATCCCCCTCGCCCGCTACCGCCAGGTCTTCCCCGCCCTGCACAACGGCGCCCTGACCGAACTGCGGCTGCGCGACGGCCAGGCGTCCCTGCTCCGACTCAACGCACCCGTTCGCTGATCCACCGCCCTTTGGGAGACCCACCGTGCCCACCACCGTCCTCGCCGCCGGCGACCACTTCGTGCTGCCCGGGCTGCTCGAACAGGAACTGCGGGCCGCCGCGCCCGCCGGCACCGACCTGGACGTCCGGCAGCTCCGACTGCCCTGGCCCCACACACCGTTCGGCAAGGTCGCCGAGGTCGACGAGGCGTCCGGAACCGAGGAGGAGATCATCGAGGCGCTGCGCGGCGTCCGCATCTGCCTCACCCAGATGGCCCCGCTCACCGAACGGGTGCTGGCCGCCTGCCCCGATCTGGAGCTGTTCTGCGTCAGCCGGGGAGGACCGGTCAACGCCAACGTGGAGGCCGCCACCCGGCACGGCGTCGCCGTCTGCTACGCCCCGGGCCGCAACGCCGTCGCCACCGCCGAGCACACCCTCGCGCTGATCCTCGCCGCCGCCCGCGGGCTCGGCGACGTGCACGCCGACCTCAAGCAGGGCACCTGGCGCGGCGACTACTACGACTACACCCGCTGCGGCGTCGAGATCGACGGCTCGGTCGTCGGCCTGGTCGGCTTCGGCGCCATCGGCTCGCGCGTCGCCCGCGTCCTGACCGCCATGGGGGCCACCGTCCTCGTCCACGACCCCTATGTGTCTGCGGAGGCGGTGCGGGGCGTCGCGCGGCTCGTGTCCCTGGACGAATTGCTGAGCAGCTCCCGGATCGTCTCCCTGCACGCGCGGGTGACGGACGAGACCCGCGGCATGATCGGGCAGGCCCAGATCGGCGCCATGCCGCGGGGTGCCGTCCTCGTCAACTGCGCCCGGGGCACCCTGGTCGACTACGACGCGGTGTGCGACGCCCTCGACTCGGGGCATCTGGCAGCCGCCGGCTTCGACGTGTTCCCCGCCGAACCTGTACCGGCCGGCTCGCGTCTGCTGTCCACCCCGAACGTCGTCCTCACCCCGCACATCGCCGGTGCCAGCCGCGAGGTCGCCCACAAGGCCGCCCGGATCGTCGCCGCCGAGGCCGCCCGCTTCCTGCGTGCCGAGCAACTCGCCCACTGCGCCAACCCCGAGGCACTGCGGGGCTGAACGGGCGCCGGCTCCCGTGCGGGAGCACCCTCGAACGCGACCGGGCGACGTCCGCCAGGCCGTTCAGGCCGAGTCGCGGATCACCAGTTCCGGGTCGAAGACGACCGAGGTCGGCTCGCGGCGTACCTGGCGGATGTGTTCGTCCAGGAGGCCGGCCATCCGCGCTGCCATGGCCTCGACGGGCTGGCGCACGGTGGTCAGCCGGGGTTGGCAGGTCACGGCGGCGCTGGAGTCGTCGAAGCCGACCACGGCGACGTCTTCGGGGATCCTCTTGCCTCGTTCCCGCAGGAGTTGGCAGGCCCCCTGGGCCATGAGGTCGTTGGCGGCGAAGACACCGTCGATGTCGGGGTGATCGGCGAGCAGGCGGGCCATGGCCGTCAGGCCGCTGTCTCGTGTGAAACCGCCCTCGGCGGCCGGGGCGTAGGGGTGCCCGTGGCGAGCGAGGGCGTCGCGGAACCCGGCGAGCCTTTCCTGGCCCGCGGCGACGTCCAGCGGTCCGCAGATGGTGGCCGGTGTGCGGCAGCCGCGAGCCAGCAGGTGCTCCGCGGCGAGCCGTCCGCCGTCCCGGTGGGCGAGATCGACGTAGCTCAGCGGCACCGCGCGTGCGGGCCGGGCGAAGAGGACGGCGGGCAGGTGGGCACCGGCGAGCAGGGCGGGCAGCGGGTCCTCGGGGTGCGTGGAGACGACCAGCGCGCCGTCGGCCCTGCCCTGCCGAAGGTAACTGAGCACCTCATGGCGGTCCTTGGCGGACTCGGCGAACATGAGCACGGGGTGCATCGAGTGCGGTCTGAGGTAGCTGACGACTCCGGCGACCACACGCCCGAAGAAGGGGTCGGCGAAGACGCGGGCGGCGAAGTCGATCTGGCCGCCTTCCGACAGGTCTCCGGCGCCGGAGACCACGAGCGCGACGGTCTCGGCGCGCCGGGTCACCAGTGAGCGGGCGGCGCGGTTGGGGGTGTAGCCCGTGCGGTCGATCGCCTGGCGGACCACCTCCTGGATGGCGGGGTCCACGTTGCGCACGCCGTTGACCACCCGGGACACCGTTGCCCGGGACACGCCCGCCTCCCGTGCGACATCCTCGAGGGTAGGGGGCTGTCTGCTCATGCCCGCACCTTAACGGCACGGCCGAGTCGACGCATAGAGCGCTCTCCCGCCCCCGTCTCGCCGCAGATGGCCTCGGCCCCGCCGCCCTCATGGTGTGGTTTTGATGTGCACCTCCGCTTCCAGGGGCAGGTCGCCTGCCGAGCGGCCGGCCAGTACCCGGCACGGTCCTGGCGCGGTCCGCCAGGCGTGTGCCCGCTCGTCCCAGTGCCGCAGCGCTCTGGCCGGCACGTGCACCTCGGCGGTGACCGTTTCCCCTGGCTCGGCCCGTACGGCTGTGTACCCGGCGAACCAGCGCTGCGGATAGTCGATGGCGGCGCCGGGCCGGGCCAGGTAGACCTGGATCGTCTCGCGCCCCGCTCGGGCGCCGGTGTTGCGCACCCGTACGCGCACGGTGAAGGGTGCGCCCGCCGGGACCTGGCCGGGCGCGGTGATGTGTTCGTAGGCCCAGGTGGTGTAGCCCAGGCCGTGCCCGAACCAGTAGGCCGGTGTGCGCCGGGTGCGCAGCCAGCCGCGGTGGCCGATGTGCAGGTCCTCGCTGTAGTGGAGGCGGCCCGCGACCGGCTGGGTGCACAGGACCGGAGCGTCCTCGAGCCGGGCCGGCCATGTGGTGGGCAGCCGCCCGCCGGGCTCCGTCCGGCCGAACAGCACGTCGGCCAGGCCCGCTCCGCCTTCCTGCCCGGGCAACCAGGCGAGCAGCAGGGCACCGACCTGGTCCCGCCACGGCATCTCGACGGGCCCGCCGCTGTTGACGACGGCCACCGTACGCGGGTTCGCCGAGGCCACGGCGCTCACCAGAGCGTCCTGCCGTGGGTCCAGGCGGATACCGGTACGGTCCTGGCCCTCGCGTTCGTCGTGCTCGGTGGTGCCGACGACGACGATCGCCGCGTCCGCCTCGCGTGCCGCCCGTACGGCGGCCGCCACGGCCGCCGTCGGTTCCGGGCCGGGCTCGGCCGCGCCGACGATCGTGGCCCGGCCGGTGCCGGGGGCGAGTTCCCGGCGCGCGACCAGGAGCACGTCCTTTCCGGCGCCCAGGTGGGTGGTGGCGCACTGCGGGGGAGGGGTGACGTGGACGATGGCCGGGTCGTCGGTGTTCTTGGCGAACTCGCCCGCCACCAGCGGGCGGCCGTCCAGGCGCAGACTCATCCGGCCGAACCCGGCGACGGACAGCGTCCAGGTGCCCGAGGTGCGCGGCCGGAGCAGGGCGCTGATCTCCACTGTGTGAGCCCCTGGCACCAGTGGGGGTTCGAGCTGCCGTCCGCCGCTTCGGTGCTCGGCGTACAGCTCGTGTCCGTGGGCATCCAGCATCCGCAGCAGGCAACCCGGCACCCCTGATCGCGGATCGGTGCTCAGGCGCGGGTCCAGCGCGGGGGGCGGGCCCGGGACGTGCGGACCGGGGACGTGGACGACGCGGGCGTGTCCGCGCAGACGGGCCCGGATGCCGTCCAGGACGGAGATCTCGCCTTGGGGGAAGACTCCGGCGCTGCCGCCGCCCTGGGTGCGGGTGCGGGCGGCGTGCGTGCCGATCACGGCGACGGTCTTCAGGTCACCGGCGACAAGGGGCAGCACGCCGTGGTTGGCCAGCAGCACGGTGCCGGCCGCGGCAGCGCGGCGCAGGAGGCGGCGGACGTCCCGGGTACGGGGCCCGGCCCGTGTGAGCGGTGGCCGTCTGCCCAGGGCGCCGCAGCGATCGGCCAGCCGCAGCAGCCGGTGCACCTTGGCGTCGATGGCGGACTCGGCGACCTTCTCCGCGCGCACGGCGCGGAGCAGGTTCTCGCCCCAGGCGCCGTCCGGTCCCGGCATGAGCAGGTCCAGGCCGGCTCGTGCGGTGTCTTCGGTGGTGCGTACGGCGCCCCAGTCGGAGACGACGACGCCGTCGAAGCCCCATTCGCTCCTGAGCGGGTCGGTCAGCAGATCGGATGCGGTCATGGTGC
This sequence comes from Streptomyces sp. NPDC007189, assembly GCF_040703635.1. Lineage (NCBI taxonomy): Bacteria > Bacillati > Actinomycetota > Actinomycetes > Kitasatosporales > Streptomycetaceae > Streptomyces > Streptomyces sp. NPDC007189. The sequence goes on from NZ_JBEYEY010000014.1 coordinate 117,427, forward strand.
TGCCGTTGACGCTGTGGTAACCGGCCATCACCAGCCGGACCCCGGCCGCCACGGCCGCCTCGAAGGGTGCGAGGCAGACCTCCCGCAGCGTCCGCTCGGTGACACGCACGTCCACGGTCAGCCGATCGGTCTCGCCGTCGTTGGCCACGTAGTGCTTGGCGGTGGCGGCGACGCCGTGGGACTGGATGCCGCGGATGAGGGCTGCCCCGATCAGACCGGTCAGTTCGGGGTCCTCGGAGAAGCATTCGAAGTGCCGGCCGCCCAGCGGGCTGCGGTGCAGGTTGAGAGTGGGGGCGAGGACGACGTCCACGCCCTTGCGCCGGGCCTCCAGCGCCAGCAGAGCACCGAGCTGTTCGACGAGCTGCTCGTCGAAGGTGGCGGCGAGCGCGGTCGCCGAGGGCAGCAGCACGGACGTGTGCCGCTCGTCCCACGACTGGCCGCGCACGCCGGCCGGTCCGTCGGACAGGACCAGCTCGTGCAGGGCGATGGCCGCATCGGCGGCGGTACGCCAGGTGGTGGCGCCGGTGAGCAGCCGGATCTTGGCCGGCAGGGTCAGCTTGTCGATCAGCCGGTCGAGGTCCTCGTCACTGGTGCTGCTCACTCGGCCCCGTCCCCTTTCCTGTCGGGTGTCAGTCGTAGATGCCGAACTCGTACAGCGAATAGCCGTAACCGGTGCCGCGGGCGGTGCCGTCGAGGCGGACGTAGCGGCCGGCCGCGCTGACGTCGAAGTCGTCGACGCCGCCGTTGCCGTCGGTCACCGTGCGGACGGTCTGCCAGTTCTGGCCGTCGTCGGAGGTCTGGATCGTGTACGCCTTGGCGTAGGAGGCTTCCCAGACGAGCTGCACGTGCTTGACGGAGGTGCGGGTGCCGAGGTCGACCTGGATCCACTGCGGGTCGCTCCAGTCGCTGGCCCAGCGGGTGGTGAGTTTGCCGTCGACGGCGTTGGCCGCAGTGCACGGGCAGTCGCCGTAGCTCTGCTGGAAGGAGGAGGCCGTGGCGGGTTTGCCGAGCGCGACGTCGGTGCCGTTCACCGCGGGGGGCACGACCTTGATCGAGCGGGTCTCCACGCCGACGTTGCCGTGGCCGTCGGTGGCCTTGACGTAGACCTTCCAGACGCCGGGCCGGTCGGGGGCGGTGAACCGCAGTCGGCCGCCGCCCAGGTCGGTGAAGGGAAGGGAGGTCAACTGCTTGCTGCCGTCGATGTAGTTGCTGTTGTCGAGGACCTCATAGGTGATCGGGTCACCGTCGGGATCGCTCGCCTTGACCGACAGCGTCATCGCCTGTCCGGCCGGCACGCTGCCGGCGCCGCCCTCGACGGACAGGTCCGTGACGACCGGCGGGGTGTCGTCGTGCGAGGTGTCGCGGCCGTAGGCCTTCTTCACCGCGTAGTACGACAGCCTCCTCTGGCCGGCGGGCAGCAGGTTGAACCAGATGCCGCCGAAGTCGTACTCGGTGCCGTAGTGGAACATCGTGGCGCCGAGGGCGACGCCCTTGTGCCCGGTGATGCAGTTCCAGGCCCCGGTGTAGCCGTCGGCCTTGGCCTGGTCGCCGGGTTCCTGGGGCACGCCGTTGGCGTCGTCGGGCACCTCCCACTCACCGGCCGGACCGGTCTCGGTGACGATGTACGGCTTGGTGTAACCGCCTTGCTCCCAGGCGGACTTCACGTCGCAGACGGCGTTGTAGGAGTTGACCGCGTACAGGTCGAGGTCGGGGGCGTTCTTCTTGAAGTACGGCCAGGCGCCGACCCAGGCGTCGGTGGAGGTCACCGGGTGGTCGGGGTCGATGGCGTGGATCTTCTTGGTGATGTCGTTGACGAGGGTGGTGTAGGCGTCGCGCTGCTCTTCGAGTTCGTCACCGCTGTAGCAGTTCTGCAGGCCGAGCACCGACTCGTTGCCGACGTCCCACATCAGCACGCCGGGGTTGTCCTTGTAGGTCTGCACCCACTGGGGGAATTCGTCGAGCACCTGGTTCTTGTAGGTCGTGTCGGTGAGGTAGTTGACGCAGCCGCCGCTGCCCGGGCCGCCGCCGGGCTGCAGCCAGAACCCGGCGATCACCTTGATGCCGTGCGCCGCGGCGGAGTCGAACAGGGGCTTGCTGGAGGCATCGGTGCCCCAGGTGCGGATGGTGTTGACGCCCATGGACGCGAGGTCGGGCATGTACTTGTCGGCGTCGGCCACGGCCGGGCCCCAGGTCAGACCCTTGATCTGGTACGGCCTTCCGTCCACGGTCAGCTGCCAGTTGCCCTGGCTGCCGGTGACCTTGACGACGCTGCCGGCGGCGTGGGCCTGGCCGGCCGGGAGAGCGGCCAGGAAACCGGCCGCCAGAACGCCGGCGGCCAATGGCGCCGTACAGCGGCGCGTGCGCGTTCTCGGTGAGGTCATGGGGAGGCTTCTTCCGGTGTGGGGGTGAGTGGGCGGCCCGGCCGTAGCGGGGGCATGACCGGCCGGGCCGTCCCGTAAGGGGTGGTGTCTCAGCAACGGCCACCGGGCCGGGGATGCCGCGGCGCGGGCACCTGCCGAGGCCTGGATGCGCGGGCAGGGTCAGGGAAGCTGGTAGTTCTCGTCGAGCGCCGCGCCTGCCTCGGGGTGGGTCTGGTCGTAGCCGCGCGCGTCGCACTGAAGGCCGCCGACGATGCAGTGGTCGACGAGCGCTTTCAGCGTGGCGTCGTCCCAGGCGTTGAAGAAGTCGTAGTGGAACGAGTAGCCCCGACCGCTGGCCAGCCTCACCTGCGACATGTCGCCGTTGACGGGGAACGCCATCTTGAACTCGATCATCGGCAGCGCGACGGGGTGATCGGCCGGGCACACGTTGTCGTTCGTGCCGGGCTTGACCACCGGATAGGCCATGTGGCTCTTGTGGTCCGGGGTGTCCAGATACTTTCCGTCCCAGCAACTGGGCGCCTGGAAGCGGATGTTGAGCTGCACGTCCGCGCGGGTGGGACAGCTCGCGGGGAAGTCCACGTTGAAGTAGCTGTCGCCGCACTCCCAGCCCTCGACGAAGCCCGGGTGGTGACGGAACTCGTCCGCGCTCTGCATCGGGTTGCCCACCACGAACCGCAGCCCCTTCGGGAAGGGCCGCACGCTGGTGTAGTCGGTCACGCCCGCCTTGTAGTAGATCGTCTGCGGCCCGATGGGCAGCACCGGCTTGTCGCCGTTGAAGAGGGTGGGCATCCAGTAACCCGACTTGTCCCCGGGCGCCTTGCAGGTGGTCGTACCCGCGTCCAGAGAGGCGGTCGTGCTGAAGGCGTTCGTGGTGGTGTTGCCCATGAACGTGTGGTCGTGCGACGTGCCGGGCTGCTGCGGATACACGATGGGGTCGTCGGGTGCGGTGTGGCTCACCGCGCAGTTGGCCTGGAACTCGTGGAAGTAGCGGTGCGGCGGGTCCTGCGTGGACGGCGTGACGCCGGTGACCGGAGGGTTGGCGGGGATGTAGCCGTCACCGTCCGGATCCTCCGGCGAGGATGTGGTCGAGGTGGCCATCACGTGACCGGAGTGCGCGGCCTCGAATAAGGACGCCGCGCTCACTGGTGCGGCGGAAGGGGCACCTGTGGCGACTCCGCTCACACCGAGCGAGGTCAGCAGCAGCGCGCCCGCGATCAGCGCACCCGACATGAGCTGGGATCTCCGAGGCATGGAGACCTCCTAAGGGGGAGGAGGAACGGGGTGGGAGGGGCCACCCCGGGGGCGCGTCGACTTGGCTGGCCGGACACGCGGGAGAGCGCTCTCCCATGGATGCTGGGGGCGGGGCATGGCCCTGTCAAGGCATCGCGCGCAACTCATGCCGGTGCCGCGGTTCGGCGACCCTGCCACCAGTGGCAAGCGCCTCCCCGGGGAACGGATGGGGCACGCGGCTCCAACGACCCTCTGCCTAGCGCCCCTTGACACCCCGCTCATCCGGATGACGCAGTCACGCGGGGAGAGCGCTCCACCGCCTCCTGCCTCGCTCATCCCTGAACGTGGCGGACCAGGCGCCGCGTACTCAGACGACTGGAAAGCCGCAGCTCAGCGCACTCGACCCCGTGCCTTCAGCGGGACCGGCGGAAGCTCCGGCGCGGGCAGCGGATCGCCGTCGTAGCCCTTGACCGTCCCGAACCGCGAGCCGTTCATCCAGTCCTTCCGGGCCTGTTCGATGTCGTCCTGCGTACGACCGACGAAGTTCCACCACATGATCAGCTCCTCCGCGAACGGTTCGCCGCCCAGGAGCATGATCCCGGCGTCCGACTCGGCGCGCAGCGGGAGTTCGGAGCGGCCGCAGCCGAGGTAGAGCATCGAGCCCGGCAGCACCGGTACGCCGTCGACGTGGACCTCGCCGGACATGGCGAGGACGCCGTACTCGAAGTCGGGTTCCACGGGCAGGCGTACGTCGGCGCCCCGGGCGAGGGCGAGGTCCGCGCCGACGATCGGGGTGTACGCCGTACCGGGCGAGGCGGAGCCGTCGAGGTCGCCGAGGATCACCGTGGCGGTCATGCCGGGCGCGGTGACCGTGGGCAGGTCCGGGTGGTATTCGAACTTTGGTTCGGTGTGGCGGTGCCCGTCGGGCAGGGCGACCCACAGCTGGGCGCCGTGCAGGAAGCGGGCGTGCGGGCGGGGGCTCTCCTCGGAGTGGCTGATGCCGCGGCCCGAGGTCATCAGGCCCAGCTGTCGGGGCCGGATCGTCTGCAGGCTGCCCGTCGAGTCGCGGTGCAGCACCTCGCCCTCGTGCAGCCAGCTGACCGTCTGCAGCCCGATGTGCGGGTGCGGCGGGACCTGCATGCCGGGCTCGTCGGCGATGTCGTCCGGGCCGTAGTGGTCGACGAAGGCCCACGCGCCGATCATGCGGCGGCCGAGGTTCGGCAGCAGCCGGCGCACCTCGGTCGACTCGCCCAGCTTCACCTGGCGGGGGCTCAGCAGCTCGCGTACGGGTTCGGCCACCACGAATCCGCGGCCGCCGCAGAGGCCGGGCACCGGCGCGCGGTCAAGATTGCTCATGGCGTCCAACTTAGCGGGGCGGCTGTCGTAGCGGTGAGTGCGGAAGCACGGATTTTCCTGGTCAAGTCGGTCAATCGGCTGGCTTATACCCGGCGGCGGGATTGGACGGGGATGCGGGGGGCGAGGTGGCGGCTGTGGACGCGGTGCGGGCGCGGGCCGGGGACGTGGATGTCGTGGCGGGGCTGTGCCCGTGGATGCTGGGCGCGGCGGGGTCCTGGGCCATGGTCGCGGGGGTGGTGAAGTGGCGGGCGTGGGGCGGTGGGGGCGCGAGGCGGGGACGTGGGTACGGCGGCGGGGTGCGGCCGTGGATGCTGGGTGTGGTGGCTGGCCGCGGCGGGGTCCTGGGCCGTGGTCGCTGGGGGTGGCGTGTGCGGGTAGGGACGGTACGGGGCTCGGGGTCGCGCTCGTCGGTTCCGGCACCGGGGTCGCGCTGGCCGGCGCGGGTGTCGGGGTCGCCGTACGGACCGGTGACGGGACGGGCGACGGGGTGGCGGTGCGGGCCTTGGACGGCACCGGCGAGGGGGTCGCGTGGCTGCCTGCCTGGGCCTCCTGGGCCGTGATGGTGCCGGCGACGGCCAGGGCCGCGCCCACGGCGGAGACCCGCAGGGCGGCACGCAGCCTGCGGGCACGGCTGGGCTGGGACAGACGGTGTGCGGAGACGAGTTCCTTCGGCCGTTCGGAGTCGGACATCGGGTCGAAGTGGAGGCCTCCACCTGGACAGACGTCCGACCCCGGCTCAGGTTGCAGGTGCCGACCGAGAATTTTCCCGAGAGCATCTCATACGGGTGCCCGCCGGGCCGATCGCCCGAATGGCGGCCCCCAGCCCCCCGGCCGACGATGGAATCAAGGGGTACGGCCGCCGCCGCAGCGCCGGCGCCGTCGGAGGACACCGGGAGACGACAGGCCGGCCCCGGCCGCGGTCAGCGGCCGGAAGGGATGATGCCGTCATGCTGGAAGTGAAGACGGTCGACAAGCCGGACGAACGGCGCGACTTCCCCCGCGGCCACCTCGAAGCCCTGCACCTGAGCGGGCTGGACTTCGCCGTGGCCACCTTGGAACCCGGCTGGCGCTGGTCCGAGTCCGTGGCGCCGCTCGCGGGCACCGAGAGCTGCATGGTCCACCACAACGGCTATGTGCTCCGGGGCCGCATGCGCCTGCGCATGGACGACGGCGGCGAGTCCGAGGTCGGCCCCGGCGACGTGTTCGTCTGCACGCCCGGCCACGACGCCTGGGTGGTGGGCGACGAGCAGGTCGTGGTGTTCGACTTCGCCGGGACCATGGCCAACGAGTACGCGAAGGGCTGACGGGCGGGCACCGGCTCTCCGCCCGCCCACAGGACCGGGTCGCACAAGGAGCGGCCCGGTCCGCGTGTCATCCGCCGCCGTACCCAGCGGGCGCGCCGGTGGGGGACCGGCGATCACACCGGCAGCAGCCGGGCGACGAGTGCGCCGAGCTGACGGGCCGTACGGCACTCGTGCATCTCGACCAGGCCGGCGTACGCGGGGGCGGCGGAGTCGCCGGTGCCCCACTGGGCGCGCGGCTCGGGGTTCAGCCAGTACACGCGCCGGGCCCGTCCGGCGATCTCCCGTACGGCGGCCAGGTTCGGGTCGCTCATGTTCGTCCGGGCGTCACCGAGGACGAACACGGTGGTGCGCGGGCCGACCGCGTCGCCGTACCGCTCGGCGAACTCGCCCAGCGCCATGCCGTAGTCGCTGCTGCCGTGCCAGCCGGTGAGCGTGGCCTCGGCGTGGATGCGGGCGCCGAGGCCCTCGGGGTCGGCGCGGCCGTGGTCGAGCAGCCCGGTCACCTCGTCCAGCCGGTTGACGAAGGCGAACACCCGGACCTTGCTGAACTGGTCGTGCAGCGCCTGGATCAGGAGCATCGTGAAGTCCGAGAAGCCGGACACCGAGCCGGACACGTCGCACAGCAGCACCAGTTCGGGGCGCACCGGGCGGCGCCGGCGCAGCACCGGCCGCATCGGCACCCCGCCGGTGGACAGCGAGGAGCGCAGGGTGCGGCGCAGGTCGATGGTGCCGCGGGCGGCCCGGCGCCGGCGCGCGGCGAGCCGGGTGGCCAGCTTGCGCGCGAGCGGCTGGACGGTCCTGCGCAGCTCGGCCAGCTGGGTGCGGTCGGCGTACAGGAAGTCCACCCGGTCCGCGGTCGGCAGGACCCCGCGCCGGGCGATCTCCTCCCGCCCGCGCCGCTCCGCGACCCGGCGCCGCGCCTCCGCCCCCACCATCCGCCGGAACTCCTCGATCCGGCGCCGGATCTCGTCGTCCAGCAGCCGGTCGGCGAAGGCCGCCCCGCTGCCCCGCCCGCCCCGGACGTCGGCCCGCACCCGGGCCAACAGGGTCTGCGGGCGCAGCCGTTCGAGCGTCTGGTACGCCGAGAAGCCGTCCGAGCCGGGTGAACCGCCGTAGCCGCCGAGGCCGTCGACCGCCTCCACCGCCAACCGGGCCATCAGCGCCCGGTCGTCGGCCGCCAGGGCCTCGGCCAGCCGGTCGCGCAGCTCGTCCCGGTCCCCGGGGCCGCCGTCCGGGCCCCCGACCCCGCGCGGGAAGTACAGGTCGAAGACCGGGTCGAACACCGCCCGCTGCCCCGGGCCGTGCAGCAGCGTCGCGGCCAGCCCCTCCCGCAGGCGTTCGCGGTCCGCGAGCCCCAGCGCCTCCACCGCGCGGGCCGCGTCCACCGTCTCGCCGGTGCCGATCCGCACGCCGTGCGCGCGCAGCGCCCCGACCAGCCCGGTGATCCGCTCGGCCGGCTCGGTCACAGCGCGTCCAGGTCGAGCTTCGCCGCCGCCTTCTGGATGTCGTCCTGGTGCTTGAGGATCACGCCGAGCGTCTCCCGTACCACCGTCTGGTCCAGGGTTTCGGCGCCCAGTGCCAGCAGGGTGCGCGCCCAGTCGACGGTCTCGGCGACGGACGGCGCCTTGCGCAGGTCCATCGCGCGCAGCGCCCCGACCACCCGCACCACCGACTCGGCCAGCGCCGCGCCGAGGCCCGGCACCTTCAGCCGTACGATCCGCCGCTCCAGCTCCTCCTCCGGGAACCCGATGTGCAGGAACAGGCAGCGGCGGCGCAGCGCCTCGGACAGCTCGCGCCCCGCGTTGGAGGTGAGGACGGCGAAGGGGCGGCGGGTCGCGGTGACCGTGCCCAGCTCCGGGACCGTGATCTGGAAGTCGCTGAGCACCTCCAGCAGCAGGCCCTCCATCTCGACGTCGGCCTTGTCGGTCTCGTCGATCAGCAGCACCGTCGGCTCGTCGCCGCGGATGGCGGTGAGCAGCGGGCGGGGGAGCAGGAACTCCTCGCTGAAGATGTCGGTGCGGGTCTCGTCCCAGCTCTCGTCGCGGCCCGCGCTGATGCGCAGCAGCTGCTTGGCGTGGTTCCACTCGTACAGCGCCCGGGACTCGTCCACGCCCTCGTAGCACTGGAGCCGGACCAGGCGGGCCCCGGCGACCTGGGCGACGGCCTTGGCCAGCTCGGTCTTGCCGACCCCGGCCGGGCCCTCGACCAGCAGCGGCTTGCCCAGCCGGTCGGCGAGGAACACGGTCGTGGCGACGGCGGGCGAGGCGAGGTAGCCGGTCTCGGCGAGGCGGGCGGCGACGTCGTCGACGGACGTGAACAACGGGGCCTCCGGCGGGTCGGGATTGCGGTCCTTACTCCTATCTAAGCGCTTGTTCAGCTCGCCTGTCACGTGGTTCCCGGGCATGAGATCGCCTGCCCGGCGGCCGGAGGGATGCGCGATATACACCGATCGGTTTCCTTACGTCCGCGGATACCGCTAACCTCCTTCCATGGCCTCCACCGACCCGATGTCCCCGCGCGAGCGGCTGCTCGACGCCGCGGCCCGGCTCTCCTACCGCGACGGGGTCTCCGTCGGCATCGAGGCGCTGTGCCGGGAGGCGGGCGTCTCCAAGCGGTCGATGTACCAGCTCTTCGAGAGCAAGGACGCGATGCTGGCCGCGAGCCTGGAGCGGCGCATCCCCGGTTACGAGGCCCGGCTCGCGCACCCCGCCCCGGAGTCCGCCACCCCGCGCGAGCGCATCCTGCACGTCTTCCAACGCCTGGAGCAGGGCTCCGTGGACGCCGACTACCACGGCTGCCCCTACCTTGCCGTCCTCGTGGAGCTCAAGAACCCCGAGCACCCGGCGACCCGGGTCGCCCGCGGCGTCAAGGAACGGCTGACCGAGGCCTTCCGCGCCGAGGCGGAGCGCGGCGGCGCCCGCGACCCCCAGCTCCTCGCCCGCCAGCTCCTGCTGGTCTTCGACGGCGCCAGCGCCCGCGCCGGCGCCGGAGTGGAGCGCCTGGACGACGGGCTGGCGACGGCGACGGTGACGGCGCTGCTGGACGCGGCCGGAATGGACTAGCACCGCCCGGACGTCAGCCGAGCAGGATCACTTCCAGCGTGCGCGGGCCGTGGACGCCCTCCACCCGGTCCAGTTCGATGTCGCTGGTGGCCGACGGGCCGGAGATCCACGTCGACGGGCGGGCGGGATCGAGGCGTTCGAGGGCCTGCGGGACCGAGGGGACCACCTGGTCCGGGACGCGGACGACGCAGATGTGGTGGTCCGGAACGAGCGAGACGCGGCGCCGGCCCTGGTCGGGGGAGCCGTCCAGGACGATCGTGCCGGTCTCGGCGATCGCCACCGCGCAGCCGGTCACCACGCTGTCCACCCGGTCCAGTTCCTGCGGTGTGCTGTCCGGACGGTCCTCGATCCGCGCCACGTCCGCGGCGGCCAGCCACCGTCCCGGCAGCCCGGGCGGCACCAGCACCTGCCGCGCCCCGCGCTCGGCCAGCAGCCGCCCGATGAGGTCCGCGACCGACCCGTCGTCGCTGCGGTGCACGATCGCCCGGTAGTCCGCAAGGTTCTCGGCCAGCAGCTCCACCGTCTGCCCGGCGGTCCGCGTCCCGTGCTCGCGCAGATAGTCCCGGGCGACGGCCTCCTCGTACGGCCGCTCGTCCGCGGGCACGTCGGCGAGCGCCCGCCGCACCCGGCCCAGGATCCTTTCCCTGCTGCTCACTTGACGCCGTCCTCTCCGCCGCGCGTGCGCTGCCACCAGTCCCGGAACGGCTCCGCCGGCACGGCCGGCAGGTCCCGGGCGCCGGTCCAGGCCCGGCCCGGGCCCGGCAGGGTACGGGGATGCAGCCGGCGGGTGCGGGAGGCGAGCCGCTGGCCGGTGCGCAGGGCGGCGGGGTGGGTGAAGGCCCAGCGCGCCGCACGCATCGCCGCCCGCTCGGCCGCGTGCCCCTTGGCGGGCTTCAGCACCACCTTGTTGCCCTGCCGTACCGCCGGACCGCCCTGCACGACCCGCTCCCGCAGATGCACCAGCACCTCGGGGATGTCGATGGCGACCGGGCACACGTCGTAGCAGGCGCCGCACAGACTCGACGCGTACGGCAGGGAGGCGTCGATCTCGCTTGCCGTGCCCCGCAGTTGCGGGCTGAGGATCGCGCCGATCGGGCCCGGGTACACCGAGCCGTAGGCGTGGCCGCCCGCTCGCTCGTACACCGGGCAGACGTTCAGGCAGGCCGAGCAGCGGATGCAGCGCAGCGCCTGGCGGCCGACGGTGTCGGCGAGGGTGTCGGTGCGGCCGTTGTCGAGCAGGACGAGGTGGAAGGCCCGGGGGCCGTCCTCGTCCGTCGTACCGGTCCACATGCTCGTGTACGGGTTCATGCGCTCGGCGGTGGAGGAGCGGGGAAGGGTCTGCAGGAACACCTCCAGGTCCCGCCAGGCCGGCACCACCTTCTCGATGCCGACGACCGAGATCAGCGTCTCCGGCAGGGTCAGGCACATCCGGCCGTTGCCCTCGGACTCGACGACGACCAGGGTGCCGGTCTCGGCGACCATGAAGTTGGCGCCGGAGATCCCGACCTTGGCCCGCAGGAACTTCTCCCGCAGGTGCAGCCGGGCGGCCTCGGCGAGTTCGGCCGGCGCGTCGGTCAGGCCCTCGGGCGCCGGGCGGCCCCACTCGCCCATCTCGGAGCGGAAGATGTCCCGGATCTCGCCCCGGTTGCGGTGGATGGCCGGCACCAGGATGTGCGAGGGCCGGTCCTTGCCCAACTGCACGATCAGCTCGGCGAGATCGGTCTCGTAGGCGCGGATGCCCTCCGCCTCCAGGGCTTCGTTCAGCCCGATCTCCTGCGTGGCCATCGACTTGACCTTGACGACCTCCGACTCGCCGGTCGCCTTCACCAGGCCGGCCACGATGCGGTTGGCCTCCTCGGCGTCCGCGGCCCAGTGGACCGTACCGCCCGCCGCCGTGACCGACTCCTCCAACTGCTCCAGATACCGGTCGAGATGGCGCAGCGTGTGGTCCTTGATGCGGCGGCCCGCCTCGCGCAGCGCCGCCCAGTCGTCCAGCTCGGCGACCGCGCGGGCCCGCTTGGCGCGGATGGTGTGCGTCGCGTGCCGCAGATTGCCGCGCAGGGTGGGATTGTGGACGGCGTCGTGCGCGGCCTTCGGAAAGGCCGGCATGCCGACGAACGTTCCGCTCATGCCGCCGGTTCCTCCTCCGTGCTCGCCAGGATCTCCGCGATGTGCACCGGCCGCATGCCCACCTTCAGCCGGCTCATGGTGCCCCCGATGTGCATCAGACACGAGTTGTCGGCCGCGCACAGCACCTCGGCGCCCGTCGAGACGGCGTTGCGCACCTTGTCCGCGCCCATCGCGGCCGACACGTCCGCGTTCTTCACCGCGAAGGTGCCGCCGAAGCCGCAGCACTCCTCGGCGCCCGGCAGCTCCACCAGTTCCAGGCCCTTCACCGCCTGCAGCAGCCGCCGGGGCCGGTCGCCCAGGCCGAGCGAGCGCAGCCCGTGACAGGTCGGATGGTAGGTGACCGTGTGCGGGTAGCAGGCCCCGACGTCCGTCACGCCGAGGACGTCCACCAGGAACTCCGTCAGCTCGTACGTCTTCGGCACCACCGGCGCCAGCGTCCGCGCCAGCGAGTCCCCGCGCCCCTCCGCGCGCGCCCGCTCGCCCATCCGCGGATACAGCTCCCGCACCATCGCGCCGCACGACCCGGACGGGGTCACGATCGCCTCGTAGCCGCCGAAGACATCGGAGAAGTGCCGGGCCAGCGGCTCGGCCTCATGCCGGTAACCGGTGTTGTAGTGGGCCTGCCCGCAGCAGCTCTGGCCCATCGGGAAGTCGACGTCGACACCCAGTCTGGTCAGCAGTTTCACCACGGCACGGCCGGTGTCCGGATAGAGCGTGTCGTTGACACAGGTCAGGAACAGGGCGACACGCATCACGGCTCCTCGGAATCGGTCATCGGACGAGTGCAGGGTAGTCGGCGGACACCGCCGAAGGGAGAGGCGCCGCTCACCGCGCGGCGAGCCGTGCCTCGGCCTCCCGCCAGCGGGCTGCGTCACCCCGGGGCGTGTACCGGGTCAGCGGCTGGGTGCGGGTGAGCAGGGCGCGCATCGCGGGCAGGTCGCCGACCAGCCCGTGGGCGCGGGCCTGCACCAGGACGTTGCCCAGCGCCGCCGCCTCCGTGGCGCCGGCGACCACGGGCAGCCCGCAGGCGTCGGCGGTCAGCTGGCACAGCAGCGTGTTGCGGGTGCCGCCGCCGACGACGTACACCACGTCCACCGGATGGTCGGCGAGCCGCTGCGCGTCCTCGACGGCCCGCCGGTGGGCGAGGGCGAGCGAGTCCAGGATGCACCGGGTGACCTCCGCCCGCGTCACCGGAACCGGCTGCCCCGACGCCCGGCACGCCTCGGCGATCCGCTCCGGCATCCGCCCCGGCGCCAGGAAGGCCTCGTCGCCGGCGTCCACCACCGAGCGCAGCGCCGGCACACCTCCGGCCTCGCGCAGCAGCGTCCCCAGGTCCGGCTCGCCCCAGGCGCGTTGGCACTCCTGGAGCAGCCACAGCCCCATGATGTTGCGCAGATACCGGACCGTGCCGTCCAGCCCGAGTTCGTTGGTGAAGTTCGCGGCCCGGCTCTCTTCGGTGAGCACCGGAGCGGTCAGCTCCAGCCCCGCCAGCGACCAGGTGCCGGTGCAGATGTAGGCGAAGCGCTCACCGCCGGCCGGGACGGCGGCCACCGCCGAGGCGGTGTCGTGCGAGCCCACCGCCGTCACCGGCACGGGACCGGTCAGCCCGGTCTCCTCCAGCACCTCCGGCCGCAGCACGCCCGCCGGGTCGCCGGGCTGCCGCAGCGGCGCGAACAGCCCGAGGTCGACACCGAGCCGGCCGGCGACCTCGTACGACCACGTCCGCGTCCGGGGATCGATCAGCTGGGTGGTGGAGGCGTTGGTCAGCTCGGTGCCCTGCTCCCCGGTGAGCCAGTACGAGATCAGGTCCGGGACCAGCAACAGCCGCCGGGCCTGGGCCAGTTGCATGGTGGAGCGGGCGGCCACCAGCTGGTACAGGGTGTTGAACGGGGCGTACTGCAGCCCGGTCGCCGCGTACAGCTCCCCGGCCGGCACACTCGCCCACACCTTCTCCGCGATCCCCTCGGTGCGGGCGTCGCGGTAGTGCACCGGGTTGCCCAGCAGAGCCCCGTCGGCGTCCAGCAGGCCGTAGTCCACCGCCCAGCTGTCGATGCCGACGGAGTCCACCCGGCCCGCCGCCCGCAGCCCGTCCAGCACACCGCCGTACAGCGCGAGGATGTCCCAGCGCAGCCCCTCCGCGAGCCGCACCGGCCGGTTGGGGAACCGGTGCGCCTCGCTCAGCTCCAGCGAGTCCGGGCCCACCCGGCCGACCATCACCCGCCCGCTGGAGGCGCCGAGGTCGACCGCGGCGTACGACTTCACCGGCCGGCTCACCGCAGGAAGGCGGCCGCGACGCCGGCGTCGACCGGGACGTGCAGCCCGGTGGTATGGGTCAGTTCGCCGCCGGTCAGGGCGAACACCGCGTTGGCCACGTGCTCCGGCAGCACCTCCCGCTTCAGGATCGTCCGCTGGGCGTAGAACTCGCCCAGCTTCTCCTCCGGCACCCCGTACACCGCCGCCCGCTGCGCACCCCAGCCGCCCGCGAAGATCCCGGAGCCGCGCACCACGCCGTCGGGGTTGACCCCGTTGACCCGGATGCCGTGCTCGCCCAACTCGGCCGCCAGCAGCCGCACTTGGTGGGCCTGGTCGGCCTTGGTCGCCGAGTAGGCGATGTTGTTGGGCCCGGCGAAGACGGCGTTCTTGGAGGCGATGTACACGATGTCACCGCCCAGCCCCTGGGCGATCATCACCCGCGCCGCCTCCCGGGAGACCAGGAAGGAACCGCGGGCCATGATGTCGTGCTGCAGGTCCCAGTCGCGTGCCGATGTCTCCAGCAGCGGCTTGGAGATGGAGATGCCGGCGTTGTTGACGACCAGATCGACGCCGCCGAAGGCGAGCACGGCCGCCTTGAAGGCCTGCGCGATCTGCTCCTCGGCCGTGACGTCGACGGTCACCGCGACCGCCCTGTCCGGGCCGCCCAGTTCCTCGGCGACCTCAGAGGCGTTCTCGCCGTTGAGGTCCGCGACCACCACACAGGCGCCCTCGGCGGCCAGCCGGTGCGCGATCGCCTTGCCGATCCCGCTGCCCGCCCCCGTGACCAGTGCCACCCGGGTCGCCAGCGGCTTCGGCTTCGGCATCCGCTGGAGCTTGGCCTCCTCCAGCGCCCAGTACTCGATGCGGAACTTCTCCGACTCCTCGATCGGCGCGTACGTCGACACCGCTTCCGCGCCGCGCATGACGTTGACGGCGTTGACGTAGAACTCGCCGGCCACGCGTGCCGTCTGCTTGTCCTTGCCGAAGCTGAACATGCCCACGCCCGGGACCAGGACGATCGCCGGGTCGGCGCCGCGCATGGCGGGGGAGCCGGGGGTCGCGTGCCGCTCGTAGTAGGCGGCGTACTCCTCGCGGTAGGCGGCGTGCAGCTCCTTCAGCCGGGCCACGGCCTGCTCCAGGGCAGCGGTCGGCGGCAGGTCGAGCACCAGCGGCCGTACCTTCGTGCGCAGGAAGTGGTCCGGGCAGGACGTGCCCAGCGCGGCGAGCCGCGGATGCTCGGCGCGGGCCAGGAAGTCCAGGACGACGTCGCTGTCGGTGAAGTGCCCGACCTGCGGCTTGTCCTGGGAGGCGAGGGCCCGGACGTACGGCGCGAGGGCCGCGGCGCGCTCCCGCCGCTCGGCCTCGGGAAGCGCCTCGTAACCCTCGATCACCGGGCCGAAGGGCTCCGGCTTGCCGCGTTCGGCGAGGAACGCCTCGGCGGTGCGGATGATGTGCAGCGAGTTGCGCTCGCACTCCTCGGAGGTCTCGCCCCACGCCGTGATGCCGTGGCCGCCGAGAACGCACCCGATGGCCTGCGGGTTGGCCTCCTTGACCGCCGCGATGTCCAGACCCAGCTGGAACCCCGGCCGCCGCCACGGCACCCACACCACCGTGTCGCCGAAGCACTCGGCGGTCAGCTTCTCCCCGTCGGCGGCGCAGGCCAGCGCGATGCCGGAGTCGGGGTGGAGGTGGTCGACGTGCGCGGCTTCGACGAGCCCGTGCATGGCCGTGTCGATGGAGGGGGCCGCCCCGCCCTTGCCGTGCAGGCAGTAGTCGAACGCCGCGACCATCTCGTCCTCGCGCTCGACCCCGGGGTACACCCCCTTCAGCGCGCGCAGCCGGTCCAGCCGCAGCACGGCGAGCCCGGCCTCGGTGAGCGTCCCGAGATCGCCACCGGACCCCTTCACCCACATCAGCTCGACATCGCCGCCGGTCACCGGGTCGGTGCCGGTGCCCTTCGCCGAGGCGTTGCCGCCGGCGTAGTTGGTGTTACGGGGATCGGAGCCGAGCCGATGAGAGCGGGCCAGCAGGGCGGCGGCTTCGGGGTGGGGTGCCATGAGCGGTTCTCTTCCTCGTGTCGTCGGTCGAGGTTGAATCGTTTCAGGAAACTAGTGGGAGGGGCGTGGAGCCGTCAAGGTGTCGGAGGGGGTGGGCTTCGGAGGTGGGGGAGAGGCGGCGTTTTCTTCCGGGGGGTAGGTGGGGGTGTCCGATGGTGATCAGTAGAGGGCATGAAACGATTCATGACATGTCAGGAGCGCTTCGCGGGGAGTCGGTGGCGTCCGGCGTTGCCAGGCGGCGTGCCGGGCGGCCGCGTGGCCGGATCCTGCGCCGGGCGCCCACGGCACGGAAGGGCGGACCGGAGCGGGCTTGTTACCCTCTGGGACACACCGAACGGAGGTGCCAGGTCATGGAGTCCCGGTCACTGCGCTACTTCGTCGCCGTCGCGGAGGAACTCAACTTCACCCGGGCCGCAGAACGGCTGGGCATCTCCGTCCCGCCCCTGTCCCGCGCCGTCCGCAAGCTCGAGGCCGACCTCGGCGTCACCCTCTTCGAGCGCACCACCCACAACGTCGCCCTCACCCCGTCCGGCACCGTCCTGCTGGAGGAGGCCCGCGTCGCCCTCGACGCCCTGCACGCCGCCTGCCGGCGGGCCCAGCGGATGGCGGACCCGGAGCCCAAGCTCGTCCTGGCCGTCAAGGCCGACGGCGACGCGGGCCTGCTGGAACCCCTCCTGACCCGCTATGCCGCCGAACCGGGGGCCCGGCCCGTCACCGTACGCCTCTCCGGCTGGCGCGAGCAGACACGGCTGCTGCGCGCCGGCGAGGCCGACGCGGCCCTGGTCTACGAGCCGTTCGACCGGCGAGGCCTGGACGCCGAGAGGCTGGCCGTCGAGCCACGGCTCGCCGCCCTCCCGGCCACCCACCCCCTCGCCGCCCGCGACCACCTCGCCCTCGCCGACCTCGCCCTGCCCGGCGTCGAACCGGGCCGCGCCGACGGACTGCCCGGCTACCTCGACACGGTCGTGGCCCGGTACGCCATCGCGGACCTGTCCCAGCTGCTCGCCCTCGTCGAACTGGGTGAGGTGGTCACGCTCCTCCCCGAATCGGTCACCACCCGCTACCCCCGCCCGGGCGTCGTCTACCGCCGGATCCCGGACGCGCCGCCGGCCGCCCTGTCCATCGCCTGGCCCCAGCAGTCCCGCTCGACCGCCACGGCGGCACTGGTCCGCGCGGCCCTCGCGGTGGCTCCGGCAGCCGAGGCGGCGGCATGACATGCAGGGTGCTCAGGGCCGCCGACCCGCAGCGACCGAAGCGATGACGGCGACCGAACGGGTGGGGGTGTTCCGCCGACGCGGGGTGGGCCGTAGACAAGGGGTGCTGGGCCGGGTTCACCAGGGCACTGTCCGACCCCAGCGGTCCAGATAGGCCAGGCCGGGCGTGCCCAGCTTGGACAGCAGGACGTCCACGAGCAGCGGGACGCTCTCCTCGACGGTGTACGGAGCGTCCGGCCCGCCGAGCGCGGTGCGGATCCAGCCCGGTGCCAGGAGGACGAAACCGCGCTGTGTCCCGGCCTGCCGGACGGCGAAACTGCGCATGAACATGTTCAAGGCCGCTTTGCTTGCCCGGTAGACCTCGCGGCCTGCGGTGGTGTTGTTCGTGATGCTGCCCTGTCCGGACGACATCGCCCCGATGAGGCCCGTGGGGGACACCAGGTCTTCGAGCGCCTCGATGACGCGCAGGGGGCTGAGAGCGTTGGTGACCATCACCTCGACGAAATCGTCGGTCGCCACCTTGCCGATGGGCGTCCGCTCATTGTTCGTGGTACCGGCGTTGACGAAGAGCAGGTCCAGTCGGCGGTCCGCAAGGCGCTCGTGCAGGGGCGCGAGGTGCTCGGGCTCGTTGATGTCGAGATGCTCGACGGTGACGCGGCCCTCGGACCGGTCGGCGAGATCGTGCAGGGGCGTTCGCGCGGAGGGGTCGCGGACCGTGCCGATGACGTCCCAGCCCCGGTCGAGGAATTCAGCCGCCATCGCGTGGCCGAGACCGCGCGAGGCCCCGACGATGAGGGCGGTCGGCATGTGCTGCTGTGTCACAGTCGATGACATGTTGCGTCGTCTCCGTTGGCTGACGTGGCGAATTCATTTCGTGCGTCCTTGACCGAGAAGTCTGATCGGCGTGCTGTCGCGGGTGCGACGAAGGCAGCTGGATTTGTAGGATTCCCGCTGTGGCAGGTACGCCCATGCGTGGATCCATCGCGATCGAGCCCGACGATGTGCGCATCATTCGCGCACTGCAGATCGCCCCGAGAGCCTCCTTCGCCTCGACGGCAGCCGCGCTCGACCTCACCGAGGGCACTGTCAGGCGCCGATACCGGCGGCTGCACGCCGACGGCGTCATCCGCGTCATCGGCGTCGTCAACCCGGGAGCGCTGGGGCAGAGCAGATGGCTGGTACGGCTGCGCTGCCGGCCCGGCAGCGTCGCAGCGATCGCGGGGGCACTCGCCAAGCGAGACGACGTCAACTGGGTGGCCCTGGCCGCAGCCGGCTCCGAGGTCACGTGCGCGACGCAGTCACGGGATCAAGCGCAGCGGGAGGAACTCCTCGGCCAACGGCTTCCGCGCACCGCTGCGGTGCTCGACATCAACGCCTTCGCCATGCTCCGGCAGTTCATGGGAGGCCGCGGCCACTACTGGGCCGCACTCCACGGCGCGCTGTCCCCGCAGCAGGAAGCCATGCTCGGGAGCGACGGCCCTCCGTTCACGGAATCTCCGGTCGTCACCGACGACCCCGTGCGCCTCACCGGCGAGGACGAGAAGATCCTCGGCGCGCTCGCTGCGGACGGCCGGGCCAGTCTCGTCGACCTCGCCCTGGCGGCGGGCTGCTCGGGCAACGCGTCGTCCACATCGATGTGGAGATCTCCCCGGCAGCCCTGGGCTACCACGCGCGGGCCAACCTGTGGCTGCGCGTACATCCGTCCGAGGTGAAGAACGTCGGACGCTCGCTGGCACGAGAACCCGAGATCGCCTTCGTCGCGGCCATCTCCGGCGCTTACAACATCCATGCCGTCGCCCACTGCCGGGACTTCGACGAACTCTTCGCATTCACGTCGGATCGCATCGGGGCCCTGCCCGGCCTGCAGAGCATGGAAGTCTCACCTGTCCTACGGCACGTCAAGCAAGCCGGCACGATCCTGTCCGGCGATCGCCTCGTCGGGCCACCGAGCCAAGCGTGACGCAAGCAGGCCCCCGGCACCGCGACGCCCTACGACAAGCTATGCGTCGGGGTCACGGATGCCGACTGCGTCATGCCGCCAGAACGGCTCCGCATAGACCAGCGTCCCCGTCATCCATGGCTCGTACTTCGGGAGCCTGATGGCCTGGAAGGCACCATCCGGGATACGCAGGGACGGCTTCCGGAAGCCCAGGCCATGACCGGGCGCGAAGCCGAAACGCGAGTAATAGCCCGGATCACCCTCCAGGAAGACGAGGGGAACGACGCGCTCGGCGAGGATGCCCAGTCCGTGTCGGACCAGGGCTGAACCGATACCGCGTCCATGGAGCTCAGGCAGCACGGCCAACGGGCTGAGGACGTGCACGTCAACCAGCCGCCGAGGGGCATCGAGCAGACTGCGGGTGAACATGACGTGGCCGACGACCTGCCTGTCGTGCTCGGCGACCAGGGAGAGACCGTCCTCGGGCGTGAGGGTGTCCCGCAGGGCATCGACCAGATCGGCCACGACGATGCCATGGTCACCGAACGCCCGCAGATGAACGTCCCGCACGGCCCGTCTGTCACTCGGGAGTTCTTCGCGGAGATCCATGCCCGGAGGGTAAGGACCCTTCCGGGTGGCTCGCACACCGTTTTGGAGCCGGAAGGGACCAGGATCCGAACGGAGTCGTGCTGCGCGTATATCGCGTTGTGGGTTCCGGGGTGCCGCCATAAGGTCGCCGGCATGTCTTTACGTCTTCGTATGCGTCAGGCACTGCCGGAAGCGATGCGCGCCCGTGACAAGGCGGCGGTGAGCGCCCTGCGCGCAACGCTCGCTGCGCTGGACAACGCCGAGGCGGTGGTCGTGGACGAAGCCGAGCTCCGAGGCGTGGCCCTTGAGCACTCGCCGGTCGGTGTCGGCGTCACCGAAGCAGCGCGGCGTGAGCTGAGCGAGCGGAGTGTGGCGGACGTCGTGCGCGCCGAGGCCGCCGAGCGACTGGAGGTCGCAGCGCGCTTGACTGCGCCCGCGCACGCTGACCGAGCCGCACAACTCCGCGCGGAGGCCGCCGTGCTGCTCCGCTTCCTCGACGATCCCGGCACCGCATAGGAAACGGCGTCGCGTCGCACCCGAAGGGACACGGGAGGGGCTGAAGAGCGGGGTCGGCCTCAGCCCCGACCAGCCTCCAGCCCGCAGCCCGACCAGCCCTCAGCCCGCCGGAGCGCGACGAGTCTCCAGCCCGCCGGAGTCTCGATCGGGCCCGGCTTGCCCGGAACCGGACCAGTCCCCCTGCCGAGCCCGATCAGGCCGGGGCCGCCTGGATCGAGACCAGCCCTCAGCCCGCCGGAGCGCGACGAGTCTCCAGCCCGCCGGAGTCCC